>NZ_LQXO02000016.1 GCF_001639065.2 Vibrio barjaei
TCACAGTTCCTGCTTACTTTAACGATGCACAGCGTCAAGCAACTAAAGATGCTGGTCGTATCGCAGGTCTAGAAGTTAAACGTATCATCAACGAACCAACAGCAGCAGCACTTGCTTACGGTCTAGACAAGAAAGGCGGCGACCGCACTATCGCAGTTTACGACCTTGGTGGTGGTACATTCGATATCTCTATCATCGAGATTGACGAAGTTGAAGGCGAAAAAACATTTGAAGTTCTAGCAACTAACGGTGATACACACCTTGGTGGTGAAGACTTCGATAACCGCATGATCAACTACCTAGTTGAAGAGTTCCAGAAAGAGCAAGGTATCAACCTTAAGAACGATCCACTAGCAATGCAGCGTGTTAAAGAAGCAGCAGAAAAAGCGAAAATCGAGCTTTCTTCTACTTCTCAAACTGACGTAAACCTACCTTACGTAACTGCAGATGCAACTGGTCCTAAGCACATGAACGTAAAAGTGACTCGTGCGAAACTAGAATCTCTAGTTGAAGACCTAGTACAACGTTCCCTTGAGCCACTAAAAGTTGCTCTAGCAGATGCTGACCTATCAGTTAGCGACATCAACGATGTAATCCTTGTTGGTGGTCAAACTCGTATGCCTATGGTTCAAGCGAAAGTGGCAGAGTTCTTCGGTAAAGAAGCTCGCCGTGACGTGAACCCAGACGAAGCAGTAGCAATGGGTGCTGCAGTTCAAGGTGGTGTACTAGCTGGTGATGTTAAAGACGTACTTCTACTAGACGTTACTCCTCTGTCTCTAGGTATTGAGACGATGGGCGGCGTAATGACTAAGCTAGTCGAGAAGAACACAACTATCCCAACGAAAGCGAACCAAGTTTTCTCTACAGCAGAAGACAACCAGAACGCGGTAACTATCCATGTTCTTCAAGGTGAGCGTAAGCAAGCGATGTACAACAAGTCCCTAGGTCAATTCAACCTAGAAGGCATTCAAGCTGCACCTCGTGGCATGCCTCAAATCGAAGTAACTTTCGACCTAGATGCGGACGGTATCCTACACGTATCTGCGAAAGATAAGTCGACTGGTAAAGAGCAGAAGATCACTATCCAAGCGTCTGGCGGCCTGAGCGATGAAGACATCGAGAAAATGGTACAAGAAGCAGAAGCTAACAAAGAAGCGGACAAGAAGTTCGAAGAGCTAGCTGCTGCACGTAACCAAGCAGACCAAATGATTCACGGTACTCGTAAGCAAGTAGAAGAAGCTGGTGAAGCGCTACCTGCAGAAGAGAAAGAGAAGATCGAAGCAGCAATCACTGAGCTAGAAGAAGCTCGTAAAGGTGAAGACAAAGAAGCGATTGACGCGAAAGTTCAAGCGCTAATGGCAGCCGCTCAGAAGCTAATGGAAATCGCACAGCAACAAGCTCAAGCACAAGGTGCTGGCGCTGAAGCTGGCGAACAGCCTAAGCAAGACGACGATGTTGTTGATGCTGAGTTCGAAGAAGTAAAAGACGAGAAAAAATAATTCTCGTCGCTAGAAGACCCAATCTCGGCGTCGATGATGCTCATTTACCCTTTCTCTATGAAGACAAGGTAAACTACGCGTCATCTCCTTGAGCTTGAGCCTTCTAGCTTAGAGAATCCTCTCTTCTGGGTTCTCGAAAAGTGATTTATGCGGGCGTTTGGGGTAACCTTTACGCCCGTAAGTTTGTAAACATCGAGTTTACGATGGTCATGTCGCTCTAGATAAGAACACCAATTTTTATCTAGAACGATACAATCCCCAAACAGCGTCGGGCTGTTTGTCGAAGTAATTGGTAACAAGCAATATGTCAAAACGTGATTTTTACGAAGTATTAGGCGTTGATCGTGACGCATCAGAGCGCGACATCAAGAAGGCGTACAAGCGTCTTGCGATGAAGTATCACCCAGATAGAAACCAGGGTGATGAAACCGCTGCTGAGAAATTTAAAGAAGTAAAAGAAGCGTACGAAATTCTTACCGAACCGCAAAAGAAAGCGGCTTACGATCAGTATGGTCATGCAGCCTTTGAACAGGGTGGTATGGGCGGTGGCGGCTTTGGTGGCGCCGGTGCTGATTTCGGTGATATCTTCGGTGATGTATTCGGTGATATCTTTGGCGGTGGTCGCCGTGGTGGTGGCAGTCGTGCACAACGTGGTGCTGATCTACGTTACAACATGGAGCTGTCACTGGAGGAAGCGGTTCGCGGTATCTCTAAAGAGATTGAAGTTCCAACACTCGTTGAGTGTGAGACTTGTGATGGTAGCGGCGCGAAGAAAGGCTCTTCGCCACAAACTTGTGGTACCTGTCATGGACACGGTCAAGTTCAAATGCGTCAAGGCTTCTTTGCGGTTCAGCAAACCTGTCCTACTTGTCATGGCCAAGGTAAGATCATCAAAGACCCTTGTAATAGCTGTCATGGCCAAGGTCGTATTCAGAAGACTAAGACACTTAATGTTAAGATCCCGGCTGGTGTGGATACCGGCGATCGCATTCGTTTATCTGGCGAAGGTGAAGCGGGAGAGCATGGCGCACCAGCAGGTGATTTGTACGTTCAAGTGCACGTGAAAGAGCATCACATCTTTGAACGTGAAGGCAACAACCTATACTGTGAAGTACCAGTGAGCTTTGCTCAAGCGGCATTAGGCGGCGAAGTAGAAGTTCCTACCCTTGATGGTCGTGTAAGCCTTAAAGTACCAGAAGAAACCCAAACAGGACGTATGTTCCGTATGCGCGGTAAAGGCGTGAAAGGCGTTCGTGGCGGCGGTGTAGGTGACCTTATCGTGAAGCTTGTAGTTGAAACACCAGTTAAGCTAAGTTCTCGTCAAAAAGAGCTACTACGTGAATTTGAAGAGTCATGCGGTGGTGATGCTGCTAACAAGCACAAGCCCAAATCAGAAGGCTTCTTCAACGGCGTTAAAAAGTTTTTTGATGATCTAACAAGTTAAGATTATTCAAACTATTACTAAAGCTCGCGACCAGTCGCGAGCTTTTTTATTGCCCCCAACACGCTACAGGAGTAGTCACACCTAAAGCGTTTAATGTCATCGACTTATCATCATCCAGACAACTATCTTTCGTTTGTTCATGTGATGATTGAGCCGTTGCCTTGATGATGTAGGCGGTGGTACTGCCCGCAGTTATTTCAAACCGATATCGCGTCGTTTGTGAGTCACAGATCGAACAAATGCCGGCAGAAACAATTTGATCGAAATGATAACCGTTGTCATAGCCTCGCTCTAGTTCGTGTTGAATAGCGAGCATATCGCTCAGCGCTACCATACGATGACTCTTCCTAACTTGTTGCAGGTAACTTGGGTAAGCAATACCCGTGATCACAGCAAGTATGGCTAAAGTAATAGCAACCTCGACCAAGGTTAAACCGCGTTGAAGCATGTTACTTTTATTGCATTTCATTTTTCTCCCTAGCCCTAAATAACTCATTTCATTTACTTTAATAGTTTTCGTGGCTGCTAAATTTAACGCAAGTCTTAGTCGTCATTTGTAGGTGGTTTCATTCTTTTTTGGGAAAGATCTCGCGGCTTCTCACTCCTTGAGCTGGTCATTGCGATAGCGGTTCTTGGCGCTCTGCTTTTTGCTGTAGCGCCTACCTTTCAAGACGCTTCTAAGAAACTCAAAGCAACGCGAGCCGCCAATGAGCTGTATGCTCTGTTAATCCAAACAAAGGCCGAGTCGATTACACAGAATACGCCGCTATGGGTTCATTTTTTGGGGCTCTCAGAGCATTCAGAAACTGATCACTGGAGTGTTGAAGTGACGAATCGCGTTGATATTAATGATCCCAATGCGAGATTGTTACGGCAAATAAAAGGTGAGGTGTTTAAAGGCATTGAGTTGTCACTCAATCATTCTAACCATCGGATTAAGTTTGATAATTTGACCGGAATGGCACTGTCTAATGGCACTATCAAATTACAGCCCCACAGTGATGAGGAATCTTATATCAATATTCGGACTCACAGTGTTTCTGGTCGAGTGATTGTATGTGATGTTGGCGAGATCCAGTTTGGCTTTGGAGCCTGTCCTAAATGAGAAGTGCTCTTAATCTCGTACGTGGAGTCATGTTGATAGAGCTTGTCATTGCTATGGCTCTGAGTACGTTAGTGCTATCGGCACTTGTTACCTTCTATATTTCTATCCAACGTCATGTTATCGAGCGCTCGCAGTTACTTATTCTTCAGCAAGCGCTGGCAACAACAGCACGGCGAATTCAAAATGACCTCATACGCTCTGGTGCAGATGGCTTTAATAATGCGACGTTGAATCCTCAAGGTTCAGCGCAGACAGTATACGTGTCCAACAATGGCATGTTGATTCAATATGCTTATTGGGACGACAGAGACCCTAGTGTGTCTAGGCCAATTGAAAATGTGGTTTGGCAATTTGATGCCGATAACCAAAAACTGAAGATTTGCCGTTCAGTTTCAAGTTTGGCGTCGGGAGCAAAAGACATTAGTTTTTCCGACGTCTCAGGATGTACGTCCGTATTCGAACCAAACTTGGTGGCGATTTCACGCTTTGAGCTGATAAGCGGTGAGGTGGGTTCTTCGAGTAGGAGCAATCAGTATCTTAAATTGGCGATGGAGGGACATTTAAGAGCAAAACCTTCTGTCACCGCGTCCATTTATCGAGACTTCATGGTGAGGAATGGTCAATGAGGGTCAGACATCAGTTAGGAGCAGTCACTTTAATGATAACTTCAATACTGTTGAGTTTGGCTTTGATGTTGTTTGTTGGTATGTATAAGACGACATTTTACGAGATCAAGCGCGCACAAAATGAAATCGAGTCTCGCAAGTCTTTCTGGCTCGCTGAAGGTGGTGTGGAATGTGCGATCGCTCAGTATTTTCCTTCGCAGAAACTCCCTGCAAGCATTCAGGTATGCGATGACACATTATCAGTGACAACCAAATTATGGTTAGACGGCACAAGCAACGATGTGATCGCTTCAGCAAAATCAGAAAACCAGTCAGTCAGTCGACGCTTTGCTTTAGCAACTTCCGAATTAAAGTCGGGGGCAATACAAACCTCTGCGAGTATAAAAATCAAATCATCCTTAGTGATCAATACACCAGATCCTGGTATTGAAGTCGACGAAGGCTGGGAATGTGCTGCATTTCGGTTCAAAGGTCACCTTTCAGTAAAAGGTTCACTGATTAATTACGGATTGAGTGATGGTCCTGCGCCTAATGAAGAGTTTATGAGTCATAAGAAGTGTTTGCAGGAGCACTTAACTACTGTCGCCGGTGATTGCAGCTCTTCCTCGGAACCCAAGTGTTTTGCTAACGATTTTGTTCAAGATGACCAGCTTAGCGTATTTGAAGACTTTTTTGGCGTTCCTCGTCATCAACATGATGTGGTGAGAGCCAACGGCATGTTTAGAGAGATAAACCTAGAAACTCAAACGGCAGAAGGCCTGTGGGAACGAAAAGACTGCGGGGAAGAGATACTCCAGCAGCTTCGACAGAATAATTTACATCTTTGGATAAATGGGTCATGTGTAATATCGGATGATTACTTAGCAGATATTAAAGCGCTATCGGAAGCGAGTGATGGGATTACGTTATTAGTTCATGAAGGTATATTTGCGATGCAAGGCGCAGCAAGCATTAAGGGCGTTTTGTTTCATTTCAATCAAGACTTTGAACCTTCAATAGAGCAATGGCAGCGGTTGGGAATGGGCGACAGTATTGCGGCACACTTTCCTGAAGATCAAGCAGTTGCGGCTTATTATCAAGACGGCAGTTTTATGATTACTGGAGGCGCATTTTTTGATTACTCCAATGCCGAGCATCTTGCATTGTTCCGAGATTCATTAAGCTTTCAATACAATCATGATGTCATCACTCATTCTAGTTCCTCAGCCTCCAGCTACCTATGGAAGAAGGGGGCGTGGCGTGATTTTTAAACAGAGTGGCATCAGTATCATTGAAGTGTTAGTTGCATTGTGTCTTTTTGGAATTAGTGCGTTAGGTCTGGCGAAAATGCAAGTCGACATGGAGCAGCGCTCTGATTTTGCTTATCAGAGTATTCAAGCGCTAGGATTAGCTGAATCGAAGCTAGAGTGGTTTCGAACTCGCGGGGCTGACCCCGCAGTTTCCGATCAGGCTGTGGCAGATTATACGACGGATATTGTTGACGGACAGGACCGCTCACATCCACTGTTTGATGTTAAGTGGACAGTCTCGAAAGTAGCTTTGAATGGAAGTATCAAGACGGTTAGGGTCGAAGTATTCTGGGCTGATCGATTGGGAGTGAAACGCAACATTGCTCTTGTCACTCAGATTTCTCGTTTTAGTGAGTTCGACTAATTCTTCTGCCTCTATCTTGCCATTCCCCCATCAAGTAAATGAATCACGACTCATAGTTAATGCTAGTGTCATTGTCGCAAGCATTTTGCGCTTAGATGGTGGTGAAAATATAGGCTATGTTTATATAATCGGGTGTTTTGCGTGCTAGTTAGATAATTGTTTTGCATTTGTGCGTTAACATGTTGGTTAAATGTTATGTTAATCGCTGTTTTTTGCAAAATAAGTCTACAAATATGGAAAAAGTTCCAAATTATCTACTCTTTTCGTCTTTTTTAAATAAAATGGTCACGCAAATATAATCTTCTCGCCTTGCGCGATGAGACCAACAAATAACAACATCACACACGGAGTTACCATGAGTAACCAATCGATTAATCAAGCGCCAGCTCCAAAGCCGAGTGGAATGGATCGCTTTTTAAACTTTATTGAGAAAGCAGGTAACAAGATCCCAGATCCTGCGATCCTTTTCTTCTGGGCACTGGTTATTGTTTGGGTTGCGTCAGCACTTTTATCTAACGTCAGTTTTGATCTGATTAACCCACGTACAGGTACCGCATTAGAAGTTAACAACCTACTTACTGGCGAAGCACTGGCTAGCTTTTTAGCGAATATGGTAACAACCTTCACGGGTTTTGCTCCGCTAGGTATCGTTCTTGTTGCGATGCTGGGTGTTGGTGTTGCTGACTCTTCAGGCTTTATCACTACGGGCCTTAAGAAGATGCTTAACTTCACACCAGCTAAGCTACTAACGCCAATGCTAATTCTTGTTGCGATTGTATCGCACACAGCAGCGGACGCAGGTTACGTACTGGTTATTCCTCTAGGTGGTATCATCTTCCACGCAGCAGGCCGTCACCCATTAGCGGGTATTGCAGCAGCATTTGCTGGTGTATCTGGTGGTTTCTCTGCGAACTTTATCCCTTCAGGTATCGACCCACTACTCGCTGGTTTCACGCAAACATCTGCTCAAGTTCTTGATCCTGAGTACATCGTTAACCCTCTAGCAAACATCTTCTTCACTGGTCTATCTTCAGTGATTATTGTTGCTATCGGTTGGTACGTTACAGAGAAAATCATTGAACCACGTCTTGCGAACACACCTGTAGATGAAGATGCAGAAGAAGCACCGGACCTAGGTACATTTACTGAGACTGAATCTAAAGCGTTCCGCGCTGCTGGTTGGTCAATGGTTGCTGGTATCGCGCTATTAATCGCAGCGATCATCCCTGAGACATCGGCATTGCGTTCACCTGAAGGTGAGATCACCGCGTTCTCTGCACCATTAATGAAGTCGATTGTTCCTCTAATCTTCATTCTATTTATCATTCCGGGCTACGTTTATGGCCGTGTTTCTGGCACATTCAAGAACAGTAATGACGTAATCAAAGCGATGTCTGACACAATGGCAACAATGGGCGCATACATTGTAATGTCATTCTTCTGTGCACAGTTCCTTGCTGCGTTTGGTCAATCAAACATTGGTACTATGCTAGCGCTTTACGGTGCAGAAGGTCTGAAAGCGATGAACCTTCCTGGTGAAGCGACGATTGTTGGTATGATTCTGCTAACAGCGTGTGTAAACCTTCTTGTTGGTTCTGCATCTGCGAAATGGGCACTGATTGGTCCTATCCTTGTTCCAATGCTAATGGCAGTAGGTATCTCTCCTGAGCTATCTCAAGCGGCATACCGTGTAGGTGATTCTGTTTCTAACATCATTTCACCACTAATGGTATTCTTCCCTCTAGTTGTGGTTTACTGCCAACGCTACGTTAAGTCGACAGGTATCGGTACACTTGCGTCACTAATGATGCCGTTCTCAATTGCAATGCTAATTGGTTGGACAATCTTCTTGCTAGCTTACTGGGCATTAGGTATCCCTCTAGGCATCCAAGCGCCATACACTTATACAATGTAAGTTGATAGACAGTTAGAACAAAGCCCGCCCTTTCTATAAAGGGCGGGCTTTTTAGTTTAAGTAATAGCTAGAACTTAGTCTTTCAAGAATCCAGCATGAAAGCGTAAGTGATCTTCAATAAAGCTCTGAATGAAGAAGTAGCTGTGGTCATAACCAGGCTGCATGCGAAGCTTTATATCACTGCCAGAAATTTCTGCCGCAGCTAATAACAGCTCTGGCTTTAACTGCTCTTGTAGGAATCCGTCGTCTTCCCCTTGGTCGACTAAAATTGGCAGTGTTGCCATCTTAGCTTTTAGCAGCTCAGCACTATCATACTGTTTCCAGTCATCCGTATTGTTACCAAGGTACTGACTCAGTGCTTTTTGGCCCCAAGGGCAGTTCATTGGATTACTGATTGGGCTAAATGCCGAAATAGAGCGATATCTATCACTGTTCTTTAATCCAATCGTCAGCGCACCATGTCCGCCCATGCTGTGTCCAGAAATGGATCTAACCTGTGTGACAGGGAAGTGCTGTTCGACAAGTGATGGCAACTCATCGACGACATAGTTGTACATTTGGTAGTGTTGATTCCAAGGTGCTTGTGTGGCATTTACATAGAAGCCAGCGCCTAAGCCGAAGTCGTATGCACCTTCGGCATCATCAGGTACATCTTCACCGCGAGGGCTAGTATCAGGTGCGACGATGGCAATACCGAGTTTTGCCGCCATGCGGAAAGCGCCTGCTTTTTGCATGAAGTTTTCGTCGGTGCAGGTTAAACCTGAAAGCCAGTAGAGGACGGGGACTGGATTATCAGCGCTCGCTTCTGGTGGTAAATAGATGGCAAATCTCATCTGGCAGCTTAATGCCGAAGATTGGTGATGATACTGTTTGTGCCACCCACCAAATACTTTGGCTTGGCTTACATTTTCTATGGTCATTCTATCAATCCAATTTAAAAGCAAGGGCTCTAGTACACTAGAGCCCTGAATCATTAATAGTGAATAACGGTACGAATACTTTCGCCTTTGTGCATTAGTTCGAATGCTTCGTTAATGTCTTCCAGTGGCATGGTATGAGTGATGAACTCTTGTAAGCCGAACTCACCTGCCATGTAACGGTTAACGATTTCTGGTAGTTCACTACGGCCTTTAACACCACCGAAAGCACTACCACGCCATACGCGACCAGTCACGAGTTGGAACGGACGAGTTGAGATCTCTTGACCTGCACCAGCTACGCCGATGATAACAGACTCACCCCAACCTTTGTGGCAGCACTCAAGTGCTTGACGCATCACGTTGACGTTACCGATACACTCGAAAGAGTAATCAACACCACCATCTGTCATCTCGATAATCACTTCTTGAATTGGCTTATCGAACTTTTGCGGGTTAATCACGTCAGTTGCGCCAAGTTGCTGAGCAAGCTCGAACTTGCTTTCATTGATGTCAACACCAATGATTTTGCTAGCGCCAGCCATACGAGCACCAATGATAGCTGATAGCCCGATGCCACCAAGACCGAAGATAGCAACAGTATCACCTTTCTCTACTTTTGCTGTGTTCAGTACCGCACCCATACCTGTCGTTACACCACAACCAAGTAAACATACTTCCTCTAGAGGTGCTTCTTTGTTTACTTTAGCCAGAGAAATTTCTGGTAGTACGGTGTATTCAGAGAAAGTTGAACAACCCATGTAGTGGTAAATTGGTTGACCGTCTTTGTAGAAACGAGTCGTACCGTCTGGCATCAGGCCTTTACCTTGAGTCTCACGAACTGCTTGGCAAAGGTTAGTTTTACCTGATTTACAGAACTTACATTCGCCACATTCTGCTGTGTAAAGTGGAATAACATGGTCGCCAACTTCGACACTTGTTACACCTTCACCAACCATTTCTACAATACCGCCACCTTCGTGGCCAAGAATGCTTGGGAAAATACCTTCTGGATCATCGCCAGATAGAGTGAATGCATCAGTGTGACATACGCCAGTAGCAACGATTTTTACGAGTACTTCACCAGCTTTTGGAAGCATAACATCCACTTCTTCCATTTTAAGTGGTTGGTTAGGGCCCCAAGCAACAGCAGCACGTGATTTAATAAATTGTTCAGTCATGGTTATTCCTTATTATTACAAGGTCACAAAATTAACTAACGGCTAACTTGAGTAAGACTAGTTCACTTCACGCCGTTTGCATCAGATGGGGCTAGTATATTTATTTCTTAAATAATGATAATTAGCATAAATTGAAATACACTATTACATGAGAGTAATAGTGAGGATTGAAATGGCAAATTGGGAAGGGATCAATGAGTTTGTTGCTGTGGTAGAAACGCAGAGTTTTACTGGCGCAGCAGACCGATTGGCAACATCAGTAGCCAATATTAGTCGCAGAGTGAATGCGTTGGAGGAAAAGCTCGGCGTAAAACTATTTGTTAGAACCACTCGTAAGGTCTCGGTAACGGAAGTTGGGGCGACTTACTATCAACATTGTAAACCTCTTGTTGATGGGTTAGCGTTGGCGGAGTTAGCGATTACTCAGCTTCAATCGACGCCTAAGGGTAAAATAAAGATGACGGCGCCAGTAACATTTGGTGAGCAAGTTCTTGCGCCGTTGATGCACGAGTTTCTGCTGATGCATCCACAAATTGAATTGGACTTGATTCTTTCTAACCAGAAAATGAATTTGGTGGAAGAAGGGTTTGACCTAGCCGTTCGTCTTGGTCGACTCGAAGACTCTTCTATGATGGCAAGAAAACTACTCGACCGTCATATGTTTGTGTGTGCAAGTCCAACCTACCTTGAGAATCATGGTGAGCCTCACACATTGTCGGAATTGAAGCGGCATAGCTGTTTGCGAGGTTCAACAAAGTACTGGCGTTTTGATGAAAAAGGGTCTGAGCGTCTTATTCACGTGGAAGGTCGAGTTCAATGCAACAGCGGTTATGCGCTCGTTGATGCGGCTTTAAAAGGATTAGGCATAGTACAACTTCCTGATTACTATGTGCAGCCATATTTGGAAGCAGGGGACCTAGTGGAAGTGCTGACTCCATATCGAGGTGATCGTGAGGGTATTTGGGCATTGTATCCGCAGAACCGAATGCTCACTTCGAAAGTTCGAACGCTAATTGATTACTTATCAGAAGCATTAAGCCGAGAAACACATGAATGATGAACAGATGACCTTTGAGTTTAATGATGAAGACCGCCGTTTTATGCAACGCGCGATGGAATTGGCGAATCATGCTGAATCTGAAGGTGAAGTGCCTGTTGGAGCGTTATTAGTCAAGGATGGGGAGATTATCGCTGAAGGGTGGAATCAGTCTATTGGTCATCACGACGCGACGGCGCATGCAGAGATGCAAGTGATTCGTAAAGCGGGACAGAACCTAGAAAACTATCGATTGCTGGATACGACATTGTATGTAACGCTAGAACCTTGTCCTATGTGTGCTGGAGCTCTGCTGCACAGTCGTGTAAAGCGGATTGTATTCGGTGCACCAGATTTAAAAGCTGGCGCAGCAGGGACCGTATTAAACTTGTTTGAAAGCCAAGCATCGTATCACTATGCCGATGTTGAATCTGGTTTACTAGAAGCAGAATGTCGTCATCAATTGCAGGCATTTTTTAAACGCAGACGTAAAGAGATAAAGCAGAAGAAGCGTGAAGAACAGATGAAGGGTGAAGAGTGATTTTTTTAGCAAACATCTGCTGGGCAGATGCTTGCTGTCTGTGTTTTATGGAGTGAGTAACTGCATAAAAGCTCGGTGACGCCAAATAACTTTCTTCTTATTATTGGCCATTTTTCTTTTGCGGCGGTTTGCTGCCACCGTCTTATTAAGGTGTTTAGATTGCATTCTTTTCCTTGCAAGCATAAAACTACCTCCTATCACGAAAGATAAACCTCTCCGATCTGTATCTAGACACAATCATTGCGTAATAGATTTCCTTATCAATGGATCTATGCCGGAGTACGAAACATAATCCACCGCCCAACTTTGTCGTAGAGTGGTTTCGATTATGCAGAGTGTTTGCAGAGGGCACGACAGTACCTTGCAATAGAAGAGATTATCTCGCTAACTGAAGCGTTGGCGAATGATCAATCTCAAAGTTTAATGTAAGGGCTTGAGAATGAGATTTCAAGTATGCGATGTACGATCACATTCGCATACTTGAAAATTCCTGATAGTTAACGTCCTGAGTGTCCAGTTTGTTGGGTTGACACTGCGTCTGAGGCTTGGTTTACGGCTTCTTCTTCTGACGCGACATCACTCGATTCTGGAGGCAGTGGAGGAATGACGGTTAAGTCTTCAGTACTGATCTCTTTTTCTGCCTCAACGGCAATTTGTTTGTCTATGTGGCCAATAATGCTTTGATAGTAGCGACGAATGTTCTCGACATAATTTCTTGCTTCATCGCCGCGAGCATAGCCATAACGTGTTTGGCTGTAATATTTCTTTTGACGTAATAACGGTAAGCGATCTTTCACGTCTGCCCAAGCATCAGGGTCACCTCCCTGTCGCTTTGTCAGGCGTCTTGCGTCCATCATATGACCGAAACCGACGTTATAAGAGGCGAGGGCAAACCAGATTTTCTCATGTTCCGCGATAGAATCTGGAACACGATCAACAATGCGTCTTAAGTATTCCACACCGCCACGAACAGACTGTTCTGGATCCAAGCGGTTGGTAACACCAACACTTTTCGCCGTTGGTAATGTAAGCATCATCATACCGCGAACACCTGTTGGCGATTTAGCCACAGGATTCCAGTGAGACTCTTGATAGGCAAGAGCCGCGATTAAGCGCCAATCAAATTCGTTCGAATATTTCTTAAAGAGAGGCGACCATTTAGGCAATTTGCCATCTAAAGCACGGATAAACGCGCGAGTATCAACGTAGTCGAAAACACCAATGTGTCCGATATACTTCTCTTCTAAATTCGCCAGTTCACCTGTCTGCTTCAAACGGCCAAAGAACTCGATCAATAACGCGTACAGGCTTTCATCTTCTGACTTTCGCATATACCAAGAGATCGGTTGATCTTCAGTCATTTCAAACGCCAATGCGAGATCAGGATAAATCCGTTGAGAAAGTGACAGTTCCACAGAGTCTGCCATGGTGAACTTAAGTTGGCCTTCAGAAACCTGCTTTAATAGGTCATTAACGTCAGCATTTGCATCAATGTAGTAGCGGAAGTCTGGGTTTTGGTTAGCGACATTCGCCAGCGTTTGCTCAAAGTGTGAGTCTTTAACTATCGCAAAGACCTCTTCACCATCGGCTTTATCGATTAACTCTTGCTGGTTGTTTAATAATTGCTCTAAGTTTCTTGGTCGCCATTGACCCTTCTTATAGACCACCTGTTGGCTTACGTAGTAGTAGGCAGGGCCTGCACGAAAGCGCTTGATACGCTCTGGAGATTGGCTTAGTCCGGCGGCGATAATATCGATTTCACCTTTTTGCAAAGCTGGAAACAGACTTGCTTGGCGGTAAGCGGGCTTCATTTCCAACCGCACACCCAGTTCATCGGCAAACTGTCTTGCAAGCTCGTAGTCCAAGCCAGTTGGACCATCAGGACCAATGTAATAAGAGAGTTGATTATTGAGTGTACCGACGCGAAGGACTCCGCGCTCTTTAATGTTCTCTAGTTCACTTTTGGGATCAGAGTCGATTTGGCAGCCTGCCATTCCAAGCGTTAACAGACAAACGGATAGTAATTTGAGCCAGCGTAAATTTAACCAATAAACAGCAGATGGATTTTGCATTAATTCATTTATCTCACAACGATAGTGCTGTCTTTATACCAAAGCTGACGAGCTTGGCAAAGCAAGAAGGCATAAACACCCGAGAGTGGTCACTTTATCACTATGAAGATATCGTTTGCTGCAATTCGAAAAAAAATGACGAAAACGTTTGCGTTAGCGGTTACGTCACAAAAAAAAATCCTCTATAATAGCGCCGCATTAGAGCAGGATAAATTGTTATAAGTTCAAAATTATAAGCTAACTATTTGAATTTATACTAATTTCACCTCAATCAACTGCATAAGAGACCTAAGCACATGAGAATTTTGCGTGGTTCCCCAGCTCTTTCTGAGTTTCGTGTTAACAAGCTACTAGAGCTTTGTCGTGAACTAAACCTACCAGTAACAGGTATTTACGCTGAGTTTGCCCACTTTGCCGACCTAACGGCAGACCTGGATGAGTCTGAAGTTGAAAAATTAGAGAAGTTGCTGACTTACGGTCCAACTATCGAAGAGCACGAGCCAACAGGCACACTGCTTCTAGTGACACCTCGCCCTGGCACAATCTCGCCATGGTCTTCTAAATCTACGGATATCGCCAATAACTGTGGCCTAGACAAAGTGACTCGTCTAGAGCGCGGCACGGCATACTATGTAGAGACATCAAGCGAACTGACTGAGCTTCAACTTGTTGAGCTTAAAGCGGTGATCCATGACCGTATGATGGAAGTGGTTTTCTCTGACTTCGAATCAGCGGCAGCACTGTTCCAAGTAGCAGAGCCAGCACCGGTAGCTGATGTTGATCTACTAACAGGTGGCCGCAAAGCACTAGAAGAAGCGAACGTGACGCTAGGTCTTGCACTTGCAGAAGATGAAATTGATTACCTACTTGAAAGCTTTGTGACTAAGCTAGAGCGCAACCCAACAGACATCGAGCTGATGATGTTTGCGCAGGCGAACTCTGAGCACTGTCGTCACAAGATCTTCAATGCAGATTGGACTATCGACGGCGTGAAGCAAGACAAGTCGCTGTTCAAGATGATCAAAAACACATTTGAAACGACACCAGACCACGTTCTATCTGCTTATAAAGATAATGCAGCAGTAATGGAAGGCTCTGAAGTGGGTCGTTTCTTCCCAGATCCAAAAACACGTCAGTACGGTTACAACCACGAGAAAGCACACATCTTGATGAAGGTGGAAACACACAACCACCCAACAGCGATTTCTCCGTGGCCAGGTGCCTCTACAGGTAGCGGCGGTGAAATCCGTGACGAAGGCGCAACAGGTATTGGCGGTAAACCAAAAGCAGGTCTTGTAGGCTTTACGACTTCTAACCTTCGCATTCCTGGCTTCGAACAGCCTTGGGAAACGGATTTTGGTAAGCCAGGTCGTATCGTTAACGCATTGGATATCATGCTAGAAGGTCCACTAGGTGGCGCGGCGTTTAACAACGAATTTGGTCGTCCAAACCTACTTGGTTACTTCCGTACTTACGAAGAAAAAGTTACATCACACGCAGGTGAAGAAGTACGTGGTTACCACAAGCCAATCATGATTGCCGGTGGTATGGGTAACATCCGTGACGAGCACGTTCAGAAGAAAGAGATCCCAGTAGGTGCAAGCCTAATCGTACTTGGTGGTCCAGCAATGAACATCGGTCTTGGTGGCGGCGCAGCGTCTTCTATGGCGTCTGGTCAGTCTGCTGAAGATCTAGATTTTGCCTCAGTACAGCGTGAAAACCCTGAGATGGAACGTCGCTGTCAAGAAGTGATCGACCGCTGCTGGCAGCTAGGTGAAGACAACCCAATTGCATTTATCCACGATGTGGGCGCGGGCGGTATCTCAAACGCACTTCCTGAGCTTGTTGACGATGGTGAGCGCGGCGGTATCTTCCAGCTTCGTGACGTACCAAACGATGAGCCAGGCATGAGCCCACTTGAGATCTGGTGTAACGAATCTCAAGAGCGCTATGTAATGGCGGTAGCGCCAGAGAACATGGAAGCATTCGATGCTATCTGTAAGCGTGAGCGCGCACCATACGCGGTAGTGGGTGTGGCAACTGAAGAGCGTGAACTGAAACTTGAAGATTCACACTTCGACAACACGCCAATCGACATGCCGATGGACATCCTTCTAGGCAAAACGCCGAAGATGCACCGTGATGCGAAAACACTGAAAGTAGACAGCCCTGCGATCTCTCGCGAAGGCATTGAAATGAACGATGCGGTTGATCGCGTTCTTCGTCTACCAACGGTTGCAGAGAAAACATTCCTAATCACCATCGGTGACCGCACGGTAACGGGTCTTGTTGCTCGTGATCAGATGGTTGGTCCTTGGCAGGTGCCGGTAGCAAACTGCGCAGTAACAGCAGCAAGCTACGACACTTACCACGGTGAAGCAATGTCTATGGGTGAGCGCACTCCAGTTGCTCTACTAGACTTTGGCGCTTCTGCTCGTCTAGCGGTAGGTGAGTCTCTGACTAACATTGCAGCGACAGACATCGGCGATATCAAGCGTATCAAGCTGTCAGCTAACTGGATGTCTCCAGCGGGTCACCCAGGTGAAGACGCAGGTCTTTACGAAGCGGTGAAAGCGGTAGGTGAAGAGCTATGTCCAGCACTGGGTCTAACGATTCCAGTAGGTAAAGACTCAATGTCGATGAAAACTAAGTGGAATGAGAATGGTGAAGACAAAGAAGTCACGTCTCCACTTTCACTAGTTATCACGGCATTTGGTCGTGTAGAAGATGTTCGTAAGACGGTCACGCCGCAGCTTCGCACTGACAAAGGTGAGTCGTCTCTAGTTCTTGTCGACCTAGGTAACGGTAAAAACCGTCTAGGCGCAACGGCATTGGCACAGGTTTACAAGCAGCTTGGTGATAAGCCAGCAGACGTAGACAACGCAGAGCAGCTAAAAGGCTTCTTCGATGCGATGCAAACCCTTGTTCGTGATGACAAGCTAGTGGCTTACCACGACAAAGGTGATGGCGGTCTATTCGTAACGCTTGCTGAGATGGCATTTGCTGGTCACTGTGGCGTGAAAGCTGATATTGCTGACCTAGGTGAAGATGCGCTAGCGGCACTATTTAACGAAGAGCTAGGTGCGGTTGTTCAGGTTAAAAATGACGACCTAGAAGCTGTGAAAGCGGTTCTAGCGACTAACGGTCTAGAAGCATGTTCTCACGTAATCGGCAGCGTCGAAGCGTCTGACGACTTTGTTATCACCTCTGGTGATGCGGTTGTTATCGAGCGCTCGCGTATTGAGCTACGTACAATCTGGGCTGAAACAACGCACAAGATGCAGTCACTGCGTGACAACTCAGCGTGTGCAGACCAAGAGCACGAAGCGAAGAAAGACAACTCTGATCCAGGTCTAAACGTTAAACTCAGCTTTGATGTGAACGAAGACGTTGCAGCACCATATATTGCGACGGGCGCTAAACCTAAGATGGCTATTCTTCGTGAGCAAGGTGTTAACTCTCACGTTGAGATGGCCGCAGCGTTTGACCGTGCTGGCTTTGAAGCGACGGACATTCACATGAGTGACATCCTGACAGGACAAGCTGTACTAGAAGAGTTCCAAGGTCTTGTGGCTTGTGGTGGCTTCTCTTATGGTGACGTTCTAGGTGCGGGTGAAGGTTGGGCGAAGTCTATCTTGTTCAACGACCAAGCGCGTGACCAGTTCCAGAACTTCTTCCACCGCGAAGACACCTTCTCATTAGGTGTGTGTAACGGTTGTCAGATGCTATCGAACCTAAAAGAGCTGATCCCAGGTGCAGACCTATGGCCACGCTTCGTTCGTAATGAATCTGAGCGTTTTGAAGCTCGCTTTAGCCTAGTAGAAGTTCAGAAGTCTGACTCTATCTTCTTCGATGGCATGGAAGGTTCTCGTATGCCAATCGCAGTTTCTCATGGTGAAGGCCGCGTAGAGGTTCGCGACACTGACCACCTAAACGCGATAGAAGCATCAGGTACGGTAGCAGTGCGTTACGTTGATAACCACGGTAACCCAACGCAGCAGTATCCAAACAACCCTAACGGTTCACCAAACGCAATCACAGGTCTAACGACTCGTGACGGTCGTGTGACGATTATGATGCCACACCCAGAGCGTGTATTCCGTACGGTTGCTAACTCTTGGGCTCCAGAGTCTTGGGGTGAAGACAGTGCTTGGATGCGCATGTTCCGCAACGCTCGCGTGAACGTAGGCAAGTAATCGAACTGAGGCGATTGCCTCAAGCGTTACAGCCAAATATAGAATGAAGTCCTCAGTGGAAACACTGGGGACTTTTTCTTATAAAAACTCTGAGCGTCAGCGCTCGATTTGTGTTCTAATACCGCGCTGGCTTAGGGATGGCCAGCATTACATTGCTGGAATATCCCTTAACAAAGTCTTTAGGAACTACATAAATGTCTGAAAATAAAAAATTTACTGTCCGTCTAACGGAAAAGCGTAATGGTTGGTCTGCAGAGATCATTCGTCAAGTAACGTCTCGTCGCACTGTTGTTTCAAAGCGTGAGATGGGTTTTGAGAGTCAAGAGCTGGCTCAAGCTTGGGCGGATAAAGAGTTAGCTGGTTTCATTGAAAACCAAGCAAAGCGTAATGAGCGTAAAGCGGAAGCACGCGCTGCTAAAGCTGCTGCGGCTGTTGCAAGCGAAGAATAAGAATTTATGTACCTAAGGTCGGTTTTAGGCCTTAGGTACCTTGTTACTTTATTGAGCGATTTGCGTATTCAGCTGCGCCACTAACCCCTCTTCTAGACTTAACTGGTTCGCCAGTTCTTTCAAATACGCTTTTTCCATAAAGTTTTGTTCATCCGCGACTAATAGGCTCGCCAAATAGATTTCAGTACCATGTTCGGGAGAGACGGCTAGCTTAGCAATTTCGCTAGGATCGAGAGGTTTTGCTATCTCAGTTTGAACAAGTTGATGTACCGATGGGTCTGCGTCTAACCCTGCCAGAGCTTGCTCTATTTTCGCCATTTCTTGCTCATCAATATGACCATCTGCTTTAGCGGCGGCTATCATGGCTTTGAGTACCGATTCATCGTGCTGGTTAGTCTGAGTAAAATCGGCCGGTGTTGATGAATGTGTAACTGTGGCAACATCAGAGTTGCCTCCGTTGGTATTGCTGTAGTCGTTGTACAGTTTATAGGCTAGAGCACCAAGCGCTGCAGCACCGCCAACACCTAAGGCTTTTTTACCCATTTTCTTCGTTTTCTTAGAGCCCATCAGCATACCAAGAATACCGCCGCCAACGGCCCCTGCACCTAACGCTCCCAAAGTTTTTTTGTCACCAAGTGCGTTACTTAAACTGGATGAAGATTGGCTTGCTTTTTGAGTGGTCTGTTTTGCTATATCTGAGCTGAGAGCTTGATTAAGAAGTGCTTTCAAGTCCATCTTGTTCTCCTGGTTCTTACCGATATAGGTCATAGTAAAAGAGGGAAGATGAACAGAATATGAAGGTGATAAAAAAGGCCGCGTAAGCGGCCTTAAAGATAAAATTTAGCTCGTCTGGTGCAGAGGACCAGTCGCGATAACGCAGTATTACGCTAGCTGCGAGGTAACGTGCGCTACGATCTGTTCCATGGCAACTGGAGTCTTATCACCAGTGCGACGGTTCTTATACTCGAAGTTACCTTCGTCCATGCTACGGTCGCCAATAACGATCGTATGAGGAATACCGATAAGTTCGATGTCAGAGAACATTACGCCTGGACGTTCTTTTCGGTCATCGAACAGAACTTCGATACCAGCAGCAGTTAGTTCAGCGTATAGCTTCTCTGCTGCTTCTTTAACGCGCTCAGATTTGTGCATGTTCATCGGAACTATGGCTACTTGGAATGGAGCAATCGCATCTGGCCAAATAATGCCGTATTTGTCGTTGTTTTGCTCAATTGCAGAAGCAACTACACGAGAAACACCGATACCGTAGCAACCCATCTCTAGAATGGTATTTTTACCATCTGGACCAAGTACACCACAGTTCATTTTCTCTGAGTAGTTTTTGCCAAGCTGGAAGATGTGACCAACTTCGATACCACGCTTAAGCTGAATAGTACCTTGACCACATGGGCTAGGGTCACCTTCAACAACATTACGTAGATCTTCAACTTTACCTAACTCTACATCGCGGCCCCAGTTGATGCCAAAGTAGTGTTTGTCATCAATGTTTGCGCCCGCTCCAAAGTCACTCATTACTGCAACAGAGCGGTCAACGATAAATGGCAGTTCAAGGCCAACTGGACCAAGAGAGCCAGGACCAGCGCCGATAGCAGCACGAATCTCTTCTTCTGTCGCCATTTCTAGCGGTGAAGCGATTTCAGCCAGTTTCTCTGCTTTGATCTCGTTAAGCTCGTGGTCACCACGAATGATAAGACCAACCAGTGGTGCATCGATTTCTTCAGACGCTTTCACAAACAGTGTTTTTACCGTTTTCTCGATTGGTAGATCGAACTGTTCTACAAGTTCTGCAATGGTTTTAGCATTTGGCGTATCAACCTGCGTCATCTCTTGAGTTGGAACTGCAAGATCCACGGCAGGGGCTAACGCTTCCGCTTTTTCGATATTAGCGGCATAGTCAGATTCAGAAGAGAAGGCAATTAAGTCTTCACCGCTTTCTGCCAATACATGGAATTCATGTGAACCGTTACCACCGATGGCGCCAGTATCTGCTAGTACTGGACGGTAATCTAGACCCATGCGATCGAAGGCTTTACAGTATGCCTCGTGCATCGCTTGGTAAGATTTTTCTAGACCTTCTTTGTCGATATCGAAGCTGTACGCATCCATCATCGAGAATTCACGCGCACGCATAACACCAAAACGAGGGCGACGCTCATCACGGAACTTAGTTTGAATCTGATATAGGTTCAGTGGAAGTTGCTTATAAGAACTTACTTCGTTGCGAACAAGGCTAGTGATAACTTCTTCAGCCGTTGGGCTAAGAACAAACGGACGCGTGTGGCGATCAGTGAAGCGAAGTAGTTCCGCACCCATCTTTTCAGATCGGCCTGTTTCTTCCCATAGTTCAAACGGCTGCACTACGGGCATCAAAGTCTCAACTGCACCTGCATTATCGATCTCTTGGCGAACGATGTTTTCGACTTTACGCAGAACACGTAGACCCGTAGGTAGCCAGGTGTATAAACCTGAAGCTAGTTTACGAATCATACCTGCACGCAGCATGAGCTGGTGACTTACAACTTCTGCGTCGTTTGGTGTCTCCTTCAGAGTAGAAAGAAGATAGTTACTGGTACGCATTTATGGGTATCCGTTCATTATGTTAATAGAGGATTTGGGCTGAAGACCCAAATCAAGTTAAGCCGCTTATGATATCAGCCAATTTGCTTTCTACAAAGAGTCAATGGAGGTTACCAAGGCTTGTTGCGCGATTATTTTGAATTTTACGTTCCAATCGAAGAGCCTCACTCCGTATTCCTTATTATCAACCTTACTCTTTTTATAAGCGGGTCGGGGGTCTTGAGCGAGTACCTCTTTGATGACTTGCGTTTTATACGCAACCTCTTTGTCCTTAGCAAGTACCTCTAATGCGATGTCTGAAAACGCGATTTCTATCGATTCGGGTTCCGATTCCGCATAGCCACCGATGGCATCAGGGATTGAGTCTGAATAAGGGATATAAGGCTTGATATCGACTATTGGGGTGCCATCGACAAGATCAACACTGCCCACATCAATAAGGACTTGGGAACCTTGCCTGCGAATACCTTTTAATTCAACTGAAGACATCCCAATACCATTGGGACGAAATGTCGCGCGGCTGGCTAATACTCCGACTCGTTCATTACCTCCTAATCGAGGTGGTCTCACTGTAGGTTTCCAGCCTGCGGAAAGGTTTTGGTCAAAGAGAAACAGCAACCAAAGGTGAGAAAACTGTTCAAGGCCACGAACGGCTTCTAGACAATTGATGTCACCTTGCAAGGCAATTGTTGCGGTGGCGCTCGAGACTAATCGAGGTTGTCTCGGTACAGCAAACTTCTCTTTGTAAGGAGAATGAATGATGCCAATTGGCTCCAATGAGTAAGTCACGAATTGAGTCCTAGTTCACATAAATCACAATCCATCATTTCAGAAGCGGAGTGTGTTTTCAATGATGATTTAGTTGAGCTTTTTTTAGCCCTAATCGGTTGTCGATATTACTAAAAGGTAAATATGTCACGAGATTGTTATTTTTTGTTTTATATTTTTGTCATTATAAGTTGTTGTGTTTTTGCTAAATGACTGGATGTAAATTGCGCAATATTTACAATTAGCAACATTTTCGGCTTTTAATGTTGAGCTCCCTCACGTACCCTGCGGCTGCTTTTTTACAAAGTTGTCAGGAATCGACCATGGCTTTGTAAAGAATGCTAGGACAAATAAAAAAGGAGGGGACAGATGAGTTCATCTGCCACAATGAAACACAACAAGCCAAAAAAGCCTCTATTTACCCGTTTTCTTGACGCGGTAGAGTACTTGGGGAATCTATTACCCCACCCGATCACACTGTTTGCTATTTTCTGTGTTGCTATCTTAGTTATGTCAGGCATTGCCGGCTACTTTGACGTAGCGGTAGCCGATCCGCGCCCAGAAGGCGCTGCTGGTCGTGCAGCAGACGGCATGATTAAAGTCGTGAGCTTATTGAACGCAGAAGGCTTACAGCTAATCGTGACAAACTTAGTGAAAAACTTCACAGGTTTTGCGCCATTAGGAACGGTTCTTGTCGCTATGCTGGGTGTAGCAATTGCTGAACACTCTGGCATGCTATCTGCCGCAATGCGTGGTCTTGTTATGGGTGCGTCTCAGCGCATGGTAACAGTAACCGTCGTATTTGCAGGTATTATCTCTAACACAGCTTCAGAGCTTGGTTACGTCGTACTTATTCCATTGGCAGCGATGCTGTTCCACTCTTTAGGACGTCACCCTCTAGCAGGTCTTGCAGCAGCGTTTGCTGGTGTATCTGGTGGTTATTCAGCAAACCTATTAATTGGTACTGTGGATCCACTACTATCAGGTATTACTGAAACTGCCGCACAAATGATTGATCCAAACTATACCGTTGGCCCAGAGGTTAACTGGTACTTTATGTTTGTGTCGACCTTCTTCATAGCGATTACAGGTGCCTTTGTTACCGAAAAAATCGTTGAGCCTAAACTGGGTAAATACAATGAAGAAGAGGCAGCAGAAGATCTTTCTAATGACAGTATGGGTTCACTGACTGCGGTAGAAAAGAAAGGCCTGAAAATGGCAGGTATTGCAGTACTGGTTGTAAGTGCGATCATTGCATCAACTGTTGTTCCTGAAAATGGCGTGCTTCGTACTGCTGATGGTCAGATTGCTGGCTCTCCTTTCTTGAAGAGCATCGTAGCATTCATCTTTGTCTTCTTCGCGATTCCGGGCTTTGTTTACGGTAAAGTGACGGGTTCTATGAAGAATGACCGTGACGTGATCGATGCGATGTCGAAGTCTATGTCTTCGATGGGGATGTACATTGTGTTGGTATTCTTTGCTGCACAATTTGTTGCTTTCTTTAAGTGGACGAACTTTGGTCAGGTATTTGCTGTAGCGGGTGCTGACTTCCTACAGACTATCGGTCTAACAGGCCCTGCTCTGTTTTTCGCATTTATCCTAATGTGTGGCTTTATCAACCTAATGATTGGTTCAGCGTCTGCACAGTGGGCTGTAACAGCACCTATCTTTGTTCCAATGCTTATGTTGGTTGGTTACGCTCCTGAAACCATTCAGGCGGCATACCGTATTGGTGATTCAACCACTAACATCATCACACCAATGATGAGCTACTTTGGACTGATTCTGGCAGTGGCAACACGCTATATGAAGAATCTCGGTATTGGTACGCTAATCGCAACTATGTTGCCGTACTCTATCTGTTTCTTGGTAGGTTGGAGTTTACTGTTCTACATCTGGGTATTCTTACTAGGTCTACCAGTAGGTCCAGGCGCTGCAACGTTCTATACGCCTTAATAGATAAGCCTATAAAAAATGCTCCCAATGGGAGCATTTTTTTTGATTATTTTAACTTTTCTAAATCCGCTTCAATCTCAGCAATTTTGCTAGAAACGACTTTTTCTAAGTGGCGAAGATCGGTGAGGATTTTCTGCTTAACATCGACTTCTGCGACTTCTACAGGTTTGGTGAGTTTATTCAATTCATCAATAACAAGCGTGAGGTTACGGTTAATTTCGGTGACTTCTTTGTAATTGCCACTGCTGCTGTTAACTCGAACATTCTTTACTTGTCTTGGATACTTAAACTTAACGCTTTTGGCGAAGAGCTCGCCCTTTTGCTTATGAAAGTATATCTTCAACACATCCTTGTGCGCTTCTTGTCGTAGTGAGTAACGCTCAATTTGTTTAGGATCGTGAATGCCTAAACCTGTGAGGTTTGGATACATAAGTTACCTCTTATTGCAGTGTGTTTTCTCTACAACTGTAGCAGGCAATTAATGTGGTAGATAGCTGATAATTAGACAAATAAGAGAGAAATGTGGACGAGATCGCTTAAATGATGCGCAATTTTAATTTAGACAACTGGCCACGACGGTGTGGCCAGTCATTATTACTGATAACTATTTTCTAACTAGCAATTTGTTCTGAAATTGTGTCATGCAGTTTTTGTTTTAGCTGGCTCTGTTCCTCTTCAGACAGCCTGCCACCCGTTGCACTCGTTAAGATAAATAAGTCTTCTGCACGTTCGCCAATAGTGGTGATTTTCGCCGCATGTAGATTAACGCCAAGCTGGGCAAATGTTGCCCCCACTTTTGCTAGTAAGCCTGGAGCGTCCAAGGCGACCAGTTCCATCAGCGTGCGCTTTTTCCCCTTAGTGGGTAAAAAGTCGACCTGAGTTTTTACATTGAAATGCTTTAGGTTTCTGGGCGCGCGACGCGTTTTCACGCGGGTAGGGCGTCCATCCTCCAAGACATGAACCAAATGCTTGATCACGGCAGAGTGTCGCTCTACATCAATGGCATCACCATGCTGATCAAGCACCATAAAGGTATCTAAGACGAAACCGTCCTTACTGGTCATGATTTGCGCGTCATGCACGTTAAAATTGCGGCGATCGAGTTCTGCAACGACTGTGGCAAATAACGCAGGTTGATCTTGGCAATAAACAAAGACTTCAGTGCCGCCACGTGTCGCATTCTTACTCATCAGTACCAGAGGCTTAGAAGGGTCATCGGCATTAAGGATATGTTCGCTGTGCCAGGCAATCTGCTTATGAGTATGCCTAAGGAAATAGTCAGCCTTGAATCGTTGCCAAAGTACTTCGATTTCGCGAGCGTTAAAGCCTTGCTTACGTAGAAGCGCTGAAGAAAGTTGTTGATTGTGTCGAATGCGATCACGCACATCGACGGGATTTTCTAAGCCTCTTCTCAGTGCTCGCTGTGTGGAATAGAAGAGCTCGGCAAGTAAGGTTCGCTTCCAACTGTTCCATAGCTCAGGGTTCGTGGCACAAATGTCGGCAACAGTGAGGCAGACTAGATACTCAAGGTATTCTTCATCGCGAACTTTTTTGGCAAATTCGATGATCACATCTGGGTCGTAAATATCACGACGTTGAGCGGTAACCGACATCAAAAGGTGATTTTGAACCAACCAAGAGACCAGTTTGGCTTCTGGTTTTGACAAGCCATGTTCCATACAGAAATCATACGCTTCGACAGCGCCGATCTCAGAGTGATCACCACCTCGACCTTTACCTATGTCATGAAAAATAGCTGCGAGGATAAGCAGTTCTTTTTTCTGCATACGAGGATAGACCTCACAGCAAATGGGGTGCTTAGAGTAGTTTTCCTCGATGCTAAAGGTGTGAATATGATTCAGCAGGCGGACACTGTGTTCGTCAACGGTATAGACATGAAACAGGTCAAATTGCATTTGTCCGACGATCTGACTCCACTGGGGCAGGTAGGCCGATAAAACCCCTAGTTTGTGCATTAGGCGGAACGCTCGATGCAGCGCGTTCGGGTGGCGAACCAGATCCATAAACTTCTCTCTTGCTGCCGGAATGGTGTGCAAAAACTTGTTTAATCGACGTCGAGCAGTGCGTAACTGACGCAATGTTGCTGGGCTGACACCTTCAATACTCGAGTCATTAGCGATATGAATAAACATATCTAAGATGGTTTCTGGTCTAGCTTGAAATAGCGCTGGCTTTCTTGCTTCTATGAGTTTGCCTCTGCGCTGGAAATCATCGTTAATGATGATAGCGTCTTGAATCTTACCTTTATTGACGATGGCTTGATCAAATAGTTTCAGCAACATCTTATTCAGTTCAGCGACACGTCGTAGTGTTCGATAGAATTCTTTCATCATCATTTCGACCGCTACGTTACCTTCACCGACAAAACCTAAGTTCTCGGCCACTTGAGCTTGATGAGCGAAGGTTAATCGATTGTCGTAGCGTCGTAGTTCGATGTGTAGTGCAAAGCGCACGCGCCAGAGAAAGTTCTGGCACTCGACGAGTTCTCGGTATTCGGCGTCAGTGAGGAAACCAAATCGGCTCATCTCGTACAAAGAGGTAGCTCCAAAGTGGCTGCGCGCTACCCAACTTAGAGTATGAATATCACGCAATCCGCCCGGTGTTGATTTAATATCTGGTTCCAGATTGTAGGTGGTGTCGTGGTACTTGGCGTGACGAGTGCGTTGTTCTTCGATTTTTGCGTGATAAAAGGTTTCTGAGGGCCAAAATTCTTCCGAGTCAATCTGGCTTTTGAGTAAGGAGAAGGTGTCTTCGCTGCCACATAACAAACGCGCCTCTTGAAGATTGGTGGCGACGGTTAAGTCCGACTGGCCGATTTCAAGGCATTCTTGAACGGTTCTTACCGCGTGGCCGACTTCTAATCTAAGATCCCAAAGTAGGGTTATAAATTCACTGATGGTACTTTCAAGGTTCGCTGGAAGCTTTTTGCGCGAGACCACCAGAATATCGATATCCGATAGTGGGTGCAGCTCACCGCGACCATATCCACCTACAGCCACTAACGCTAGGTTGGTTTGGTTGGCGAGACCAGTAAACTGCCATAACCGCTTAAGTAGTTGGTCAATGTAATCTGAGCGACCCAGGACCAAATCGGTAATAGGGTGGTGAATTAAGAACTCCTGTTTCTGATGTTCAGAAAAGGTTTCTAACTGTGACTTTAACTCGCTGATCGTGAGTTGTTCGTCGCTAAATGTGGTTGGGCTCTGAAAAGTCATGAGTGCGATCCGTGCAAGCAAAAAAGTTTCTAACTACGGTTATACCAAAATGATTCAGATAAAAAAATATCCCCAATAGTTGGGGATATTTTTGAATCGAATCGAAATGGCTAGATATTGTTCATATGGCGAGGAATAGATTCGTCACTACGTAAGGTCAATACTTCGCAACCTGTTTTGGTTACCACAATCGTATGTTCCCATTGCGCAGAGTTTTTGCCATCGCCAGTGTAGACTGTCCAGTCGTCTTCAGCGTCGATGCTGCAGCCAAATTTACCAGCATTGATCATTGGTTCAATAGTGAACACCATACCTTCTTTTAGTACACGGCGGTCATTGTTTTTGTAATGAACCACTTGTGGCTCTTCATGGAACTCAGAGCCGATACCGTGGCCACAAAAATCCTTCACGATAGAGAACTTATTACGTGGATTGTTCTTGTTGTTCGTTTTAATGAATTTTTCGATCTCAGTACCGATAGCACCAACCGTGGAGCCTGGTTTGACGGTCTTCATACCTAAATACAGTGCTTCTTGAGCAACCATGCATAGGCGCTTATCTGCAGGTGAAACATCACCGACTAAGAACATTTTTGATGTGTCACCGTGATAACCTTCTGGACGAGTGTCTAGTGAGGCATTTTCATCGTTAGGAATGATAACGGTCACGTCTACGTTGACGATATCACCATTTTTCAGAACAGCCGGTTTTAGTTTACCTGTGGTACCCATTGCATCTTGTTCTGCTGGGATACCATGACAAACAATATGGTTGATCGATGTGCAGATTGATTTTGGATAACCGTGATAATCAAGTGGGGCTGAGTAAGCACCACGTTCACGAGTGTAATCAGCACAAATTCTATCGAGCTCTTCGGTCGATACCCCTTCTTTGACATGAGGTTCGATCATTTCTAAAAGCTCTGCTGCAAGCTTACCTGCGATACGCATTCTTTCGATTTCAGCTTCAGTTTTGATTTTGATAGACATCTGTGTTCTCTGCTTTCTAAATTGACGGGTTATTCTATCAGTGGCGAGATTAAGCGCAACAAGAATAAAACTCGTTTGTAGTTATGTACGTGATTCATTTTAGTTGGGTTTAGTTAAAAACTCACTGCTGTGATGATTGCACTTTGTACATTTATTGCGATTTTTGTAGAAATCAGTGGCCAAATTATGGTATAAAGCGCGCCGGAAACAGGACTTAGTTTCTTCGAATCGGCGAGCTCGGTTTTGTTTCCATTAACTTTAATTTAAATCACACACATTTCGTCACATGTTCCGGGGTGCTTGAGTAATCATTCATACCAAGTCGGATTCATGGGAAATGTGGAGGCCTAACCCCATAGAGGAATTTAAAATGGCAACTGTATCAATGCGCGATATGCTAAAAGCTGGTGTTCACTTCGGTCACCAGACTCGTTACTGGAACCCAAAAATGAAGCCATTCATCTTTGGTGCTCGTAACCGCGTTCATATCATCAACCTAGAAAAAACTGTACCAATGTTCAACGATGCACTAGCTGAGCTAGCTAAAATCGGTGAGAAGAAAGGTAAAGTTCTTTTCGTTGGTACTAAGCGCGCTGCATCTGAAGCTGTTAAAGAAGCTGCAATCAACGCTGACCAGTTCTACGTGAACAACCGTTGGTTGGGCGGTATGCTAACGAACTACAAAACAGTTCGTCAGTCTATCAAGCGTCTAAAAGATTTCGAAGCACAGTCTCAAGACGGTACTTTCGAGAAACTAACTAAGAAAGAAGCTCTAATGCGCACTCGTGAAATGGAGAAGCTAGAGAAGTCTCTTGGTGGTATCAAGAACATGGGCGGCCTACCAGACGCTCTATTCGTAATCGACGCTGATCACGAGCACATCGCTGTTAAAGAAGCAAACAACCTAGGTATCCCAGTATTTGCTGTTGTTGATACTAACTCTAACCCAGACGGCGTTGACTACGTTATCCCAGGTAACGACGATGCAATCCGTGCAGTACAGCTTTATCTAAACGCTGCTGCAGACTCGGTTAAAGAAGGTCGTAACAAAGACGTTGCAGCTGTAGCTGACAAAGACGGTTTCGTAGAAGAAGCTGAATAATAGCGGCTCGAAGTCACACTTAGTTTCGTAGACATCTAGTCTTCATATAAACTGAGTTATAGTTAGCATCAGGGGCCGAATGAGAGCCCCTGATTTTTACCCTAATCAGAATCAACTGAGGAATAGAGAATGGCTGTTACTGCTGCTCTAGTTAAAGAACTGCGCGACCGCACTGGCGCAGGCATGATGGAATGTAAGAAAGCGCTTGTTGAAACTAACGGCGACATCGAACTAGCAATTGAAAACATGCGTAAGTCTGGCGCTGCTAAAGCTGCTAAAAAAGCAGGTAACATCGCTGCTGAAGGCGCGATCATCATTAAAGAAGAGAACGGCGTTGCTGCTCTTCTTGAAGTTAACTGCCAAACTGACTTCGTTGCTAAAGATGCAAACTTCACAGCATTTGCTGAGAAAGTAGCTGCTGACGCACTAGCAACTAAAGCAACTGCTGAAGAGCTAGTAGCTAAGTTCGAAGACGAGCGTGTTACTCTTGTTGCTAAGATCGGTGAGAACATCAACATCCGTCGCGTACAATACGTTGAAGGCGCAGCTATCGCTACTTACCGTCACGGTGAGAAGATCGGTGTTGTTGTTGCTGGTGAAGGCGACGCAGAAACTCTTAAGCACGTTGCAATGCACGTTGCTGCTTCTAAGCCTGAGTTCGTTAACCCAGAAGACGTTCCAGCAGACGTAGTTGCTAAAGAGAAAGAAGTTCAAGTTGAAATCGCTATGAACGAAGGTAAGCCACAAGAGATCGCTGAGAAGATGGTTATCGGCCGCATGAAGAAATTCACTGGCGAAATCTCTCTAACTGGTCAAGCGTTCGTAATGGAGCCAAAGAAAACTGTTGGCGAAATCCTTAAAGAGCGTGGCGCTTCAGTAGCTACTTTTGTTCGTCTAGAAGTTGGTGAAGGCATCGACAAGGGCGAGCAAATGAGCTTCGCTGACGAAGTAGCAGCAGCTCAGAAAGGTTAATCCTTGATGATTTGTTGATGAAAAGACCGTAGCCTTGGCTACGGTCTTTTTACGACTAGGCTATCTGTCATTTTTTAGCCGTCACGAGTTGAGTCTATACTAGTCTCAAGCCATGACCGTTAATCGATAACTCTTTGGAAGGTATACTTCATGACAACGAACCCTAAACCAGCTTATCAACGTATTCTGTTAAAACTTAGTGGTGAAGCGCTACAAGGCGAGGAAGGCTTTGGTATCGATCCAAAAATCCTTGACCGTATGGCACAAGAGGTTAAAGAACTGGTTGAACTAGGTGTTCAAGTTGGTGTGGTCATTGGTGGTGGTAACTTGTTCCGTGGTGCTGGCCTTGCTGAAGCGGGTATGAACCGCGTTGTGGGTGACCATATGGGTATGCTAGCAACGGTTATGAATGGCCTAGCTATGCGTGATGCTCTTCACCGTGCGTATGTGAACGCACGTGTTATGTCTGCTATCCCTCTTAAAGGTGTCTGTGACGATTACAACTGGGCTGATGCTATTCGTGAATTACGTCAAGGCCGCGTGGTGATCTTCTCAGCAGGTACTGGTAACCCATTCTTTACTACTGACTCTGCTGCGTGTCTTCGCGGTATTGAAATTGAAGCCGATGTAGTGCTTAAAGCAACAAAAGTAGATGGTGTTTTCACTGCTGATCCAGTGGCTAACCCTGATGCAGTTTTATGTGATAAGCTTTCTTACAACGCAGTTCTAGATAAAGAACTGAAAGTTATGGACTTGGCGGCATTTACATTGGCTCGTGACCATAAGATGCCAATCCGCGTATTCAACATGAATAAGCCAGGTGCATTGCGTCGTGTTGTGATGGGTGAGGCAGAAGGCACACTTATCAGCGACGCAGAATAAGAGTACACTCTTAACCAGAATTATCGAAGGACATAGCCTGAACGCAGACTGGCTTTCAGGTTACTATTATTTAAGGTGATATTGTGATTAACGAAATCCAACAAGACGCTCAAGAGCGCATGACAAAAAGTGTTGAAGCACTTAAAAATAACCTAACTAAAATCCGCACAGGTCGCGCGCACCCAAGCCTTCTCCAAGGTCTATCTGTTGAGTATTACGGTGCACCAACACCTCTAAACCAAGTAGCAAACGTTATTGCGGAAGACGCACGTACACTTGCTATTACAGTATTCGATAAAGAGCTTGCGCCTAAAGTTGAAAAAGCGATTCTGACGTCTGACCTAGGTTTAAACCCTATGTCTGCGGGTACGGTTATCCGCGTACCACTTCCTCCGCTAACAGAAGAGCGTCGTAAAGACCTAGTTAAGATCGTTCGTGGTGAAGCTGAAGGTGGCCGCGTTGCAATCCGTAATATCCGTCGCGACGCTAACGGTGAATTGAAAGCGCTACTGAAAGATAAAGAAATTTCTGAAGATGAAGATCGTAAAGCACAAGACGAGATTCAAAAGCTTACCGATGCAGCAGTGAAAAATGTTGATGAACTACTTGCAGCAAAAGAAAAAGAATTGATGGAAGTCTAATATTTCATCAATCAGTTCTAGTTTGAACGCTGTGCTGACAGCACAGCGTTTTTTTATGCTACCCTGTCCGACCCGAATTATAACTATACTCTTTTATGCAAAACTCACACATCGTCAATGATTCCCTTCCAAAACATATCGCTATCATCATGGATGGCAATGGACGTTGGGCGAAATCTAAGGGAAAACCACGAGTTTTCGGGCATAAAAAAGGGGTTTCTGCCGTCCGTAAGACCATTTCCACCGCAGCAAAACTGAATATTCAAGCCGTAACACTGTTTGCATTTAGCAGTGAGAATTGGCGTAGGCCGGAAGATGAAGTTGGCTTGTTAATGGAACTCTTTATTAGCGTTCTATCGAGTGAAATTAATAAACTTCATCAGAATAACCTAAGACTTTGTATCATTGGCGATAAATCTCGCTTTAACGATAGATTGCAAAGAAAAATCGCCGAAGCAGAGAAGTTGACAGAAAACAATACTGGTACTGTTGTTAACATCGCTGCAAACTATGGTGGGAAATGGGATATTTTACAGGCAACTAAGACGTTGGCTGGGTTAGTGGAGCGAGGTGAGTTGTCAGCTGAAGACATTACTGAAGATATGATCGGTCGTTGTGTCACTATGTCCGATCTGCCAGATGTCGACCTACTGATCCGTACCAGTGGCGAATGCCGCATTAGCAACTTTATGCTTTGGCAAATGGCGTATGCCGAAATGTATTTCATGGATGAGTATTGGCCAGAATTTGACGAGGACAGCCTAATCAAGGCAATCACTTGGTTTGTGAATCGCGAGAGACGCTTCGGTTGCACCGGAGAACAAGTCAAAGCGTTAATGGAAGCCAATTAAGGACGATTTAATTTGAAACAACGAATTATTACCGCCCTAGTACTAGCTCCGCTGGTGGTTTGGGGTATTTTTTCACTGCCATTAACTTGGTTCATAGGTTTTGTTGCAGCTGTCACGCTTGTTGGAGCATGGGAGTGGACTCAATTTACTCTTACTCGTTCTCGACTGCTCGCATTAGTTCCTCCTGCCCTTGCAGTTGGACTCTCTTTGTTCATTGTCCCGTCTGACATTGTCTCTTTGAACCTGGTGGATTCATCACACCTTTTATTATTAGGCATTGGTTTTAGCTGGTGGCTTGTCGCCAGTGGTCTAGCGATGACGTATCCTAAGTCTGCAGGACTGTGGGAACATTCTAATGTATTGCGACATCTATTTGGTCTGCTAACCTTGCTGCCATTCCTGTGGAGCATTGTTATCCTGAGAGGACAGCATTACTACCTAGACCCTTATTACGGTTCAAAGCTGGTTCTGTTTGTCTGTTTAATCGTTTGGGCTGCCGATAGTGGCGCTTACTTTGCTGGAAAAAGCTTAGGTAAGCGTAAGATGGCGCCTCATGTAAGCCCTAACAAGACGATAGAGGGGTTGATTGGCGGCATCGCGGCTGCTTTGGTTGTTGCATGGGGAAGCTCACTACTCTTTGATATTCAGTTTACGAGCTATGTCAGTATGACTATCATTACTCTTGCCACAGTTGTTATTTCCGTGCTTGGCGATTTAGTGGAGAGTATGTTTAAACGAGTGTCGAAGATAAAAGACAGCAGTAACATTATTCCGGGTCATGGTGGTGTCCTCGATCGCGTGGACAGTCTAACCGCAGCATTTCCTGTATTTGCTCTTCTTTATCTCATTTTCTAATCTTCCCAACCAGAGAGTAAGCTCTTATTCTCTGGTTGATTTATAAGCGGTTGTAATAGCATGCAAAATTTAACCATTCTAGGCGCTACTGGTTCTATTGGAGCAAGCACTTTAAAGGTCGTTTCAGAAAACCTGTCATCTTTCGCTATCTATGCTCTTGTTGGTGGTAAAAACGTAGCCAAAATGGCTGAGCTTTGCTCCGTATGGAAGCCCAAGTTTGCTGTTTTGAATGAAGAGGCGGATGCGTCAGAGCTAAAGCGACTACTTCCTAGCGATACGAGAACCGAAGTACTGTTTGGTCAACAAGCCATGTGCATGGTATCGGAATCCAATGACGTCGACGTTGTAATGGCTGCCATCGTCGGTGCTGCGGGTTTGTTGCCTACGCTTGCCGCTGTGAAAGCAGGTAAACGGGTACTATTAGCCAACAAAGAAGCATTGGTCATGTCTGGTAAGCTATTTATGGACGCCGTAAACGAATCTGGTGCACAGTTGCTACCGGTTGATAGTGAACATAACGCCATATTCCAATGCTTACCTGCGAATATTCAAACCAACCTTGGGAACTGCCTCTTAGCTGAATCAGGTATCAATCATATCCTTTTGACAGGTTCGGGTGGTCCTTTTCGATATACTGACGTTTCAGCGCTTTCTTCAGTAACACCTGCACAGGCAATTGCTCATCCAAATTGGTCAATGGGACCGAAAATTTCTGTTGATTCAGCAACAATGATGAATAAAGGCTTGGAATTTATTGAGGCTCGCTGGCTATTCAATACTAATCGAGAGCAGCTAAAAGTAGTTATTCATCCTCAATCGGTGATTCACTCTATGGTGCAATACAATGATGGTTCTGTCTTGGCACAGATGGGACAGCCAGATATGGCAACGCCGATTGCTTATTCGATGTCTTATCCAGACCGAATCCCTTCTGGTGTAGCTCCTCTTGATTTTACGACAATCGGTGAACTGACTTTTATGGCTCCAGACTATGCTAAGTATCCTTGCTTAGCGTTAGCAATGGATGCTTGTTTTGAAGGGCAACATGCAACCACGGCTATCAATGCCGCAAATGAAATTGCGGTTGAGGCCTTCTTATCGGAAAAAATCCGTTTTACTGATATTAGCGTGGTAAATGAGCGCGTTATGTCGAAAGTCTGTTCAGCAAATGAATTTATACAATTAGATAACTTGGAAACTATTCTTGAGCTAGATAGAATGGCTCGAAACTATGCACGAGAATTCGTGCGTTCGATTTAGTGAGAGAATTTGTGATATGACAGACATCCTTTGGAACTTCGCGTCCTTTATTGTTGCGCTAGGGATTCTAGTCGCCGTCCATGAATACGGCCACTTTTGGGTGGCGCGAAAGTGCGGTGTGTATGTCGAAAAGTTCTCGATAGGTTTCGGTAAATCTATTTGGTCTAAAATCGGTAAAGATGGGACTGAGTACAGTATCTCCATTATTCCTTTAGGCGGCTATGTCAAGATGCTCGATAGTCGAGTTGATGAAGTCTCTGAAGCTGATCACAAGTATGCCTTTGATAAAAAGCCTCTCTGGAAAAGAACCGCTATTGTAGGTGCAGGACCGGCATTTAACTTCTTTTTTGCGGTCTTTGCTTACTGGCTGGTCTTTTTGATTGGTGTTCCTGCGGTCAAGCCTGTTATTGGTGAAGTTACCCCGCACTCGATTGCCGCACAAGCCGGTTTAACATCAGGAATGGAGTTTAAGTCCATTGATGGTACGCCAACCTTGGACTGGGAATCGGTTAACTTAGGGCTAGTATCGCATATTGGCGATAATCAAATGACGGTCACAGTTTCATCAGATAGCCAAATAGGAACGGACAAAAAGTTAACAATTGATTTGTCGGGCTGGAACTTTAATCCAGAAACAGAGTCTGCTATGGGGACGCTTGGTTTTAAACCGTATACCCCAGAGATTAAAACAACACTGACAAATGTGAGCGAAGACGGAGCAGGTGCTGCGGCTGGGCTTCAGGTAGGTGATACGATTGTCTCGGCTGGAGAGCAAGATATCTCTCAATGGCAACAAGTGGTGGATGTGATTCAAGCGAACCCTAATAGCCCTGTGACCATACAAGTGCTGAGAAACGGTGAGCGATTCACAACAACATTAACTCCAGGGTCACGTGAATTGAGAGATGGCACGGTTATTGGCTTTGCGGGTATCGCTCCGGAGATTGGTGAGTGGCCTGCGAGTTATCGCTTTGACCTTCAATACGGACCTGTTGAAGCTGTAGGTAAAGCTATCGCGAAAACAGGACAAATTATCGAGCTTACGATCTCTATGCTGAAAAAGCTGATCGTGGGTGATGTTGGCCTAAACAATCTAAGCGGACCTATTTCGATTGCGAAAGGGGCAGGGACAACCGCAGATTATGGGCTGGTCTATTTCTTAGGTTTCTTGGCGCTGATTAGTGTCAACTTAGGTATTATCAACTTAGTACCATTGCCAATGCTTGATGGGGGACATTTATTGTTCTTTGCAATTGAAGCAGTAATTAGAAGACCAGTACCAGAAAAAGTACAAGAAATGGGGTATCGAGTGGGAGGTGCTATCATCTTCTCATTGATGCTGATAGCAATTTTTAATGATTTTACACGCCTTTGATATCAGAATTTAGGCAGCGGTATTAGCAAGGATTAATTAGAGCAGGTATGGCGATTAAGCATATTCTATTCGCATCTCTACTAGCGACCAGCGTGTCGGCGAATGGGGCTGAGGATTTTGTTGTACAGGACATTCGAATCGAAGGTTTGCAAAGGGTAGCATTAGGTGCTGCTCTTTTGAAAATGCCTGTACGTATTGGTGATTCGGTAGACAGTAAAGATATCTCTGAGATCATTAATGCCCTCTATCAATCGGGTAACTTTGAGGATATTAAGGTACTTCGTGATAAAGACGCACTGGTGATACGTGTGAAGGAGCGTCCAACTATTGCGAGTATCTCTTTCTCAGGCAACAGCGCGATTAAGGAAGAGCAACTACAGCAAAACCTTGATGCTTCAGGTGTTATTGTCGGTGAAGCACTGGACCGCACGACGTTAAGTAATATAGAAAAAGGCTTAGAAGACTTTTATTACAGTGTTGGTAAGTATAACGCGAAGGTTCAAGCGGTGGTTACACCGTTGCCACGTAATCGTGCCGACTTGAAGTTTGTATTCTCTGAAGGTGTCTCGGCAAAGATCAAACAGATCAACTTTATCGGAAATACCGTATTCAGTGATCAAGAACTGTTATCACGTTTTAACCTGAATGTAGATGTTGCGTGGTGGAACTTCCTTGCAGATGATAAATACCAGAAGCAAGTTCTTGCAGGTGATATTGAAGCACTTAAGTCTTTCTACCTCGATCGCGGCTACTTAAAGTTCAAAGTCGATACGACTCAGGTATCGATTTCTCCTGACAAGAAAGGCGTTTACATCACACTAGGTATTGATGAGGGTGAACCTTATCAAGTAAAAGATGTGACGTTCCGTGGCCAACTAATTGGTAAACAAGCTGAATTCGAAAGTATGGTTCCATTTAAGAATGGCGATACTTATAACGGTTCCAGTGTTACTGCATTAGAAGAGAACATTAAGCGCGTCTTGGGAGAAGCAGGCTATGCTTACCCACAGGTACGTACTATTCCAGAGTTTGACGATGAGAATAACCAAGTATCGTTGGTCATCAATGTTGAAGCTGGAAACCGTATTTATGTTCGCGATATTCGATTTACAGGCAACAACTCCACCAAAGATGAAGTGTTACGTCGTGAAATGCGTCAGATGGAATCGAGCTGGTTGAACTCGAAGTCTATTGAAACGGGTAAAAACCGTCTGAACCGATTAGGTTTCTTTGAAACGGTTGATGTTCAAACAGTTCGTGTGCCTGGTTCTGATGATCAAGTAGACTTGGTATACGATGTCAAAGAGGCAAACTCAGGAAGCATTAACTTTGGTGTCGGTTATGGTACTGAATCAGGTATCAGCTTCCAAGTTGGTCTTCAGCAAGATAACTTTGCTGGTTCTGGCGACCGAGTTGGTATCAGTGCGATGACCAACAAATATCAGAAAAACGTAACGTTAGATTATCGCGACCCATATTGGAACCTAGACGGTGTCAGTCTTGGTGGTCAGATTTTCTACAATGAGTTTGAAGCATCGAAAGCAGGTATCGTTGACTATACCGACCAAAGTTATGGTGGTACGTTGACTTGGGGTTTCCCTGTCGATGAACTGAACTACTTAGAGTTTGGTGGTGGTTATACACATAGCCGATTAGGTAATATCAAAGAGTACGTTCAAATTGAGAAGTTCCTGCAAGCTCAAGAGAAGAATCGTGATTCAGAAGGTAACTTGATTACGGATGATTTCCACCTAACGGCAGCATGGACTCGAAATAATTTAAACCGTGGACGTTTCCCGACCGCAGGTAACCATCAAAAACTCTATGGTAAAGTGACGGTTCCTGGATCGGATGTTCAATACTTCAAGACTCAATATGACATAAGACAGTATTTTCCGATTACCGATAGCCACAGTTTTACGTTATTGTTGAAAGGTCGCTTAGGTTACGGTAACGGTTATGGTCAAACCAATGGCAACGATAACTTGCTGCCATTCTACGAGAACTTCTATGTAGGTGGTTTCTCAACACTACGTGGTTTCCGTCAGAACTCGGTAGGTCCAAAAGCGGTTTATAACGATCCGAATGGTGGTGGTTGTGGTAATGTGGGGGGGAATAACCCGTGTTACTCCGCGACTGACCAGTCAGTGGGTGGTAACGCAGTAGCACTTGCCAGTATGGAATTGATTGTTCCGACGCCATTTGCCTCGGACGAGTTCCGTAACCAAATTCGTACTAGCTTGTTTGTTGATGCAGCGAGTCTTTGGGACACAGAGTTTACTTATGTTTCACCAGACCCTAACATGCCTGGAAGCCAGTATTATTACGATTACTCGGATCCGTCGAATTACCGAGCGTCGGTAGGTGTAGCAGTACAATGGATGTCTCCAATGGGGCCTCTTGTATTCTCACTCGCAACGCCAGTTAAGAAGTTTGAAGGTGATAAAACAGAAGCCTTTACCTTCACGATTGGTAATACTTTCTAACTATATATTTTGTAACGAAAATAGTTTCTATACGAACAGAGGAATCGACCTTGAAAAAATTAATGAAAGCGGCTGGACTTGGCCTAGTTATCCTTACGTCTTCACTGTTTGCAAACGCGGCAGAAGCGGCGCAGAAAATTGGCTATGTGAATACGCTTCAAGTTTTCCAAGCACTTCCACAGCGTGAAGCAACACTGCAAAAATTACAGAATGAGTTCAAAGACAAAGCTGCTGAACTACAAGCGATTCAAGCGGATGCAGCTAAGAAGATGGAAAAACTTCAACGCGATGGTGAGCTACTAGGTAAAGATGAAATCGAGAAACTACGTATCGAGATTGGTCAGCTAGATAGCAAATACAAGATCAAAGGCCAAGCTCTAGAGAAAGAGAGCCAGCGTCGTGAAGCGGAAGAAAAGCAGAAGCTGTTTAAGACTATCCAAGAAGCAGTTGAAAAAGTAGCGAAAAAAGAAGGCTACGACATGATCATCGACATTCAGGCGGTTGGTTATGCAAAAGAAGAGTTTAATATCTCGAAGAAAGTTATCGACTCACTTAAGTAACAGTATTGCAGTAGGTTAGACATGACAGCATTGACGTTAGCACAATTAGCGGAGATTACTGGTGGCGAGATCCATGGTGATGAGAACACGCTAATAAGTGCGGTAGCGCCTATGAACAGCGCAGGTGAGGGACAAATTACTTTCCTCACCAATGTAAAATACGCGAAGCATCTTAGTGAATGCCAAGCATCGGCAATTATGGTGAAAACCAGTGAGTTAGAGCATTGCAAAACCAATGCTCTAGTTGTTGTTGATCCTTATGTGGCCTATGCTAAAGTCGCCCAAGCGTTAGATACGACTCCAGCCCCTGCGGCATCTGGTATTGCGCCAAGTGCCGTAGTCTCGTCAGAGGCAAGCTTGGGTGAGAATGTATCCGTAGGCGCCAATGCTGTGATTGAAGCCGGAGCAGAACTTGGCGACAACGTAATTGTCGGCGCAGGTTGCTTTATCGGAAAGGGCGCTAAGCTAGGTCGCAATACTAAGCTTTGGGCTAATGTTTCTATTTATCATGATGTAGTGCTTGGTGACGATTGTTTAGTGCAGTCAAGTACTGTCATTGGTTCTGATGGTTTTGGCTACGCTAATGAAAAAGGCGAGTGGGTCAAAATTCCTCAAGTCGGTACCGTGCGAATTGGAAATCGTGTAGAAATTGGTGCTTGTACCACTATCGACCGTGGTGCGCTGGACGACACCATCATCGAAGACAATGTGATCATCGATAACCAGATGCAAATTGCTCATAACGTGCACATCGGATATGGCACAGCAATGGCTGGTGGTACTGTTGTTGCTGGTAGCACCAAAATCGGTAAATACTGCCAAATTGGTGGTGCGAGTGTTCTCAATGGACATATCGAAATTGCTGATGGTGTTATTGTTACAGGTATGGGAATGGTTATGCGTAGCTTGCCAGAAAAGGGCATCTACTCATCAGGTATTCCGCTGCAAACCAACAAAGAGTGGCGCAAAACGGCTACTCGAGTCCATCGTATCGATGAGATGAACAAGCGCCTTAAAGCAGTTGAGAAACTGCTAGAGCAAACAGAAGATTAATTTCTGTGGCTTAAAAATGAAGGCTCGCTTAGGCGAGTCTTTTTATGTGTGTCAGATAACGCTAGGTTGAGCAATGCTCCCCCGAACTGACACTTAGTGGCATTTGGGTATATAATGCCCCTAGTTAGAAAAAGAATTGATAATAGGATTTTTACTTTGAGCACTGATACAAAAAAAATGACAATCACTGAGATCCAGGAACTGCTTCCTCATCGCTATCCGTTTCTGTTGATCGATCGCGTTACCGATTATCAAGAAGAAAAGTATCTAACCGCCATTAAAAATGTGTCTGTAAATGAACCGCAATTTACAGGGCATTTCCCACAGTTACCTGTATTTCCTGGCGTGTTGATTTTAGAAGCTATGGCTCAAGCGACGGGTCTATTAGCATTTAAATCGTTTGGTGCGCCAAAAGGCAATGAGCTGTACTACTTTGCGAGTGTCGATAAAGCGAAGTTCCGCAAACCAGTTGTACCAGGTGATCAATTGATTATTGAAGTGGAATTCATCAAGGAACGTCGTGGTATCGCTGCCTTCAACGGCGTGGCAAAGGTTGATGGTGAGGTTGTTTGTTCTGCTGAGCTAAAGTGTGCTCGTCGAGAGTTTTAATATGATTCATGAAACCGCTAAGATTCACCCTAGTGCCGTTATCGAAGGTAACGTCACTATCGGTGCTAATACAACAGTAGGCCCTTTTACCTATATCTCAGGTGATATCACAATTGGTGAGAACAATGAGATTATGTCGCATGTTGTTATTAAAGGTCATACGACAATAGGTAACGACAACCGAGTATTTCCTCAAGCGATCATTGGTGAAGAAAACCAAGATAAGAAATACGGTGGTGAAGATACGCGAGTTGTAGTTGGTGACCGAAATGTCATCCGCGAGAGTGTACAAATTCATCGTGGTACTGTTCAAGATAAGACTCAGACAGTAGTCGGTAATGACAACCTTCTTTGTGTGAATGCTCATATAGCGCATGATGTGATTGTGGGCAACCACACACACATTGGCAACAATGCTATTCTCGGTGGTCATGTAACGGTTGGTGATCATGCTGGGGTTATGGCGTTGTCGGCGATCCACCCATTCTGCACAGTTGGCGCATTCGCTTATGTTGGTGGTTGTTCAGCAGTGGTACAAGATGTGCCACCTTACGTTCTAGCGCAAGGCAACCATGCAACGCCGTTTGGTCTTAATTTGGTTGGACTAAAGCGTAACGGTTTCGAGAAGCCAGAGTTACGTGCTTTGCAAAAAGCGTACAAAGAGATTTACCGTTCCGGCAAGACACTGGCAGAGGTAAAGCCTGTGCTGGAGGAAATGGCGCAAGAGTGGACATCAGTTCAGCGTTTTGTGGATATTTTGGAAAGCTCCGAGCGTGGCATCATCCGCTAACGTTGGTGACGCAAGTACAAAAAGATCGCTAATCAGTTAGCGGTCTTTTTCTGTTTTATGGTATTCGAGAAACTTGGCGAAAATAAGGACTGGTAATGGAACGACCATTGCGAATTGGTATCGTAGCTGGCGAACTTTCCGGAGATACTCTGGGAGAGGGCTTCATCAAAGCAATAAAGCAACAGTACCCAGATGCCGAGTTTGTTGGTATCGGTGGCCCAAAAATGATTGCTCAAGGTTGCGAGTCTCTTTTCGACATGGAAGAGCTTGCGGTCATGGGGTTGGTAGAAGTTCTTGGGCGCTTGAGACGACTGTTACATGTTAAATCAGAGTTGGTGAAATACTTTACCCAAAACCCGGTTGATGTGTTTGTCGGTATAGATGCTCCTGATTTTAACCTGCGCCTCGAACTGGACCTTAAACAAGCCGGAACAAAAACGGTTCACTATGTCAGTCCTTCTGTCTGGGCGTGGAGACAAAAGCGCATTCATAAAATCGCAGAGGCTACTAACCTAGTACTTGCTTTCTTGCCATTTGAAAAAGCCTTCTATGACAAATTCCAAGTTCCTTGTGAGTTTGTCGGCCATACGTTGGCTGATGCCATCCCTCTAAAATCGAATGCACAACAAGCTCGCGAGCTTTTAGGGTTAGCACCTGATAAAAAGTGGCTAGCGGTATTACCTGGTAGTCGTGGCAACGAGTTGAAGATGCTTTCACAACCGTTTATTGAAACCTGTGTGAAACTGCATCAAGACGACCCAAATCTCGGTTTTGTGGTAGCAGCGGTCAACGAAAAGCGTAAACAGCAGTTTATTGAAGCTTGGCAGCACATTGCACCTCAGCTTGAGTTTCACATTGTTCAAGATACCGCACGTAACGTTATTACTGCAGCAGATGTAGTATTATTGGCGTCTGGTACCGTAGCTTTAGAGTGCATGCTACTTAAAAGACCAATGGTAGTTGGTTATAAAATGAATGCAATAACCGCATTTCTGGCCAAACGTTTAGTGAAGACCAAATACGTTTCCTTACCGAATATTCTCGCCGATGATGAGATAGTAAAAGAGTTTCTGTTAGAAGCTTGTACGCCGGAAAACTTGTACAATGAGCTCACTAAGCTTCTTAATAGTGACAACAGTGCGGTGATTGCCAAATTCACGGAAATGCACCACTGGATTCGTAAAGATGCCGATAAACAAGCGGCAAATGCAGTGTTAAATCTAATTGGAAAGTTATGACAACGAAGAAAAAAAGTGCTGAGTTGCCTCCCTTTGATTATCCGCAAGGTTACTCACTAGTTGCCGGTGTGGATGAGGTAGGTCGAGGCCCCTTAGTGGGTGATGTCGTCACAGCCGCGGTTATTTTGGACCCTAATAATCCAATTGAAGGATTGAATGATTCAAAGAAACTTTCCGAGAAGAAACGACTTGCCCTTTATCCTGAGATAAAAGAAAAAGCGTTGGCATGGGCGGTGGGGCGATGTTCTCCAACAGAAATCGATGAGTTAAACATCCTACAAGCGACTATGGTAGCAATGCAGCGTGCGGTCGCCGGACTGCAAGTGCAACCTGATATGGTACTTATTGACGGCAACCGAACGCCAACGTTACCAATGGATGCTCAAGCGGTTGTCAAGGGAGACTTACGTGTCGCAGAAATCAGTGCAGCATCGATTATCGCTAAAGTCGTTCGCGACCAAGAGATGGAAGAGCTTGATCAGCAACATCCGCAATTTGGTTTTGCTAAACATAAAGGCTATCCAACGAAAGCGCATTTTGAAGCCATTGAGCAGTATGGCGTCATTGCAGAGCATCGCAAAAGTTTCAAGCCAGTCAAACGCGCATTAGGTATTGAAGACTAGCTCGCATTAGTCGTTTTAAGGATCGTGATACTACGATTCGTTAAATTATGATTCGCCAAATAATCGTCATGGCAATTTAGGATTTATTATGTCAGACCCCAAGTTTATACACCTTCGAGTTCACAGTGACTTTTCTATGATCGATGGCCTGTCGAAGGTGCCACCATTAGTAAAAAAAGTGGCAGAGATGGGTATGCCTGCAATGGCACTGACTGATTTCACCAACCTGTGTGGGTTAGTGAAATTTTATGGTAACGCGCACTCCTCAGGGATTAAACCGCTGATTGGTGCTGACTTTGCCGTTCAGTCTGACGAATTTGGAGATGAGTTAACACGCATTACAGTCTTGGCAGCGGATAATACTGGTTACAACAATCTGACCTTGCTTATCTCAAAAGCATACCTTCGAGGCCATATCCAACATCAACCTGTGATTGACAAAGCGTGGTTAGTCGAGTTATCTGAAGGGCTTATCATTCTTTCTGGAGCGAAAGAGGGTGACGTAGGTAAAGCGCTATTAAAAGGCAATATAACACTTGCCAAGCAGTGCGCTCTGTTCTTTCAGACGCATTTTCCAGATCGCTACTATTTAGAACTGATTCGTACCGGACGACCTGACGAAGAAAGTTACCTACATTTTGCCGTAGAGTTGGCCGAGGAGCTCGATCTTCCGGTTGTCGCGACCAATGAGGTCGTGTTTGTCGACAAAGAACTATTTGATGCTCATGAAATTCGTGTCGCGATCCATGATGGCTACACGCTTGATGATCCTAAACGTCCTAAAAAGTATAGTGCTCAGCAATATCTTCGCAGCGAAGAAGATATGTGTGAGCTGTTTGCGGACATCCCAGAAGCGCTTCAGAACTCAGTAGAAATTGCAAAGCGCTGTAACGTGACCGTACGCCTTGGTGAATATTTCCTGCCAGCTTTCCCGACTGAAGGTATGAAAGAGACCGATTTCTTGGTGATGAAATCAAGAGAAGGTCTTGAGGAACGTTTGGAGTTTTTGTTCCCAGATGAAGTGGTGCGAGCAGAACGACGCCCTGAGTATGATGACCGACTACAAATTGAACTTGATGTTATCAACCAAATGGGATTCCCGGGTTACTTCTTGATCGTTATGGAGTTCATCCAGTGGTCGAAAGATAATGCGATTCCAGTGGGACCTGGGCGTGGTTCAGGTGCTGGTTCATTGGTGGCCTATGCTCTTAAAATCACCGATCTTGATCCGCTTGAATACGATCTTCTTTTTGAGCGATTCTTGAACCCTGAACGTGTCTCCATGCCCGATTTCGATGTCGATTTCTGTATGGATAAACGTGACCAAGTGATTGATCACGTTGCCGAGATGTACGGTCGGGATGCGGTATCGCAGATCATTACCTTCGGTACTATGGCTGCGAAAGCGGTTATTCGTGATGTGGGGCGTGTATTGGGTCACCCGTTTGGTTTCGTTGACCGCATATCAAAACTGATTCCAGCTGATCCTGGCATGACGCTAGAAAAAGCCTTCAAGGCAGAGCCCGCATTGCCACAGCTTTATGACGGCGATGAAGAAGTTCGTGACCTCATCGATATGTGCCGCATATTGGAAGGGTGTACTCGAAATGCCGGTAAACACGCGGGTGGGGTAGTAATTTCACCGACTACGATTACTGATTTTGCACCGATTTATGCTGACTCTGAAGGCCATTTCCCTGTTACTCAGTTTGATAAGAATGATGTTGAAACGGCAGGCTTGGTTAAATTCGACTTTTTGGGTCTGAGAACATTAACGATTATCGATTGGGCGCTTGGACTGATTAACCCTCGACTCGAAAGAGAGGGTAAAGACCCGGTACGAATTGAATCAATACCACTTGATGACTCGGCTTCATTCCAACTGTTACAGAATTCTGAAACCACCGCGGTATTCCAGTTGGAATCACGAGGTATGAAAGAGCTTATCAAGCGTCTACAGCCGGACTGTTTTGAAGATATCATTGCATTGGTGGCGCTATTCCGTCCAGGCCCATTGCAATCAGGCATGGTTGATAACTTCATCGACCGTAAGCACGGGCGAGAGGCGGTCTCGTACCCAGATGAAACGTGGCAACATGAATCTCTAAAAGAGACTCTAGAGCCTACGTACGGCATCATTCTTTACCAAGAACAGGTTATGCAAATTGCACAGATCCTAGCGGGCTATACGCTGGGTGGTGCGGATATGCTGCGTCGTGCAATGGGTAAGAAAAAGCCGGAGGAGATGGCTAAGCAGCGTGCTGTCTTTGAAGAAGGGGCGATAAACAACGGCGTTGATGGCGAACTCGCCATGAAGATCTTTGACTTGGTAGAAAAGTTCGCGGGTTATGGCTTTAACAAATCTCACTCAGCGGCATATGCACTGGTCTCATATCAAACGCTCTGGCTGAAAACCCATTACCCGGCTGAGTTTATGGCAGCGGTTATGACCGCCGATATGGATAATACAGAGAAAGTCGTTGGCCTTGTGGATGAATGCTTCCGTATGAAGCTCAAAGTATTGCCACCTGATATTAATGCGGGTTTGTTCCGCTTCAATGTTAACGAAGAGGGGGCGATCGTTTATGGTATTGGTGCGATCAAAGGGGTCGGTGAAGGTCCTATTGATGTCATTATCGAAGCTCGCAATAAAGGTGGTCACTTCCGAGATTTATTCGACTTCTGTGCTCGCATTGACATCAAGAAAGTCAACAAGCGCGTAATTGAGAAGCTTATTATGTCCGGTGCGCTTGACCGACTTGGTCCACACCGAGCGGCGATGATGGCATCACTGAACGATGCGGTTAAAGCGGCGAGCCAACACCATCAGGCTGAAGCCTTTGGTCAGGCAGACATGTTTGGTGTATTGACTGATGCGCCGGAAGATGTGGAGCATAAATATACTCAAGTTCCACCATGGCCAGAAAAGGTGTGGTTAGAAGGTGAGCGAGAAACTTTGGGGCTTTATTTGACGGGGCACCCAATAAACGCCTATCTTAAGGAACTTACCAAATACACCAGTTGTCGACTAAAAGACGCAACACCAACAAGGCGCGATCAATCGTTAACGGTCGCAGGCTTGGTGATTGCTGCTCGCGTAATGACAACTAAGCGTGGAACACGTATTGGACTGATGACTTTGGATGACCGAAGTGGTCGTATGGAAGTGATGTTGTTCTCAGATGCGCTAGATAAATATGCTGAATTGTTAGAAAAAGATAAAATAGTGGTCGTTTCTGGACAGGTCAGCTTTGATGACTTCAACGGTGGCCTTAAAATGTCTGGCCGCGAAGTTTTAGATTTAGGTAGCGCTCGTGAGAAATTTACACGAGGCGTATCCATTTCGTTGTTAGAGCAACAAATAGATGAGCGCTTTTACCAGCGCTTCACAGAAATATTAACCCCACACAAAGCTGGGACAGTACCTGTTAATATTTACTACCAGCGTGCCGATGCACGCGCAAAACTTACGCTAGGAACAGAATGGCGTGTAACGCCGAATGATGCGTTACTAGAAGAATTACAGCAGTTACTTGGTAAAGACCAGGTTGAACTCGAATTTAACTAATTGAGTCCCAGAGCAAAAGACTTGGGGCTGAATCGAAAAGGATTCACAGATGAGCTTGAACTTTCTTGAATTTGAAAAGCCAATTGCCGAACTAGAAGCAAAAATCGAAGCATTGCGTGACGTTTCTCGTCACGGTGGTGATAGTGCAATTGACTTAGATAAAGAAATTGAACAACTAGAGAAAAAGAGCTTAGAGCTTAAGAAAAAAATCTTTAGTGATCTTGGTGCATGGCAAGTGGCACAGCTTGCGCGTCACCCACAGCGTCCATACACGCTTGACTATGTAGAGCATGTATTTACTGAGTTTGACGAACTAGCTGGCGATCGCGCGTTTGCGGACGATAAAGCTATTGTTGGTGGGATGGCTCGCCTAGATGGTCGTCCGGTTATGATCATTGGTCACCAAAAAGGCCGCGAAACAAAAGAGAAAGTGAAGCGTAACTTTGGTATGCCAAAACCAGAAGGTTACCGTAAAGCACTTCGTTTGATGAGAATGGCAGAGCGTTTTAACATGCCAATCATCACTTTCATCGATACAGCGGGTGCTTACCCAGGGGTTGGTGCGGAAGAGCGTGGTCAATCAGAAGCGATTGCGATGAACCTTAAAGTCATGGCTGGCCTAAAAGTGCCAGTCATATGTAACGTTGTCGGTGAAGGCGGCTCTGGTGGTGCTTTAGCTATTGGTGTCGGCGATTACGTGAACATGCTGCAATACTCAACGTATTCCGTCATCTCACCTGAAGGCTGTGCATCGATTTTGTGGCGTGACTCAGATAAAGCGCCGCAAGCAGCGGAAGCGATGGGACTGGTTGCACCTCGATTAAAAGAGCTTGAGCTTATTGATGAAATCATTGAAGAGCCATTAGGCGGCGCTCATCGTGATGCGGTGCAAATGGCTGCTAATATGAAAGCGACATTGCTACGCCAATTAGAAGAACTCGATCAGTTAGATGATGACAACTTACTTGAGCGTCGTTATCAACGTTTGATGAGTTATGGCTACTGCTAAGTAGAAACTGTTTATATAATAAGGCGAGCGAGATGCTCGCCTTTTTTTATTTAACCTAGGAAGAAACCATGACTCTGTACCAGCAATTTTCTCAAGTGCTTGATGAACAGCAATTGATGCACGGTAAGATCATTGTTGGATTTAGTGGTGGGGTGGATTCGCGTGTACTGCTTAGATTGGCAGCAAGGTATAGCAAACAGCATTCGAAGGCTTGTTTAGCGGTACATGTGCACCATGGACTAAGCGATAATGCGGATGAATGGCAAGCCCAATGCGAGCGTTGGGCTCAAGAAGAGGCCGTTGAGTTTGCGTGTGAGCGCGTAACATTGTCGCAAGGTTCAGGCGAAAGCCTTGAGCAGTCAGCGCGTCAAGCTCGGTATCAGGCACTGGGTCAACATATTCAGAGCGGCGACATTTTACTTACGGGTCAACACCTTGATGATCAAGCTGAGACCATGCTGCTGGCCTTAAAACGTGGTAGCGGTCCGAAAGGACTCTCTTCAATGGCCTCTTCAATGGACTTTGGCTTGGGTAAGTTAGTTCGTCCACTTTTGAATACTGCACGACAGGATATTGAGCTCTATGCGCAGCATGAGCAATTAAAATGGGTCGAGGATGAAAGTAATACAGACACTCGATTCGACCGTAATTTTCTTCGTCAAACTGTCTTACCCGTATTGAATCAGCGCTGGCCTAGTTTTGCTCAGGCTGCAAGTCGCAGTGCGCGCTTATGTGCGAAACAAGAACGGCTACTTAAAGAGTTACTGTTGCCTGAACTTGAAGTATGTATGGGTGAGTTTCTAGGTCTGAACATTTCCACTATGTCATCGCACTCTATTTTAAAGAGAGAACAACTGCTTAGACTGTGGTTAGAAGCTAATACTTCGTTGATGCCTACAGAGGTTCAGCTGCGCAACATTTGGCAAGAAGTGGCACTAGCTAAGCAAGATGCTAACCCAGAAATGAATTTGGCTGGTGGAGCAATTAGACGTGCTCAGGGGCATTTATATTGGGTTGAAGCTCGTGAAGATGTCAGCGATTGGCAACAATCATGGCCAGATAATGACACGTTAGTGTTGCCGGATAACTTAGGCGTATTAAAGTTGGTGTCACCGAGCAAAGATGCAAAGGTGACACTGGATCGCCAAACGTTGAGTGGTTCGTTGAAAGTTATTTTTAACCCTGAAGGCTTAAGTGCTTACCCGCATGGACGAGCAGGATCTCGTAAGTTAAAAAAACTGTTTCAAGAGCTGAAAATACCCAGCTGGCAGCGACGTAGAATTCCTATTCTAATGCAGGGTGACAAGGTCGTTGCTGTTGGTAACTTATTTGTAGATAAAGCATTTTATGGTTCAGATTGTGAACTTGTATGGGACAAGTGACCACATTTCATGTCACAATCGTATACAATAATAAAGCGCCAGAAATGGCAAAGCGCAAACTAGAGTACACGCTGTTATCTGGCTTATATGGAAATACACAGAAGGTAAAGCAATGAAAAATATGGTAATTGGTGCAGTATTGGCTGCAGGCCTATTGAGTGGTACGGCGATGGCCGCTGACATTGAAGCTGGTAAGGCGAAAGCAGCGATTTGTGCCGCTTGTCATGGTGCTGATGGCATCGCAGTTATTCCAGGTTACCCAAACCTTAAGGGACAAAACGAGCAGTACTTAGCTACTTCTATCAAAGCGTACAAGAACAAAGAACGTACGGGCGGTTTGGCTGCTGTCATGCAAGCTCAGGCATCAATGCTGAGTGACGAAGATATTGCCAATGTTGCTGCTTATTACGCTAGTCTGAAATAATCGCATTATCGATTTACTATTAAGAGACCCGAAGATTGCCTTCGGGTTTTTTGTTTTCGTTGATTGTTGGCGCAGCCTGCCAGATAATGGTGTCAATCAATGAGGTTTAAGGGAAGAACATGAAAAAGATTGAAGCGATTATCAAACCATTCAAACTTGATGACGTCCGTGAAGCATTGGCAGAAGTGGGCATTACAGGTATGACCGTATCTGAAGTAAAAGGTTTTGGTCGCCAGAAAGGTCACACTGAGCTTTACCGTGGTGCCGAATACATGGTCGACTTTTTACCAAAAGTAAAATTGGAAATTGTCGTATCAAGTGACGTGGCTGATCAATGTGTGGAGACCATCATTGAGACCGCTCAAACGGGTAAAATTGGTGATGGTAAGATTTTCATCACGGATATCGAACGTGTGGTACGAATTCGTACTGGCGAAGAAGATGAAGACGCTATCTAAGTCGAATCTCAAAGAATCATAAAGGAGTAGGTAACTGCTCCTTTTTCGTTTTAGAGAAGAGGTGTTATGAAGTTAAAGTGGGTACTGCTTACTGGTGTCGCTATTGCAGGAATGACAGTGGGTGGTTTTCAAACGGTATTTACCGTGCGGGAAACACCAGAAATTACCAGTATAAAGGATAGCCAAGTTCAAACGGAGCTAAAGTGTTACCGCAATGACCATCCAGTTGCGTTGGACGAGTCCGGGCAATTGAATATTCTGGTTTGGAATATCTACAAGCAAAATCGCGAAAACTTATTGCCCGAACTTACTCGTCTGTCCGAAGACCGACAATTGGTCCTACTTCAAGAAGCCAGCCTTGATGATACATTTTTAGATTGGCTGCAACGCTCGGATTGGGGGAGTAATCAAGTTAGTGCATTCAAAGCATTTGATATCTCTTCTGGCGTGCTCAATTTAAGCCGTGCCATGCCTTCAATCGCTTGCGCGAATTTGCAAACCGAACCTTGGCTAAGATTACCTAAATCAGGCCTGTATGCGGAATACGCACTGACGAATGGACAAACCCTAATCAGTGTGAATCTGCACTCTGTGAACTTTACGATAGGAACAGAAGAGTATAGGCAGCAACTTGAGTCCTTTAAGCAAGTACTTGAGAAGCATCAGGGGCCCTTGCTAATAGCAGGCGACTTCAATAGTTGGAGTGAATCGCGACTCTCCGCGTTAAAGCAAGCCCTACATAAATACCACATTAAAGAGGTCGAATTTCAACGTGATAACCGTAAGCGATTTATCACCGGTTTACCTTTGGATCACATCTTTTATCGAGGAATGGAGTTAACAGGGCAGCGCGTTCCTGAATCTGATGCCTCTGATCATAACCCTCTGCTTGCTGAGTTTAAGATTGCCTCTAAATAATTGAATTAATGAAGTGTTCAGACAAAGAAAAAGCGGCGTATTCGCCGCTTTTCTAATTAGAACTAAGCACTGGTTTTGGTGACATCAACGTAGAGTTTCAGTTTTTGACCCGGCTTAAGATATTTCTGCTTCTGAAGGTCGTTCCACTTAACAACATCGTTAGTACGTACTTTGAATTTCTGTGCAATACCGCTAATGGTATCCCCACTTCTTACAGAGTAGAAAACGGTGCGGATAATCGCGCCATCGCTAGCATTTTTCCAGATAACGAGCTCTTGTCCTACTCTCAGGGTGTCACGAGGACCCATACCGTTCCATTTTGCCAACGATTGGTGAGAAACTTTATTTGCTCTGGCAATCGACCACAAACTGTCACCACTGGCAACTTTGTGGGTCACTTTATAGTTACCACGAGATGTCGATTGTGTTTTTGCCAAGCGGTTTGCAGCGCTTAGTGAATAGGTTGATTCATCTTTGGTTGATGTCGGAACAAGAAGATACTGGCCTGCGCGAATATTATTGCCTTTTAACCCATTCGCACTGCGAATTACTTGCGTCGTTGTCTGATGGTTTCGTGCAATAACACTCAATGAGTCACCTGACTTTACTTTATAACGCACAAGGCGCATCCCTTTACCACGATTCTGTTCCAGTTCGAAGCGGAACTTATCTAAAGTCTCGATGGGTAGCAGTAGCGTCTGAGGGCCATCTGGTGCTGTTGCCCATTGGTTGTATGCAGGGTTATAACTTTGCAGTTCCTTAATCGAAATGCCGGCATATTTGGCTGCAATTGCGAGGTCGAGCTGTTCATTAGGGTCGACCAATTCCAATACAGGCTTGTTTGCAATTGGTGGAATGTCGACACCATACTTTTCTTTGTTAGCCAGAACATCAGCTAGAGCCAGCAACTTAGGGACATAGCTACTGGTTTCTTTCGGTAAATCGAGAGAGAAAAAGTCCGTAGGCTTGCCTAAGTTACGATTTTTTCGAATCGCACTGTTTACTCGACCACCACCACTGTTATAGGCCGCGATCGCATGATTCCAGTTGCCGTCAAAACGTTTGTTCAACTGAGTCAGGTAATCTAAAGCGGCTTGAGTCGATGCGGTAACGTCACGACGACCGTCATACCAGTAGGTTTGGTCTAGACCGAACGCTTTTCCTGTTGCTGGGACAAACTGCCATAATCCTGCGGCGCTGCCATGAGAATAAGCGAAGGCATCAAAGGAACTTTCGACAATAGGCAGTAACGCAAGCTCTAATGGTAGGTTACGTGCTTCTATTTCTTCAGTAATCAAATATAGGAAAGGCTGAGCACGCTGTGAGACTGTTCTTAAGTGGCTAGGGTGTTTAATATACCATTCGCGGTAATAGTCCACTTTAGCGTTGTCAGGAATCTCCATTTTTAGCTGCATAGCGATGCGCTGCCAAACATCTTCTTGCTCTTGAGGCGTTAGTGCTTTTGCTGGAGTTGGAGTGTCAACGGAAACGGGCTTTGTTGTATTAGTGGTTGCTGTTTCTGCAGGAGAGTTGGTGGGCTCTGTTGTGGTGTTGCTTGAATCTGGCTGTGTCATCTGACAACCAGCCAGCAACAGGGCTAAGGCCCAACTGTATTTCTTATGCATTTTGTTTGCTACAACCTCTAACTTGAACGGTTGTGCATAATACTAATACGGATTGGGCCAAACAAGCAGCAAAACGTTAAAATTCGTTTTTCCACTCACGTAATGCCGTAAAAGTTGATAGGGGATCATTATTGACAGTTCGGTTTGCTACAGAGCTCACAACTTCTTGTTGAGTAGTTCGTAAAAATGGATTGATGCGCTTCTCTATGGAAATCGTAGTTGGCAATGTAGGGAAACCCTTAGCGCGTTTTTGATTGGCACCATCTCTGTACTCATGAAGAAACTCATTATGGGGCTCTACGGCCATGGCAAAGGCGAGGTTGCTAAGTGTGTATTCGTGAGTGCAGTACACTTCCGTCTCTTCAGGCAGCAGAGTGAGTTTTTGTAGCGAATTGTACATTTGCTCTGGAGTACCTTCAAAAATGCGCCCACAACCCGCAGAGAACAGAACATCGCCACAAAATAGCTTCCCGTCGCCCACATAGCCAATATGATCGAGCGTGTGGCCTGGTAAATTGAGCACCAAAAACTCCTCATTGAACAAGTTGATACGATGTCCTTCACTGACATGATGAGTAAGCTGTCCTATATTGGAATTCTCAGGGCCAAGAACGGTGATCGTCGGGTACCTTTCTACCAGTTTCTCTATGCCACCAGTATGGTCCCAGTGGTGATGGGTAATCAATATCGTCACTAACTCAAGTTGATTGGCTTCTAGATATTCGATCACCGGTTCAGCATCACCTGGATCGACAACGGCACACAAGTTCTGGTTATTTTGAATCAGCCAGATGTAATTATCGTTAAATGCAGGTATGCTTTTGATATGTAACATTGTTGTTTCTCCAGTTCAGTATGGGAGAGAGCGCGTAAATGAAGCCAGCACGCAGCAAGAAAAAAGTTGAACATCCCCATTCTTGGGAAGAGCTTGCCAACGGTCAATGGGTCTCTGAATCTATTCAAACGAGGCTTGATGAGTGGTGCCCAAAGTTCTTTGGCTATCATATGCTAAAGCTTGGAGGACTGAGTTGTGAACTCACAAGCTGCAATTGCAACATTCAACATCAAGTGAACCTCGATTCTAAAAACCCTCTGCACAATGTTATCGCTGACCGCTATGAATTACCATTCTTAGAGAAGAGTTTTGACGCCGTTGTTTTGTCACATCAACTTGAGTATGCAGAAGATCCCCATCGTTTGCTACGTGAAGTGGATCGTGTGATGATCGACGATGGTTATCTTATTATTACGGGCTTTAATCCAATTAGTTTCACTGGCCTAGCTAGTTTGATGCCTTGGAGAAAAAACAATTTTCCATGGAGTGGACGCATGTTCACGCCAAATCGCATTAAAGACTGGTTAGGGGTACTGAATTATCAGGTAGTTCATGCGGATACCTATGCGCTGTTTCCAATGAAGCGATATCGAACCATGTGGACTTGGCTAGAAAACAGTATTGGTGATTGGGCTTCACCAATGGGCAGCTTATATTTTATTGTGGCGAGAAAGCGCACTTACCCTCTAAAGCCAATAAAGCCTCATTGGCGACTAAAGAAAAAGCTAACACCAGCAAGCGTTAGCTATCGTACCGCCGATAAAAAGCAGAGCTCGTAAGGAAGGCAAGGTTAGCTTGGTTGATAACCCGTATCCTCCTCGGTCGGATTTTCCGCAGCGGCTCTTGCTAGTTCATCGCACATTTCGTTTTCTCTGTGGCCGGCATGACCTTTAACCCACCGCCAGTCGATATCATGTCGCGTTGATTCCTTATCGAGAGCTTTCCAAAGATCAGCGTTTTTTACGGGCTTTTTGTCAGCCGTCTTCCAGCCACGCTTTTTCCAGTTGTGGATCCACTGGGTAATGCCTTGTCTTACGTACTGGCTATCGGTTGTTAGGATTACATTGCAAGGCTCTTTGAGCGTCTGAAGCGCAACAATGGTCGCCATCATTTCCATGCGATTGTTTGTTGTTAGCGTATAGCCTTTGGCTAACGTCTTTTCGTTCTGTTTGTACCTAAGGACGATTCCATAGCCGCCGGGGCCAGGATTACCCAAACAAGAACCATCTGTGAAAATTTCAACCTGCTTCGTCATGATTTGATACTATATAGCTCAGTAAGTTTATCTACATAGTCTGACATACAAAACATCATGAATACCAGTCTCAATTCAGAACAACGCAGAATCGTGGTACTCGATACCGAAACCACAGGTATGAACCGCGAAGGTGGTCCTCACTATATGGGGCATCGAATCATTGAAATCGGTGCGGTGGAAATCATCAACCGTAAACTGACTGGTCGCCATTTTCATGTCTATTTAAAGCCTGATCGTGAAATCCAACCTGACGCTATCGACGTTCACGGTATCACTGATGAGTTTCTATTAGATAAACCGCTTTATCATCAAGTCCATGAAGAGTTCTTAGATTTTATTAAAGGCGCAGAACTTGTTGCCCACAACGCGCCCTTCGATGTGGGCTTTATGGACTACGAGTTTGAGAAGTTAGACGCGTCGATTGGTAAAACGGAACAGTACTGTAAGGTCACCGATACGCTTGCGATGGCAAAACGCATGGCGAACATGCCAGCGAGAAAGAACCTCGACTCGTTAGCAAAACACTACACGATAGATACGTCTGCCCGTATTCTCCACGGCGCTTTGCTCGATGCGGAGATCTTGGCGGATGTATATTTGGCTATGACAGGTGGCCAAACTTCGATGCAATTTAACGCGGGGCAGTCCGATGGGGACGAAAGTGGTGGTGAAACCATTAAGAGGCTCACAACGGGAAGAAAATCGCTAAAGATCTTGCATGCTTCTGCCGATGAAATAGAAGCGCACAATTCGCGCTTAGATATTGTTGAAAAAGGTGGCAGTTGTCTCTGGCGCCTGTAGGAGAGAAACATGCAGAGGATTATTTTTGCGATGGCGTTATGGTTATCGCTGACAGTTGGTGCATTCGCGACTGAGTCCTCAATGTCATTTCTTGATAACCGGTTTCGAGTCGACCAAACGGTGGAACGAATCACTTTTTTGGTTTATCGACAGGATAACTCTAAGCCAGTTACGCTAGTTCGCCCTGACGGTAAAAAATACTACGCTTGGCGTCATCCTGATAATGTTCACTGGATTGAAGAACCCAGTGTCGATGTCATTTCAATCGAAAAGCCAATGCCCGGTCCTTGGCAAGCCATTGGCAAAGTCACGCCCAAGAATAATATTCAAATCATTTCTCAGCTGTCTTTAACAGCTGACAGCTTGCCACAGCGCATTTATCAAGGTGAGAAGTTAAAGTTTACTGCTCGACTTATGACCGATGGCAAGCCGTTAATTGTTGAGAACATCCTCGACCGTGTGAACCTTAAAGTGGTGATGACGCGCTATTTAGAATCCCAAGAACAAACGGATAACAAGGTGCGCCCGGTGCCTATTGTCATCGGTGAGTTTTATGATAACGGTGAAGGGTTAGATGAGCGCGCTGGAGATGGTGTTTTCACCGTTGAGCTGCCTATTGAACTTGAGCCCGGGAAATACAATGTTCGAATTACTACAGGCAATGGAGTGTTCTTACGCGCCCTAGAGCAAGAAGTGCTGATTTACCCGACGCCATTCTCTAGCAAATTTATCCAAGGCGATGATAAAAAACCACATCAAATTGTAGTTCGCGGTGAAGTCGCGACGATAGAAGCAGGTAGTTTGGCCACCTCGATTGAACTGCAATTCCCTGATCAGTCAGAGCAGGTCGTGCAACACCAAGCGGATGCAGGTAAAAACGATGTCACCTCGTATTTTAACGACCTACATCAAATGGGGACCTATCATTGGACTGGCCATGTGTATGCCAATGAAGCGTCCACGGGGCGTTCGTTAGTTTTTGATCTTCCAATGCGTACCTTCAGTGTTGTCGGGGCTTTGGATTTAGAAAAAGCCGAAGAAATGCAAGCGGCGGCGCGAGAAGCGAAGAAAAAAGCGGAACAAGAAGCGCAAATCCTTGCACACAGAGAGCAAGTGAGAACTCGAGCAATACTGGCCATCGTGATCGGTAATCTAGTGCTTATTGTGGTGGGTGGATTCATTTGGTGGTTAGTTCGACGCAAGCGAGCTATTAAGGCTTCACTACCAGAAATGCAGTTAAATATGCCACGTTAGTTTTAGTAACGACAATGACATTAAAAAAGGGTCAGCAATTGCTGACCCTTTTAGTTATTTGGAATTATCAATTACTTGGAGGGCTCAATTACGCGACTTCTTCCATCGTCGGGTAGACAGGCTTTGCTGCGAGTTCCTCTGGAGCAAAGTCATCAACGTTTATAGTGTATAAACGATGTGCTTCTGCAGTAATAAGCAGTGTCGCTTCATCTTGAGTGATTAGGCCTTTCTCTAAACCTAGTGCCGCGACTTTATCAAGCTGCGTAAATGGACGACGCTGCTCAAGCGCTTTACACACTTTAGTAAACACAGGCTCAGCACGTAAAATGACGTCCAGTGCTTGCTCAATACGACCTGCAGCATTGAACTCAGTTGGCTCTAGGTATTGACCGCGCCCCAAACGGCTTCGTGCGCCACAAGGGGTTTGTAAGATACGAGCCACTTGGCTATCAAGCTTATCTGAAGGCGCTTTGCGAACTGTTCCTAGTGGTAACACGATAAAGCGCATCAAACGGCCAATTACCTTGTTAGGGAAGTTGGCTAAGAAATCATCTAACGCTTTTTCAGTTTGCATTAGACTGTCTTGCAGCCCCCAATGAAGAAGCGGTAAATCTTCGCTGTTACGGCCTTCAACATCATAACGTTTTAATGCTGCACTGCTGAGATACAACTGACTCAAAATATCACCAAGGCGCGCCGATAAGCGTTCCTTACGTTTCAGTGAGCCGCCAAGGACTGCCATAGACACATCTGACAGTAATGCGAGGTTGGCACTGTAACGGTTCAACTGTTGGTAATAACGTTTAGTTGCGTCTTTCTGCGGCGTTGATGAGCCACGACCATCAGTAAGACCGAGCCAGAAACTGCGTACTAAGTTACTGATCGTAAATGAAACGTGGCCAGCAAGGGCTTTGTCGAATTTGTCAACTGCATCATTGGCGTTAGAGTGCGCCGCATCCATTTCCGTTAAAACATATGGATGGCAACGAATCGCGCCTTGACCAAAGATGATCATTGAACGAGTAAGAATATTGGCACCTTCTACAGTTACAGCGATAGGTGAACCTTGATAGCCGCGTGCTAAGAAGTTTGATGGACCAAGGCAAATGCCTTTGCCACCAACAATATCCATAGCATCGATAATGCTTTGCTGACCGCGATGAGTACAATGATATTTGACGATGGCAGAGATCACTGATGGCTTCTCGCCCAAGTCTATACCTGTAACTGTAAGATGGCTGGCTGCATCCATTACGTAAGCATTACCGGCAATACGAGCTAGCGGCTCTTCGATACCTTCCATATGACCAATTGGCTGTTTGAACTGACGACGGATACGAGCATAAGCACCTGTTGCCAAAGCTGCTGTTTTGATACCGCCTGTTGAATTTGAAGGGAGCGTGATGCCACGTCCAACTGAGAGGCACTCAACCAACATGCGCCAGCCTTGACCAGCCATTTTTTGACCACCGATAATGAAATCCAGTGGCACGAACAACTCGTTCGCTGTTGTAGGACCGTTTTGAAACGGAACGTTCAGTGGGAAATGACGGTTACCAATCTCTACACCTTTAAGGTGTGTTGGAATAAGCGCACAAGTAATGCCCAAGTCTTCTTTATCACCTAGTAGGCCATCTGGATCTCGAAGTTTGAAAGCAAGACCAAGTACGGTAGCGACTGGCGCAAGGGTAATGTAACGTTTGTTCCAAGTGAGCTTCATGCCTAAGACTTCTTTGCCTTCCCATTTGCCTTTACATACCACACCAAAATCAGGGATAGAGCCTGCATCAGAGCCGGCTTCTGGGCTCGTTAGAGCAAAACACGGAATCTCTTTACCGACAGCTAGACGAGGTAAGTAGTAGTCTTTTTGAGCTTCTGTTCCATAATGCTGAAGGAGCTCACCTGGACCCAAGGAATTAGGAACACCAACTGTAGATGAAAGTACACCAGACACACCAGTTAGCTTTTGCAGAACGAGAGATTGTGCATACGCAGAAAATTCAAGGCCGCCGTATTTTTTCTTAATAATCATGGCAAAGAATTTGTGATCTTTTAGGTACTGCCAGACTTCTGGTGGAAGGTCAGCTAGCTCGTGAGTGACTTGATAATCGCTCACCATCGCACAGACTTCGTTAACAGGACCATCTAAGAAGGCTTGTTCTTCTGCGCTGAGTTTTGGTTGACTAATATTCTCTAGTTTTTGCCAGTTTGGCTTGCCTTTGAAAAGCTCTGCTTCCCACCAAACGGTACCCGCATCCAATGCTTCTTTTTCTGTTTGAGACATGGCAGGAAGCACTTTCCTAAATAGTTTAAGCGCTTTAGCGGAAATCAATGATTGTCGGATAGAAGGAACACACAATACCGCTACCGTAGCAACGTACAACGCCCATATGATGGCGCCAAATACACCGAGTAGTGAACCTAAGACCATAGCAGCGGTCACGAGTAATAAAGATTTTGCCAGCGATGCTCGTTGGTAGAAACTGAATCCAACTGCGCCGAGCAAGGCGACGAGAGAGAGCAAGATGTCCATGATTGTTCCTTTATCTGGGTACTTATCGTTGTTTTAGTGGTTGACCGTTTTAGCAATACCTAAGGTAAGAGGTCGTACCAGTAATAATTGTAACTCAATTATTGCACAAATGTAAATTTTCAAAAGTAATTACTCTAATTCGATTCAAAAATGAGAGCTTTGTATAATTTCCCACCAGTTTCGAATGCGAAGCTATGAAAAACGAACCAGTGAGGAGTTAGATGAGCCTACGCCTATCGACAGAATTGGGGGTTTATAGTTAAACTCAGGTAATCGCAACGACGCGTTGATGTCGGAAAATAAAGAGAATAAACCTATGTACCAAGATCTAATTAGAAACGAGCTTACTGAAGCGGCAGACGTACTAAACAAATTCCTGAGCGACGATCACAACATTGCGCAGATCGAAGCAGCAGCGAAAATGATTGCGGAATCATTCAAGCAAGACGGCAAGGTATTGTCTTGTGGTAACGGCGGTTCGCATTGTGATGCGATGCACTTTGCTGAAGAGCTAACGGGTCGCTATCGTGAGAACCGCCCAGGTTACGCTGGTATCGCCATTTCTGACCCAAGCCACCTTTCATGCGTGAGCAATGATTTTGGTTATGATTATGTATTTTCACGTTATGTGGAAGCGGTAGGTCGTTCTGGTGATGTTTTGTTTGGTCTTTCTACATCAGGTAACTCTGGTAACATTTTGAAAGCTATTGAAGCTGCCAAGGCGAAAGGCATGAAGACAATTGCCCTAACAGGTAAAGATGGTGGTCAAATGGCAGGCGTTGCTGATATTGAGATTCGTGTACCGCACTTTGGTTATGCGGATCGAATTCAAGAAGTACACATCAAGATCATTCATATTGTGATTCAATTGATTGAAAAAGAGATGGAATAATCTCAGTTTACTAATGACATTATTGTGGAAGAAAAAGAGTAGGGAACTCAATGTGTGAATTGCTTGGCATGAGTGCAAATGTGCCAACAGATATCTGTTTCAGCTTTACCGGTTTGATTCAACGGGGTGGCAACACTGGTCCTCACAAAGATGGCTGGGGGATAACTTTTTATGAAGGGAAAGGTTTTAGAACCTTTAAAGATCCTCAACCAAGTTGTGATTCAAAAATAGCGGAGTTGGTTCAAAACTATCCGATAAAGAGTCGTGCAGTTGTTAGTCATATACGACAAGCGAACCGTGGTCAGGTTAATCTAGAAAATACGCACCCATTCACGCGTGAACTATGGGGGCGCTATTGGACATTCGCACACAATGGTCAGCTCAGTGACTATCAAGGGCTGGAGACTGGTCACTTTCGTCCAGTGGGCGAAACTGACAGTGAATTGTCGTTTTGTTGGCTGCTGCGAAAATTGGATGAACGCTTTCCTGAACCACCGCAAGATATGATGGCGATGTTCGCATACATTTCCGAATGTTGTGATGAATTACGAGAATACGGTGTCTACAACATGCTGTTGAGTGATGGTGAGTTTGTGATGACCTATTGTACTAATCATTTGTACTGGATCACGCGTAAAGCCCCATTTGGTAAAGCGACCTTACTCGATGAAGATGTGACGATTAACTTTCACGAAGAGACTACACCTAACGATGTAGTGACGGTTGTGGCGACTCAACCACTGACGAGCAATGAGAGTTGGCATCGAATGAAGCCAGGTGAATTTAACTTGTTTCATTTTGGTGAGTTAGTCGCCAGCAATGTTGATGAGCTAAAAGACGTGGAATTTGCGGAAGCGAAGCCAGCAAGCCAAGCGCCTATTGAGCCGTTATAAGCCCAACATCAAACAGGGTTACATAATAAAAAAGCGAGTGATTTCATCACTCGCTTTTTTTATCTTTACTCGTTGTGGTTAGAGGGCTATTTGTCTGCGTAGCCTTGAGGGCCAAGTTCTAATCCATCTAACATCGCTTTGCTGCCATCCATAGATAAGCGGCCTTCGACGAACCATTTTACAACTAGTGGGTAAATCTTATGTTCCTGACTTTGAACACGCTGTTCTAGTGTTTCAATCGTATCATCATCGAATACTGGAACTTTAGCTTGTAAGATAATTGGACCACCATCTAGCTTCTCAGTAACAAAATGGATACTAGTGCCATGGTGTTCATCACAATTATCAATTGCGCGCTGATGTGTGTGCAAACCAGGATATTTTGGCAACAGCGAAGGGTGAATGTTGATCATTCGTCCCATGTAGTGGCGTACAAACTCGCCACTTAAGATACGCATGTAGCCTGCTAAGACCAATAAATCCGGTTTGTGCACGTCAATGCGACGCATCAGTTCAGCATCAAACGCTTCACGTGTTTCACTTAATTTGGGATCTAGGAACTCGGCCTCTGCTCCTGCTTTATGTGCACGTTCTAAGGCGAAAGCGGACTCTTTGTTTGAGAATACCGCTCGAACCTTGGCGTTTTCGATGGTGGACTCGCAAGCGTCAATAATCGCCTGCAAGTTAGTACCATTCCCTGAAACTAAAACAACAATATTCTTCATGAAACTAATTGATCTCTACTTGCTCTTCACCAGCTTGTGCAGTCGCGATCTCACCAATTACCCATGCGTTTTCGCCTTCAGCTTTTAATAGTTCAACTGCTGCCTCTGCCTGAGCTTTTGGCAGAGCAACAATTAGACCTACACCACAGTTGAAGGTACGGTACATCTCAAATGTATCAACATTACCTTTCTCTTGTAGCCAGTTGAAGATTGCTGGCCATTCCCAGCTCTTGCCATCAATCACAGCTTTTGTTCCTTCAGGAAGTACGCGTGGGATATTTTCCCAGAAGCCACCACCTGTGATGTGTGAGATTGCATGGATATCGTGTTCAGCGATCATTTTCAGAGCTGATTTGATATAAATTTTTGTCGGTTCTAGTAAGTGTTCACCAATCGTGCGTTCACCTAGCATCTCGTTTTTATCTGCGCCAGATACTTCTAAGATCTTGCGTACAAGAGAGTAGCCATTTGAATGTGGACCACTTGAACCAACCGCGATAAGTGCGTCACCGGCAGCGACTTTTGTGCCGTCGATAACGTCTGATTTTTCAACGACGCCGACACAGAAGCCAGCAACGTCGTAGTCTTCACCTTCATACATACCAGGCATTTCAGCCGTTTCGCCACCAATAAGCGAACAACCAGCTTGGATACAACCTTCAGCGATACCAGATACCACATCAGCTGCAGTGTCTACGTCCAGTTTGCCTGTTGCGTAATAGTCGAGGAAGAACAGTGGCTCTGCACCTTGAACAATCAAGTCATTCACACACATCGCAACTAGATCGATACCGATAGTGTCGTGTTTGTTCATATCTAGGGCTAGGCGCAGTTTGGTACCGACACCGTCTGTTCCAGATACGAGTACAGGCTCTTTGTATTTAGTTGGCAGCTCACATAAAGCACCAAATCCACCGATGCCTCCCATAACTTCAGGGCGACGAGTGCGCTTAACCGCGCCTTTAATACGGTCAACTAATGCGTTACCAGCATCAATATCTACACCAGCGTCTTTATAGCTTAGGGAAGTGTTGTTTCCGCTCACGGGACAGTCCTCGATAAATAAATGGATGTGAAAAGCGGCGCTATTCTAACAGGGGTTTAAACAAAAAGGAAAACGTTTGCGTAAGAAATTACAAACTATTTTTGAGTGAGGGTAATCTGTTGATATAGGCAGGTTTAAGCGAGTAAATATGCGGAAAAAACACCATTAACCTATAATCTTGACTGAAATAGCAAAAGAAACCATGTATAATTTTCAGGTTTTGTTAAAAATTGCCGGAGTAGGACATGAAAGTTGTTGAAGTTAAACACCCTCTTGTGAAGCACAAACTGGGTTTGATGCGTGAAGGGGACATCAGCACAAAGCGTTTCCGTGAACTTGCTACAGAAGTAGGTAGCCTGTTGACGTATGAAGCGACCGCAGACTTTGAAACTGAGAAAGTAACTATTGAAGGTTGGAATGGTCCTGTTGAAGTAGACCAAATCAAAGGTAAGAAAGTGACCGTAGTGCCAATTCTTCGTGCTGGCCTAGGTATGATGGATGGCGTGCTTGAGCACATGCCAAGTGCACGTATCAGTGTCGTTGGTATCTACCGTGACGAAGAAACACTGGAGCCGGTACCTTACTTCAACAAGCTAGCGTCAAACATCGACGAGCGAATTGCGCTAGTTGTTGACCCAATGCTAGCAACGGGTGGTTCTATGATTGCAACCATCGACCTGCTGAAAGAAAAAGGCTGTAAAGCAATTAAAGTCTTGGTTCTTGTTGCTGCTCCAGAAGGCATCGAAGCACTAGAAAAAGCTCACCCTGACGTTGAGCTATATACTGCTGCTATCGATGAGTGTCTGAATGACAAAGGTTACATTGTTCCTGGTCTAGGTGACGCAGGTGACAAGATTTTCGGTACTCAATAATTAAGAGTCTGATGATTTAAAAAAAAGGCTGACAACTGTCAGCCTTTTTTGCGTTTGGAGCAATTAATCTTCCATTTGAGCGTTATCAACCATTTTGTTCTCACCTAAGTCATGAGGAAGAATCTGGTTAAGAACAATCGCCACAATACCGCACAAACTCACACCTTGAAGGCTGAAGTCGCCAATACCAAATGCCATGCCGCCAATACCGAATACCAATGTGATAGCAACAATCACTAAGTTGCGAGATTTATGTAGATCAACATTGTTCTTAATTAGTGTATTCAGGCCAACGGTAGCGATAGAGCCAAACAGCAAGATCATGATACCGCCCATCACAGGAACAGGGATAGTTTGTAAAATCGCACCAAGCTTACCTACCAACGCTAAGACGATTGCAGTCACTGCTGCCCAGGTCATGATAACCGGGTTGAATGCTTTGGTTAGCATCACGGCACCGGTAACTTCACTGTATGTAGTGTTTGGCGGAGCACCTACCATAGAGGCTGCGATTGTTGCTACACCGTCACCTGTGATGGTGCGGTGAAGCCCTGGCTTTTTCAAATAATCTTTACCAGTAACGTTCGAGATGGCTAACATATCACCAACGTGTTCAACTGCTGGTGCAATCGCAACAGGCAACATAAACAGAATTGCGTTGATGTTAAATTCGGGAGTGGTGAAGTTTGGCATCGACAACCAAGATGCTTGAACAATAGGAGTAAAGTCAACGACACCAAATGCTAAGCTAGTGATATACCCTGCAACGATACCGCTGAAAATAGGCAGAAGCTTAAGGAAACCTTTTGCAAAGACACTGACAGTAATCGTCACTAATAGCGAAATTGACGAAATCCATAGCGCGGCATTACCGTTGACGAGTTCAACGGCGCCATCGCCAGTTTTCCCCAATGCCATGTTTACCGCAACCGGCGCAAGGCCAAGACCAATCACCATAATAACCGGGCCTACTACAACAGGCGGTAAAAGCTTGTGAATGATCTCCACGCCTTTCGCTTTGATAACGGCGCCCATTATGACGTAAACAACACCAGCGGCCATCAAGCCACCCATAGTGGCACCGACGCCCCAAGTTTGAACACCGAACATGATCGGAGCGATGAAAGCAAAAGAAGACGCTAGAAAAATAGGAACGCTACGACGGGTGATTAGTTGGAACAACAGTGTGCCAACACCAGCTCCAAATAGAGCAACGTTAGGATCTAACCCAGTAAGCAGCGGTACTAGGACTAAGGAACCAAACGCGACGAATAGCATTTGCGAACCTTGTAAGATAGTTTTCATAGTTTGATATCCAAGCAAATAGAAGTTTTCACCCAAGGGCTTTGGGCAAATTGGCGCGATAATATCACTTTGCAATCGATTACTTAATGATCTTGGTAAAAAATCTGGATTATTTGTTAGTAAAACTTCAACACAAGGCCAGAGATCGTGCTTTAGATCTTGATGTGTAGGCGCTGTGGCAAAAAATATTAACCAAACCTTGAAGCACTTGGCTTGCTCCTGAACTCATACTTGCTTATCATTTCGACTTATATCTTTGTAATTTAGGATGCTTATGCGTTATTTAGCTTGGTTGTTGGCAACAGTCTTTGTATTGCCAGCTTATGCATTGACCAAGGTTGATATTTACTCGACCGAAGTGGTGGTGAATTCTGAAGAACCGAATGCTGATGAAGTAGCTCGCCAGCAAGGCATGCTGGAAGTACTCATTAAAGCCAGCGGTGATTCGAAGGCGGCGGCTAATCCCGTGGTCAAGAAAGCACTAGGCAAGAGCTCTCAGTTCATTACACAGTTGGGTTACACGCAGCTAAATGGTGAGCAAGCATTAAGAATGACATTCAATAGTGAGCAAATTAACACCCTATTGAAGCAAGCTGATCTGTCTTCTTGGCCAATTGAACGCGCCAATGTCATGGTGTGGTTGGTCGAAGATGACGGTCGGGATCGCGCTATTACTTGGGAGCATACCAATTCTGAGGCGGCGAATCAGTTAAGAAAAGAAGCAAAACGACGCGGGCTTCCTGTGACATTCCCTGTTGGTGACTTTGATGACATGACAGGAATTCAACCAACGGATCTGTGGGGAGGCTTTGTTGGCCCAATATCACAAGCGACTCAGCGTTATCCTGTAGATGCGGTGATGGTTGTAAGAGCTGAAGGTAGCAGCTTACGCTGGACACTATACGACCAAGCACCAGAAACCTTAGGTCGTAACCAGTTAGAACCCATCACTGGCTCAGCGTCAGGTGGTGTTGCAATGGCGAACCTTATCGATCAAGTCAGTGACTATTACGCCTCGAAAAATGCGACAGTGATCAGCGGCGAGAGTGCTGGTACCGTTACTGTGTCTTTTACCGGTATGAAGAGTGCAGATGCGTTCTTTACTCTGGAGCGTGCATTAGGGCGCTTAGCCTCGACGGCAAAAGTGGAAGTGGCTGAAGTTAAAGGTGATGAAGTCATCATCAGAGCTTACTTACTTGGTTCGATTGAGTCATTTGAACAAGAGGTACTTAAGCTCGGCTTAGTAAAGCAGGTTGAAGTCTTGCCGGAAGAAACTGTGGTTGAGCCTGCTCCTACAGAGGTACCTGTGACTCTACCTGAAGTCGATAACTCAACGGTAAATCCTGAGGTTAGTACTCCAGCTCAGCCCGATACCGCTGAACTGGCAACAGTGTCGTCGGTTGATGAGGTTAATGTAGCTACGGACTCATCAGAGCCTACGGCGTCTGCATCTGGTCTAATCGCTAAGCCACAACTGACTTTTGAATGGCTATACTAGTTGAGACGTAAATTTGAGATTAAAAAAGGAGGCAATGCCTCCTTTTTCTTGTTTGTTTAAGAACCTATTTTTCTTCAAAAGCCTACTCTTCGAAGCGCTGCTTTTCCTTTTTCTCTACCGAAGACAGTCTTGGCAGCTTAAGTCCAAGCTCCTTTCCTTTTAATCTGGCGTAGAGGATGTTTCCTACGAAGGCCAAACAGGTGAGTAGAAGTTCTACTAATGCCAGCCAACGTTCTCCTTCATCGGCATAAAGCAGTGTTAGTGCATGCAGAAAATACAACATCAACACAAAGTTCGCCCAAGCGTGGGTATAAGGTTTTCCCGTGATAATGCCCGGTAACGGTAAGAGCAGCGGAATCATCCAAGCTATTGTAATTGCAGTGGGACTAATGTGAGGGTGGGGAGACAAATAGCCGTGCCAAACAGTGACCCAGGTTAGCAATGCTAAGTTTGCCGCCAATGCAAAGATGCGCATGGTTTTGGTTTTAAAAGGGATTGCTATCATGATTCCATTACTTCAATTTTCTGGCGGTTTGTGCCAAGCGTTTTCCTAACGCAAAAGCTAGCTCTGACTCTTCAATACTAAGTTGTGTGCTTGAATCTGCTACGTGTGATGCTCCATAAGGCGTTCCGCCGGTTGTCGTGGTATGCAACTGCGGCTCACTATAGGGAATACCTAAAATCATCATTCCGTGGTGTAACAAAGGAAGTAGCATACTCATGGCGGTACTTTCTTGGCCGCCATGCAATGAAGATGATGAGGTAAACACACAAGCGGGTTTATCGATTAGGTCTCCAGCGATCCATAAGCTGGTGGTTTGATCCCAAAAGTGCTTCAAAGGAGCGGCCATGTTGCCAAACCAAACTGGACTACCCATAGCTAAACCGTCGCACTGCTTTAGCTCCTTGATGGAGACGACCGGATCGCCACTGTTTGAGGCTGACTCTGTCGTCAACTCTTCCACTGTACGCAGAATAGCTTGGCATTGCTCGACTGATTCAACCCCTCGCGCTATCGCGCGAGCGAGTTGTTTGGTGCTTCCATGTCGACTGTAGTAAAGCACCAGAATTTGGCATGACATTATAGGATGTCTAGCACTTGCTCAGGTGGGCGGCCGTGCTTTGCTTTACCGTTGTTGATCACTATAGGACGCTCGATTAGCTTTGGATTATCAAACATAGCCTGAAACAGTTGATCATCGGTCAGTGCTGGATCTGCTAGATTAAGTTCCTTGTAAATATCTTCTTTAGTACGCATCATCGCACGAACGCTTTCTAATTCCAGCTGACCAAAAATCTCTTTGAGCTTTTCTACTGTTGGTGGAGTATCTAGGTATTTAACTACTTCTGGTTGAATGCCTTTTTCTTCAAGAAGAGCAAGAGTTTGGCGGCTTTTAGAGCAACGTGGATTATGAAAAATGGTGACTGACATAGATGGCTATTCCTTTTTGGTTTTATTGTAATGCCATGAAACGGTCACGTTGTACCAGTAATTGGTCAATACGTGCGTCATAGCGAGCCTGTTTTAGGCTTCCTAACTCGGCCAGTTGACTAGCCTGAGAGTAAAGCTGAATCGATTTATCCCACTGAGCATTCAAGGCCAAGATTTCTGCGCGTGCAGCAAGATCTTCGGCGCTATTGCCTAGTTTAATGTTAGCTTCCGACAGCAAGTGCCAGCCATTAGTATCATTAGGGTGCTCGTGGGTGTAACGCTGGAGAACTTGAATCGCGTCTTTATATTTTTCGCCTTTAAGTAGCGCGTTGGCGTAGTTGATAGTAATGACCAGGTTATTAGGCTTAACGGTTAAGACTTCTTTCATCAGCTCAGCTGCCTTTTCAGGCTGCTTTTGAGCAATGTAAAGGTCGGATGCTGCATCGAGATAGAAGTTATTGTTTGGGTCTTTCTTTAGAAGCTTGTCGAGTATAGCTTCAGCTTCATCGAGTTTATTAGTGTCTAGATACACTAGTGCTTTGCCGTATTCGAAAGAGTCCTGAATTTTTGGCCCTGCTTTACGAGCGGTTCGTTCGAACCAATCCATCGCCGAAGCAGACTTAATTCCCGCATAACGGGCTACGATTCTAGCGCGCGCCAAGTGATAGTTGATCGAAGGCTGTACTCGCAATGGCGGGTAGTTCTGGGCTCGCTCACGAGTGTCGGTAATACGATCTTCTGGAAGTGGGTGAGTCAGTAACATTGGTGGCGGCTTACTTGCATAGCGATATTCGTCCGCAAGACGACCAAAGAAACGAGGCATGTCGTTAACGTCAAACTTTGCGCGAGCAAGAGTGGCAATACCAAATCGATCGGCCTCTTTTTCGTTACTACGTGTGTAGTTGATAGAAGCTTGCATCGAACCAGCAGTGGTAGCTGTGAGCGCTGCCATACCCGCTTGCGGGGAAGCAATCGCCAATAAGAGTGAACCAACAAGTGCTGCAACAGTTGCAGGTGAACGGCGAGCTTCGTCTTCCATTCTGCGTGCTAAGTGGCGCTGAGTGACGTGGGCGATTTCGTGCGCCATAACTGAGGCCAGCTCACTTTCAGTATGGGCGTGCAAGAACAGCCCCGTATGCAGTGCGACATAACCACCAAAGAATGCGAAAGCGTTTATGTTGCGATCGCGTATCATAAAGAAGGTGAAAGGGGTCTTTACATCATTAGCACTGGAAACCAGTCGATGGCCAATAGAATCAACGTACTCATTGAGCACTGGGTCATTAACGATTGGAGAGCTAGCGCGAATCATCCGCATATACGCATCACCATAAATGAGTTCTTGGTCTATGGTCAGCGTTGCCCCTGCTGCAGTTCCGATTTCGGGTAGAGCGAGTTCGGCATAGGCAACTTGAGGGACGCTTAATGCGGTAGCGACGCATAGGCAAATCAATGAACGGGCGCGTTTCAACATACGACTGAGGTGACTCCTTAAAATGTGGTAGTTTTGACCATGAAATCCTAACTTGGTTTCCTACCCTATCCTCTTGCCACTCATTTTTGCATACGGAACTGGGATAGGAAAGGTTTTCTCATTCTTGGGCTTGGCTGTATTTTGTTATCTCTGGTTTGTGTGAATATCCATTATTCATAGTTTCTGTAACACTTACTGGTTGGGTATGCTATCAAAAGTCTTTACAATGGATGACTTAGAGAGATTCGTAGCGTATATGTTTAGTTTCAATGCTGTGCAAATGGAAAGTGTATGACTGATGTACATCTAGACTTAGTGGAAGAGCGATGCCCGATGTCATTACTCTTGGTCAAGCGCGCTTTTAAACAGATTGAAATAGGGCAACTCTTGTCGGTGAGATTAGTCGACAAACACTCAGTCTCGGACGTCCTTCAATACTTATCTATCCAGAATGCGGCAATACATCATAGGATTGAAGGTGAAGTGAGCGTTATCAATATTCGTAAACAGGATGATTAATTGATGCTAGATATGGTCCGTCGTTGGTATAAACGACGTTTTTCCGACCCAGATGCAGTGAGCTTGGTAGTAATTCTGTTATTTGGATTTATTACCATCTACTTCTTCGGTAATTTGATTGCTCCGTTATTGGTGGCGATTGTTTTGGCGTACTTATTAGAGTGGCCTGTTAGCAAACTATGCGCACTTGGTTTACCGAGAACCCTGTCAGTGGTAGCGGTCATCCTCCTCTTTATCAGTTTAATGCTGTTAGCAATTTTTGGTTTGGTACCAACAATTTGGAATCAGGTTGGAAACTTGCTGAATGATATTCCAAATATGTATAACGGCATGCAGCAGTTTGTTGCAACGATACCTGAACGATACCCTGATCTCGCTGAAATTCATTTAGTCGAAACCATTATGGGCAACGTGAAAGATAAAGTTCTCGTTTTGGGTGAAAATGTAGTGAAAGGTTCACTGGCATCGCTTGTTAGCTTAGCAGCGCTAGCGGTGTATTTAATCTTGGTTCCGTTACTGGTTTTCTTCTTATTAAAAGACAAAGAAGAGATGGTCAGTATGGCGAGCGGCGTTTTACCTCGTAACCGTCGACTAGCGAATAAAGTTTGGATCGAGATGAACCAGCAAATTTCTAACTACATTCGCGGTAAGGTACTGGAGATCTTGATTGTTGGAACAGTAAGTTATGTCACTTTTGCTATTCTAGATCTTCGTTATTCGGTCTTGTTGGCCGTGTTGGTTGGTTTCTCTGTACTTATTCCTTACATCGGTGCAGCTGCCGTTACAGTTCCCGTTGCTATGGTGGGTCTGTTCCAATGGGGCTTAGCCCCACAATTTTACTGGTTACTTGTAGCATACGGCATTATCCAAGCATTGGATGGTAACGTTCTTGTACCAGTACTCTTCTCTGAAGCGGTTAATTTACACCCGGTAGCAATTATCGTTGCTGTCTTGGTGTTTGGTGGATTATGGGGCTTCTGGGGAGTGTTCTTTGCCATACCATTGGCAACGCTAGTTAAAGCGGTTTGGAATGCATTACCAAGTCACGATGATGGCTCTCAGCACGCCACTTAGCTATCAGAAAAGTGTAAAAAAGCCTCGCTAAACATGCGAGGCTTTTTTGAATTGAATGTCCCGAACTACAAGGTGTACTAAGACGCTTTGTCGTTCAAGTAATCAAGCACCACCTCATGGTGAGTTTTGGTCTTGAATTTATTGAATACGTGCTCAATCACACCTTCTTCATTGATCAAGAAGCTGATACGGTGCAAGCCATCATAGACTTTGCCCATAAACTTCTTCTCACCCCAAACCCCGAATTGGTCTGCAACGGCATGGTCTTCATCTGAGAGAAGCGTAAAGTTAAGTTCATCACGCTCAATAAATTTACCTAGACGTTTTACTGGGTCAATACTGACGCCCAATACCACAACATTGTGAGCGTCAAGCTCAGCTTTAACGTCTCGTAGCCCTTGAGCTTGCACGGTGCAACCCGGTGTCATAGCTTTAGGGTAAAAATAAAACAGGACTTTCTTACCTTTGAAGTCTTGTAGTGTGACGGTGTTGCCGTCTTGGTCGAGCAAAGAAAAGTTTGGAGCTGGTGCGCCCGCAGTCAACGTGTTCATTGAAATTCCTTTGAAGCTGAATGGTGTTATTATTTTATTTACTACCGCTGATGAAGTTCAGCGAGCCTTTTACTGATAAGCGGTGACACAAAGAGTCGAACTCTTCTTGTAACTGCATCAAATTGCAATTTTCTTCTACATTGGCAGTCAGAGCGATCTGGAATTGATCGACTTCTGTGCCCGCACGCTCTTTGACAATAGTTTGCGCGCTTAGTGAAGCAAGACCGATCTGTTTGTCGGCGAAAAACTGCGTAAATTGTTCAGTGAGTCCAACGCGGTCTTCTGATTCAATAAACACTTCAACAGTATATTGATTCGGTAAGGCGTCGTGTTTGGATGTACGTTTCATCATCGTAATGAGATCATGTTCTTGCCCTAAAAGTGGCAAGGTGGTCTCAACTCTTGTGATGTAACTGGGGGTGCCGGATATCAGCATGATGAGAGTAAATTCATTACCAAACATGGCAATACGACTATCTATGATGTTACATCCGGCTTGTGCGACCAGATGTACGACTTCATTACAAATCCCTGGGCGGTCAGTACCAACGGCGGTAATCACTAAATACTGATTCATGGTGTCACTCTAAAGTCCCTATTTGATGATATGGTAGCACAGCTAACGGTAAAGCTCTTGTGATAGATGTAACCGAATACCGACAAATTTAAGGGGAATAAGTTTATCAGCCAGAAAATTGACCTGTTGATGACACCTCTAAATAGTAATAGCGCACCTTATACGTGCCTCATATCGGAAATCTGATAATTATTCATTCACTTCTTGCGGAGATCGTTTTTAATCTCTTGTGTTTATCAATAGCATTACAGTACCATGCAAGTAGTATCAATTTAGGGAGATCACCATGTTTTCAGGAAGTATTGTTGCCTTATTAACCCCATTCACTCCAGACGGCGAAGTGGACTTCGTTAGCTTACGAAAGCTAGTTGAGTATCATATTGAAGCTGGTACAGACGGTATTGTTGCTGTCGGTACAACTGGTGAGTCTGCAACACTAACTGTTGAAGAACATGTCAAGGTCGTCGCGAAGACGGTTGAGTTTGCTGAAGGTCGTCTACCAATTATTGCTGGTACAGGTGCAAATGCGACTCATGAGGCGATAACATTTAGCCGCTTATTTAATAATGTTGGTATTGCGGGTTGTCTGAGCGTGACACCATACTACAACAAGCCAACGCAAGAAGGCATGTATCAGCACTATAAAGCCATTTCTGAAGAGACAGACATTCCACAAATCTTGTACAACGTACCGGGTCGTACTGGTGTTGATCTATTACCAGAGACGGTTGCACGCTTATCCGAAATTTCAAACATCGTTGCACTTAAAGATGCGACAGGTGATTTATCACGAGTTCAAATTCATCGTGAACTTTGTGGCGAAGATTTTATCTTACTAAGTGGTGATGATTCGACAGGGCTTGATTTCATCAAGCAAGGCGGTACTGGTGTGATTTCCGTAACGAACAACATTGCAGCGGCAGACATGGCAAAAATGATGAATCTGGCTCTAGAAGGTAAATTCGAAGAAGCTGAAATCATCAATCAACGCCTCATGCCTTTGCATAAAAATCTGTTTGTAGAATCTAGCCCGATTCCTGTGAAATGGGCTGCGCATAAAATGGGTTTGATTGACAACGGAGATTTACGTTTACCTCTTGTTGAACTATCCGAGCAAGCAAAACCTATTGTTGCTCAAGCTCTAACAGAAGCTTGTATTTACTAATAGAACATTAAGAGGAGTGAATTATCGCTCCTCTTATTAAGGGAGTATCAATGAAATTTTCTCGTCAGCTAGCGGTATCGTCGTTAGCTGTTATTGTTTTAGCCGCCTGTTCGAGTGACCCTAACACTCGCCGCGAAGCAAAAGATGACTTTAACTACCTAGATGCGCCGCCGCTAAAAAGTTGGACGCTGCCGGAAGATGCCACGCCTCAGTTCTATCCAAATTATGAAATCCCTAAAGGGGATTACTCGGGTGGTATTGGCCGTGAGGTTGATATTCGTCCACCTCAACAAGTTTTAGAACTTATTCCTGGTGCTCGAGTAGAAAGGCAAGGCTCCGACGTAACATTGTGGCTGCTACAAAAAGATGAGATGGATAAAGTATGGTCGACTGTCAAAACCATGCTGGCTGAAATCAACGTCAAGTCACTGAAAGAAACTGATGACTTTATCGAGACCGATTGGGTATCTTGGGTCTCTGAAGATGAAGACGTTGAGATTGGTAGCCGTTACGAGATTAGCCGTTTCGAAGCGAACAATCGTTATGGTTTCAAAATGAAGTTGATCGATTGGCGTGAAGGTGGGAAAGATAAGCCAGTAACTCGTGTTAACGAAGAGCGTTACAACACATTGATGACTAATTTGGTAACCGCTCGTTATGATAGGGACCTTCGTGAAGAAGCCGCTCGCAGGGCTCAAGAGTTGGTCAAATCTATCCCGATTAGCATGGGTACGGACAGAAGCGGCCTGCCAGTCATCATCGCACGTACACCGTATAATGTAATGTGGCAAGAGATTCCAGAGCTGCTGCCGAAGATGGGCTTCACCATTGAAGAGCGCAACCAGTCTCAAGGTACTGCAAAAGCCAAATACGCTGCACCGGATGACGCGTTCTGGAATGACGTTGGCTTGAAGCCAATTGATCTAGAACCGGGCGAATACACCTTCCTATTCGGTGACTTAGGGAACCGTACTTCGATTAATGTCACGGATAAAGATGGTAAGCCAGTAGCTGAGAACTTACTCCGCTCTCTAGAACCGTTAATATCGACAGTGATCAAGAAAGACTAAAACAAAAAAGGACCGTTAAGGTCCTTTTTTTATGTCTTCGTCATCATCGCCATATTTTTGCTTATCTAACTCATTGAGGCGGTCGAGTTCATGTTTACGTGAACGGACGTTATCTTCTTGGTTGAACTTCATATTGGCGGTGTGTTTCAGTGCTGCAATGTTGCCAATCACAACGGCTACAACAACAATAATGATAACCCACGGGTTAAATAGCCATTCAATCATACTTCACTCTCAACGTTGTATATTTGTTATATATTGATTGTAGATGTAATCAAGTTGAGAAAGTATGGCACGTTGTCCCAAAATCTCTGATTGCTCTAAAGTTTCTTGAAGCAATGTGATGGAAAGTTGGCTAAGACATTGTTCCGCCGTGGCATGGTGGCTGATATGCCAAGGTTCTGACGCAACCCCGCCACGATCTTGCTGATAAGGGAAACGGAAACCATACTGGCCAGCATTGTTTTTTAGCCATTGATAGAAGGGTACTTGATGACCTTGTGTATATTCCCAAGGCTCTAAGGCGAGAGAAGTGTCAGCAGGTAACAAGTTACCGGCATAGACATCAAAATCAGTACCCCAGTGATGGCGACTTGCACCGGGCAAAGCACTCCAACGCAAAATTGCTCGAACCTTTTGCTCATCAGACAGTGAGGCAGTATCCATGGGGTGACTGTCATCGTCTAGAATTGGCCTACTCCCTGACATCTTGTTGTTCCAGATGCAAAGTTGACGCTCGAAACTTCGAAACCCACTGGCGATATACAGTTGAAATCCATCGGATGAAGCAGCCTGAATCAGAGCGTGCAAATCTTGCTTAACTTGTTGATGAACAAGAAACGCTTTGTTTCCAACTTGAAGCGGAACCAGCTCACATTCGCTTTGACCAACAAGCTGCTTACTATCCATATCTATTTACCCAAAAGATTAAACAGAGTTTTCTCGTACATATCGGTGAGCTTTTCAAGGTCAGCAATGTTCACACATTCGTTTACCTTGTGAATGGTCGCGTTAACAGGACCAAGCTCTACCACTTGAGTACCCATGCGTGCAATGAAGCGACCGTCGGATGTACCGCCTGTCGTTAGAAGCTCAGGTTTTTTATGGTTGACCTCTTCTACTGCATCGACCACTGCATCCAATAACTTACCTTTATCCGTTAAGAATGGGTGACCGCTCAATGTCCATTTTAAGTCGTAATCCAGCCCATGAAGGTCAAGCGTCGAATGCACGCGTTGTTTGATGTCTTCGTCGGTCAGTTCGGTACTGAAACGGAAGTTGAACTGCACATCGAATTCACCAGGAATCACATTGGTTGCCCCGGTGCCAGAATGGAGGTTAGGGATTTGGAAACTGGTTGGAGGAAAAAAGTCGTTGCCTTCATCCCATTTTGTTGCAGCAAGCTCTGCTAAGGCTGGAAGCGCTTGATGTACTGGGTTATTTGCCAGGTGAGGATAAGCAACGTGACCTTGTATACCTTTTACTTTCAAATCACCAGTAATAGAACCACGACGACCATTTTTCACTACATCGCCAACGGCTAGTGTACTTGAAGGTTCTCCCACAATACACATGTCGATCAGTTCGTTACGTTCCATTAAGGTATCGACCACTCGGGTAGTACCGTTAATAAATGGACCTTCTTCATCTGAGGTGATCAAGAATGCGATGGAGCCTGAGTGGTTTGGGTTCCGTTCAATAAATCGTTCTACTGCAACAATCATACAGGCTAGCGAGCCTTTCATATCAGCCGCGCCACGACCATGGAGGTGACCATCAATGATAGTTGGTTCAAATGGAGGAGTATGCCATTGCTCTCTTGGTCCAGCCGGAACCACGTCGGTATGGCCTGCAAATGCGAATAGCGGCGTTTCATTACCTTTGCGAGCCCAGAAGTTGGTGGTGTCTTCAAACACCATTACTTCGATCTCAAAACCGAGTTTTTCTAGGCGTTCAATCATTACCTTTTGGCAATCTGCATCTTCCGGTGTTACTGATTCGCGACTGATTAAATCTTTTGCGAGTGCCAATACGGGGCTGTCTGTCATCCTTGATGATCCTTGTACTTATCGTTAATTTGAATTACGCGTTGAAAATTTGTTGGTATTGGTCAGCTTTGAAACCAATGTGTTTGCTGCCGTTAATATCGACAATAGGACGTTTAATCATTGCAGGATGCTCAACAAGAAGTGAGATCGCTGAGTCTTCATTAAGTGTGTCTTTTTGTTCTTGTGAAAGCTGGCGATACGTCGTTCCGCGTTTGTTTAGTACTTGTTCCCAACCTAGAGCATCACAAAACTCGCGAACCATTTGCTCCGAAATACCATTCTTACGATAGTCGTGAAATGTGTACTCCACGTTGTTAGCTTCGAGCCACTTTTTAGCTTTTTTAATTGTGTCGCAGTTAGGGATCCCAAACATGGTGATCGACATAATGACTTCCTTTCTATAATTGACTTGCCGAATCGGCAATTTTGTTTTCAAGCATCCTATCAAGAACTCTCCTTTTAAACAAAAACTTGTTCTTTATCACACTTGGCCTGATCTGCTTGCTATGAACAGATGGCGTAAAAACAACAAAAAAGCCAGCTAAATTAATCGATATTGATGAAAAGTTACAAAATCTGAATTGCTGATATCGCGCGGATTATCGAGAAATTGATCAAGCGCAACACCATCTTGTTGAAATCCAATATATTGGAAATGCACATAAATAGGAGGTGTCAATGGAACTGAGTCCTGTTTTTGCACGTCGTCTCTATCTCGCATTGCTTGTTGAGAGCATCGAGAGACCGAATGTGCCAAAACTTATCGAAAAAACGGGGTGGCCTCGCCGAACAATTCAAGATGTAATCAAGGCGCTACCTGGTATCGGCATTGAGCTCATGTTTGTTCAAGATGGGCGCAGACACAATGATGGTTATTACCAGTTATCTGACTGGGGACCATTCGACAGCCAATGGGTGATTGAACGCCAGAATGACATCGAGTCGACTCTTGGCGTTTAAACAGCTGAACGTTGTTGAGTGTGAATTAAGTATCAGCCGTGTGCATATGGATGATAAATGAGGCCAGAGTGAAGACTCTGGCTTTATTTTTGACAGCGGTATGCGCTACCTATTAAGGTCACTGAGGTTTGAAAGTCGAGAGGAGACAGCAATAGTACGGTATCTGCTCCCAACTCGCTTGCCTGATTCTTGATGTCATTCATCGCGCCACGGGCCAGTGCATCATTGCCATAAAAAATCGAGCTGTACCAGTGTCCTTCCGAACCAGTGATGTCGCCTTTCCAAGCGCAAGACGAGACATCCATAGTGGCATCCACTCTTACCTTAACGCGTTCAGCTTGCGTTGATGAAAGTTGATTGGTTGGTGTTGAGCAGCCTTGCAACACAATAAGTGCGGTCATAGCACCGAGACAGCGCTTAGTTAAGAGCAACATAAGCGATAAAGCCTATCCAGCTGAATGCCAACAACACCCAAGGTAAACGAGTAGACCCTGCTTCTGGAACTTGAACGTCTTGTGGCTGATTATCTGTCTCAACGTGCTCGCGTTGCTGCTTATCTCTTTTCTGTTTTTTAAGCGCTTTATCCGCCTGACGCTTTTTTTCTTTCTGCTGCTTTTTAAATTGCGCGATGCCTTTTTCAATACCTTGAGCGATCAATTTAGTTTGTTCTTTTGTTTGACCAGGCTTTTGGGTTGATTTCGCTATGCGCATTGCTTCTTGTTGCGTTTCCACAGAAGGCGTACTTTTGTTGGTTTTCATACTCATCCTAACTCAAAGTTTGCCGTATTTTATCATAACCAAGAGTGTGAACTTGAATCATTGCGCCATTAACACCATATAGTTTGATATTAGTTAGAATTTGAGACGTATTATGCGCTATGGCATAGAGCAATATGACCAGCACGGAATCTTAAAAGCCCCCATTTGGCTCTGGTTGGGATGGGCGTTCTTAACGCGAGCTTGGGTGGTATTTATTGTTGCTGGTGCGAGTCGCCAAGAAGGAGGTCAAATTCTTGAGTATGTTTACCCAAACCACACTATGCTTTACCTCGGATTGGCCATGGGGTTACCGATCGTTGTAGGAATGTGGCTAATGGGACTGCGTAAAGCGGACTCAGACAAAATCAACCGCTGTGTTAGCTATTTAAGAGGTGCTTCTATTCTCGTGGTGCTGATGCAGCTAGGACAAACCATTTATTTAGTCAGCTTACAGCATTGGCAGTTTACTTGGACCAATGCGATGACACTGGTTCTGCTGTGCTGGTTTGCTATTTATTTGGTAAATAGTCGCTATGTGATAGATTGCTTGGCGATGCCAAGAAAAATCAATACAGTTACTGATCAAGGTCATACTACGAGTAACTAGTTAAAAATACACTGTGCAAAAAAAGAGGAAAGATCAATGTCATTACCACAAAGTGCGATAACGCCTGATGCTGAACCATTTGCGTTGTACATGCAGTTAAAAGTGAATCAAAACCCTCAGCAAGTGCTAAGCGCGCTACAAGCATTACCACAGTTAGTAGAAGAGCTTAATGAGTCTCAACCCGGCGCTGAACTGACCTCATCAGTGGCGTTCTCACACTCATTCTGGACACAGTTCGATCAAGTGATGCCGCCAGAACTAAAAGCATTCCCAGAACTAGGTGAAGGTGATATTCACGCTCCATCGACTGAGGTAGATGTATTAGTACACTGTCACTCTAAGCGTCATGACCTGCACTTTTATGTGCTGCGTAAACTCATGAGTCAGATTGCTGAGGACGTAACTGTTGTGGATGAGACCTATGGCTATCGCTTTATGGATGCTCGTGACATGACGGACTTTATTGATGGCACTGAAAACCCGAAAGGTGAGCAGCGTGGCGAAGTAGCGTTGGTTGCTGAGGGTGAGTTTACTTCTGGAAGTTATGTGATGGTGCAGCGGTTTGAGCACAATCTGCCAGCGTGGAACCGCCTCAATGTAGCAGCACAAGAAAAAGTAATTGGTCGTACCAAGCCAGACTCTATCGAATTAGATGATGTTCCAGCCGCATCTCATGTGGGGCGCGTAGACATCAAAGAAGAAGGTAAAGGACTTAAGATTGTTCGTCACAGCTTGCCGTATGGCACGGTAAGTGGCACTCATGGTTTACTGTTCATTGCGTATTGCCATACGGTACATAACTTCGATGCTATGCTTGAAAGCATGTACGGTGCAACCGATGGTAAAACAGACCAGTTGTTACGCTTTACCAAAGCGGTCACGGGGGCGTATTTCTTTGCGCCGTCGCAAGAGATGCTTGCGTCACTGAATATTGCAGCATAATCCATATCTTGGTTCCTAGGCGTTTGTACTAGGAACCTTCTCTGTCATTATTTCCCTTCAGTTTTTTTTCATTTAGTCGATATCAAACTAACCCTCTTGTTTTCGGAACTTGTATGTCGATTACTGTTAATACCAATGTCAGTGCAATGATGGCGCAAAATCAACTGAATAAAGCGTCTCAGGCGTTGAATCAGTCGTTAGAGCGTCTGTCGTCTGGCTATCGTATTAATAGTGCTAAGGACGATGCAGCGGGCCTGCAAATTTCTAATCGATTAGAAGCTCAAATAAGTGGCCTAGGTGTAGCGCAGCGTAATGCAAATGATGGTATTTCCATCATGCAAACTGCGGAAGGCGCGATGAATGAAACCACGGTAATCCTACAACGAATGCGAGACCTCTCGCTGCAATCTGCCAATGGCTCCAACTCGGCTCAAGATCGAAAGGCACTTCAAGAAGAGTTTACCGCCCTTAATGATGAGCTAAATCGAATTGCAGAAACCACCTCATTTGGTGGTAAAAGGTTGCTCAATGGAAACTTTGGTAAGGCCACGTTTCAAATAGGTGCACAGGCAGGCGAGGCCATTCAAGTTGAATTAAAAAATATGCGTTCTGACCAACTGGAAATGGGTGGAGTTGCTTATCGTGCCAATAATGGCGTTTCTGAACCGTGGCTGGTGGACTCAAGTAATCGCAGTTTGAGTTTTAGTTATCAAGATGCTCAAGGTAGTACTCAGACTGACACCATTGAGCTTAAAGTTGGTGATGATATTGAACAGGTTGCGACTTACATCAATGGGCAAACGGATACGATTTCAGCCTCGGTAAACGAGTATGGGCAGCTACAACTGTTCGCTGACTCTGAGCAAGTCACCAGTAGCGTTACATTTTCCGGGAGTTTTGCTCAAGCTTTAGATATTGCGACACAAGGCATTGTGACGGTGGATAATTTGTCTATCGAAGCAGTAGGAGGTGCGCAAATGTCGGTGTCTGTGATCGATCAAGCTTTAAAGTATGTGGATGGTCATAGGGCCGAGCTGGGTGCTTACCAAAATAGGCTAGGTCACACCATAAATAATCTGGCAAATATGGAAGAGAACTTATCGTCTTCGAACAGCCGTATTAAGGATACTGACTACGCGAAAGAAACGACCGAAATGTTAAAGCAACAAATCCTTCAACAGGTTAGCACTACGATTTTGGCTCAAGCAAAGCAGACACCTAACCTAGCACTTACTCTTTTGCAGAGCTAATTGCAAAATAGGTCATACGACGGCTTGGCTGATAACTTTAGTTCTTTTTCCTACAAAACTTCACTTTTTATGTTTCTTATCACAATTCATATCCAACTCCATAAAAAAAGTAATTTTCCATAAATAAACTTCTCAAGTCTTTCTTTTTGAAGACGATAAAGATAGTAACTTTGAGAGAACTACTTGGTTTTCCGAGACGTCGGAAACCGCTACACCG
>NZ_LQXO02000017.1 GCF_001639065.2 Vibrio barjaei
ACTCGTGAGCACATCCTACTAGGCCGTCAGGTTGGTATCCCTTACATCATCGTATTCATGAACAAATGTGACATGGTTGATGATGAAGAGCTTCTAGAGCTAGTTGAAATGGAAGTTCGTGAACTTCTATCTGAGTACGATTTCCCAGGTGATGACCTACCAGTTATCCAAGGTTCTGCACTAGGCGCACTAAACGGCGAAGAGCAGTGGGAAGCGAAAATCGTTGAGCTTGCAGAAGCACTAGACTCTTACATCCCAGAGCCAGAGCGTGCAGTAGACCAACCGTTCCTACTACCAATCGAAGACGTATTCTCGATCCAAGGTCGTGGTACAGTTGTAACTGGTCGTATCGAGCGCGGTATCCTACGCGTAGGTGACGAAGTAGAAATCGTAGGTATCAAAGAGACTACAACTACTACTTGTACTGGTGTTGAGATGTTCCGTAAGCTTCTTGACGAAGGTCGTGCTGGTGAGAACGTTGGTGCACTTCTACGTGGTACTAAGCGTGACGAAGTTGAGCGTGGTCAAGTTCTTGCAGCTCCTGGCTCAATCAACCCACACACTAAGTTCGAGTCAGAAGTATACGTACTTTCTAAAGACGAAGGCGGCCGTCATACTCCGTTCTTCAAAGGCTACCGTCCACAGTTCTACTTCCGTACAACTGACGTAACTGGTGACATCTCTCTACCAGAAGGCGTAGAAATGGTAATGCCAGGTGACAACATCCAAATGCAAGTTGAGCTAATCGCTCCAATCGCAATGGACGAAGGTCTACGTTTCGCTATCCGTGAAGGTGGCCGTACAGTAGGTGCTGGTGTTGTTGCTAAGATCTTCGACTAAT
>NZ_LQXO02000018.1 GCF_001639065.2 Vibrio barjaei
CTCAATGCTGCGTTTGGCGCTTGCTTTGCTTGTGCCAAAATCGAACTTGAAGCTTGCGATAGAATTTGGTTCTTCGTCATCGCTGTCGTCTCTTTCGCGAAGTCCGTGTCTTTGATACGGCTCTTCGACGCGTTCACATTCTCATTGATGTTGTCTAAGTTGTTGATAGCGTGGTTGAAGCGGTTTTGGAAAGCACCAAGTTCTGCGCGGTGACTGTCCACATACTTCATCGCAGAGTCCAGAATCGCTACAGATTCTTGAGCGCCACCTACTGACGTGACATCAATATCGTTAACCGTTGCTGCTGCCGCTGCACCTGACATGTCTAGCTCACCTGAACCCGCTAGCGTACCACCGAAGCTTAATGATGCGCTGTCGATGTCTTTATTGTTGCTCGCAAATACTTGTAGTGCGCCATCTTCATCTACAGACGCTTGCACTAGGTCAGTTTGACCATTGATGTACGTCGCTAGCTGCTCAATATCATCGCCTTGTTTCGCGTTAATCGTCAGCGTTGTCATCGCGTTACCCGCGCTGTCGTTCATGTCGATAGTCAGTGTTGAGTTTGCTGCCACTGACCAATCTTTATCTTTTGCGTTCGCTGCTTGGTAAACCGAACCACCCATGCCGCTGTTGTCTGAGCGCATGTCTTTCAGGCTTAGCATCACCGCTTCACCATTGTTTGAACCGATTTGGAATGACTGGGTACCGTAAGTACCGTTCAGTAGACGGTTACCACCGAATGCTGTGGTTTCAGCGACACGGTTTAGTTCGTTGTTCAGTGCCGTCACTTCTTCTTGAATCGCCACACGCTCTGCTTTTGAGTTTGAGCCGTTTGCTGATTGCAGTGATAGGTCACGCATACGTTGCAGGATGTTCGTTGTCTCATTCATCGCACCTTCAGCAGTTTGGGCGATAGAGATACCATCGTTCGCGTTGCGCACTGCCACATCAAGACCACGGCTTTGAACGTTCAAGCGGTTCGAAATTTGTAGACCCGCTGCGTCGTCTTTCGCGCTGTTGATTTTATGACCCGAAGACAAACGCTCCATTGACGTTGCTTGCGCCTGACTTGCACTGTTTAGGTAACGCTGAGCGGTCATCGCTGATACGTTAGTATTTACATTCACTGCCATGTTGTTTCTCCAATTGATTTTCCGGTGTAGCGGTTTCCGACGTCTCGGAAAACCAAGTAGTTCTCTCAAAGTTA
>NZ_LQXO02000019.1 GCF_001639065.2 Vibrio barjaei
GAATGACTATAACGATGCAGAAGCGATTGCTGAACTTGCACTCTATCAACGCGCCCACCCCGTTCCACACAAGTCCATCGAACAACAAGATATTCAATCATTGATTCGAATGCGCAGACTATGTGTCACCGAAAGAACGCGTTTGATTAATCAAGTTCGAGGATTAATTGCTGAGTACGGCATCATTATTCCCAAAGGAAAAACGTCTTTTAGGCAAGCCATTCCCGAAATGCTAGAAGACGCCGAAAACCAGTTATCGCCCATATTACGAGAGCTTCTATCACGCCAGTACGAACGTTATCTATATATCGATGAGCAAATCAGTTGGTTTGAAGACAAACTCAACCAAACCGTCAAACAGTTCGATAATGCCAAACGGCTGATGTCCATCCCTGGCTTTGGACCACTCACTAGTCAAGCCGTCGCTGTCTGGCTCGGATCTGGACAACAATTTAAAACAGGGCGAGATGCTTCTGCGGCGATGGGACTCGTTCCCAAACAAGACTCGACAGGTGGCAAGGTCATTCTTCTCGGTATTACCAAGCGGGGTAATACTTACATTCGGTCTTTACTGGTTCATGGTGCTAGGGCTGCTTTAAGACGAGCCAAGTTCAAGTCCGACAAACTCAGTAAATGGATGCTTGAGTTACAAGAACGACGAGGCCCCAACCGTGCTGCGGTTGCACTCGCGAACAAACTCATGCGGATAGCTTGGGCTGTCATCGCCAAAAACGAAGAATATCAACCAGCATAAAACATCATGCACCACCAACCCTTTGCAAAGTACGTAGTGAGATGAATAACAGGATAAATCCTACACGTTGAA
>NZ_LQXO02000020.1 GCF_001639065.2 Vibrio barjaei
AGACATGTGAAGTGGTAGGGGGAGACCATCTCATCACCTTAATGCGGCGTTATGTGGCAGGAGGCTACGTGCAGTTCACATATAGGGAAACAATACCAAGCGATGAGGATTTTGAAATTCTGGTTGCAGAGTTGAGTTCAGAACTTAAAGCTCTTACATCAGATTCTGGCGAGAGCTCTTTCCATGCAGATTCTTTTAGCTTAGGTACTGATATTTGCTTAGTCATCTATCAAAGTGAAAAAGCGGTCGCATGTGGTTCATTTCGTAAGCATGACAGTGAGACATGTGAGTTGAAGCGAATGTATTCAAAGTACAAAGGAGCAGGGAGCTATCTAATCACTTTGCTTGAGAGTTGTGCTGTTATCAAAGGCTACAAGCGCTCAGTACTTTCAACCCGCAAGATAAATAATAATGCGGTGTGTTTCTACGAGCGACATGGTTACTCGAAAATTAGTGCTTATGGAAAGTACGTCAACACCAACAAGTCGGTTTGTCTGGGTAAGTCGCTAGCCACATAACAAATTGTTCAAGCAGACAGCTAACGTTTGGCGATTTTGGTTTGGTTGAGTTAAGTGATTACGGTGGCTTTGTTTGGGTGTAGTGGTAGTTAGCTGCTACTTAACAAGGCGTTATGCGTAAAGCATCGGAGGAGTTATTTTGATCGTAATTAGAAAAGCTACTGAAGCTGATGTTCACATAATTTATGAATTAAGAAGACGCGCTATTTTAGACAAATGTGCAGCCCATTATACGAAAGAACAGCTCTCCTTGTGGACGCATGGTGGAGTTTCTGATGGCTTTGTTCAAGATGTAATTAATACTTTTTACGTTTCTGAAACTGATGGTCAAGTAATTGGTAGTGGTAAGCTTAATATCGAAACCGGTATGGTAGACGCTATTTTTGTAGCACCCGAATACTTTGGAGTCGGTGCGGCCAAAAAAATGCTGAATTTTTTAGAAAGCTTGGCCAAAGAAAATGGTTTGTGCTCACTAAAATTAGAATCAACTTTAAATGCTGCACCTTTCTATCGCTCCTTTGGATTTATGGGAGATAAAGTATCTACTTACCATTCACCAAGAGGTATTAGTTTGGATTGTATTCCAATGACAAAATCACTGGAACAACACGCATAACAAATTGTTCAAGTGGGATTCGCAACGCGTGGCATTTTCAGTATGCGTTGTTTTAAGTGATTAAGGCGGTATGCGGCGGCATCGGTATTGCGTTGCTCACCTATATGGTCTCCCCCTGTTTTGCAAGTCAGTAGCATGATTAAAAGTG
>NZ_LQXO02000021.1 GCF_001639065.2 Vibrio barjaei
CGCAACCTTGCCAAGGTTGAGGTCACGAGTTCGAACCTCGTGTGTCGCTCCATTTTCCTAGAGTGAAAGAAATAATCGTTATTTTATTAGCGGTAATAATGCGACACTAGCTCAGTTGGTAGAGCGCAACCTTGCCAAGGTTGAGGTCACGAGTTCGAACCTCGTGTGTCGCTCCAATTTCTTCCTCATAATGGACACCAAAAGCGGTCATCTCGATAAGAGATAGCAAAGTTGAGAAACTTCGTCCCTTCACCGCATGCTCTTTCCTAATGCTGAGAAGCATCACTCCCAAAAATTAAGTCATTCAGTTATTGCATTAATCATAAGTAACGCAATGCACTGAACGGTGTATCTAATTTCTACACACCTGAACAGCACTAGGCATCTGCCTTTGTTGCGATTCTGTCATAGTTAAATTAACAGACTTATCCACATTTTTATTTTGTGGATAACTTAGTTGATAAATTGTATTTGAAGGCTCTTAAGATGTGAGGCTTGAAAGATCTTTACACCGACATTGGCAAGGTTGAAGATTAAAATTTATTATTAAACTGTTGAAATTTAAGGATATAAGTGTTTTTTTTGCATTTGTTTCTTGACAGTAAAATGATCAGCAAGTGACGTTTTTTTGATCCTAGTCATATATTGAAACTGTGTTTAACCTGATTTCTCAACGACTAACCGCTAATGAAAATGTAGTTTTTCCACAAATGTAGATTTGAGATATTAGTCAAGAAAATTAATTTGATTTTTCTACAACCATTGATGGCTATGCGTCTCGGGGTAATCCTTTTTTTACGATACGGATGAGACGTTGGTTTTTAGTATGAAGGCTGGTATCTAGATTCACAGGTAGTTGCCCGAGCTGTTTCTGCAACGCCCATTTGATGTGTGGATCTAGAAGGTCGGATTGTCCTTCAATCTGTTCTAGCCGCTCTACATAAGTTTGAGAGAAAGGCGCATTCCCCATCGCTATGATGATATTCCGTTGCCATTGCTCGTGACCGATTCTTCGAATGGCTGAGCCTTCCATATTTTTAAGGAAAGTGGCTTCATCCCAGGAAAGCAAAATGTCGAGATTGGTATCGGCAAAACTATTGCGTCGTTGAAAGTCTTGTCGTTGGCTGAGCTCCGCATGACGATTCCAAGGACAAACCAGTTGGCAGTCATCGCATCCATAGATTCGGTTTCCCATCGCTTCGCGAAATTCTAGCGGAATGACCCCTTTGTATTCGATGGTGAGGTAGGAAATACAGCGGCGAGCATCAATAACGCCGTTTTCCAAAATCGCACCTGTAGGGCAGGATGTTACGCATGCTCGACACTTTCCACATTCGTTATTTACCGGGTTATCCGTAGGAAGAGGTAAGTCGATAAATAGTTCACCTAAAAAAAACCAAGAGCCAGCTTCTTTATCCAGTAATAATGAGTGTTTGCCTATCCAGCCTAATCCGGCTTTTTCTGCTAGAGGGCGCTCTAAAACGGGGGCTGAATCGACAAATGGTCGATAGCCAAGCTCTGAGACTTCTTGCTCTATTTTTTGACCTAGCTTTTTGAGTAGATTACGAATCAGTTTGTGGTAATCGCGTCCAAGAGCATACCGACTGATATAACCAGAGTGCTTATCTTCTAAATTGGATGCAAAATTCGCGTCTTCTGGAAGGTAATCCATTCTGACACTGATAATTCGACAGGTATTGGGATGCAGCTTATCTGGGTGAATTCTTAAGTCTTGGTGAGTTTCCATCCAAGCCATATCACCATGATATCCAGCGGCCAACCAGTTTTTGAGAACCGTCTCTTGGTCTTGCAAATCGATATCACTAATACCGACCTTTTGAAAACCGAGCTCTTGTCCCCATTGTTTGATGTCACTGGCAAGCTTGTTTAAGTCCATCATGATTACTCAAATAGAAAAGGACGCGTATTCTATACTCAAAATCAATACTAACCCAAGTATGAGCGCCAAAAAGTCCTTAATCTACTTTAGAACAAACTTTCATCGACTATTTTGTGTATGCACAGTAGGGATAACGATAAAATAATGGTAAATTTTCTGATTACTTACATAAGATCACTTGTCTACGAAAAGCGACACAGTTTACTATTTCGACTCTCAAAGGCACCACTCAGAGAAAAATGTGATGAGCACTAAAAAATTTACCTTAGCAGATGAATCCGCAACGATTTTAATTGGAACTAAATTGGCCAATCTCTGTTCAAAACAGACAACGATTTATTTGCACGGTGATCTTGGCGCTGGAAAGACCACATTCAGTCGTGGCTTTATTCAGAGTCTCGGACATAAGGGTAATGTAAAAAGCCCGACTTATACCTTGGTAGAACCCTATCAGCTAGATGGTTGGAACGTGTATCACTTCGACCTATATCGCTTAGCGGATCCAGAAGAACTTGAGTTCATGGGCATTCGTGATTACTTCTCTAATGATGCCATTTGTTTAGTGGAGTGGCCTGAAAAAGGCGTTGGTGTTTTACCAGATGCCGATATTGATATCGACATTAAGTATGTGGGCGAGGCAAGAGAGATTGCCTTCACCGCAAATAGCGATTATGGAAGAGAGTTAATAAGTCAGTTGGAGTTAAATTGATCAGTCGTTTTCTTAGCAGCATGGCTAGAGTCATGCTGCCAATCTTGTTGATGTTTCCTACCGTCACTTTAGCCAATGCGTTAGAGGGCCTACGCGTTTGGCCGTCACCAGACGAAACACGTGTTGTTATCGACCTTAAATCTGAGGCGGACTACAGTTATTTCTCACTATCGGGCCCAAGCCGAATTGTAGTGGACCTTAAAAACACCACCCTGAACACCAAGTTACCAATGAACGTAACTGATAGTCCGGTGCTGAGCAAAATTCGTAAAAGTTCACCACCTAGTAAAGGGACTTATCGCCTAGTGTTCGAGTTAAAGAAGTCTTCAACGCCGCAAATATTCAAACTGAATCCGACACCGGGTGGGCAGTATGGGCATCGCTTGGTTATCGACTTGCCTCACGGTAAAGCGAGCAGCCAACCTAAAGCAACGGCACCAAGCAGTAAAACAGCAGTCAGTCGTGATGCTTCTCAGCTAAGAGGCACCGCAGATATTATTGTTGCAATTGATGCTGGCCATGGTGGTGAAGATCCAGGTTCGATTGGACCAACTAAGAAATACGAAAAACACGTGACTTTGAGCGTGTCGAAAAAACTGGCTGCACAGATCGATGCTATACCGGGTATGAAGGCAGTATTGACTCGCCGTGGCGACTATTTTGTCAACCTTAATAAACGTTCTGAGATTGCACGTAAAAATAAAGCACATCTATTGGTTTCAATTCACGCCGATGCGTTTAGAACGCCACAACCCCGCGGAGCGTCAGTGTTTGTCCTGAATACAAGACGAGCGAACACCGAGATTGCGCGTTGGGTAGAGAATCACGAGCAGCAATCTGAATTATTGGGTGGTGCTGGTGAGGTGTTATCGAAGAACACCAACGATCGAAATGTCAGTCAAACACTATTAGATTTGCAATTTAGCCACTCTCAAAAAGAAGGCTACAAAGTCGCGACTAAGATTCTAAAAGAGATGGGTAAAGTTGCGCATCTTCATAAGAAAGAGCCAGTTAACGCAAGCCTAGCGGTGCTGAAGTCACCGGATATTCCTTCTGTTCTGGTTGAAACTGGCTTTATCTCTAATCCAGCAGAAGAGCGCTTACTGACGACTCGTAGTCACCAAGATAAACTGGCTCGTGCCTTAGCTAAAGCGATCGTCCAGTATTTTGAAGCTAATCCGCCTGAAGGGACTTTGTTTGCTAATCGCGGACAACAGAAAAAGCATACCGTGAAGCGCGGTGAATCCTTATCTGTGATTGCTCAAAATTACGGGACATCGGTTTCTGCCATTAAGAGTGCCAATAACCTGAAGAGTACTTCGCTGGCAGTAGGACAAACTCTGGTGATTCCGGGGAGCAGCGCACCAGTTAAGGTCAGCAGTAAGGTAAATACGGTTGAAACCAAAACCGTTACTCATATTGTGGCTAAAGGTGACTACTTGGGTAAGGTTGCCAACAAATACAAAGTCTCTGTCGCGGATATTAAGCGTGAGAACAACCTCAAATCTGATGTTTTGAAGCTAGGGCAGAAACTCAAAATCACAGTCAGTTTAAAAGACCTGCCTCTTCGTAAGCATAAAGTGCAGCGAGGGGAGTTCTTAGGCAAGATTGCATCTAAGTATGGTGTGACCGTTCAAAGTATACGAGAGGCGAACAAGCTGCGTTCAGACTCACTGGCAGTAGGCCAAGTCTTGTTGATCCCTAATAAGTAAACAAGAATGATGTAGCTAATTTTGGAGAAGATAAGTGACGATTAAGATACTCCCCGCTCGACTGGCTAACCAAATTGCAGCGGGTGAAGTGGTGGAACGACCAGCTTCGGTAGTAAAGGAGTTGGTTGAAAATAGTCTTGATTCTGGTGCAACCCGTATTGATATTGATATTGAGAAAGGTGGCGCCAAACTTATCCGCGTGCGTGATAACGGCAAAGGGATTGCTAAAGATGAGCTGCAACTGGCGCTCAGCCGTCATGCGACGTCGAAGATTCATACCTTGGATGATCTTGAAGCCATTATGAGCTTAGGTTTTCGTGGTGAAGCGTTAGCAAGTATAAGCTCAGTGGCTCGACTGACACTGACTTCTCGTCCTGCCACGCAAGAACAAGCTTGGAGTGCGTATGCCGAAGGGCGTGACATGGCGGTGAAGCTTAAACCTGCTGCACACCCTATTGGTACTACACTTGAAGTCCTTGATCTGTTTTTCAATACACCAGCAAGACGCAAGTTTTTGCGTACTGAGAAAACGGAATTCACTCATATTGATGAGCTGCTAAAACGTATCGCCTTGAGCCGTTTTGACGTATCGATCAACCTGAAGCATAACGGTAAGTTGGTAAGGCAGTACCGTGCTGCAAAGACCGACGCTCAAACAGAGAAGCGAATAGCAGCCGTGTGTGGGGCGCCATTTGTGCGTACTATGCTGAAGATTGAGTTGCAGCATAACGATTTGAAATTACATGGCTGGATTACCACTCCGGAAGGCGCTAGAGCTCAAAGTGATCTGCAATATTGCTATGTGAATGGTCGTATGATGAAAGACAAACTCATCAATCATGCGATTCGTCAAAGCTACGAAAACAGTCTAGCCCCAGAGCAGTTTGCTGCTTATATCTTGTTTATTGATATCGATCCTCATCAAGTGGATGTGAATGTGCATCCTGCAAAACATGAAGTTCGCTTCCATCAAGCTCGTCTGGTTCACGACTTTATCTACCAAGCTCTCAGTGATGCACTGATTCAGGCTAAGTCTATTGATGCTCAGCCTGCTTCTCCAGCTGCTTTTAGCTCATCAGCTAACAGTCAAAGTGAAGTGAAAGTCATCGAAAACAGAGAGCCGGAGCAAACGTCGAGAATTGATGTCGACGATACCACACTCAGTGCTGTGGAAAGCATTCCTGCTTATCCCGGAAGAGCGGATTATCAAAGACGCGATAGTCAATCAGAGTATGCTGTGCAAAGTGCTTCGGTAGGCCATGAAATTGCAGAACATTCTCCTCGCAGCGACTGGGTATCTGAGCGTGGTGCGAAAACCTCTAGCAATAAGAATTCGGCTTGTGTCATAGAAAAAGCGCCAACGGCCGACGAAGTTCGAGTCTATCAGGAGTTGATGCAAACGCCCGATGTTGAAACTGACGTCCATCAGCTGGCTGAACCTGAAATGCAAAAGCCAAACCAGATGGACGTGAATATTGAGCGAATCGGTAAGGCCATTACCATTGTCGATCAATGTTATGTGTTGGTGAAGGCGGAGCCCATTTGCGCGGTGGTGTCTTTGCGCCGGGCGGAGTTTTACAAATTGTTTGCTCAATTGAGCCCAAAATCAAGTGCGCTGACCATGCAGCCACTGTTGGTGCCACTCTCATTGAAAGTCAATGAAGAGCAATTAAAGGCGGTTGAGACTCATGAACAGCTTATGTTGAACTTTGGTATCGACATTAAGGTGCGCAATAAACAAACCGCAATGGTGATGGGGGTACCTTCACCATTAAGGCAGCAAAATTTGCAATTGTTAATTGATGAAATGCTGTCATACTTGGCAACCCTTGAGCAGCATGAGCAAACCACCAGTCAGTTAAGCCTTTGGTTAGCGAAAAAAGTGCTGCAAGTGAAAAGTAGCTACACTTTATCTGAGTCCGTTCAGTTGCTTGGCAACCTTGAACAGCTCTACGAAGGTCAGCTACCGTTAAGCGATCCTAAATTTGTTCGACCTGTCGATTTTACGGCCACAATTGCAGCATTTTCATTATGAATCAAAAATTACCACTCGTTTTGTTTTTAATGGGTCCAACCGCGTCCGGTAAGACCGACTTAGCCATTCGTCTTCGTCAGCAATACCCTGTGGAGATCATCAGTGTTGATTCAGCCTTAATATACAAAGGCATGGATATTGGTACCGCAAAGCCAGATGCTGATGAGCTTGCACTAGCGCCACATCGCTTAATCGATATTTTGGATCCAGCAGAGGCGTATTCTGCGGCGGATTTCAGACGCGATGCTTTGAACGAAATTGCCAAAATTCATGCTGAAGGTAAGATCCCGCTGCTGGTTGGCGGCACAATGCTGTACTTTAAAGCGCTATTACAAGGCCTATCGCCGTTACCTGCAGCGAACCCTGAAATCCGTAAACAGATAGAGCAAGAAGCTACGGAAAAAGGGTGGCAAGCACTTCATAATGAACTTCGAGCGATAGATCCTGTCTCAGCAGAGAGGATACATCCAAATGATCCTCAGCGACTATCACGTGCGCTTGAAGTGTATCGTATCTCTGGTAAGTCATTGACAGAATTGACTGAAACCAAAGGCGAGCCTTTACCATTTCGTGTTAAACAATTTGCGGTAGCGCCCAAAGATCGTGCTTTGTTACACAAACGAATTGAATTTCGCTTCGAGAAAATGATACAAGCAGGCTTTGAAGATGAAGTCAAAGCGTTATATGCTCGTGAAGATCTTCACTCGGATCTGCCGTCTATTCGTTGTGTCGGATATCGTCAGATGTGGGAATATTTGGAAGGAGAGAGCACTTTAGATGACGCGATCTTTCGCGGGATCTGTGCGACTCGCCAATTGGCCAAGCGTCAAATCACCTGGTTAAGGAGTTGGGATGATTTGGTTTGGTTAGACAGCGAACATGTTGAGGATTCAATGAAAACTCTCACAGATGCCATAGCATCTGATGGCATTAACTGTGTATAATGTGGTCGCTTTTGCGTATTTGTACCCAAAAAGGAACTGAGTTTTGTTTTCAAAGGCAATAGTTGTTCTATGATTATAAAACTAAGGGGTATTTCATTGGTTTAGCTCAGATGCAAAGGCAGCACCTAACATTGCAGTGCACCAATAGCTAAATAATTAAAACTACAATATTAATATAAGGAAAATAAAAATGGCTAAGGGGCAATCTCTTCAAGACCCATTCCTAAATGCACTACGTCGCGAGCGTATTCCAGTATCAATCTACCTTGTAAACGGGATCAAGCTACAAGGTCAAATTGAGTCTTTCGATCAGTTTGTGATCCTTTTGAAAAACACCGTAAATCAAATGGTTTATAAGCACGCGATTTCTACGGTTGTTCCAGCTCGTGCGGTTAGTCATCACAGTGGTGAGCGTCCAGTTGGTGATCGTCAACAAGAGAAATCTGACGATTAATACCGAATTTAATAAAACAAGACAATTAAATAGGAGTTGGTAGCTTGTTTGACCGTTATGAATCGGGGGAGCAAGCTGTACTTGTTCATATCAACTTCACGCAAGAAGGTGAGTGGGAAGATCTTAGCGAATTTGAGATGCTCGTATCTTCTGCAGGCGTTAATGCGTTACAGGTAGTAACCGGAAGCCGGCAGTCCCCTCACCCGAAATACTATGTTGGAGAAGGTAAAGCTCAGGAGATTGCGCAAACTGTGCAGATAACTGGTGCTGACATTGTGATTTTTAATCACGCCCTTTCTCCTGCCCAAGAGCGTAATTTAGAAAGTCTGTGTAAATGTCGAGTCTTGGATCGCACTGGTCTGATCCTCGACATTTTTGCTCAGCGAGCACGTACCCACGAAGGTAAGTTGCAAGTTGAGCTAGCACAGTTGCGTCATATATCGACTCGATTGATTCGAGGTTGGACGCACCTTGAAAGGCAAAAAGGTGGTATTGGTTTACGTGGTCCCGGCGAAACTCAGTTAGAGACCGACCGTCGACTTCTGCGTGATCGAATTAAAGCGATTTTGCGTCGTCTAGAAAAAGTCGCAAAACAGCGTGAACAAGGCAGACGAGCCCGAAACAGAGCTGAAATCCCAACGATTTCCCTAGTAGGTTATACCAACGCGGGCAAATCAACACTGTTTAACCGTATTACTGAAGCAGGGGTGTATGCTGCTGACCAGTTATTCGCAACACTCGACCCCACTTTAAGAAAAATACAACTAGCGGACGTCGGTCCGGCTATCCTTGCGGATACGGTAGGATTTATCCGTCATCTACCGCATGATTTAGTCGCGGCATTTAAAGCAACACTGCAAGAAACGCAGGAAGCTGACATTTTGTTACATGTTGTCGATGCCAGTGATGACCGATTTCGTGAGAATATTCAAGCTGTTCATGACGTGCTAGAAGAGATAGATGCACATGAAGTGCCTTCTCTCGTTGTGATGAATAAAATAGATAATCTAGATGGCCAACGTCCACGTATAGAACGTAATGACGAGGGAATTCCGAGAGCCGTTTGGGTTTCTGCCATGGAAGGGCAAGGAATCGAACTGTTGTTCGAAGCGCTAACAGAGCGCTTAGCGAGCCAAATGGTTCAATATCAATTGCGAATTCCGCCGCAGTTTCAAGGGCGTTTTCGTAGTACATTTTTCCAGATGAATTGTATTCAACGTGAAGAATACGACGAAGAAGGTAACTTGTTGATTGATATTCGGATGCAACAAGTAGATTGGTCTAGACTTGAAAAAAGAGAAGGGGCAGTTTTGAGTGACTTTATAGTTACTTAAAGGACTGCTACAGTATAACGTCATACTAAATGATGGAGCTTCCTAATGGCGTGGAATGAGCCTGGTAATAACAATGGAAACAACGGCCGCGATAAAGACCCATGGGGTAATAACAATCGTGGTGACCGGAACTCCGGTGGTCGTGATCAAGGACCGCCTGATTTAGATGAAGTCTTTAATAAGCTGAGTCAGAAAATCGGTGGTAAGTTTGGTAAACGTGGTGGTAATGGTGGCCCATCAATTGGCGGTGGTGGTAGTGCAATAGGCTTTGGTGTCATTGCATTGATCGCAGTCGCTATTTGGTTCTTTTCTGGCTTCTATACCATTAGCGAAGGTGAGCGTGGTGTCGTTCTCCGTCTCGGTAAATTCGATCGAATCGTCGACCCAGGTCTGAACTGGCGTCCTCGCTTTATCGACGAATATCAGCCTGTTAACGTACAAGCAATTCGCTCGCTTCGTGCATCAGGTACCATGCTGACAAAAGACGAAAACGTAGTTTCAGTTTCAATGGACGTACAGTATCGCGTCTCTGACCCATACAAGTATCTGTTTGTTGTCACTAACGCTGATGACAGCTTAAGCCAAGCAACTGACTCGGCACTACGTGCAGTAATCGGTGACTCACTGATGGATAGTATCCTGACCAGTGGTCGTCAACAGATTCGTCAAAGCACTCAAGAAACGCTGAATGAGATCATTGATAACTACGATATGGGTCTGTCCATCGTTGACGTCAACTTCCAGTCAGCTCGTCCACCAGAGCAAGTTAAAGATGCATTTGATGATGCTATCGCTGCTCGAGAGGATGAAGAGCGTTTCATTCGCGAAGCTGAAGCGTATAAAAACGAGATCATTCCGAAAGCGACAGGTCGCTCTGAGCGTTTGAAGAAAGAAGCTCAAGGTTACTCCGAGAGAATAACCAACGAAGCGCTAGGTCAAGTTGCTCAGTTTGAGAAACTGCTCCCAGAGTATCAAGCGGCACCAGAGGTTACTCGTAACCGTCTGTACCTAGATACGATGGAAGAAGTGTACTCAAATACATCTAAGGTTCTTATTGACTCGGAATCAAGTGGTAATCTGTTGTACTTGCCTATCGATAAGCTAGCAGGTCAAGAAGGTACATCTCAGTCTCGTAAGCCAAAGGAAACATCGGCTTATGAACAGATTCAATTGGATCCGTCGACCAGCGATACTTCTTCAAGCAACAATACGTCTCGCAATAACTCGACGCGTCAAGGGAGATACTAATAATGCGTAAATTGATGATACCAGTATTAGTCGTTGCCTTAGCATTGATGCTGATGTCTTTGTTCGTCATCCCAGAAGGTGAGCGTGGCATCGTGATTCGATTTGGTCGTGTTCTTACCGATGATAACCAAGTATCTCGTATCTACGAACCTGGTTTGCATTTCAAGATGCCACTGTTCGATCGAGTGAAAACATTGGACGCACGTATCCAGACAATGGATGGCCGCGGTGACCGTTTCGTAACGTCAGAGAAAAAAGACGTCATCATCAACACTTATGTTAAGTGGAAGATTGAAGATTTCCGTCAATACTATCTGGCAACGGGTGGCGGTAATGCTCTTACTGCGCAAGCGCTTTTAGAACGTAAAGTTACTGATGTGCTACGTTCTGAAATCGGTGCTCGTGAGATCAAGCAGATCGTTTCTGGTCCTCGTAACAACGATGTACTTCCTGAAAGTGCAGACAGTGAAGAAGTGACCACTGAAGCGGCTAAGCAAGCTCTAGAGATTGATGGCGAACGCGATAAGATCATGAGCAACGTGCTTCGCGATACCCGTGAAAGCGCGATGAAAGATTTAGGTGTTCGTGTTGTTGACTTCCGTATGAAGAAAATCAACCTTCCTGATGAAATCAGTGAATCGATTTATCGTCGTATGCGTGCTGAGCGTGAGTCAGTAGCTCGTAAGCACCGTTCTCAAGGTCGTGAGAAAGCAGAAGTTATTCGTGCTCAAGCTGAGCTAGAAGTGGCAACACTATTGGCTGAAGCAGACAAAACTGCTCGTGTAACACGAGGTGGTGCAGACGCAAAAGCAGCAGCTATCTACTCTTCGGCATATAACAAAGACCCAGAGTTCTTTAGCTTCCTACGTTCACTATCGGCGTATAAGACGTCATTCTCGGACAAGAGCGATATCTTAGTTCTTGACCCTAAGAGTGAGTTCTTCCGTTACATGAACGATATGAACGGCGCTCCAGTTAAATAATCTTAAGCTATACCGTAATAGGGCTCCTCAAGGGAGCCTTATTTTTTGGGAGAAAAACAATGTCACAGTCGTTATGGATTGCCTTGGGTTTAGTGTTAGTTGTCGAAGGGTTAGGGCCCTTACTTGCCCCGCGAGGTTGGCGAAACATGGTTTCTCAATTAGCTCAACAGCCTGATGAGTATTTAAGAAGAATCGGCGGCTGCCTTGTTGTGGCAGGTGCTGTAATTGTCTTTATGCTGCTAAACTAGCCACGATATCGTTTTTTTATTAGTCAGCATCAGTCACTTACCACAAAGCGGGATTCTAATGCTTAAAAAATGACTGCAAATTTGTGATTTCGATGCTAGAATCCTTTTTTAACTAGCAATCAGATTTGGAAAGATGGGTAATAACGTAGTCGTTCTGGGCACCCAATGGGGTGACGAAGGTAAAGGTAAAATCGTAGACCTTTTAACTGAAGATGCAAAGTACGTGGTTCGCTACCAAGGCGGTCACAATGCAGGTCACACTCTAGTCATTAACGGTGAAAAAACCGTTCTTCATTTGATTCCATCAGGCATTCTTCGCGATAACATTAAGTGTGTTATTGGTAATGGTGTTGTTCTTTCACCAGAAGCACTTCTTAAAGAAATGAAGCCTCTAGAAGAGCGTGGTATTCCAGTTCGCGAGCGTCTTTTCGTTTCTGAAGCTTGTCCTCTAATTCTTCCTTACCACATTGCTATTGACCAAGCGCGTGAAATCGCTCGTGGTAATAAAGCAATTGGTACAACTGGTCGCGGTATCGGTCCAGCATACGAAGACAAAGTTGCACGTCGCGGTCTACGCGTTGGTGATCTTTTCGATAAAGAAGTCTTCGCTGAGAAGCTAAAAGAAGTCATGGAATTCCATAACTTCCAACTAGAGCATTTCTACAAAGCTGACACTGTAAGCTATGACGAAGTTCTAGAACAATGCATGGGTTATGCAGACCTTCTAACATCAATGGTTATCGATGTAACTGATGAACTTGATGCAGCGCGTAAGCGTGGTGACAAGATCATGTTCGAAGGTGCTCAAGGTACGCTTCTAGATATCGACCACGGTACATACCCTTATGTAACGTCTTCAAACACTACCGCTGGCGGTGTTGCGGCAGGTTCAGGTTTTGGTCCTCGTCATATCGGTTACATTCTAGGTATTACTAAAGCTTATTGTACTCGTGTTGGTTCAGGTCCATTCCCGACAGAACTTTACGATGGCCTAGACAAGCAAGATCCAGTAGGTAAGCACCTTGGTGATGTTGGTCACGAGTTCGGTGCTACAACAGGTCGTCTACGTCGTACTGGTTGGTTTGATGCCGTAGCAATGCGTCGTGCAGTACAAATCAACTCTATCTCAGGTTTCTGTCTAACTAAACTAGACGTACTTGACGGTCTAGAAGAGCTGAAAATCTGTACTGGTTACAAGATGAAAGATGGCTCTATCTTGGAAGTTTCTCCAATGGCTGCTGAAGCTTTTGAAGAAGCAACGCCAATTTACGAAACTATGCCTGGTTGGTCTGAAACAACATTTGGTGCAACGTCTATTGAGCAACTTCCTCAAGCCGCTCTAGACTACATCAAGCGTATTGAAGAACTGACAGGCGTACCAGTAGACATTATCTCTACAGGTCCAGATCGTAACGAAACGATCATTAAGGTTCAGCCATTCGAGGCTTAATCGATTGAAAGTTCTAAAAAGCCAGCGTTTACGCTGGCTTTTTTATTGGTGATGAATATGGAGTAAATGTGATCTTGTGCCAAGGTTTTGACGCCTTTGAGTTTTGGTTAGCTAAAAGTGGCAATATATTGCCACTTTTCCCATTTTTTCTCTAAAGCGAGGCGAGTAACTGCCGATAAAAGTTAAACCATCCATAAAGCTTTGGTTGGCTTTGGTACTTGCGTATGAGGAGTAGTTACACAGTGATTAAGCGACACAAACTAGCAGCACTTGTTTGCATGGCGCTACTTGGCTCTGTAAAAACACTTCACGCCAAAGAGGTGGGGGCTCCGATCCCTATCTATTCTGAAGATGAACTGATTGGTTTAATTGAAGAAAATCGACATCTAGCTCGAGTCAAAGCAGATAACTGTCAGCTGGTTGAAGATATTATGGCGCGCGCGACACGCATCAACTTACCTTCCTATGAATTTCTTTATGGCGATATGCTTGCTTGGGGTGTTTGTGTGCCTCAAGATGTTGAGTTGGGTCTGTACTACATGGAAAATGCAGCCCATCAAGGATTACCGGTAGCGCTTGAACAGCTAGGCCGCTATTACTCTCGTGGCACTTTTGTGCAGCAGGATAAAGAGCGAGCCATTCCCTACTTTAGAGAAGCGGCGTCAATGGGCAATATTGATGCGAGGATTCAACTCGCAGAATTGTTGCTTCGAGACTATGGTAGCCCTCTGGATTACGAAGATGCATATCGTTGGCTCTACAACTCGGTGACTCCCGATGGTCGTAAACACAAACGTATTTCTATGTTAAGACGTGGCTTAGAGCAACGTATGCCTGAAAACATTATTGCGCGGGCAAAGCGTCGAATGACGTTCTGGTAATCTTTCAGCAATACGAGAAATTCAAAGCATTTCTGTAGCTTATCTGCTCTGTCAGTTATAATCGACGTATCCCTCCTAAAATATAGGTCAGACTATGTCGAACAAGCCTAGCGATATCAAAGTAGACGACCCTTTTGCAGAAAGAGAGTCCCAAAACTACGACAACCCAATCCCAAGCCGAGAATTCATCACCGATTTCTTAGAAAGCGTTAATGTACCAATGAACAGAAATGATCTGTTTGAAGCATTAGGACTTGAAGGCGAAGAGCATTATGAAGGGCTGCGTCGTCGTTTACGAGCTATGGAGCGTGATGGCCAGTTGGTCTTCACTCGACGCCAGTGTTATGCCTTACCAGATAAATTGGAAATGATTAAAGGTTATGTCATAGGTCATAAAGACGGACATGGCTGGGTGAGACCCGAAGGAAGCATGAATAAGGACAATGATGTTCTGCTTCCTCATCACCAAATGCGTACACTACTACATGGCGATTTTGTATTAGTACAGCCATCTGGCACCGATAAACGTGGTCGAAAGGAAGGGCGACTCGTACGTGTGTTGGAAGAGCGCAAGACGCAAGTTGTAGGCCGATTTTTCTTAGAATACGGTTACGCCTATGTCGTGGCTGATGATTCTCGTATTAGCCAAGATATCCTAATCCCGAATGAACACCGAGGTGGCGCCCGAATGGGCAATGTCGTTGTGGTTGAAGTGACTGACCGTGGCAGCCGATCTCGTGGAATGATGGGACAAGTAGTTGAAGTACTTGGCGAGAATATGGCGCCTGGCATGGAAACCCAAATCGCAATTCGCACTCATCAAATTCCTCATGAGTGGCCAGCTGAGGTTGAAAAGCAAGTTCAGCAATTTGGTGAATTTGTTCCTGAAGAGGCTAAAAAGGGCCGTGTCGATCTACGCGAGTTGCCTCTTGTCACGATTGATGGTGAAGATGCTCGTGACTTTGATGATGCCGTCTACTGTGAACGTAAAAAAAGTGGTGGTTGGCGCTTATGGGTTGCGATCGCCGATGTCAGCTATTATGTTCGTCCAGATTCCCCTCTGGATAAAGAAGCCATAGTACGTGGTAACTCTGTCTATTTCCCATCTCAGGTGGTTCCTATGTTACCTGAGGTGTTGTCGAACGGATTGTGTTCACTTAACCCTCAAGTAGACCGTTTATGTATGGTGTGTGAAATGACCATTTCGGAAACGGGTAAGCTTTCAGGTTACAAGCATTACGAAGCTGTGATGAACTCTCATGCTCGCCTGACCTATAACAAAGTGAATGATATTTTAGAGGGTAACGAAGAGTTACGTGAACGCTATAGTGCGTTAGTGCCACACTTGCATGAGCTACACAATATGTATCAGGTGCTGAAAGAGGCACGTGACTATCGTGGTGCGATTGAGTTCGAAACAGTAGAAACCAAATTTATCTTCAATGCAGAGCGTAAAATTGACCGCATCGAACCTGTGATTCGCAATGATGCTCATAAAATCATCGAAGAATGTATGATATTGGCGAACATTGCTTCCGCTTCTCTGGTTGAAAAAGCCAAAGAGCCGGCCCTGTATCGTATTCACGAAACACCGGGAGAGGAAAGGCTGCAAGGTTTTAGAGATTTCTTAGGAGAGCTTGGCTTAGATTTATCCGGTGGTTTAGACCCGTCACCAACGGATTACGCTGAACTGATTCGAAAAATCCAGCAGCGCCAAGACAAAGAGTTGATTCAGACCATGCTATTACGCTCAATGAAGCAAGCTGTGTATAACGCAGATAATGCAGGTCACTTTGGCTTAGCACTCAAACGCTATGCGCACTTTACTTCTCCAATTCGTCGTTATCCTGATTTGTTGCTGCATCGAGCGATTAAGTACTTAATTGCTAAGCAAGAAGGTCGCAACACCGATCGATGGACACCAACAGGTGGCTACCATTACTCCTTCGATGATATGGACTTTTATGGTGAGCAGTGTTCGATGACAGAGCGCCGAGCGGATGATGCGACACGTGATGTAGCAGATTGGCTCAAGTGTGAGTACATGCAAGACCATGTTGGTGAAGTGCTTGATGGGGTAATTGCGAATGTCACCGGTTTTGGGTTCTTTGTACGTTTAACGGAATTACACATTGATGGTTTGGTGCATATTTCCTCACTCGCGAATGACTACTATCAGTTTGACCCAATAGGTCAAAGACTTATCGGTGAGAGTTTTGGTGCAATTTATCGATTAGGCGATGCGGTAAAAGTAAAAGTGCTGGCGGTTAACCTCGATGAGAAGAAAATAGACTTTGAATTAGAGGAAACAAGTCGTAAGCTACGCGGCAAAGGGAAAACGGCTAAAAAGCGTGTTGCTGAAGCTGAGAAGAAAAAAGCGAAGGCAAAACAACGTGTCGCAGAAGTAAGAGGCAAGCGAGGTACGAAAGCTAAGCCTCTTGTCGAAGCAACGAAAAGGCCAGACGGACAAGAAGACGTATTACCGCATAAGCGCAAAAAGTCCAAAGCCGAAAAAGCTCGCAAGAATAAAGCGCGTAGTAAAGCGGGTCGAGCGAAGAAAAAATAGAATTCAAGGTTAAACCATGAGTAACGAATTTATCTACGGCATTCACGCTGTGAAAGCTGTATTGGAAAGAGACCCTGTACGTTTTATAGAAGCGTACGTATTAAAAGGCCGTCAAGATGAACGCTTGATGCCAGTGCTGAATGAGTTGACCCAGATTGGTGTGTCGATTCAACAAATGAACCGTAAGACGCTTGATGACAAAGCACATGGTGCCAATCATCAGGGAATCATTGCGAAAGTAAAACCAGCTAAGCAGCTCAATGAGAATGATCTAGATAGTATTCTGAGCCTGCATGCTCAGCCACTATTGCTAATTCTTGATGGTGTGACTGATCCTCATAATCTGGGTGCCTGTTTACGTAATGCCGATGCGGCCGGTGTTGCTGCTGTTATTGTGCCGAAGGATCGCTCTGCGCCATTGACTGCTACTGTTAGTAAAGTTGCTTGTGGTGCCGCTGAGACTGTTCCTTTGGTTCGCGTAACTAACCTCGCTCGTACGATGCGAGCATTGCAAGAGCAGGGAATCTGGATTGCCGGTACTGCTGGGGAAGCTACTCACGATATCTACCAAGCGAAACTTGATGGACCTTTAGCGATCGTAATGGGAGCGGAAGGTGACGGTATGCGCCGTTTAACTCGTGAAACGTGTGACGATCTGATTAAAATTCCAATGGCGGGCTCGGTATCAAGTTTGAACGTTTCGGTAGCATCGGGGATTTGTTTATTTGAAGCGGTACGCCAACGCGCGCTTTAGTGATTGAGCAGGACTTATAGATAATTCAAAAGCCCCAGCATTAAGCAGGGGCTTTCTTATATCTGGGGCAATCAGTAATGAGGAGGGGGCGTTTCTTCTGAAGGATCGGCAAGGTTGGACGTATCCATATTTTTCACTTTACCAACAACATACTTCATTTGATCTTGCATTTTACTGATCAGTAATTGCTGTTGAGTTAAGGCGTCATTGAGCTCTTCGATGGTCTGCTCTTGGAATGCTATTTTGCATTCCATATCGTTAATTCTCTCTTCGAGAGCCTGAACTTCTTTATTACTCATAATCTCTACTCACTCAAATTCCAAGCCTGCACAACACCGGCAGAAGAGGCTGAGAGGACGCGTTGGTTGCTCTCAAAAGCGGCATCATACACTACTCCTCGAGGCGGACGAACATCTTTTAGCATCTCAACTTCGAAGCCTTCTATCCGTTTACCAGATTGGGTGTCCCAAATGACCATTCTAGAAGAGGGGGAGCCGGTGACTAAACGGGTGCCGTCATCGGAAAAGCGCGCAGAAGAGAAGATAAGCTGTCGAGTCCAGCTGCTCAACTGACTGACCTCATTGCCGGTTTTTAGATCCCAGATAATGGCATTATTTCCACTATCTGAAGTAAGTGCGTATAAACCATCCCGTTGCAGTTCCACTGTGCCGACGCGTTGCTCATGTTCAAATTGCTGCAATATTTGGCCAGATTCGGTGCTCCAAAAGTAAGCGTTATGGTCGTTGCCTCCTGATAGTGCATATTTTCCATTAGGAGACAGTGAAACAGAATTCACTTTTTCTACGTGAGCGAGGAACTCTAGGCGTCTTCCAGTGACTAAATCGATGAATATGGCTTTGCCATTACTAAGACCAATAAGCACTTCATCGCCATTATTGCCCAAAGCGATGTCTTGTATGAGTCCGTCAGAGATAGACCAAAGTCCGGTAGATTGAGACCAGGCTAAATCCCAGACGGCAAAGTTGGTTTGTGTAGCGGTGACAGCAAAGCGGCCATTATCGCTAAAACGGATGAGGGAAATAATATTCTGTTCAGGATCTTGAATGCCCAAGCGAGCTAACAGTTTGTTTTGGTTGAGGTCCCAAAGTTGAAGGTGCTGCTGTTTGGAGTAAAGTAAGGCGAATCTGGCATCGCGGCTTAACGCTATGGCACTGGTTCCCTCCAGCGCTAGGTCCCATTGTCTCTCTGAATCACTGGAGAAAAAGCAGCCATTTAACAGGCTGATGACAATTAACCACAGCACAGAATGAGATATTATTCGCATCATTAGCGTTATTCCACGTTGAGTCTTGAGTTTAAGCTAGTATATTTAAAGCTTGAGCTATGTAGAAATAGTTACTAGATTGAGATAGTTACGCATGCTGCGCTGAAAGACAAGTTTAATAAGTATGAGTAGGCGTTGAATTCCATAATCGGAGAATTAAATGAAATCACTATTTAAAGTGTCGCTACTTGCTGCGACAGTAATGTTGGCAGTCGGTTGTCAAAAAGAAGAACCAAAAGCAGAGCCAGCGGCGCAAGAGCAAGTTCAAGCGGAGACAGGCAAAGCGGTTCACTTTAAGACAGAAGATGATAAAGCAGCTTACGCAATCGGCGTTTCTTTCGCTAACTACCTAAGCACGAGCATTGAAAAACCGGCTGAGTTTGGCATCGAGCTGAAAAAAGAACTGGTTCTTAAAGGTATTGAACAAGCGTTTGCGGGTAAAGCTGAGCTAACAGAAGATGAAATTCGCGCTGCACTAGAAGGTTTAGACAAACGTGTTGCTGAAACTATGCAGAAGCAATCAGAAGAAAAAGCTGCAGCTGCTAAGAAAGCTGGTGACGATTTCCGTGCTGAATTCGAGAAACAAGATGGCGTGACCAAAACCGATTCTGGCTTACTGTACCAAGTAGAAACAGAAGGTACTGGTACGCAGCCAAAAGAGACTGACACAGTAGAAGTACACTACAAAGGTACTTTGATTGACGGCACTCAATTTGATAGCTCATACGATCGTGGTCAACCAGCGACGTTCCCACTTAACCGTGTTATTCCAGGTTGGACTGAAGGTGTTCAGCTAATGAAAGTGGGTTCTAAGTACAAGTTCGTTATCCCGCCAGAGCTTGCTTACGGTGAACAAGACACACCAACGATTCCAGCAAACTCTACATTGGTATTTGAAGTAGAGCTGCTAAAAATCGATGGCGATGATGCACAAGCAACTCAGTAATTAGTACATTGAACGATAAAGACTCACTACGGTGGGTCTTTTTTTGTTTGATGAAAGTGACAGTAGATAAAAAACTGCACTTTTTTTGCCCTAAATCACTTGTTAGAGACATACTTAGAGGTCAGCTTCAAATTTTCTGATAAACTTACGGTAATTTTTTTAAGTTATCTCTAGGGTCAAAGTACAGTGACTGAAATTACCAATCCCGATGAGCTGCTTGAAATGGAGTCAGTCGATGTGGCGCCATTTAGCGAGCATGACAAAATCATCCTTAAGTCTTATGAGGCCGTTGTTGATGGACTAGCGAGTTTAATTGGTCCATTTTGTGAAATCGTTTTGCACTCACTGGAGTCGTTAAATACTTCCGCTGTGAAAATTGCCAATGGTGAAAACACAGGACGTCAAGTGGGCTCGCCAATAACCGACCTCGCTCTTAAGATGCTCAAAGATATCGAAGGCTCTGAGCGTAACTTCTCTCGCTCATACTTCACTCGCGCTAAAGGCGGCGTGCTTATGAAGTCGATTACCATCGCGATTCGTAATGGTGATAATCGTGTCATTGGTCTGCTGTGTATTAACGTGAACTTGGATGCGCCATTCTCGCAAATTCTTCAATCTTTTATGCCTACACAAGATGCAAAAGATGCCGCATCTTCAGTGAATTTTGCCAGTGATGTAGAAGAGCTGGTAGACCAAACCGTAGAGCGCACTATCGAAGACATTAATGCGGATAAATCGGTATCGAACAATACTAAGAACCGCCAGATTGTTATGGAGCTCTACGACAAAGGTATTTTTGATATTAAAGATGCGATAAATCGTGTCGCAGATCGTCTCAATATCTCTAAACATACCGTTTACCTCTACATCCGTCAGCGTAAGACGGAGGACGAATAACGTGTCTGCGTTAACCTATACATTAGTCATCAATGGATCGGTTTATGGGACTCAGTCGGCGCGTAACGCGTTGCTTTTTGCTAAGGCTCTCATTGCTAGAGGACATAAGCTAGTGAGTGTGTTCTTTTATCAGGATGGGATCCACAATGCATCGCGTCTTGTGGTACCGGCGAATGATGAGCTGGATTTGACGGCTGAGTGGCAGAGTTTGGCACAAGATTATGGAGTACGCTTAGAAACGTGCGTTGCCGCGTCTTTGCGACGTGGTGTCTTGGGTGCTGAAGAAGCCTCACAACATACGCGCGATGTCGATAACTTAGCTCAAGGTTTTGAACTCGCTGGGTTAGGGAGTCTAGCCAGCGCTATGTTAACGCAAGATAGGGTGGTGCAGTTTTGACAACACTAGCGTTTGTATTTAACTCATTACCACATTCAACTGCAAAAGGGCGTGAAGGATTAGACGCATTGTTAGCGACATCGGCGTTTACTGAAGACATCAAAGTATTCTTTGTTGGCGCAGGTGTTAATCAACTAAGACAAAACCAGCACAGTGCCGACGTGTTGTCACGCGATTACATCAGCGCATTTAAGTTGATGGAGTTGTATGATATTGAAGAAGTGTTTATTTGCGAGCAGAGTATGCAGCAATATCAGCTAGACTTCGAGCAACTGATTATTGGTGCACAAGTGGTTGACGCGGGTGACATTGCTAAACAGTTGAATCTTTGCCATAAGGTATTAACGTTTTAGGCCTCCTTCTATGCTGCATATCATCAAAACAGAAACTAGCTACCAACAAGCACTTAGCTATTTATCGCAGGATGACCAAATGATTTTGGTCGAAAGAGCATGTTATTTAGTCACTGACAAAAACTTAACATTGCCTTCTTCATGTTTCGTGTTGCAACCGGATCTTACCGCCAGAGGATTGATGCCTCTAGTGTCGGATTTGACTCAAGTTGTGGATTTTAATGGGTTTGTTGAGCTCACCGAACAACATGTTAGCAGTACTACTTGGGAGTAGTCGTTTCATATCGCTTGTTGTAAACATGAAAACCCGGCAGTTAATCTAAAAAAGATCTGTATATTTCTTGACACACCTCCCACTGCTGCATAGAATTTTGCGTCCCTAATTGCCATTGGCGGTTAGGGCTAGATTTTTCACAAAGCTTACTTTCAAGTAAATCAGGAGCTAGTTAATGGCAACTATTAACCAGTTGGTACGTAAGCCTCGTGCAAAGCAAGTTGTTAAAAGCAACGTGCCTGCACTAGAAGCGTGCCCACAAAAACGTGGTGTATGTACTCGTGTTTACACTACTACACCAAAAAAACCAAACTCAGCACTTCGTAAAGTATGCCGTGTTCGTCTAACGAACGGCTTCGAAGTAACTTCGTACATCGGCGGTGAAGGTCACAACCTTCAAGAGCACAGTGTTGTTCTAATCCGTGGCGGTCGTGTTAAAGACCTTCCGGGTGTACGTTACCACACTGTTCGCGGCGCATTAGACTGTGCTGGCGTAAATGACCGTAAACAAGGTCGTTCTAAGTACGGTGTGAAGCGTCCTAAGTCTTAATGGATTCCGTTAAGTAAGGCCAAACACTAAATTATTTTTAATTTTTGAAGAAACTGTAAAGTTTTGGATAACCTGAAGAAGACAACGGAGAATATCCATGCCACGTCGTCGCGTAATTGGTCAGCGTAAGATCCTTCCAGATCCTAAGTTCAAATCTGAATTGCTGGCAAAGTTCGTTAACATCCTTATGGTTGACGGAAAGAAATCTACTGCAGAGAAAATTGTTTACACTGCACTAGAAACTATGGCTGAGAAATCTGGTAAAGATCACTTAGCTGTATTTGAAGAAGCTCTTGAAAATGTTCGCCCAGCGGTAGAAGTTAAATCTCGCCGTGTAGGTGGTTCAACTTACCAAGTACCTGTAGAAGTACGTCCGGTTCGCCGTAACGCACTTGCTATGCGTTGGGTAGTTGAAGCTGCGCGTAAGCGTGGTGAAAAATCTATGGCTCAACGCCTAGCTGCTGAAATGCTAGACGCGTCTGAGAACAAAGGTACTGCGGTTAAGAAACGTGAAGACGTTCACCGTATGGCTGATGCAAACAAAGCATTCGCTCATTACCGTTGGTAATACCTTTTCAGTGCTGCGAGGTTCTCTCGCGGCACTTTTCTATACTCTAAGGTGAACCTTAGTAAGAGGATACAATCGTGGCTCGTAAAACTCCTATTGAGCGCTATCGTAATATCGGTATCGTTGCTCACGTAGATGCAGGTAAAACAACCACAAGTGAGCGTATTCTGTTCTACACTGGCCTTTCTCACAAAATCGGCGAAGTTCACGATGGTGCTGCAACCATGGACTGGATGGAGCAGGAGCAAGAGCGTGGTATCACTATCACATCTGCTGCTACTACTACCTTCTGGCGTGGTATGGAAGCACAATTCCAAGATCATCGCGTAAACATCATTGATACCCCTGGACACGTTGACTTTACTATCGAAGTAGAGCGTTCTTTGCGTGTGCTTGATGGTGCAGTGGTTGTATTCTGTGGCTCATCAGGTGTTGAACCTCAGTCTGAAACTGTATGGCGTCAAGCTGACAAGTACCACGTTCCACGTATGGTATTTGTGAATAAGATGGACCGTGCAGGCGCAGACTTCCTACGCGTTGTGGACCAAATTAAAGTTCGTCTTGGTGCGAACCCAGTTCCAATCCAACTAAACATTGGTGCGGAAGATGAGTTCAAAGGTGTCATCGACCTTATCAAGATGAAAGCAATCAACTGGAACGATGCCGATCAAGGCATGACCTTCACTTACGAAGACATTCCAGCAGAACTGCAAGATGAAGCTGAAGAGTGGCGCAACAACATGGTTGAAGCCGCTGCGGAAGCAAGCGAAGAGTTGATGGATAAATACCTTGAAGAAGGCGAACTAACGGAAGCTGAAATCAAGGCGGGTCTGCGTACTCGTACACTAAATAACGAAATTGTACTCGCAACATGTGGTAGTGCATTTAAGAACAAAGGTGTGCAAGCAGTACTAGACGCGGTTATCGAATATCTACCGTCTCCAGTAGACGTACCTGCGATTAAAGGTATCGACGAAGATGAGAACGAAGTAGAGCGTCACGCTGACGACAACGAACCATTCGCTGCACTTGCATTTAAGATTGCAACCGACCCGTTTGTAGGCACCCTCGCGTTTATGCGCGTTTACTCAGGTGTCGTAAACTCGGGTGATGCCGTTTATAACTCAGTGAAGCAAAAGCGTGAACGCTTTGGCCGTATCGTTCAAATGCACTCAAATAAGCGCGAAGAAGTAAAAGAAGTTCGTGCGGGTGACATTGCAGCAGCGATTGGTCTGAAGGACGTAACAACAGGTGATACCCTGTGTGACCAGAGCCACAAAGTGATTCTTGAGCGCATGGAGTTCCCTGAGCCAGTTATTCAGATCGCGGTAGAGCCTCGCTCTCAAGCTGACCAAGAGAAAATGGGTATTGCGCTAGGTAAACTGGCTGCAGAAGACCCGTCGTTCCGTGTGGAAACCGATGACGAAACTGGCCAAACGCTAATTTCAGGTATGGGTGAGCTTCACCTAGACATCATCGTTGACCGTATGAAGCGTGAATTCAGTGTTGATTGCAACGTGGGTAAACCTCAGGTTGCTTACCGTGAAACGATTCGCGGCAGCACAGAAGTTGAAGGCAAATTTGTTCGCCAATCAGGTGGTCGTGGTCAATATGGCCACGTATGGCTTAAGCTTGAGCCATCTGAAGCGGGTGAAGGGTTTGTGTTCGTTGACGAGATCGTGGGTGGTGTGGTTCCTAAGGAATACATCAGCTCGGTATCGAAAGGTATCGAAGAGCAGATGAACAACGGTGTTCTTGCTGGCTATCCTGTGCTGGATGTCAAAGCAACACTGTATGACGGCTCTTACCATGATGTCGACTCTAGCGAGATGGCGTTTAAGATCGCCGGCTCGATGGCCTTCAGAAAAGGTGCGCTCGAAGCACAACCTGTTCTGCTTGAGCCAATGATGAAGGTTGAAGTAACTACTCCAGAAGATTGGATGGGTGATGTTGTTGGTGACCTTAACCGTCGCCGCGGCATGATCGAAGGTATGGATGATGGCCACGCTGGCCTTAAGATCATCCGTGCACAAGTACCGCTCTCTGAGATGTTTGGTTACGCAACTGACTTGCGTAGTGCTACCCAAGGTCGTGCGTCATATTCGATGGAATTTAGCGAATACGCTGAGACTCCGAAGAATGTGGCTGATGCGATTATTGCACAGCGCAGCTAATCAGCTATTGTTTAGTAATGAATCTGTTGCGTTGAGTAAAATTGACGCATAAAATAGCAAATTCTGGCGCGCCCCGACAAAATTCGTTCTCGGGGCGAATCATAACTAGGAAGGAACACGATCGTGTCTAAAGAAAAATTTGAACGTACTAAACCGCACGTTAACGTTGGTACTATCGGCCACGTTGACCACGGTAAAACAACTCTAACTGCTGCAATCTGTACTACTCTAGCTAAAGTGTACGGCGGTGAAGCGAAAGACTTCGCATCTATCGATAACGCTCCAGAAGAGCGTGAGCGCGGTATCACAATCGCAACTTCTCACGTTGAGTACGACACTCCAACTCGTCACTACGCACACGTAGACTGTCCAGGACACGCGGATTATGTTAAAAACATGATCACTGGTGCTGCACAGATGGACGGTGGTATCCTAGTTGTTGCTGCAACTGACGGCCCAATGCCTCAGACTCGTGAGCACATCCTACTAGGCCGTCAGGTTGGTATCCCTTACATCATCG
>NZ_LQXO02000022.1 GCF_001639065.2 Vibrio barjaei
ATGATGCCAAGAATCTATCAGCCCACCCCATCGCAATCCATATTCTCCGCCTTAGGTTACGGCGGTAATGGTGTGATGTATTCCGCACAAGCCGGTAAACGTCTGGCTCAATGGATTGGCGGAGAAGGACACAAACTGGATTTACCCATATTCGAATCAAAACTTCCGTTTCCAAACGTGAGGGAAGTGGTGGAGTCAGAGATGTTTGCACCATTTCGACGAGTAGGACAGCGATTCCTTTACCAGTGGTATTCGCTAAAGGATGAGGTGCTGTGACACTCAAAACATGTTTCCAAAATAGGGAAATAATGACGACCAGGAAAGTTGTACCAGGTCACCTTGTGAGCAAAGTACAGAGCGGATGTCTGTACGATATTAAAGGTTAAGACTATGAAACTTATTAAAAACAAAATCATTGCAGGCATGACAATTGCGGCGACGGCAGTGTTCTCATATACGGCTGCGGCTGCAAATTTCAAAATGGCTATTGGCGATGCCGCTGGTGGAACGCAATGGGAACTAGCCACAACGTTCTCCGAGCTAATGGAGAAAAAGACGGATGGCAAAGTTAAGATTGACCTATTCCCAAATGGACAATTGGGTAATGAACAAGACACCGTCAATGATGCGGCTATCGGTCTATTAGACTTCTCTGTTCTAGCTATAAACAACGTAACGCCCTTCTCACCAACGGTTGGCCTACTAACCATGCCATATGTGATTCAAAGTCCTGAAGAAGCAGTGCTATTGACACAAGGTCAGGTTGGTCAGGAACTGGTTGAAAACACCATTCGTGATGCAGGCGTTCGCATTGTAGGTTGGGCGTACTCAGGCTTTAGAGTCTTGACCAACTCGAAGAAACCAGTGGCTTCACCAGAAGACTTAAAAGGGCTGGTTATTCGCGTTCCTCGTAACGAAATCATGATCGCTTCTTATCAAGCATGGGGTGTAAACCCAACACCAATGGCGTGGTCTGAAACCTTTACCGGTCTGCAACAGGGTGTAGTGGATGGTCAAGATAACCCGTACATCACGGTGTATGCGATGAAATTTAATGAGGTACAAAAGTACGTCACTAATATTCGCTACATCTTTTCACTTGAGCCACTCATCGTCAGTGAGACTGTGTTCCAGCAACAAACTCCAGAGATGCAAAAGACCATTTTGGAAGCAGGGCAAGAGGCGACAGAGCATAGCTTTGCTTATCTAGAGCAAACTGAGAGCAAGATTCGTAAAGACCTTGAAGACAAAGGCATGGTATTTACCGACCCAGCGAATGGTGAAAAAGAATGGATCGAGAAAGTCACGACGTCTGTCTGGCCAAAATTCTACTCAAGCATCGGAGGTAAAGAGAAGCTAGACAACGTTCTTGAGCTACTGGGTAGACAATAACGAATAGTTACGCCCTATCTATTGGTGACCTGATAGATAGGGTTTTTGCATGGCTTTACTCGTTTATCTGTTCATACATATTGAGCGACTGGTTGTCATGTGAAAATCAACATTGGAGGTTATATGTCAGTCGCTAAAATAATTAGAAAACACCTAAACAACATTGAGGAGTACACCTGTTGTTTACTACTAGCGAGCTTTGTCTTACTGCTGTTCACTCAAATTTTATCTCGTCAGTTGTTTGACTATTCCATTCCTTGGGGTGATGAAGTTGCCACCTACATGTTTGTTTGGTTCGCTTATTTAGGTGCGGTGGTTGCCGCGAAAATGTCCGCTCATAACCGAGTAAGTTTCCACTTCAAGTTCTTTCCACCCATTGTTCAGACCATCAGTGAAACCATCGCAGATTTCTTATGGCTTCTGTTCAACGGTTACTTTGTTTACCTCAGTTACGACTTTGTTTTCAACAAAATGAATCTATTTTGGAAATCGCAAACGACTGGCATCCCAATGAAGTACTTCTACATGATTTTGCCGATAGCTTTTTCCCTAATGATGGTTCGAATCATTTGGAACAATTATGAGCGTTTATTCAAAGGGGCTCAAAATGAAGACCCTGAAGTAAAAGAGCTTCGAAAAATGACTGCTCAAAAGTCACTGCCATAGTCGTAACAGAGAGATGTAATTATGGAATCCTATTTAACTCTAATCTTATTTGGTGGCTTTTTAACGCTGTTAATCCTTGGCGCACCAATTACCGTATCGCTCGCAGGTGCCTCCATGGCTGCGTATTTGATACTGGATAAAAATCCGATTGCACTTGTGCAAATTGCGTTTACCTCAGTGGGTAACTTCCCGTTGATGGCATTACCATCGTTTGTACTGGCTGGTGCTTTGATGGAAGCTGCTGGCATTTCCAAACGCTTGGTGGACATTGCCGAAAGCTTAGCTGGGCCTGTAACCGGCGGGCTTGGAGCGGCAACCGTGATGGCGTGTCTGTTCTTTGGTGCCATCTCTGGCTCTGGACCCGCAACCACTGCTGCGGTAGGTATGTTAATGGTACCGGCTATGGTGAAGCGTGATTATGAAAAAAGTTATGCTTCCGCGGTTACCGCGGCCTCCGGCGGACTTGGGATCATTATCCCACCGTCGATTCCTTTGGTCATCTTCGGTATCTCTGCAATGGGTTTGATGGCACCGCCAGAGGCCATTGCTCAGCACGGGCAGTTTGCCTCGCTGTCAATTCCTAAACTGTTTGTCGCAGGCGTAATCCCAGGCTTGATCATGGCATCAACCTTGGTGTTCACCAATTACATGATTGCCAAAAAACAAGGCTATCAAGGGCTGACTGAAAACTGGTCTTTTGGTGAGATTCGACATTCATTACGTCGCGGACTTTGGTCAATATTAGCGCCATTTTTAATTCTCGGTGGTATTTACAGCGGTATGTTTACTCCAACAGAGTCTGCGGTGGTTGCTATTTTCTACTCACTATTTGTTGGTTTATTTATTCACCGCGAACTGTCATTCAAAAATATCCTTAAATCCTTGTCGACAACAACATGGATTACTGGGCGCGTCCTTTTGATCTTATTCGCGGCAACCGTGTTTGGTCGCTTATTGATTGAGCAAAAGATTCCAGTAGTGGTCGCTGAGTCATTACTTGGCTTTACCGACAATATGTATCTTGTTTGGGCATTAACTATCATCTTACTGCTGTTTATCGGCATGTTTATGGAAACGTTAGCGGCAATCATGATTATCGTGCCTGTTTTGTTGCCCATTATGTATATGCTTGGCGCTGATCCAACTCATGTAGGTATTGTTGTGGTATGTACGTTATCAATAGGGTTTGCGACGCCACCTCTCGGGGAGAACATTTTTGTCGCCTCAGGGATTGGTGGAGCCACGGTGGAGCAGATTACCGCGAAGATCCACCCATTTGTGCTGGCTTCGGTAATTGGCGTGTTTGTGATTGCCTTCTTCCCACAAATTACACTGTGGCTTCCGTCATTAGTCGGCTATTAGGAGAGATATCCATGAACGTATTGAAACTGATGGTGATAGGTTGTGCCTTGTCCGGCATGTTAACGAGTTTTGTTGTAAGAGCTGAAAGCAGCACTGCGGTCAATGTCTTGGAAATTACTGAGCCTCATGTTGCTAGTGACGCAGAAAAGCGTGCCAAAACCTTGTTGGCCAAAGCGGTGATACATGTACAAACCGAAGGGGATAAGAGTGTTAAAGATTTCATGAGTGACCCTGAATACATTGATGGTGAGCTCTATGTCTTTGCCTTAGGTATTGATGGCGAATTTCTCGCCAGTGGAGGTTCGTCCATGGTGTTGGTTGGTGACAGTGTGCTTGATACTCAAGATGTTTACGGTAAGCCGTTTTTCCGAGAGATGATCACGAAAGCGGTACATGATGGTTACGGTGAAGTGAAGTACAACTGGGCTAATCCTACCGACCGTATGGGGGAGCCCAAAACTACGTTCTTTGAACGTGTCGGTGATGTAATAGTTGCTGTGGGCTATTACCCCGAACGTTCCAGTGCAGCTGAGGCGAAACGATTGCTGGCTAGGGCAATGAAAGCCATGGTGGAATCTGAGCAGAAAAGTATCGATGAGTTTAACGACACCGACGGTAGTTTCGTGGAGGGGGATTTATACGTATTTGTGATGGATATGAATTCGGGTAAGTTTCTTGCTCATGGCGCGTCTCCTGAATTAGTGGGCCGCTCACATGAAGAGATCCTAAGCCCAGATAACAAACCTATTCTCACCGAATTACTGACTCTAGCTAAGGAAAATGGACGCGGCGTTTATACCTATAAATGGTTGAACCCTCAGTCGAACAAAGTTGAAACCAAACACACATACTACCGTGTGATCGACAATAAACTTGTCGCTGTGGGCTATTATGTGAAGTCAGAGAGCTCTTAACCATATGATTTACTAGGGCAATCAAAAGCCAGAGGTTCTCACTGGCTTTTTACTATTCATCATATATGTACCAGCTCGTACCCTGAAAACCCATTCTGTCCCCAATACTTGTTATTCGATTTTGCGTTAAGGACTAAAGCCTGAATAGTTTCCACGCGACAGCCTAGTTGTTGTGCTAATTCAAAGATACTGCCACGAATCACCTCAGAAGTAGAAGTGTTAATTAAGCAATGTTCTTGTTGGTGATGGTTTGATTGGAAATCCATACATGCTCTCCTCTACGTTTGTGGTTCTAGGGGTAAGATCTGACGTTACAAGCACTGAGTCTCGCAACGGATTCTGTACAATTAATATACTAATAAAATATAATAAATGAAACAAAATATTCCAATAAATGTAAAATTGATTTATTTTGAATGTGCTTATACGGTGTAGATTAAACTGTATCAAGAAGGATTTTATGAAAAAGCCCGAGTGTATGAACTATACGCTCGGGCTTTGTTTGTAGGCTGGCTTGCTACTAATACCCCATCAACTGCAATAGATTCTCAGCGGTGCTGATTGCTTCCTTACGGTTTGCGATATTGAGCTTCTGATACAAATTACGAATATGTGTTTTGATTGTCGTACCTGCGACATCCAGCTCTTGAGCAATTTGCTCGTTACTGAACCCGGAATATATCAAACCAAGAACCTGCCATTCTCTTTGGGTTAGAGGGCTAGTGCGTACTAACTCAGGGATATTCGGGTGGTTGATTAACTTTTCCACAAACTCTTCGTTAAAGTGGACAGAACGGCTACGCTGCGTTGTATTGATGTCTTTCATCAATAGTTGTGCGCGATGACGCTCCAAGTCACCCAATTCAGACTTAGAGACCAGTTTCTCAAGCAGATGGCCGATGGTGGCACCGTCGACCAAGAAATTGCCGATCATGCCAGTTTGATTCGTTAAGACTAACGCTTCTTTTAGCAGTGCTTTGGCGGTCTCTTCATCCTGGTTTTGCACATTGAGTACCGCTTCCACAATCAAGTTTCGGTTGCGATCGGTCACTAACTGGTGGGCTTCTGCCTTGTCATTAAGATAGTCTAGAGTCTGCTGTGCTTGCTCGAACTGGCCTAAATTGATTTGAGCACGAGCGATGTTTCGCCACTGAAGCTGCTCGAAGTGGTTGCAAGCGTTGTCTGGTCGAATCGCAGTTTCTAACCATTGTTCGATTGAGTCCACGTCACCGCGTGCTTGCCAGTAGAGTAGCAGTGATAATGAGGCGTTTGCGGTCCAATCAACATGGTAAGTTGACTGTTTCATCAGATGTTGGATCTGCTCAATGAATTTAGCGGCTTTATCTAGCTCCCCGCGACCAATTGCGATGCGTGCAATCATCGAGTAGCTATGAAGGTGCTTGCTCGGTGAATGGTTGCCAAGTACATCAAGCCCTTTATAAGCACACTCTTCAGCTTCATCCAATCGGTTCCAGCACCATAATACTTGTGCACGAACACGCAATAAGAACTCATGCAATGGAACTTGATGTAACTGCTGTTCTTCGATAAGTTTCAGTGCGCTATCCTGAATTTCGAACGCGGCTTGGACGTAGCCTTGTGCAATCAGAATTTCACTCTGCTGAAGCTGGGCCCATAGTGCTTGGTGATAAACATGGTACTGACGCGCTAGCTTTTCAGTCTGCTGCATCATTGACAAAGCACGGCTAAGTTGTCCGATGACGTGATTCACTTCACCAACCACCGAGGTTGCCACGATGCGGCTTCTGTATACAGAGTGGTCGAGTTCACTCAATGCTTGCTCGGCAAGCTCAAGCGCTTTTTCTGGTGAGTTTTGGTTAATGGCAACTTGCGCTAGCAGAGCGTGGAATTCACCTTCTTGCTTCTTCGAGCGCTCAACGTTGCGCGCTTCCATTTCTTTGTCAGCTTTAGCAATCAGCTCGCCAACATCGTTGTAGCGGTGCTGACTTTGCGCCAACCATGCCTGCAACATACACAGTTTGGGCTGGCTATATAATTGGTCTTGGGTAAGGACCGCAATGGCTCCTTCCAGAGTCGCGAGCTCACCCTGGTTGAACATCTTCCAGCCAAACTCGCTTAAGATTTTTGCAACCAGCTCACTGTTATTAGCCAGTTGAGCATGACGCAGTGCTTGGTGCGGCACTTTTTGCTCTAGCCAAGCTTCGGCTGCTGCCAAATGAAGCTCGTGTTCCTGCTGAGGAATACGCGCTTTACGTTCGTGGGATAAGAACTCGGCAAACAGATTGTGGAATCTAAACCAGTTATTTTCCCCCTCAAGCGGGTAGATAAATAGGCCGAATCGGTTAAGAGATTCAATCATGCTAAGTGCATCGTCACGTTTGGTGAGGGCGATGACTAGACTGTCGTTGAAATGATCGAGTACCGAACACTGCATCAAGAATTTACGAGTGTCTTTATCCAACAGGTCAAACACTTCCTCAACCAAATAATCCCAAAGGTGTGCATGATTGAATTGAGATATGGTCTCGACAGATTGTGCGAGGGTACGTTTTTGGTGTTGTGCTTGTAGTGCAAATAACTGCAATGCAGATGGCCAGCCTTCAACATAAGTGCGCAATGAGTCGGCGGTCTCATTATCGATATCGCTAGCGAGTCGTTGGCTAAAGAAACGCGTGGTCTCTTCGGTATCGAAAGCGAGTAGTTCGTTGCCAATCTCGATCATTAAGTCACGCACACGGAGGTTCGCTGTGCCTAAAGGAGGGTTGCCTCGACTGGTAACCACGAGAGTAACATTATCTGGCATGTGCTTAAGGAAAAAGCGCATCGCTTCGTGAATCTCTTCATCAGTGATTAAGTGGTAGTCATCAAGGACGATGTAGCATTCGTTGTGATAGCTCGTCAGTTCAGCAAACACTTCGCTAAATAGGGAGTGTAATGAGGAAAATTGTCTACGTTCTGCCAAGGTTTGTGCGTTTGGACACGTGTTATTCGTGGCTTTGTTGATGGCCTGCAATAGGTAGTTGACGAAGCGAAACGGGTCGTTGTCACTTTCATCGATGCTGTACCAGCCAACGTGTGGTTTATCTGACAGCCATTGAGCTGCCATCGTTGTTTTGCCGTAACCGGCAGGCGAGCGAAAAAGTACAAGCTTATAAAATGGAGCCTGCGCCAGCAGGTCCAATACTCGTGGACGCACAATTGCGTTATGTAGGCGTCCTGGTCGAGTCAATTTTGAAGGAATCCACATAGATATTTCCTACCAATTTATTATGTTCTACTCCGTCAGGGAGTAGGGAGCGAGTCACTGAAGCTTTTTATTGCACATTCGATGGTATGAGAGAGTGAGCTCTACATTTATTGATCGAGGGCTATATTTTGATTTTTAAGCTTTTTTCACAGCTACTACGCCTTGTAAATGTGATTCGTGTCACCTTTATTGCTTGGCGTAGAGTATGAATGGCTTGTCATGTATACAAAAAAACCTTGTGATTTGCGGCTTTTTTCGAAGCTAATTGTGATCTCAACAGCAGAATTTGTATTTAGTCCAATAAGGGATAGCAAATGTTTCTTAATTAACGCTTAGAGTGAAAAGTGAGCTTGGCGTGATCGCTATCACCTGAAAAAACAGAATGTTTAACCGTAATGGGAGATCGATCACTAAGTGGAGGGGAGTACGCCCTCTACGCCCTCCTCACTCATCCTCCATGGAGTCGGAACTAGGAGGATGTTTATGGAAACGTCACCATGCACGATATGGGACAGATGGATAAAAACTTAAAGTGAGATTTCTTAATGAAACCTACTCAGCAAAAACAATTTGATAAAGCTTCTTTCCAAGACAGTGTTAAAAAGCACCTATCTGCTACCTATGCAACGACTATCGAGACCGCTTCTGAGCGTCAATGGTATTTGGCGATGGGCCGTGCGTTAGCAGAGCTGACTACCTTCGACCTTCTTGCTACAGAAGCTGACGAACGTATCAAAAAAGCGAAAAGTGTTAACTACCTATCTCTAGAATTCTTGATTGGCCGACTAACAGGCAACAACCTGATCAGCATGGGCCTATATGAGCAAATCACGGAAGCAATGGCAGAACTAGGCCATAACTTGACAGACCTTCTTGAAGAAGAGCGTGACCCTTCATTGGGCAATGGTGGTCTAGGTCGTCTAGCAGCCTGCTTCATGGATTCATGTGCGGCTCAAGAATATCCAACAGTAGGCTATGGTCTGCACTATGAGTACGGTCTATTTAAGCAATCATTCAAAGATGGCCGTCAACAAGAAGCACCAGACGCATGGCGTGGTGTAGAAGGTTATCCTTGGGAAGTCGCGCGTCCTGAACTTGCGCAAGAAATCGGCTTCTACGGTCATGTTGAAGTAGTGAGCGAGAACGGCAAAGAAGTTCGTAAATGGGTTCCGGGCATGACGGTAAAAGCGATGCCTTGGGATCTGCCTATCGTTGGTTACGAGTCAGATACCGTTTATCCATTACGTCTTTGGGAATGCCAAGCGATTGCACCATTCTCATTGGCAAGCTTCAATAATGGAGATTACTTCGAAGCACAGCACGCGCTAATTGACGCGGGTAACATCACTAAAGTTCTATACCCGAACGACAACCACGAGAAAGGTAAGACTCTGCGTCTAATGCAGCAGTACTTCCACTCAGCAGCTTCAGTTCGCGACATTCTTCGTCGTCACGAAGCGGCAGGTTACACACTGGCGTCTTTACCTAAGCAAGAAACTATTCAGCTTAACGATACGCACCCAACGATCGCAATTCCTGAGCTAATGCGCATCCTTCTTGATGAGAAAGGTATGAGCTGGGATGACGCGTGGGCGATTTCTTCTAAGACATTCGCATACACTAACCACACGCTACTTCCAGAAGCACTAGAGACATGGCCTGAGTCGCTAATCCAGCGCCTACTTCCGCGCCACATGGAAATCATCTTTGAAATCAACCACCGCTTCCTGCAAGAAGTTCGTGCAATGTGGCCTGGTGATGGTGAGAAGCAAGCGAAACTGTCTATCATCCAAGAAGGCTTCCATCGTATGGTTCGTATGGCGAACCTATGTGTTATTGGTTCATACGCGGTTAACGGTGTAGCTGCACTTCACTCTCAATTGGTTAAGAAAGACCTATTCCCAGAGTTCGATGCAATGTACCCAACGCGTCTGCATAACGTGACTAACGGTATTACGCCTCGTCGTTGGTTGAAGTTCTGTAACCCTGGTCTATCTGCTCTGATTACTGACAAGATCGGTGACGAGTGGCCTGCGAAACTGGAACAGCTTGAAGGCATCGCTAAGTTTGCTGATGACGCTAAATTCCAGAAGGAATATATGGCTGTTAAGAAGCAAAACAAACAGCGCCTTGCGGATTGGGTTTCTGAGAACATGGGTATCGAGCTAGATACAAACGCTATCTTTGATGTTCAAATTAAACGTTTACACGAGTACAAGCGTCAGCACCTTGATCTTCTACACGTACTCGCGCTTTACCACCGCCTACTGAAAGATCCTTCTTTCGACATGGTTCCACGCGTTGTGTTCTTCGCGGCGAAAGCAGCGCCAGGTTACCACCTAGCGAAAGAAATCATCTTTGCAATCAACAAGATTGCTGAGAAAGTGAACAATGACCCACGTATTGGCGGTAAGCTAAAAGTGGTATTCATCCCTGATTACCGAGTAAGCATGGCTGAGATCATCATCCCTGCAGCAGATGTGTCTCAACAAATCTCTATGGCAGGTAAAGAGGCATCTGGGACAGGTAACATGAAGATGGCTCTAAACGGTGCTCTAACTATTGGTACGATGGACGGTGCGAACGTTGAGATTCGTGAAGAAGTAGGCGACGAAAATATCTACATCTTCGGCCTAGATGTTGACGGTGTTAAAGAAGTGAAGGCGGCGGGCTATAACCCTTACGACTACTACAACGCAGATCCTCTACTAAAAGCATCTCTAGATCTACTTCTAGGTGATGAGTTCACTCCAGGTCAACCAGGTCTATTACGTGCTACCTACGATAGTCTATTAGATGGCGGTGACCCTTACCTATGTCTTGCTGATTTTGCTTCTTATGTTGAAGCACACGAAGCGATGGACGCGCAATACCGTGACCAAGCAGGCTGGGCTAAGAAAGCGATTTTGAACACTGCTCTAGTTGGTAAGTTCAGCTCTGACCGAAGCATCAGAGACTACGTGAATAACATTTGGAAACTAGAAGCAGTTTCTCGTTAATCATGATGACCAAGGTGCTCAGAGAGTGCCTTGGTCGCTTTAATTGCTTCATCTCTGTTTTAGCGTCATCCCTGCGCAGGCAGGGATCTTCTAACAGCGATAATGAATACTTTGAGTAGATTTCTGCCTGCGCAAATGCGTGATGAGCAGGAATGACGTAAATAGACTGTCGAGTGGCACAATAAGCTCGAATCAAAAATTACACTAACCCTACCGTTTTGAAGGTTAAAGAAGTCCTTCGGAGAGAGCGATGACAGAACAAACAGCATTAAAACAAGTTGCTGAAATGGCAAAAATAGCCGACAGCTACGTAAGTGCGTGGGGCAGTCCAGCGAAAGTAGAAGACGAAACGATTCTTCGTCTGCTAGCGTCTTTAGGCTATGACACCACAAATGATGAAACTTTGCTTAAATCTGCTGAGAAAAAGCATAAAAAAGAAGTGATTGAACCAGTTCTTGTTGTTAAAGACGAGGACGCGGTTGAAGTTGAACTTCATTTAGGTGTTAGCGCTCGTGAAAGCGATTTCAGCTGGCGTTTAGAGACCGAGCAGGGAGAAGTACTTGAAGGCTATCTTCAATCTCAGATCGTTCGTGATGAGCGTGCTGAGGGTGGCCCTTTAGTATTTTCGTTACCTAGTGACCTACCATGGGGTTACCACAAGCTTTACCTAGAGCGTAAGCGTCGCAAAGCTCCTTACGAAATGACACTGATTCGCACGCCACGTGCCTGTTTCAAACAGAGTGCCATCGACCAAGGCAAGAAGCTATGGGGCCCGAGTGTCCAGCTTTATACGCTACGCACTCAGCACAACTGGGGTATTGGTGACTTCGGTGATCTAAAACAGTTGGTGGCCGACATCGCTGCTCGTGGTGGTGACTTTGTTGGTTTAAACCCAATTCATTCGCTATTCCCAGCTAATCCAGAAGGCGCAAGCCCTTACAGCCCGTCTTCTCGTCGTTGGTTGAACATACTTTATATCGATGTGAGCTCTGTCGCTGAATTCGCATTGAGTGCTGATGCCCAGCAAATGGTCGGTAGCTCTGACTTCCAAGCTCGCCTTCAGAAGGCACGTGATTCCCACTGGGTTAACTACACTGAAGTTGCTGACCTGAAAATGAGCGTGCTACCTCTTCTTTTTGAAGAGTTTAAATCTCGCCATTTAGATAAGCAGTCTGAACGTGCAAGATTGTTCTTAGATTTTGTGGAAGAAGGTGGCGAAAGCCTTCTACATCAGGCGGCATTTGACGCGATTCATGCCGAATTGCACGCGGAAGATTCAAGTGTTTGGGGTTGGCCTGTATTCCCTGAGAAATATCGCCGTTTTGAGAATGGCGCGACTCAGAAATTTATTGCTGATAACCGCGATAAAGTTCAGCTTTACATGTACTTACAGTGGATCGCTGACGTTCAAATCAACGAAGCACAAGCGCTTGCCGAAGAAAAAGGCATGGCTGTAGGTCTATATCGTGACTTGGCCGTTGGCGTTGCAGATTCTGGCTCTGAAACTTGGGCAGACAATGGCAACCTTGTGATGGATGCAAGCATTGGTGCTCCACCTGATATTCTCGGTCCGCTAGGTCAAAACTGGGGTCTACCACCACTGAACCCGCAAGTATTGCAAGCGACGTCCTATGATGCCTACATCAAGTTACTGCGCGCTAACATGAAACATTGCGGTTCATTGCGTATTGACCACGTACTAGGCTTGTTGCGTCTATGGTGGATTCCAAAAGGTGAAAACGCCACTAAAGGTGCTTATATCTACTATCCAGTGGAAGACATGTTAGCCATCTTAGCGCTTGAATCACATCGCCATCAATGTAGTGTGATTGGTGAAGATTTAGGTACGGTGCCTGACGAGATTGTTGAAATCCTTCGTGAAGCAGGTGTCCACTCGTACAAGGTGTTCTTCTTCGAAACAGCAGAAGACGGTGGTTTCATTTCACCAGCGCACTACGCCGATCAGTCAATGTCAGCACTATGTACGCATGACATGCCGACATTACGTGGTTTCTGGCATTGTGACGACCTAAAAATGGGTAGCGAGATTGGTCTTTACCCCGATAAAGAGCAACTTGAAGGCTTGTTTGATGACCGTCTGGAATGTAAACAAGGCATTCTTGATAGCGTAGCATGGCACGGTTATCTACCAGAAGGTGTTGGTCGTGATGCGAGCCTAGTGCCGATGGACGCTTATTTAAGTGAAGCACTTCAGCTGCATGTTGCTGCGGGCGCATCAACGCTATTGAGTGTCCAGCTTGAAGATTGGTTAGAAATGGATAAGCCAGTTAACATTCCTGGAACAGTGAATGAGTATCCGAACTGGCGTCGCAAACTGTCGATGAACCTTGAGGAAATCTTTACTCAAGAAGGGATTAATCGTATCGCGAAACGTCTAACGGAAGTGCGCGCTAACGCAAGCAAATAATCCGCCAAAAAATCGCTAATCAAGCACGGCTTCGTCAGAGATTTGTTCTGTCATCTCTGGGAGTCGTGCTTTTCTTTTTATCGCTTGTCACTATTGGGATTTATATTGTAAAGAAGTGCGTAAAAATACCGTATTGCACCCGAAAATTAGGGTTAAATCACTTCCCGTATAGGTGCAATCAAGTACAATGAAACCTTGCTGGTAGCCCGCGCTTTGCGGGCTTTTTTATAGTGCCTCAAACGTCAGTGAAACCAACGATTGGTTTCGAAAAAATAATCATGGGGCTATTTAAGGTCGAGGGAGATGAACGTTGAATAATAAAGGGCTTAAAAAACTAAAACAGGCGTACGATCAACTCTCGAGTGCATCGTTTGCTGATCCATTTTCATTCTTAGGACCTTATCTACAGGAAGAAGGTATTGCCTTAAGAGTATGGATGCCAGGTGCCGATGGGGTAGCCGTTGAACTAGCATCAGGTGAAAGACTATCGATGGTTAGAGATGAGGCGTCAGGTTTTGTTCTCAAATCTGATTTGGATCTGCGATTTACTCACTATCAGTTAGCGGTAGATTGGAATGGTACTGAACAAATGCTGGATGACCCATACCAATATCACGCTTTGTACGCTGAATACGATGAGTTACATACACCAAAAGAGATGTATCACCACATGGGCTCACAGTTTATCTCGCTTGAACGAGACGGTGAGAACATTGAGGGAACACGCTTTTTGGTTTATGCCCCACATGCTACAGCGGTCAGTTTAGTAGGTAGCTTCAATGCTTGGGATGGGCGTCGTAATCCAATGCAGCGATTGGATTATGGAATTTGGGGTATTTTTATTCCAAATCTGCCAGAAGGAGCACAATACAAATTTGAATTGAAAGGACCGAATGGTGAAGGCTTACCGCATAAAGCGGATCCTTGGGGCTTCTACTCCGAGCAATACCCTTCTTTTTCATCAGTGACTTACAATCATAACCGCTACGATTGGCAAGACGAAAAGTGGCAATCTCGACCTGTCACCGAAAAGCGTAAAGAGGCGCTGTCGTTTTATGAGTTGCATGCAGGTTCGTGGAAGCGCAATGACAATGGCGATTTCCTGACTTATCGTGAATTGGCCACCGAACTTATCCCTTATTTGACCGATATGGGTTATACCCATGTTGAGCTAATGCCAGTGTCTGAACACCCATTCTACGGCTCTTGGGGCTATCAACCAGTCGGGTTATTTGCACCGACGAGCCGCTTTGGTTCCCCAGATGACTTTAAGTATTTCGTAGATCAGTGCCACCAAGCAGGCTTAGGTGTTGTTCTGGATTGGGTACCTGCTCACTTCCCATCAGATGAGCATGGCTTGGCGAATTTCGATGGTACGCCTCTATTCCACGATCCTGATCCGCGTCGCGGCTGGCACCAAGATTGGAATTCTTATATTTACGATTTAGGTCGTGAACATGTTCGTCGCTTTTTAGTGTCTAATGCGCTTTATTGGTTCGAGCAGTTCCATATTGATGGTATTCGCGTTGATGCCGTTGCGTCGATGTTGTACCTAGACTACTCGCGTAGCCACGATCAATGGATTCCAAACGTCGATGGCGGTCGCGAAAATTACGATGCTATCGCAACTCTTAAGTGGGTGAATGAAGAAGTCTACAAGCACTTCCCGAATGCGATGACCATTGCTGAAGAATCGACCGCATTCCCAGGCGTATCGGCTCCGACTTTTATGGGTGGTTTAGGCTTTGGGTTTAAATGGAATATGGGATGGATGCACGACAGTCTTTCTTATATTCAAGAAGATCCTATTAACCGAAAATACCATCACGATACCATCACGTTCCCGCTTGTTTATGCCCATAGTGAGAACTATGTTCTTTCACTATCACACGATGAAGTGGTATACGGTAAGCACTCCATTCACAATAAAATGCCGGGTGATGAGTGGCAGCAAACTGCCAACTTACGAGCGTATTTAGGCTACATGTATGCGCAACCGGGCAAGAAGCTTAACTTCATGGGTGCAGAGTTTGGCCAAACTGGTGAGTGGAACCACGATGACCAGTTACAGTGGTTCTTGCTTGACTATGATCGTCATCAGGGTGTGCAAGCTCTAACGCGTGACTTAAATAAACTGTATCGTAATGAGAAATCATTGTTCGAACTCGACTCAGAGCCTAAAGGTTTTGAGTGGCGTCTTCAAGATGCGGCAGAAGCGAGTATTCTCGCTCATGAACGTATCAGTGAAGAAGGCGAACGTATGTTAGTGATCAGTAACTTTACCCCTGTACCCCATGAAGCTTTCCGCTTAGGTGTGCCGTTAGCAGGTAAGTATGAGCTGATGTTAAATACCGATGACTCTATCTATGCTGGTAGTGGGTTTGGTGCGATGCAAACTGCATTGACTGAGCAAATGGAAAGTGAAGCACAACCACAATCGTTGTCATTACGCTTACCACCGCTTTCAACGGTATTCTATAAGTATCAAGGTTAAGAGTACAAAAGCCCCAGCAAATTGTTGGGGCTTTTGTTTTCCAGTACAACGCAAGTAAAGCCTCGTGAGCGAGGCCGGTTCGTAATTGAGTATGAAAACCCGAGACAAAATTATCCAAGCCAGCTTGAAGCTATTTAATGAAAAAGGCGAGCGCGTCATTACTACCAACCATATTGCTGCCCACTTAGGTATGAGTCCTGGTAATCTCTACTACTACTTTCGCAATAAAGAAGACATCATCAAATCGATTTTTGGTGAATACATTACTTATGTGCGTGAATCCTTTGTGCCAGTATCTAGTGATACACCCGCCGAAGTTTACTTACAGCGATATTGTGAAGAAGTGTTTGGTAGTATTTGGCGATTTCGATTCTTTCATGCCAGCATGCCTGAAATAGTAATGCGAGACAAATCTCTGCATAGGGATTACTTGCAAGCGCACGATATTTTGGTTGCTAGAGCCCGTGAGTCAGTGCTCAATTTACGTCGTGATGGGTTTATTATTATCGACGATAGCCAGATTGATGAGTTGATTGAGCTGATGCGTGTAGTTGGTGGCTTTTGGGTTAGTTACTTAATGGCAAACTCAGTAAGCAAATCGATCACTAAAGCAGATGTTAATCGAGGTGTTGGTAAGTTTATCGTATTACTATGGCCTTATAGTACCGACAAAGGCAAAGTAGTACTCACTAAGCTGAAACTTAAATATCAGTCTCCAACTTAACGTTAGAACTCGAAGTTGCTCCTTTCCTTTCTATCGTAACTTCAGTGTAAACATATAGTTGTCCCTCTCCAGCCATTCCCTAGAATTTCTAGGCGGTTCAACGCCACTTTCTTACTCCTCCAATCATTCGTCTGAAAACTTTCTGTGAATCCGGTCACAGCTTTATATAAACCTCATAGAGTTTGTGTGATTAGCTTAAAAAATCACCATCAACCTTAGCTTCCATTTTTGAAAACGTGAAAAAGATCTCAACATGTAACATGAAATAAAATTAGAGTAATTACTCAAACATAGAGTAAATGCTCTAGTTTAAGGCGTTGATAAATAAGAATAATAGTGTGAGTTTTTGGTTGAATATTAGTTTTATATAAAAATAACGTGGAGGTATTATGGACATACCAACCTGGCATTACGTGGTATCTATGTCTTCGTATATAGTCTTTTTGCTACTACTCATCGAAGGCATGCGCCGGACACCCCGGTTAACCGCCTTTATTTGGATTGCAACTTTATTTACTGCGCCATTGTGGGTTGAACAGTTGGATGGCTGGTTCCGCTGGGCAAAAACAGTGAGTGTGCTTATTCCTACGGCCTTGGTGGTCGGCCTTGCTCGCCTCGCTTGGTACTACCGAGAGAACCCTAACGCGATATTACGTTTCTTTCGTGGTGACTGGGTATTGAAAGTACTGTACGGAGTGCTATTTCTCAATATTGCTGAAGCGACACTGAAAGATCTGGTAACCGGCAACTACTTCAACTTTATCTGTGGCGTGATTTTATGCATCACCATCCCTTTCCCACGCTACAAGAACGGAGTGCGACAATACTGGCTTATCTCGAAAGATAAGCCAAATGATCTGCTGTTCTATTCCACTGCTGCTTGGAACTTCCTATACACCACGTGGAATCTTGCGTTTGTGTATGGTGAGAATACCGGCTACTTCGCTAGCTCATTCTGTATTTTGATTGCTGCTGAGCTATATCCCGTCATCAAAAAACGTCCAGAGCTATACATCATTGCTCGTGTTTATACGCTGGCGTTTCACATCTTCGTGCGGGCTATTCACGATGTATTTACCCCTGTCATGGACTCCAGCGCGTGGCGTAACGAAAGCGTGCTTTATTGGTGGGGTGCTATCAACCTTGCGATGCACATTCCATTTGTCATTTGGTACTTCAAAAAGCAGCGCGAGCAGAAGGAGCCACCGTATGGCGACAACCAGCCTCCATTGAAAACGGACTGCGTCAATGAGTATGACGAAGCTCCCGACAAAGTGGCGCTAGCCAAATAGTAGGAAGCAGATTGCCTAGAGGCAAATAGCTTATAGGCAAATAGCTTAAGGGCTCTCCCCCGGTGGCCTAGTTGATGAGGACGTCATTAGGCCACCACTTCAAAACCTGACACAGGTGATGGTATGAAAAGATTAACAACACAGATTTTGGCGTTGTTGGTACTACTGTGCGCGGCGTTTATGTCTCCGCTTGCAGCCGCCGACCAAGGCTATAACGAACAACAACTTATTGGCGAAACTTGGCAAGGGACTTTTGATGGCGACCCTGGCGAGGGCAGTCTGTTTTATCGCCTTGAGTTCCTAGCGGACGGCAAAGTCAAAGTGCTTAGACAGTCTGGTGGCTTTAACAAGACCGAAGTTCAGAATTGGCATATTGAAGAGGGTCAAGTCATGATCCGCAGCAATGCTGGCGATGAGATCACGGACTTTGATAACGCTACTTTTGCGTATACCGATCGCGATCAGATGCGCTTTACCAAGGATGGCAATCATTGCAACTTCCATAAACTGTATCAAACCCGTGCTTATCTGCATGTGTTGTTTGTCCTGGTTGGCTTGATTGCACTCAATGAGCTTTGCCGTCATGTGAAGTGGGCGAACTACCTACTTTGGTTCGTACTGCCGATTGCACTAATTCCACTATTTAGTAGTTATGGCGTTACCTACTGGTTCAAGTGGGTCAAGCTTTACTCGGTAGTCGGTGCCGCCGCGCTGTTTACTCTTATCCGATTTACTCCTATTGGCGATAAAAAGTGGGCACGTTTTGGCGCCGCTGCGTTCTTGGCGCTGAATATTTCAGAAGCGGTGCTGCAAGATTTCACCATGGGCAACATGGCCAACATTCTGAATGCGACTGGTGGTTTGCTCTCCATCATCACTCTGGCGGGTTGGGCACAGATCCACGCTGACAAATCGAAACAAAGAGACATGGTGTGGCCTGCTATGACCACGTTTTGGATCATCGCTTACGACATCTGGAACATCGTGTTTGTTTACCTCAACTTCCCTGGCAGTGCCACAGCACAGGCCATGGTTCTGGTGGCGGCGACCTTGCCATCACTGTTTATCAAGAAAGGTACTTGGTTGCAGGCGCGCGCCTTCACGCTTGCGGGTTCCTTCATGTATTACTTCAGTTGTCCATTTATGTACGAAAGCAACGTGGTGGTGCTGCCGCGCAACGATGAGCTCATGTTATTAGCGGGATTGGCGAGCTTTGTGGCAAACGGTATCTATGCCTGGTTGTTCTTTAGAAAAACGCGCGAACAGCGCATAGCGTCAGTTCTTTCCTAACTATAAAAATATTAAATAAATCAATTGTATGACTAAATATTGTAGTGGAGCCTAATTATGAAATCTTACCTAATTCCAATGACCTCAATCGCTCTTGTTTGTTCTGGTGCTGTGCTTGCTGATGAAAAGAGTGAACAGCAAATTGACATGTCGAGTCCAACCGAAGCATATACCGCACTCGGCGTGGGGTATGGCAACGAAGGAATGAACCTTAAAGCCATGTACATGTTGTCTGACCCGAATGCCGATCGTAAGTCGGGGTTCATTCTAGAGTTTAACGATGTATTCGACCAAGAAGGAGGGGCGCCTAAGTTCTCTGGTACAACGGTCATGGGGGGAATGGTGGTTCCTCAAATGAACGACAAAACGACTAATCGAAATTACCGTTTTCGTTATGGTTCGGTAAACACAACTAATGGTTTAGGACATATGGTCGATGCGGTCGTCAAAGATCACCCATTCTATGGTCAAACAGCAGTAGTACAAGCGGGTGCGGTGGCAACATTACCGATTGGTGATAACGCCTTTATCTGGCCAGTGCTGATGGCTGGAGGAGTAATTATGGAAGATAACACCAGTAAACTTGCTAGCTATGACCCGGGATTGGTTGCTGCCAATAACCTGAGCAGTAGCGGTATTGATTGGGCTTCTACCATCTACTCCGTAAAAGTATATGGGCGCTATAAGTTTAACGACACTTGGTGGATATTAGGTGCATGGACTTATACCGATGCGTTTGGTGGTAAGAGCTGGGATGCTCCTGTTTCTGAGGGCGGTTTAGAACTCAGCCCGCAGCAAATTGAACTGACCCTAGGTTATCAGATCACCAATCGCCAAAATTTGCGTCTCAACTTCCATAGTTATTCGGAAAGTGGTTCATCTGACAAATTCTGGCTGGAGTATAACTACGCGTTTTAACTTTCGCAGACTTAATTCCATCACATGACCCCTAGGACTAGGGGTCACAAGGAGCAACCATGAAATTTCCGAGATTAATAACCTTACTTGCTGCTGTGGTATCGGTTACCGCCGACGCAAAAATCGTTAGTGGCGTAGAAGTACCAGACACTCTGGCGATTCAACAGACGGAACTACAGCTCAATGGGGCAGGGGTACGCAGTAAGTTCTTTATGGATTTGTACGTTGGATCGCTTTTCACCTCTTTGCCTTCTACCGAGGCCGCTTCACTCATCAGAGGCGATCAACCTTCAGCAATACGGTTAAATATTACTTCTAGCATGATCACCAAGGAAAAGTTAGCTGATGCACTTAATGAAGGCTTTAACAATGCGACGGATGGGAATACCACACCAATAGATTCCAGTATTAATCAGTTTGTTGAAATGACCTTTGCAAATGATATATCAGAGGGTGACCAATTCACCTTAGTAAGTGCACCTGAAATAGGTATTTATAGCTACAAAAATGGTGAAATGCTTGTTTTAGTGGAAGGTGACGCGTTTCGCCGCGCACTATTATCGGTCTGGTTGGGTGACAAACCGACTGATAAATCATTGAAAAAAGCCATGCTATCTCAATAGGTTGTTGCATGCTAAATCAATAAATAACAATAACTGACCCTAACTGCTGGGCAGGAGGTAAAAATGCAACAACGACAAGTTATCGAGGGTATAGATGTTCATATTGAAGGTGAGGGAGCGCATACCATTGTAATGATACATGGTTGGCCTGATACCTATCGTTTATGGGATCACCAAGTAGAGCGATTCAAGTCGCGCTACCGTTGTGTGAGATTTTCACTACCAGGATATGAGCATGGACAACCACGTCAGTATTATGACTTGAATACTATGTTGATGCTCTTCGACAGCATCATTGACAGAATCTCCGAAGGTAAACCGGTGACGCTACTTCTTCATGACTGGGGCTGCGTATTTGGCTATCAGTACGCGATGAGAAACCTTGAGAAGGTCGAACGTATTATTGGCGTAGATATTGGTGATGCAAGCTCTAAGGATTTGCAATTATCGGCAAAAGCTAAAGTTATCCTGCTGGGTTATCAACTTTGGTTGATGCTTGCATGGAACTTGGGAGGAAAGCTTGGAGATTGGATGACACGTAAAATGGCGCATGTATTTGGGGCCCCGGGTGAAGCATCACGGGTTCATTCAGGAATGAATTATCCTTACCATTGGCGTTGGAGCTCTGCGTTTATGAGGCGCGAACTTGGTACGATTCCTTTGGATATTCAGGTGCCATTTTTGTTTATCTACGGGAGAGAAAAAGTAGGAATGTTTCATTCTAAGTCCTGGCAGAGAAAAATGGCGAATATCGAAGGAAACAAAGTGGTGGGATTGTCCACGCATCATTGGGTTATGGCCGAGCAACCTGAGGCGTTTAATCGCATAGTCGAGCAATGGCTTGCGGAATCGGATGCTTTATTGGCGCCATTAGATTTACAGACTTCGGCCTAGCGAACGATGTGAGCATCCAATTTTAATGAGTAAATCCCCCTGTCTTTAACGCCGCTGCTCCTGAGCTTCGCGGCGTTTTTTTTATTTGAGTCTTATTTAAAGCTGTTGGCATTACCAGTGGAGATACCGAGATTCTTGTCTACACTCAATAGACTTAACTTAATAAAAAATAAGGTTTATTGATGATAACTGCGTTGTACGGATCTCTTCTTGCTTCTTTAATGATCTGGCTGTCATTTCAGGTAATCAAACAGCGAAGATCGAATCAGGTCGCTTATGCCGATGGTGGTGTGGAAGCCTTGCAAATTGCGAGAAGCGCACAAGGGAATGCCGTCGACTATATTCCTATTACTCTAATGCTCATGGCTTTTGTGGAGTACAACGGAGCGCCCGCGATTTGGATTCATGTTATCGGGGTGAGCTTTGTTGTGGGACGCTGCCTTCACGCCCACGGGATACTTAACAAACGCTTCAAAGGTCGAGTTAGAGGAATGCAAATCACTATTTTTGCTATGGCGGGTCTTATTGTCTCAAACCTTGTGTATCTTCCTTTTGATAAGCTTTGGTAATGCAGCGATTTTACTTTCGATTTCCCGGTGATAAGAGGCTAAAACCAGTAGAGTACTTAGCCTCAATCTCGGCAATTTTCTTTTTCATATCTTGAAGTTGCTGTTTGAGAGTAGTTGTCCCTCAAAAGCCTGCGGTATGTTGTTGTCGACTTTAAATACCAAATCCACTTTAGCGTTTTCTTCATCTAAGTCTTGGGCAAGATCTAAGGTGATTAGCAATTTCAATCGATCATCACAGCGAATACTGTAAGTTGTAAAGTTATCCTCGACTGTATCGCCAACCCCCATACCCTGTTGATTTCAATGCCTGTTGTGTGACGAATCACGATTGTTGCCTACACTGAATAAAAACAGAGGGAGATAAAGATGACAAGAGCATTATTGCCGCCAGCTTGGATGATGGTCTCCATTGGTCTTATCCTTAATGTAATGGCTATTGTGCTTTCAAGCCAAGTGCTGGACAAAATGTCGAGCGATATTGCTCTGATTCAAGAGCGTAAAGAGACAAATCTGTATTCGATACAGCTCGCGTGGAACCAAGTGGAAACGCTTGAACGAAAGCGCGAAGCGCTACTGCTACATCTTGATGGCGATGATATTTATACTGATATAGCGGATATGTTGAGAGGGCAGCTATCTCAATGGGTCACAGTTCATGTTCCTCCTATTCATCGTAAACACCTCCCTGAATTAATGACTATCATCAATAGCGCACAGGACACGCAGCGTGATTTGATTGATGAGCTTTATCTCGACAATTTAGGGCTGTCCGAAAAGTTAGCAAGCGTCGAAGAAGACATGGTGTACTACAAAAACATCGCGGTGTTTCTGCAAATTCTCGGGCTGGCATTGATTTTAGCCCGTGATCTTTCTCGCCGATCATTGCCGAATTGATATACTCTAAGGCATCACTTTTGCAATTTATGAAATAAATATGCTCACTCGTTCCGATGATCTGGAAATATTACTCTCTGTTGTAGATAGTGGCGGTTTTTCCGCTGCCGCAGAGGTGCTCGACATTCAAGTGGCGAAGGTGTCTCGCAGTGTTAGTAAGCTTGAGAGTCAACTTGGTGTCACGCTTTTAAACCGTACGACTCGCCGCATTGAGCTCACCGACGAAGGTCGTCAGTTTATCGAAGGAATCCGTGAAGGGCTGCGTGTTTTGCAGCAGACCGAAGAGGAGATTATGGCTAGAGGTGAGCTGCCAAAAGGGCGATTGAGAGTCGATGCTGCAAGCCCATTTGTACTGCATCAACTGGTGCCACTTATCGCTGAGTTTAATAGAGAGTACCCAGATATTGAGCTTGAGCTGACCTCCAACGAAGGTTTTGTTGATTTACTTGAGAAGCGCACTGATGTTGCGATTCGTATAGGTAAATTAACCGACTCAACATTGCATGCTAAGCCGTTGGGAAAGAGTCTATTGTATCTCGTCGCGTCACCCGATTACCTTGCACGGCGTGGTTATCCCAAATCAGCTACTGACTTGAGCACTCATAGTTTGATTGGTTTTGTCGGAGCGAAAGTACTCAACCAATGGCCACTACCCGGCAACCCTACGATTCAGCCAAGTATGGTGTCGAGTAATGGTGAGACGGTGCGCCAGTTAACTCTGGCGGGTAATGGAATTGCTTGTATGTCGGGCTTTATGGTCAAACAAGATATTGAAGAAGGGCGTTTGGTACCACTTCTAGAGTCAGAAAAACTCACTACGACAGGTCGCGAGCAAGTCAATGCCGTCTATTACCGTTCGTCGTCGGTAGCGCGCCGCATTACGGCGTTTATTGAATTTATCCAGCCTAGACTATCGCTGTAGTCTTATCTCCTTTTCTCTTTTTTGTTGCCGTGTTTTTTGCATTTTTGACAAAAGCCATTTGTGATTATTGCTCTCAATCTAGAGATGACTCGTCGCTAGAATGTCCCCATTACGATATTGAGGGCATACGACATGATCTTTTCTCACTTCAACTACGGCAAACTTGAACTAAGCAATCGCATTGCGATGGCACCAATGACTCGTTCTCGCACCACTCAACCGGGCGATGTGCCAAATGACATGATGGCGACTTACTATGCACAGCGTGCAAATGCGGGTCTTATCATCACAGAAGGCGCGCCCATCTCGGCTATTGGTCGTGGTTACTCTCTGACTCCGGGTATCTATACCCAAGCGCACATCGATGGCTGGAAAAAAGTCACTAAAGCGATTCATGACCAAGGCAGTAAAGTATTCATTCAGCTTTGGCACGTGGGGCGTCGCAGCCATGAATCCATCACAGGTGAGCAGGTTTTGTCGGCATCGGCCATTAAAGAGGCTGACCAAGTATTTGGTCCGCTACCAGAAGGTGGCTTCGGTATGATTGAAACCGGCGAACCGCGCGCGATGACTGAGCAAGATATTCAGCAAACTATTGCTGATTATGTGCAAGCCGCGAAAAACGCTATCGAAGCAGGTTTTGATGGCATTGAAATTCATGCGGCGCACGGCTACCTGCTAGACCAGTTCATGCGACTTTCTAGCAACCAACGTACTGACCAATATGGTGGCTCTCAAGAAAACCGTATCCGTTTTCTTGTTGAGGTGATGCAAGCGGTAGTGAATGAAATCGGTGGTGACAAAGTCGCGGTTCGTGTTTCGCCGCACGTCATGGAAGGTTTTGCTGAAGAAGATCCAGAGATTGTGGAAGTGGTGAAAAAGGCACTTGTCGCGCTGGCTCCAATGAATCTTGCTTATGTGCATTTCTCTGAAAACATCTCGCGTTATGTTGAAGCACCAGAGTTATTCCGTAAAGAGGTACGTGACATTTACCCAAACCCAGTCATGATTGCAGGCAAGTTGGCTAAAGAGAGTGCCATGGCACTGCTTGAAAACAATTACGCCGACCTTGTGGCGTTTGGCACACCGTATGTGACCAATCCAGATCTTGTGGCGCGTTTCAAAAACAACTGGCCACTTGCTGAGTTTGATGCTGATGCAAGGCTGAGTCTGTATGGTGGTGATGAGAAAGGGTATATCGATTACCCAGAGTATCAATAAGCTACGCTGCCATTAACTTAGTGACTGTCTATAACTGAAAAGGCGAACAATTCATGATTGAATGCCCGCCTTTGTTGTTTTTAATAGTGTGATATTCAAAACATTAAGCGTTTTTGTATTCCCTACAAGTTTGCCTTTTAACCAATGACACCGAGACGCAGGTTCGAGTCACCGTATCGCCACCTTCATTTATCGACTGGATAAGATTGTGTATAGCGACTTTAGCTATCCGTTTGTGATCGGTTCGTATGGTGGTCAGTGGCGGGGTTGAAAGCTCGGCGATATCGACATCATCAAAGCCCAGTACTGAGATATCGTCTGGCACACGTATTCCTTGGGTTCTCAGTGCTTCGATCAACGTCATCGCGACCATATCACATATACAAAATATCGCCGTACAGTCCGAAAACTCACCGTTTCTTATCATCTCTGGGATCCACTTATGCGCTCCAAAGTCGGTGCCTAAGTGTTTTACGTCTTCAGATAAATTTCCTGTCTCTAAAATGTACGGAGCTAGATCGACAATGACCGATTCTGGAGAAGTGAATCCTCGGCTCCATAGGCTTCGTTTGAATCCTTCGGTTCGTTGATAGACGGTGGGTTTGATGTTCGCTGTAATGCATTTGATTTTTTTGTGCCCGAGCTCAAATAGATAATCAGCAGCGAGCTGTCCCCCCAGGTAATAATCAGGAGTTACACTGGGGAACTGCATTTTTGGGTCGTAACCATTGATGAGTAAGACGGGCAGGTGCGTTGCGCGCAACATAGTCAGCAGCGCTTCATCATCCATCCCTAGTACTATGATGGCTTGAGCTCGTGTGAGGACTTGCTCGGTATCGGTGATACTGAGCTGTGAACGAAAGACCAGTTCGATGGCGATGTCTAAATCCATGCAGTGATATTTTAGGTCTCGCAGTATGGATCCGAAGAAACTGTGTGGTGAGTTGAGGTCTTGCTCGCCAAGTACCATTATTTTGCTAACAGGCATTGGGATATTGATCTTTGGTTGTCTGCGTCGATAGCCATTGGCATGCAGTGCCTCACGAACGCGCTTTACCACATCGTCACTGACAAGCTCACTTTGATTGATGACTCGAGAGACTGTGGCTTTTGATACGCCACACATATTAGCGATGTCAGTCAGAGTAGTTTTGTTTCTTTTTGCCATGTTCTGCTTCTCTTATCGACTACCTGATCTCACTGTTTGAATGAAAAATTTCAATGAGAATGATTTAGTTACTTGCCAAAATTCGGTTGTTTCCGAAGTACAAACAGTGTAACGCCTTAAAAACTTTGAAACAGAGCGAGAACACGAGATTTTTACTGAAACAATTCATGAAACGTTTCAGTGGATCTTCTTGTTTCAAACTCCCCGATAGTCACGGTTTATCGATAACGAAGTCACTAACCTAATAATCAACCAATGAATCGATTAGGAAGTAGTGAATCATGAGTTCTATGTATGAAATGATGAGCCAAGACATTTTGGCGAGTATTGAGCGCAATGCGCCGCGTATTGGATTGCGCAATCCAATGGTGGGAATGAGCCCATCAGATTATCAGTGGCGCTATCACAAAGACATTTTTTGGACCGATTCTTTTTGGACGGGGCAGTTGTGGTTGGCCTACATGGTTTCTGGCGAGAGTAAGTATCGCAACTTGGCAAGAATGCGTTACGGCCATTTGGAGCGCATTCTGGCAACGCCTATTCAAATGAACCATGACCTTGGATTTCAATTTAGCTTGAGCGCGGTTGCGGACTACAAGTTAACAGGCAATAAAGAATCACGAGCGTTGGCGCTGCGTGCGGCAGAAGCGTTGCGAAACCGTTTTAACTGGAATGGTAACTACTTAGTTGCATGGACAGCGGGATCAGAGGGTAAGGAACACGCAGAGCAAATCCAGGGCAAGATTATTATTGATTGCATGGAAAACCTGCCGCTTCTTATGTGGGCGTATTCTGAGACTAACATTGAGTCATTTAAAACTGTTGCTATCGCTCAAGCAGAAACCACGATCAAACACATCATTCGTGACGACTGGAGCTCGTATCACACCTTCGATTTTGACACGACGACCAATGAGCCTATCCGCGGCTGCAATTATCAAGGCTACGCTGACGAATCTTGCTGGGCGAGAGGGCAGGCTTGGGCTATCCATGGCTTTGCTCAGCTGGCATTAATGTCAGGTGAAAAGCGCTATGCGGATATCAGTGCCAAGCTGCTTGATTTTGTAATGGAACATATTAGCGATGACTGTATCCCTATTTGGGACTACCGCTTGCCAGAGCATGAAGTACCTTACAAAGACAGTTCTGCCGGATCGGTGACGTCAGCAGGGGCGTTATTGCTTAGCCAAGTGTTGGAGAAATTCGGTGAAGGTGAGCGAGCGCAGCAATACCATCAGTTTGGACTCAAGATGCTTGGTGCGCTCAGAGACGAGTGCGATCTCACTAGCATTCCAGAAGCTCAAGGGCTACTCAATCAAGCGGCGTCGTTTGTTCATGTCGCGCATGATCTTGACCTCGATTATCTGGCCAACTCAATGTTGCCATACGGCGATTACTACTACTACGAAGCCGTATTGCGTGCGATGGGGCACACGAACTTTTTTTGGTGATAGTACAATCACTTACATCCAATAAGGAACATTGTTATGAAATTTAAGAACCTAGCGACAGTGATTATGTCGACCCTACTGGTGGTATCAGCACCAAGCGTGATAGCCAAAACCTTTAAGCTTGCGTCTAACGTACCAGCGGACAGTGCGACAGGTAAACTGCTGCAAGAGTTTGCTCAAAACGTCACCAAAGAGACAGATAAGCGCGTCAAAATTAAAGTTTTCGCCAATGGCACTTTAGGCGGACAAGCGCAATATCTGCAACAGATCCAAAGCGGTGTAGTGGATATGGGACTGGTTAATAGTGCGATGATGGAAAACATCGAGCCTAAGTTTGGCGTACTCAATCTGCCATTCATCTTCCGTAACTTTGATGAGTTTAAGCAGGTGATGAACAGTGATTTGGTGCAAAAGGATTTGTTCCAGACCACGAATTCGAAAGGTTTTGAAGTGGTTGGGTTTATGGATACGGGCCCACGCAGCATTTACTCAACCAAGCCTGTTGAAAGTGTTGAGGATATCAAAGGCTTGAAGCTAAGAAGCATGGCGAGCCCAACGTATATGGAAATGATTAGGCTGATGGGGGCATCTCCAACACCGCTCGACTTCACGGAGATCTATTCAGCAATGCAGCAAGGCATGATTGATGGTGGTGAAGGCGGCCTTGGCACGCTTTGGGATATCAAGTTTGGTGAGTACGCGAAGTACGGTGTGTTAACGGAGCAAACTCGCATGGTCGATCTCATTGTCATCAATGAGAAGGCGCTGGGCAAAATGTCTGAGGAAGACGCTGAAACCGTCAAACGAATCATGCAAGCGACCAGTGATAAATCGCTAGAAGTCATCATGGCTGATGCACAAGAGTCTATGGATCTTGCCGAGAAGAATTTAGGGGTTAAGTTTGTCGAAATTGATAAACAGCCGCTGATCGACTCAATGAAGCCCATCTATGAAAGAGCTTTTGCGGACCCCAACAAAGGCCCATTCTTGAAAGAGATGTTTGAGCTTCAAGAGCGTTCTCTTTAACCCCCTGGGGTGGGGTCATTGTCAGCAATGGCTTCACTCCTTTTTCCTCTTTGCGCAATCTAGGAGTGTGTTATGCGTGAAAAGCTCATGAGATTAGACGATAACCCAGACGAGTCTGCGCTGGCTCGATTTGAACGTGCTCTTTATCAAGTGTGTCACGTCTGTGAAGTGGCGTTGTCAAAAACCGTTACTGTCATATTGGGCATCATGAGCGTTCTGATCATCTATCAGGTGTTTACCCGTTATGTGCTCAATGACCCAAGTGGGTTGTCACAGGAGATGCTGATCTACTTGATGATTTGGCTAAGCTTCATCGGTTCATCGATATGTTTTTCCAAAGGGTTTCATTTAAGTCTGCCTATCATTTATGACGCGCTTTCCGAGCGTCATCAGAAATGGCTCACTATCTTTAGTGCGCTGTTAACCGTGCTGTTGGCGGCAATCATCATCTACGGTGGTTATAACGCGATGCAGAAGAACGCAGCGTTTACTTCACCGATGTTACAGATATCTATGTCGGTTCTGCAAAGCATTTTGGTGCTGTCAGGTGTGTTTTTTGTACTGATGCAGCTTAAAAGAGTGATTGAACTGGTAGGGCTTGGACGCTCAACCGTGATCACCGCCACAGTGATGATCTCCATTGGCATTCTTAGCTATTGGATGTGGGGAGCGCTGCAGCAAATGCAGTGGTATGAGTATTTAGTCGATGAGCATTTAGAAGTGACCTCGACGGTCTTACTATTTAGTGCCTTTTTCTTTTTGCTGGCAATGAACATTCCCATTTCTGTTGGACTTGCGTTCTCAGGCTTGTGGGTCTTGTCGCTACAAATTGATGCCGATGTCTTGATGGTAACCGCGAGTGAAAAGTTATTCGGTGGCTTAGAAAGCTTTGGGTTCTTGGCTCTGCCATTTTTCATCTTGGCAGGTAATATCATGAACCAAGGCGGGATTGCGAGACGTTTGATCGATTTAGCGATGCTGCTAGGCCGACGTATTCCGGGAAGCCTGTGGCAAGCGAATGTACTGTCTAACATGTTGTTTGGTTGTCTATCCAGCTCGGGCATCGCGGCTTCTACCGCTATTGGTGGCATTATCTCACCAATGGCGAAAGAGAAAGGCTATGACATGCCTATCTCAACTGCGATTAACGCCGCATCTGCGCCAACAGGGATGATGATACCACCGACGGGGATATTCATTATCTATTCCATGATCACGGGTGGAAGTGCGTCGATCGCCGCTATGTTCTTGGCAGGTTACCTACCAGGGATCATGATGGGGTTGTCTGTGATGATTGTGGCTTACTTCTATGCCAAAAAGCTCAAATACCCGGTCGACAATACGCAATACCATTGGAAGCAGATAGCACTGACAGTATGGAAGACACTCCCTAGTCTTACGATGATTTTTGTGATTATCGGTGGCATTTTGTCTGGCGTATTTACCGCGATTGAAGCGGGTGGTATTGCCGTACTGTACAGCTTGGTACTATCGTTTGCTTATCGCACCATGAGCTTAAAGTCGCTGCCAAAGGTCCTGTTTGATTCGGCGCTGACCTCTTCGGTGATTCTGTTCTTGATCGCTTGTTCTGGATTGATGAGCTGGAGTATGACGTTCGCGAGCATTCCTGATGCGATTGGTGAGATGCTCATCGGTGTGACTGAAAACAAACTGTTGCTGTTATTGCTGATGAACCTAACTTTGTTGGCTGTGGGTATCTTCATGGATATGGCGCCTGCATTGTTAATATTTACCCCTATTTTCTACCCTGTCGCGATGATGTTGGGTATTGACCCGGTTCAGTTTGGCGTGGTGATTGTATATAACCTCTGTATGGGATTAATTACACCGCCAGTAGGAACAGTATTGTTTGTTTCTTGTAGCGTCACTGGAGAAAAAATAACAAATATAATTAAACCTTTACTACCTATTTTTGCACTGCAATTTATCGGACTGATGTTAATAACTTATTTCCCATTCTTTACCATGTATTTACCGCAGTTGTTCGGTGTCAATTGAACACAAGCTTATGAAGTAGTTAACTAAGGTACATTCAATATAGATTCAGGGTTAGCTTCGAGATGCTGTAATTAAATGTATAATTCCAAATAGCTAAGCAATGGTTCAAAGCACGAATCATTAATATTGGTAGAATGAAAGTATATGAGCGTATTTGGATACCAAAAGCCCTCAAACATTAAATGAGGGCCTTTTTAGCCTTTTCCTAAACAGGATAATTGTGATAACCCAACTGCTCAGAAATGGTCCTTCCGGCATTGTGCAGGAACGTGATGTATTCTGCTTTCTTCTCTTCGTCGAAACGGATGATGGGGAAGGAGACAGAGACTGCAGCGATAGCATGGCCGAAACGGTCGTAAACAGGGACAGCGATGCAACGTAGTCCAGGCTCTTGCTCTTCGTTGTCCTCACCATAATGACATTCACGAACGGTGTTCAGCTCTTCAATCAGTTGCTCTGTGTTCTCGTGGGTTTTGTCTGTGTGTTTGATGAATTCGACCGAGTCTAATATTACACGAACTTCTGCGTCAGGAAGGTGGGAAAGTAGCACTTTACCTATCGCTGTGCTGTAGAGTGGATTGCGGCGGCCTACCCGAGAATGCATACGTAAGTGGTAGCTTGAATCTATTTTGTGTAAATAGATGATCGAACCATCGTCAATAGACCCCAAGTGAACCGTTTCATTAGTCACTTTATTAATCTCACGCATTTCTTTATCTGCAATATCAATAAGATCGACAAACTCCAATGACTTCGAACCAAGTTCAAACATTTTAAGAGTAAGTGCATACTTATCTGCTTCTCCTTCTTGAGAAACGTAACCGAGCGTTTTCATGGTTTGTAGGAAACGATAGGTCGTCGCTTTTGACATCATGAGTCTTTGTGACAGTTCTGAAACGCCAATTTCCTTTTGCTCGCCCAAGGCTTGCAGAATATTGAACACTTTGAGTACCGAGGACACGGCTTCTGGCTGCGTGGACTTATCCATCTATCTTCCTTTGATTTTTTGTTGTGGGCGCGATTATAGCCTTGCAACCTTACCATGTCAGTAATTTCAAAAAGGCTTTTCATAAAAATCAGAACCGAATAGTGCGATTGCCTTCACAAACTTACATAAGCTAAATATAAAAATGAAACAGCATTTCAAAAATAACTTTAATGTGATTCATTTTTTGTGTATGGTTAATTTAACAACAGTGAGAACTCTCTAAGGTTCGTCCTCGAATACATCTATGAAGGAATAAAAAATGATTCTTGATTCATTCAAATTAGACGGGAAAGTCGCAGTCGTAACTGGCTGTGATACTGGTTTGGGCCAAGGTATGGCATTGGGTCTGGCTAAAGCAGGTTGTGATATCGTCGGAGTGAATATTGTTGAGCCGACAGAAACCATTGCTCTTATGGAAGAAACGGGCCGTAAGTTTATCGACATTCGTGCTAACTTGATGAAGTTAGACGACATTCCAGGAATCGTAGACCGTGCAGTTACCGAATTAGGTCGAATTGATATCCTAGTTAACAACGCAGGTATCATCCGACGTAACGATGCTATCGATTTCTCAGAGCAAGACTGGGATGACGTGATGAATATCAACATCAAGTCGGTGTTTTTCATGTCTCAAGCAGTCGCTAAGCAGTTCATCGCTCAAGGCGAGGGCGGTAAGATTATCAATGTTGCCTCCATGCTTTCGTTCCAAGGTGGCATACGTGTTCCATCATATACCGCTTCAAAAAGTGGCGTTATGGGTGTAACGCGTTTGATGGCAAATGAGTGGGCCAAAGAAGGCATTAATGTTAACGCAATTGCACCTGGCTATATGGCGACGAACAATACTGCGGCGCTACGTGCAGACGAAAAACGTAACGCAGAAATTCTAGAGCGTATTCCTGCCGATCGTTGGGGTACGCCAGAAGATCTAGCTGGTCCCTGTGTATTCTTAGCTTCACAAGCATCAGACTATATTAATGGTTATACCATTGCGGTTGATGGTGGATGGTTGGCACGCTAACCGGAGACGATTAGGTGATGGACGCGTACATTGTCGGGCAGATACTAGGGTTTGTAAGTTATGGTTTAGGTATTTCTACCTTTTACCAAAAAAACGACAAACGACTGAAGATTTTGATGCTGGCACTGAACGTTAATCACCTTATCCACTTTTTATTGTTGGGTTCGTTAACTTCTGCGTTAGCTGCTGCGCTTTCCGCGGTCAGAACAACAGCTGCCATTTACACAAACTCCAAAATTGTCGCTCTGATTTTCATTGCGTTAAGTCTCCTCTTAGGTGGCATGATTGCCGAAAACTTATCGCAGCTTTGGCCAATATTAGGAGCGGCAATTGGTACGTATTCGCTGTTTATGCTTCAGGGCATTGCGATGCGAATCGGTTTTTTATTAGGCGCAATGTGCTGGTTAACAAACAACATTATGGTGGGTTCAATTGGCGGCGCTCTGCTCGAAGCTACGCTCCTATTAACCAATTTAATGACTATTTTTAGGTTAACTCGCGATGGTCAGCGCACAGCTCATGATGTTTGAGCTGCAGCATGGTCAATGTATTGGTCGACGACACAGTTATTTAGTTTTAGGAAAATTCGCGGCTAATAAGGCCGTTGGGGAAAGAACATGAAAATTGCACTAATGATGGAAAACAGCCAAGCACCAAAAAATGCAATGGTTGCTTCTGAGCTAAACCTTGTGGCTGGCAATCTAGGTCACGATGTATTCAATGTCGGCATGACAGATGAAAACGATCACCACCTAACTTACATTCACCTTGGCATCATGGCGAGCATCCTACTGAACTCAAAAGCAGTAGACTTCATCGTTACGGGCTGTGGCACTGGCCAAGGTGCCTTGATGGCAAGCAACCTTCACCCTGGTGTTGTGTGTGGTTACTGCCTAGAGCCTTCAGATGCATTTCTTTTCAATCAAATTAACAACGGTAATGCGATTTCACTGGCGTTTGCGAAAGGCTTTGGTTGGGCCGGTGAACTGAATGTACGTTATATCTTTGAAAAGGCCTTCACTGGTAATCGTGGCGAAGGCTACCCTATTGAACGTGCAGAGCCTCAACAGAAAAATGCTGCGATTTTGTCAGAAGTAAAAGCTGCAGTTTGCAAAGATGTTGTGGCGTCACTGAAGGCAATTGACCAAGAGTTAGTGAAAACGGCGGTCGGTAGTGCTCAGTTTCAGGAATGCTTTTTCTCCAATTGCCAAGAACCTGAACTGGCAGAGTACGTACGCACACTTATCGACTAATATACCGTGCATTGAAGTTTTAAAAGCCGACGTTTGGTCGGCTTTTTTGTACTGAGAAGCGGCTCATTGTTTACACAATAAACGCTTGTCGACATGTAAGAAGCGTTTTACTTTGGTATTTAACTTAAAGAATAATAACGAGTAATTTGATGCAATCTATTTATTCGCTTTCGGAGTTATTCCCAGCAGTAACAGTCCATTCCCTTGAGCAAGGTGATGGATTTTCGGAACGCTCTCCAATGGAAGTAAACGATTCGCAAACTCCGCTCCGCTATCCTCATCGGCTCATTTCCGAGATATCCCACCCTGAACTACTTGAATTTCAGCCGGAGCGAAGCAACGGTCACGCCATTCTCATTATTCCTGGTGGAGGCTATCAAATTGTATCGATTGATAATGAAGGCGTAGAGGTGGCAAAGTGCCTTAGCGAAATGGGTTATCACGCGTTCTGTTTAAATTATCGACTGCCTATAAAGAACGATGGCTCTGACTTAGAACAGCTTACGCCCATCGTTGATGCAAGAGCAGCATTGACTTTGGTTCGCCAGCTAGTACCCATGGCAAGGGTAGGTATCATGGGCTTTTCCGCAGGTGGTCATTTAGCAGGATGGTTAAGTACCGATACGCTGTCTAACCGACCAGACTTCACTTGTTTAATGTATCCTGTGGTGTCGATGACCTCTGGTGTCGCGCATCTAGGCTCTTATGAGAATGTCGTTAATGCCTTAAACGATGCGCAGCAAATAAGTTTGTTGTCTATTGATGAGCGTATTTCCCCAGATGTTGCCCCGATGCTCATTATGCACGCTAAAGACGATGATGTTGTTGTAGTTGAACATAGCCTTAAGCTGCACCATGCACTATTGGCAGCCTCTGTGTCTAGTGAACTCACCTTATTTGAGCGCGGTGGACATGGATTTGGCGTCTATGTCCGAGAAGGAAGTGATGCTGACGATTGGCTACGACGTTTTGATGATTGGGTACGCAATTTAGATTATTGTCAGCAATGGTCCACGAGAGCGATGGCTCAAACTAACGTTATTTCTACAAAGTAGCGTTATTCACACAGAGGTATCGTTGCACTAACGTAAGTGACCAAATTCGCGTAAAAAAATGTAAAGTCGTCTCAAAGGCTATTGTGTGTTGCAGCTTGGATAGGTATCTTCAGACTCAGAATTTTTAAGTGTTTTTTCTACTTACTTGAATGAGACGTTGTGATGCTCGCTAAAAGCGTATCCACAATCTGTAGCTTGCTCGCGATCCTGGTAATACTCGTATTATCCAGTGGTGCTGTGCGTGCAGAAGTCTCGTTACCGCAATCAACACTGAGCATGGCGCAAGTCATGCATGTGAAGTTCTGTGGTATCACCTCCGATACATCGCAAACTGAGGATTCAGGCTGTTGTGAGCCTGGAGGAGCTTGCTTCGAAAAGCAATGCTGTTCCCATGGTCACGCATCAGGCTCTGCTTTAGTTGAGACGCCACAAGATTCTCGCCTTGCTCCGTATCGTTATGAACTCACACAAAGACTGGCTAGTCTTTATACGAGCGCAGATATGCACTCGCTCTACCGACCTCCCATCGCCTAGTTCCTGTCTTACAGCGCTTCGCTGTTAACAATTTTATTGCGTGATTACTCACGCGAACTTGTTGTGCGTGCAAATAAAGCTATTTGCACCATCCTGTGATGGGAATAAAAAATGAAAACTAAATCCGAAGCTTGTGGCAAGCTCAATGCCACGCCTCTACGCTATCTCATTCGTTGTAGTAAATTAGGAGGTTGTGATGTCGCGTAAACAGCTACCTATTTTACTGTTTGTCTCAGTGTGCCTTATTTGGGGGACGACGTGGTTTGCAATGGAAGTGGCCGTTCAGACTATTCCACCAATTTTCGCAACGGGCATGCGTTTTCTAATCGCTGCGCCTCTATTGGTGATGCTGGCGAAATACCTAAAACAACCGTTATTCTTTCCTAAAGGAAAGCGAGCGTGGATGTATGTGGTCGCAATTTTCTACTTTGCGATTCCTTTTACGTTGATGATATTTGGCGAGCAATATATTTCCTCTGGGTTGGCTTCGATTATCTTCGCCAACATGCCGATTGCGGTGATGGTTATGTCGAGCCTGTTTCTTGGTTTACGCCTACGAAAAGTTCAAATCGCAGGACTGCTAGTTGCGGTGTTAAGCCTCATTCTGATTCTGGCGACAGAGATGAAATTGGGAGGCAAAAACTACTTAGTTGGCTTTGCTGCCCTAGGTGGTGCGGTAGCGATTCATGCAGTTATGTATGTGTTTGTGGAACGGTTTTGCAAAGGCACGCCAGTGCTGACCTATAATGCGGTACCAAGCTTTCTTGCGTCATTGTTTTTGTTGTTCACTTCTTGGGTGATTGAGCAACCAGACATAAGCCTGTTCACATTGGACTCGATGACAGCGGTGTTGTACCTAGGGGTATTTGCCAGTGTCGGCGGCATTGTGGCGTATTTCAAATTAGGCCAAGTGTCTACGCCGTTTACTGCTTCGATCTGTTTTTTGTTCTTTCCACTTATCGCATTGAGTATTTCTACATGGATTGCTGGGAACTCGATCTCGTTAGTATCTGTGGGTCTACTTTTACCTTTGCTTGGCGGGATTTTTGTCACCAAAGCCGAACCTGAGTTTTGGGCTAAATATTTGCCAACAAAGCGTAAGCCTCAGCTGTGTGAGGTTTGCATGAAGCAAGTTAGGTAATAGAGAGCCACTTATAAAATGAAACGCCGTAAATCAGAATGTTTACGGCGTTTGTGCTGCTAACTATCGATCAGTTTACGTGGGCAACGGCATCTTTAACCAATTGTCCGAGCTCTTCCCAGCGACCTTCGTCGATTAAGTTAGTTGGCACCATCCAAGTACCGCCACAAGCCAATACTGACTTGACTGAAAGATAATCGTCTACGTTTTTAAGACTTACACCGCCTGTAGGCATGAACTTCACAGGATAAACTGCGGTAAGTGCTTTAAGCATGTTCACACCACCAGAAGGCTCTGCGGGGAAGAACTTAAGTGTACGCAAACCCATCTCCATGGCTTGTTCAACAAGGCTCGGGTTGTTTACCCCAGGAACAATTGGTACGTTTTTGTCTAAGCAATATTGGACTGTACGTGGGTTAAAACCAGGACTAACGATGAAATCAACTCCTGCTTCAATCGCTTGGTCAACCTGTGCATTAGTCAGCACAGTGCCTGCACCGATGAGCATTTCAGGGAACTCTTTACGCATTACCGCGATAGCCTCTGCTGCACACTCAGTACGGAATGTAATCTCAGCACATGGCATACCGTTATCAACTAACGCTTTACCTAGTGGAATTGCGTCTTCAACTTTGTTGATGGCAATTACAGGAATTACTTTCAAGCTTGCTAGCTGTTCGTTTAATGTCGTCATTTTTGTTTGTCCTACTAATCAAGAGTTGGTGTTGCGTTCTTGGGAATAATGGCGCCGCGATGTTGAATAACTACTCCTGCGACTTTGTGACCCATTACGGCAGATTCTAGAGCATCGCCGCCTGTTAGGCGCTTCGCTAGGTAACCCGCGCTAAATGAATCTCCTGCCGCTGTGGTGTCGATAATATTGTTGACTGGCTTGGGTGCAATGTAGTTGGCTTGCTCGTTCACAATTACCAAGCAATCTTTTGCGCCTCGCTTGATAGCAATTTCTGAGACGCCGGCTTCGCTTGTTCGCTCAATACATTGTTCTACAAACTCGTCACCAAATAGCGCTTGCTCATCTTCGAATGTTAACAATGCTGTGTCGGTAAAACTAAGCATCGCTTTGTAAGTATTGATTGCAGTCGCCTGGTCTGCCCATAATTTTGGACGGAAGTTATTGTCAAAAAAGACCTGCCCGCCTTTCTCTTTGAAAGCTCTTAAGAAGCTAAAAAGCTTGTCACGTCCTGAATCTGTCAAAATGGCCAGTGTAATGCCACTTAAATAGACCGCGTCGTAGCTCAGTAGCTTCTTAATGAGCTGTTCGGACTCTTCTTGGTCGAAGACGAATTTCGCGGCAGCATCGCTACGCCAATAGAAGAAAGTGCGTTCACCTGTTTTATCAGTTTCAATATGGTAAAGACCTGGCATTTTGTCGTTGAGACGTAGAATCAGACTTGTATCAATACCCTCTTTATTCCATGTATCAATCATTTCAGTCGAGAACGGGTCGTTACCCAGTGCGGTAACGTAGCTGACGTTAATATCTTGACCTTGAGTTAGGCGGGATAGATAAAGCGCGGTATTCAGTGTGTCACCACCAAAGCTTTGTTTTAATAGATCATCTTTGCGTTGTAGCTCTATCATGCATTCACCGATGATAGCGATTCTGTATTGGTTCATTGAGTTTGAGCCCACCTTGGTGTGATTGCCTTAACTGTCTTTGATGAGGAGATATAACCACGCCAGAGTATCACTTTTCAGTTATGCGGTGATGTTGATTCACTCTGCGGTGGCGGTGTCTTTTTAAGCAGAATTAAACGCTGGTAAGGCTGAGTTAAATCTCTACTTTATTTTTATTAAACCGATGTTTTAATAATTTAAATTTATCAGTTTAACTAGGGGATTAGTAGTGTTTGTCAGATTGATAGTTAGCTAAGTGTGATTTATCTCTCGTTTTTGACTATCTGGTTCAGATGAGGAACTCGGTTCCGTTAGACAAGCCTTTCTGGCTGTCAACATTCTCAATAGGAGGAATAGGGTTTGTATTTTCGTGTGAAATAAATTTATCGGTTTGTGTAATTTGAATGAATATCTATCATCTTGAGGAGCTGAAATAGTTGCTTCACTATTGAGATCCTTTTTCTCATACAGTTTTGGCATTATGGAAATATTTCAGCAGCAACACGAAGCGATTGCTTTCATTGGATTAGCTTTAGCCTTTGTTTGTGGATTTTCAGCAGTGTTTTGGCAAGCTCATCAATAAGGCCAAATACATGTTCGATGTCCCTACTCTAGAAGCGCTAGCATTGGTATTGGTTGTCTTTATCGGTGGTTTTGTTTACCGCTCGAAAATTGAAGACTAATACGCATTGTCACGACGATCAAAAAGGCCCTAGTCATCACTGACTAGGGCCTTTGCTTTTATACTTGATTAGGCGTTTAGTTTAAATAGAGAAACTTCCGACACTAACTCTTCCATTCTTTGTTTCACAATGTGCATTTCTTTGTTCATTTTCTGAATATTGCTATCGGTTTCCTCTACCATAGAGAGCAGGTTATCAATATCTGATTCAACCGATTGCGTGGTTTGTGCTTGTTCTTCAGTCGCTGTTGCAATACTGCTGTTGTAGTCTGTGATCTTCTTGGTGGTGCCAATAAGTGTTTCGATCATGGCATTGGTTTCCGATACCATAGATTGTGCCGAATAACTGGCATCACGACTTTGCTGCATGTTCTCAAATGAGGTTTTCGCGTTGCTAGAGATATCATCCAGAAGGTTGCGGATGACTTCGGTTGACTCTTTGCTGCGCTGAGCAAGTGAGCGAACCTCGTCTGCTACCACGGCAAACCCGCGCCCTTGCTCACCCGCTCGTGCCGCCTCAATGGCAGCATTCAGCGCCAGCAAATTGGTCTGCTCAGAGATGGCATTGATGTTGTCGAGAATCTCTGACACATTCGCCATTTTTACTTCCAACTGCTCGAGACACGTGTAAGTATCGTCGACACTCGAAATTAGCTTGGTCGTGGTCGAGAGTGAATGTTCTCCATGGCTTTGACACTGGATTGCATCATGTTGAGCACTATCAGCACTTTGTTGAGCTTCTACGGTAATGCCCGCCATTTCTTGACTGGTTTGCGCCATTTCTGTCATAGCCGTCGCGATATTGTCACAACGCAGATGAGTTTGCTGACTCACGGTTTGAGTCGAGGCGACCAACCTACTCATCTCTGCCATTTCTTGCTCAGTTTTTTGTGCGACATCGAGAGAGGTTTGTAATGCGGACGCAAAGCTGTCTGTTAGCTGATTAAAGTGATGAGCGATGTTGCCAAGCTCATCTTTTTGCTCATAAGGCAGTTTTAGACTCAAATCCTTGCTGCGCGCAATGGTGTCGATTTGTTCGACAAAACGACTAACTCGACGATGCAGGCGATTGGTTGACATGAATGCGATGATGGAGAGAGGTAGCACCACAAACAATGTTAAAGCGATATATGCATAGACTAGGTGCTGTGCTTGTTGCTGGTTTTGTAACGCCAGTGCTGTCATATCGTTGGCAATGGAATCGGCCATAGACTTAATCTGTCCGATACGCTTGGTGGCAAGTTCAAACCAAAGAGAAGCACTTGGTCCTTGCAAGTTGTCCAGCGTTGCTTTCTGTGACAGGTAATCTTGTTGAATGGCATTCACGTCACGCCAGTTTGAACTGTTAGTCATTGCAGACAACTCATGAGCTTGCTCGGCGGAAAACAGAAGCGTTGCTTGCCGAAGGGCATAGGCTTCGGTTGCAATATAACTGGTGATGCTGGCGTAAGCATCCAGCGTTGAACGTTGTCCGGCAAATGCACCATTGAGAGCGCCACGAGCTTTGCCGGCTTCTTCTTTCATAGTTAGTAAGGCGTGCAGACCGCGTAACTGCTGCTCAAGTTTTGGAGCGTCTACCTGAGTTAAAATCACCGATAGGTTATCAAGCGCCATGCGGTTGATATTGGAGTAAAACGCAAAGGGTGAATCCTTGATATTGAGAGTATCAACTTGTTGGCGAATGCTATTCCGTTGTTCCAACTGTTGTCGAACATCCTGACTTAAACGGTCTATCAGTTGTTTGTCCAAAGCTTGTGGCAAAAAGGCCAATAGACTTTGATACGCCTGATCGGCTTTCACTCTTTGCTGTTTTAGTGCCGTGACTTGCGGCCCTTGTCCTTTAGATGCTATCACACCTGCCGTTAATCCTCGTTCAACAGCAAATTGATGAGCAATATTATCGAACAAATGGAATAACTCGACCGCTTCTTGTGATGCTTGGGCATGGTCGGCGCGTTCTTGGGCTTTGAAAATTTGGGTAGCGATGAGCCCCATCAAAAGTGTTGTGGGAATTAGAAAAACCAAGAGAATGGTGTTTTTAATATTAAGTAACTTAAGAAGGTTAGGCATTGTATAAACCGTGTATAAAAAACTGGATGCGTAACCTAAAGATTTTACAGAGTTCAATACACGTATTACACGTCAGGGTATTAGAACTTTGATACGATACGATAAGCGTCAATGGTTTGATGTGTGTCAATTTTTTGGCTACCACTTTGTGGTTATAAAACAAAGTGGTAGCCAATAAAAATGAGAGATTCCTTCAAGCTTCGGCAGGGAGGACGTCATTTCTTGCTCATGTTAGGCTGCTTGGTGAGTATTAAAGTTACCTAACAATGCGTTATAAAATTCACTGTCATCGAGAATACCAACGACTCTACCAGACTCCACTAACAAAATGGGTAACCCACTACGCTGTTTAAGTTCTATTGCTTCTCTCATACCGATGTCCGGACTGGCGACCACGACGGTACTTTGATCAATATGGGCCAGATCACCCCGACTTGCATCCCAATGGACGAGTTTTAGTTCCTCGTCTTTAACAATACTGAGCTTACCATTTGCTTGATTGACCCAAACTGATTGATCGGAACAGATCTGCAAACGATCATGTTCTTGCTTTAGCTCACTCGCTGGCTGCATTAATGAACGGCCTTTAAGTACGTTGAGCGGGTTGGTGTGGGCGACAAAGTCACGGACGTAGTCGTTTTCTGGTGTGAGGATAATTTCTTCTGGCTTCGCATGTTGAATTAGTTTGCCGGATTCCATAATGGCAATGTTGTTGCCTATTTTTAGAGCCTCATCCAAATCATGACTGACGAATAGAATCGTCTTGTTGAGTTTCTCTTGGAGAAGAATTAGCTCGTCTTGCAGCTGAGTTCGAATCAATGGGTCTAGGGCAGAAAAGGGCTCGTCCATCAGCAGGATGTCAGTATCCATGGCAAATGCACGAGCGAGTCCTACACGCTGCTGCATACCACCTGATAGTTCATGCGGGTACTTATCTTCCCATTCCGAGAGGCCAACAAGTTCTAGCTGCTCACGAGCTTTCTCTCGCCTAGTAGACTTTGACATGCCTTGCAGTTCAAGTCCAAAAGCCACGTTGTCCAACACGCTTAGCCAAGGCATCAAAGCAAATTTCTGAAATACCATAGAAACACGATGAGTACGTAGGTGGCGCAACGTTTCATCATCACAGGTTGCTAAGTCAACATACTCCTCACCATTCTTGAGCTCCAGTGAACCGCGAGAGATGGTGTTTAAGCCGTTTACCGCGCGAAGTAAGCTGGACTTACCTGAACCTGATAGTCCCATCAGCACGCATATCTCACCTTCCTTTACACGGAGTGACACATTGTCGACCCCCACGACTTGCGAGGTTTGGTCGATGATTTCTTGACGAGTCTTGCCTTGGTCTAGTTGTTCGAGCGCTAATTGCGGTTTATCACCGAAGACTACGTCTAGGTTTTTAATCGTTATGGCATCCATAATTAGGCTTCCTTTTGATTCGGTGATTTACAGAGTCGGTCAAGGATAATGGCAACTAAGACAATCGCTAATCCGGCTTCGAAGCCTTGAGAAATATTGACCGTATTTAGCGCTCGAACCACGGGCTTACCTAGGCCATCAGCACCGACGAGGGCAGCGATGACTACCATGGATAAAGACAGCATGATGCATTGTGTCACGCCAGCCATGATACTGGGCATCGCTGCTGGCAGTTCCACTTTAAATAAGAGCTTCATTCGTGTGGCACCAAATGCCTTGCCCGCTTCCACCAACTCTTCCGGCACTTTGGTGATGCCAAGGTAAGTCAGTCTGATCGGAGCAGCGATGGCGAAAATAATGGTGGAGATCAAGCCAGGAACAATACCGAGGCCAAACAGAACCAAGGTTGGAATCAGATAGACGAAGGTGGGGACGGTTTGCATTAAATCGAGAATGGGGCGCAGCAACGTATACAGCCAAGGGCGGTGTGCTGCCATGATGCCAAGAGGTACGCCAATTAATACAGAAATCGTTGTCGCGGCAAACACCAAAACAAAGGTTTCTAGCATTTCTTGCCAGTAGCCAAGGTTCAAAATCGTCAGTAAAGCACCAATGACAAACAGTACCAGAGGGATACTACGGTGCAGATACCAAGCAATAGCTGCGGTCATAATGATCGGCATTGCTGGGGGCATCCATTTAAACACATCAACGACAAACAAAATGATGGTTTCAAGGAAGATAGAAATAGCGTCGAACAGACCTGCGGCATTGAATGTCAGCCAGTCGACACCCGCTTCCATCCATTGACCCAGAGGGATTTTGTTGTCAGTAATAAAATTCACAATACAACCTTAGTGTTTTTGAGTGGGCGCTAATGCCCACTCATTTCGAATTACGCTTTTGAGGCGATGTAGCTTTGCACTGCTGTGCTTGCGTCTTCACCCGACAGAGTTTTTACGCCAGATAGCCAAGCTGCAACTTGCTCAGGGTTAGCTTTTATCCATTGCTGTGCTGCTTTTGACGGTTGTACGTTTTGATTTAAGATGGCTTCCATTAATTGGTTTTCCATCTCAAGGCTGAACTCTAGGTTTTTCAGCAGTTGCCCGACGTTTTGGCATTCAGAGAGATAGTTAGCACGCACGTTGGTGTAAACGTTGGCACCGCCGTAGTTAGGACCGAAGTAATCGTCACCGCCAGAGAGATACTCCATTTCGATATTGCTGTTCATTGGGTGTGGTGCCCAACCTAAATACACAATCCATTGGTTGCGGCGTGCAGCGCGAGAAACCTGTGACACCATACCCGCTTCACTAGATTCGACTAAGTTAAAGTCCTTAAGGCCGAAAGCGTCACTGTCGATCATGGATTGAATAAGGCGGTTACCATCGTTGCCTGGTTCAATGCCGTAAATACGGTCGCGGAATTTGTCGGCATGTTTGGCTAAATCTGCAAAGCTTTTTACGCCGGCGTCATACACGTACTTAGGCACGGCTAGGGTGTACTTAGCACCTTCTAGATTGGCACGAACGGTTTCTACAGTTTTGGCTTCACGATATCTAGCGATATCTCCCTCCATCGTAGGCATCCAGTTGCCAAGGAAGATATCGATATCACCGTTCGCCATTGAAGAGTAAGTGACAGGTACTGACAGAAGATCGGTTTTGGTTTTATAACCCATGCCTTTTAGTAGTTCCGTTGTGACCGCAGTGGTTGCAGTGATGTCTGTCCAACCAACATCGGCGAAACGTACCGTTTCACATTGGTTGGCATAGGCGTTCATCGCCAGACTACTAAGAGCGAGTGCTGAGAGTGTTTTTGTCATCGTTGACATGCTATTTCCTTTTTATTTTTGGCTGACTTAGTCCAGCTCTCTCAATGGAGAGCCTATTCGTTGTGTTTGTTCCCAGTTCGGTGCGAGCCAAACAGGTTGTTTGTCTTGTTGAAGAGGCTTACCCAAGATGATGTCGGCAGCGCGCTCGGCAACCATGATGGTTGGACCGTTAAGGTTACCGTTTGGAATCGTTGGGAAAATGGAAGAATCGACCACGCGTAGTGCCTTGATACCGCGAACGCGGCACTGCTCGTCGAGCACGGCTAGTGGGTCATTATCGGCCCCCATTTTGCAGCTGCAAGACGGGTGATATGCGCTTTCTACGTTCTGCTTTACCCACTCATCGATAGCGTCGTCGCTTTGAATATGGAGCCCAGGTTGAATCTCATCACCGCGGAAAGCGTCCATTGCGGGCTGATTTAGAATCTCACGAGTCAGGCGAATACAGTCTCGCCAATCTTGGCGATCTTGCTTGGTCGAGATGTAATTGAACTCAATTAATGGCTTGTCATGCGGATTTGCCGAACGAATCTCCACAGTGCCACGGCTCTCGGGTTTATTAGGCCCCACATGCACTTGGAAACCATGCCCATCAAACGCCGCTTGTCCGTCATAGCGCATGGCAGCCGGAAGAAAATGGTATTGAATGTTGGGCCACTTCAGTCCTTTCCGGGAACGAATAAACGCGCAAGATTCAAAGTGATTGGTCGCACCTAAGCCTTTGCGAGTAAGAATCCATTCTGCGCCAATAAGCCCTTTGCTCACCAAACCGAGTTTGCTGTTTAGCGTGATTGGCTGAGAGCAGTGGTATTGGAAATACACTTCAAGGTGGTCTTGAAGATTAACACCTACACCAGCGAGATCGTGTTCTACAGTAACGCCTGCGCGCTCCAACACCTTTTTAGGGCCAATTCCGGAAAGCTGCAAGAGCTGCACTGAACCGATAGAACCAGCACTAGAAATGACCTCTTTGTTTACTTTGGCATCGACGACAATACCAGACTTTTCATACTGAACGCCGACAGCTTGCTTATTTTCCAATAGGACTTTATGAACCACGACACCTTTGATCAGCGTGAGATTAGGTCGTTTGACGGCACGTCTTAAATAGGCATTTGATGTAGAGGCTCTGACCCCTTTATCTACGGTCATATGCATTGGGCCAAAGCCTTCTTGCTGGTAACCGTTATAGTCTTGAGTTTCTGGGTAACCCGCTTCTTTGCCAGCATCTATAAAGGCTTGGTAGAGCGGATTGCGAGTCATGTTATTGCCATTGCAGGTGCCAACTGGGCCGTCACCACCACGATAATCATCGCTGCCACCATCCCACGACTCTGCACGGCGGAAATAGGGTAAACAAGTTTGGTAGTTCCAACCTTTTGCACCTTGTTGTTCCCATTGGTCGAAATCACAAGCATGCCCGCGAACATACACCATTCCGTTAATGGATGAGCTACCGCCAAGCACTTTACCGCGAGGGCAATGTAGCTTGCGTCCATCTAGCCCCGCCTCTTCAGTGGTTTCAAATTGCCAAGCGTATTTTTCGGTGTTCATTGGGTAAGAAAGGGCCGTTGGCATCTGAATAAAAATACTTTTATCGCTGCCACCTGCTTCTAATAGCAATACAGAGTGTTCACCGCTTTCTGTTAGTCGGTCCGCCAAAACACAGCCGGCCGAACCCGCGCCGACGATAATATAATCGTAGCGTTGTTCCATAATCTGTCTCCGTAAACTAATCGTTAGGCGTAAGGGCTGACGTATTCGCCAAGCTCGATTAAAACACTCTTGGTTTGGGTGTAATGCCTTAGAGTCTCAGGGCCATTTTCACGCCCAATACCGGAATGTTTGTATCCGCCTACAGGCATTTCGGCTGGAGAATCACCCCATGTGTTAACCCAGCAAATACCGGCTTGCATTTGATGAATAACGCGATGTGCTCGTGATAAATCTTGAGTGAAAAGCCCTGCGGCCAACCCATAATCGGTGTCGTTAGCGCGAGCAATAACGTCTTGTTCGTCATTGAAAGTAAGCACTGACATTACAGGTCCGAAAATCTCCTGCTGCACATGCGGCATGCTGTCGTCACAATCGACGAAGACAGTTGGAACGACGAAGTTACCTTTGTCTAATCCATTTTCAGTAGCCTGATAACCACCAGTCAGCAAGGTTGCACCACTTTGCTTAGCGCTTTCAATGGCGTCTAAAACCTTAGATAAATGTGCTTTTGAAATGAGAGCACCAACTTGAGTTTGGCTGTCCATCGGGTCGCCAACGATCAGTTTTTCGGTGCGGAATTTCAACTGCTCAATGAATGCTGAGTATAAAGACTCATGTACAAAGACACGGGTACCGTTAGTGCAGACCTCGCCTTGGGTATAGAAATTCGCGACCATAGCAGCGGACACCGCATCATCCAGTTTGGCGTCTTCAAAGATGATCATTGGCGACTTACCGCCAAGCTCCATGGTGACGTGTTTAAGGGTTTGAGCACTATCTGCCATGACTTTCTTCCCTGTACCTGATTCACCGGTAAAGGAAACTTTGGCAATATCAGAATGTGCTGTCAGCATCTGACCAACCCGATGATCACCTTGAATAACATTAAACACACCATCTGGTACTCCCGCTTCACTATAGATTTCCGCAAGCTTCAGTGCGCTTAGAGGCGTTTCTTCAGAAGGCTTGAAAATCATGGCATTACCCGCAGCAAGTGCCGGTGCAGACTTCCACATAGCAATTTGAATCGGGTAGTTCCAGGCGCCAATTCCCGCGCAGATGCCTAAAGGTTCACGTCTGGTGTAGAAAAACTGATTCTCGCTAAGTGGTTGTTGCTCACCTTGCAATGCTGGAGCGAGACCAGCGTAGTATTCAATGACATCGGCACCAGTGGCAATATCCACTTCAAGGGCTTCTTGTAGTGGTTTTCCGGTGTCAGTAACTTCGAGAGCAGCGAGTTCAGAATTGCGTTCGCGCAGCAATGCCACTGCCTTGAGAAGAATTCGACTGCGTTCAATGGGGCTCATCGCAGACCAAATGGCGAAGCCTTTTTTAGCAGATTCAATAGCAAACGCTACGTCCTCAGAATTTGCTTGGACGATTTCAGCTAAGGGTTCACCGTTAGCTGGATTATAGGTAGTAAAGTATTCGTCGGATGAGCCTTGTTGAAGTTGGCCGTCGATATAGAGTGTTTTCATATCCATTTGAAAGTCTGACTTATGATTATTTTAATGAGTAAAAAGTGAGTTGCTTATCGAGATAATCGTTGATGATGAAACGGGCCTTTTCAGCGTCAATACCTTCTGGGGTCAAGGTGCCTCTTAGCCAAATTCCATCGATAAGCGCAGCGATACCGTTAGCAACGACATCGGCTTGTTCCGGTGTGAGCAAGGTGTTGAGTTCAATCTTAAGGTGCGATAACAGGCGTTTTTCATTGACACGTTGTAGGCGCTTCAACTGGGCGTCGTGCATTGAATAAGACCAAAACGCTAACCAAGTTTTCGCCACTTTATTTTCTGCCTGAAATCCTACGAAATTGGCGTCAATAATGGCATTGATACGTTTAACGTGTTCTGTTTTGGGGATTTGACTCAGGTGAGAGGTCACTGTTTTAGAAAGCTGCCTTAGGATCTCTCGCATGGTCTCTTCAAGAAGGCCGTGTTTACCACCAAAATAGTGGTTGATGATACCTGTAGAGACGCCGGCTTCCTTGGCAATTAACGAGATACTCGCGGCGTGCAAGCCCACACGATCTATAACAGACATGGCTGCTTGAACTAGCTGTGGTTTCCTGACTAATGGCATGCCAACCTTCGGCATTTGAACTCCCTTTTATTTTTTATTGAACGTTCAGTTAAATATAAAATGCCTGAAAAAAGGTTTGAGTTCAAATTAAATTTCTCTTTTTTTGTAACCAGTAAGTAAACATTTTTTAACACAACTAAAGAGTGGGTCTATCATTCGGTACCAAAGAGACAGGTCAATAAAAGTGCTAAACCAAGTTGTATAGTTGATTTGTTGGTGTCTAATTTATTGATTTAAAATGATTGTTTTGGCTTGTAATTTGTCTGGGAGTGAAAGGTTTGGAATTTCGGTTCGGCGGAAAAACCATATTGAGTAGGCTGACTTAGTTCAATAAATATTTAGAGCACGAACTATTAAAGAATAATGACGCAAGAGAGTTGCGAAGAAAGGCAACTTGGAGAGGCGCAATGGGTAGTTAAGAGAGTCTCTACTGCCCATTGCGTTAGCGTTTAAACGAAGTCTTTACGCATTGGGGTAAAGTTATCAATTAAGATACCTGCTTTTAAGCACTTACAGCCGTGCATAATGTTTGGCACTTTATAAATGGTATCACCAGCTTTGACGATTTTTGTCTCTTCACCTACCGTGAATTCAAATTCACCAGAGACAACATAGGTAATTTGCTCGTGAGGGTGGTTGTGCATTGGTGCAACCGTTCCATCTTCGAAATGTACTTCGACAGTCATCATGTTTTCACAATGTGCCAACACTTTGCGGCGTAGGCCACCACCTTGATCTTCTAATGCTACATCTTTGTTGTATACGAACATTGCTGTTTCCTCTAAATAAGGTTTAAACCGCCTCTAAAAGGGCAAGTCTTTGGTTGTGATCATCTAATAATTGGCGCGATGCGACTTTTGCAGAGTGTGCATCGCCAGTCATAATCGCGTCGTAAATACCCCTATGCTCTTCAATACAGAATCGCCCACCCACGGCTGCTTCATCGATGAATGTCTTGAAAAGCGATTCCAGAATATTGGCAAAAGGGACGTAAAACGGATTAGCTGTCGCTAAGAATATTGTTTTGTGAAAGGCGTGATCGTTGTGTGTCCACGCCGTGTAGTCGTGACTAAACGCGGCCTGTTTCATGTTTTGAAAACAGACAGATAGCGCCTTACGATGCTCGATAGAGGCATTTCTTGCTGCCATGGAGCAGGCTTCTGGTTCAATCGCCATGCGAAGTCCCAAAAATTGGGTGAGGAAGCGTTGGACATTATCGGTGTCTTTTACCCAGTCAAGGAATTGAGGATCCAGAAAGTGCCAATGGTGACGAGCTGTCACATTAGTTCCGACTTTAGGTTTTGACTCGATTAAGCCTTTGGCAGAAAGCAGTTTAATGGACTCACGAAGCGCAGTGCGGCTGATGCCAAACTTCTCGCAAAGTTCTAACTCGCTCGGCAATTTTTCACCTTCTTCTAATTCACCAGTAAGGATTTTGCTGGCGATTTCTTTTGCCACTTGAACGTGAATTCTTCTACTAGAGTCTGCCACGGTATGGAACGTAGCCATAGTTCTGACCTTGTTGGTTGTTAGGTTCACACGTCAATTAAATTCACGTGTGTTTGTGTGATAACTATATAGTAATACAATATCACTTAATTGCGTCAATGGACAAAATAGTAAAAAAACAATTCTAGGTCGCAAACTGGGCATGAGACTCGGATTATGTGATAGTTAACACGTAAATTAGCCGGTTATTAGGTAACAGAGTGGTTAGTTGGGGCAAAATGTAAGACATTTACACTGAATAAATGCGATGTATCACATCTATTCTAGGAAGTTTAGTGATAGAATAGCTGCTAAAATAATACATAAACACTTTAAGTAAGCGATAAAGATATGTCAGGTAAGTTTAATTCTATTACGGGTTCAAAGCGCAGTATCCACGTACAGGTCGCTCGTGAAATTGCTCGAGGTGTTCTCTCTGGTGATTTGCCGGAAGGATCAATTATTCCAGGTGAAATGGCGTTGTGTGAACAATTTGGTATCAGCCGTACTGCACTTCGTGAAGCAGTTAAGCTATTGACGTCAAAAGGCTTACTTGAATCTCGACCTAAAATTGGTACACGTGTTGTTGATCGTGCGTATTGGAACTTTCTCGATCCACAGCTAATCGAGTGGATGGATGGCCTTAATGATGTAGAACAGTTTTGCGGCCAGTTCCTAGGGCTGCGCCGGGCTATTGAACCAGAAGCATGTGCGTTAGCAGCTAAGTTCGCGTCTGCAGAGCAACGTATTGAGCTGTCTGCGACTTTCCAAGAAATGGTAGAAGTGTCTAAAGAAGAAAACTTCGAGCAGTCTAAATGGTTAGATGTTGATACTCGTTTCCACAGTCTGATTTTTAATGCGACTGGTAATGACTTTTATCTCCCATTCGGCAATATTCTTACTACTATGTTCGTTAACTTTATCCAGTTCTCTTCAGACGGCGGCTCAACGTGTATCAACGAACACCGAGCTATTTACGAAGCGATTATGGCAGGGGATAGTGACAAGGCTCGTGAAGCGTCAGCGAACCATTTACGCGAAGAAAACCACAGGCTTCCTGTAGCAAGCTAACACCAAGAGGTGAGCGCGCTTGTTAACAATTTGAAGAAAAAGGCAGCATATAAGCTGCCTTTTTTGTATCTAAAGTACACCATTGCGAAACTTCTGCTGATATAATAATACAAAATAAAGTTGGAAAATTCACATGCCTCACGCACTTCTACCCAATATCACGCAATTTCTATGTAGCGTTGATCCGTTCGATAAACTTCCCAAAGAGCTGGTTCGTAAGGTCGCTGCGGAAATAAAAATCACCTATTTGGGTAAAGGAGAGGTGATTGACCCTTGTAACGGGCAATCTGGGCTTAGCGGAGAAGGGGAGAGTTTGCCGAAAAGCCAACAGAAGTTTTTATATGTCATTCGAACTGGCTCTATGGAGCAACGCAAACCTGATGGCGTTCTTCGCGCAAGACTGGGAAGTGAAGATTTGTTTGGCTTTACTTTTCTCGATGATCAAGTTTCTAAAAAGGCGGGCTATCAAGCGGTTGCCATCGAAAATACGCTTCTGTATTTAATCCCTCATTCTACGCTTGAAACTATCTTTAAACGTAATCCAGAGTACGCGGAACACTTTGCTTCTCAAGCGCAAGTTCGCCTTAAATCTGCACTAGATGTTGTTTGGTCGAATAAAGAAAAAGGTCTGTTTATTAAAAAGGTGTCTGACGTGGCGAGTGGAGTCATTGCGATTGTTGATGCTTCTATGTCGATTAAAGATGTTGCACACGAAATGCGAGTGGTTAAACGATCTTCAACCGCGGTGGTGTGTGACAACGGCAAGTTAGTTGGCCTGATGACGGATCGTGATATGACCAAACGAGTCATCGCAGAAGGCCATGATAACAGTGCTCCGATTAGGGATGTGATGACGCCTAATCCACTGACAGTCAGCCCCAACGATCTGGTTTTGCATGCCGCATCATTGATGATGCAACATAATGTTCGGGGTTTACCCGTTGTTTCTGAGGGTAAAGTAGTAGGCCTGCTGACCACTTCTCATTTGGTGCAGAATCATCGTATGCAGGCGATATTTCTTATTGAAAAAATCAAATATGCCACCAGCGTTCGTAATATGGCGAGTTTCACCACCGAACGTCAGGCTATATTTGAAGCTCTAGTGGAAGGAAATGTCGCTCCCGAGACCATAGGTCGCGTAATGTCGATGATTATGGATGCCTACAATCGTCGAATTATTCAAATTGCGATTGATAAACTGGGGGAACCACCATGTCAGTTCTCGTGGATAGTTGCAGGCTCTCATGCTCGAAATGAAGTTCACATGCTTTCAGATCAAGACAATGCACTCATTCTTAGTGATGAGGCGACCGAGAATGACAAAGTCTACTTCCGGCACTTATCGCAGTATGTCTCAAATGGGCTCGCTGCGTGCGGATATCCCTTGTGTCCGGGTAAGTTTATGGCAGCAACTCCTAAATGGTGTCAGCCATTGTCGACCTGGAAACACTACTATAAAAAGTGGGTATCGAACCCAGAGTACGAAAGACTGCTCAATATCAGCGTGTTCTTGGAAATTCGCTGCGTTTATGGTGAAGCGAGCTATGCCGATATGTTGCGCGATGAACTGCACTCCAATATTCGTAACAACCGTGAGTTTTTAGGGATCTTGACCCGAGACGCTATAAATACGTCACCTCCTCTTGGTGTTTTTAATAGCCTAGTGCTTGAAAAAACAGGCGAGAACAAGAAAACGTTGAATATAAAAAAGTACGCGATAAACCTCATTATAGATTTAGCGCGTATTTATGGTCTTGCGGTAGAGTGCGACTCGTCGAATACCGACGAACGATTTACTCAAGCCAATGAACAAGGCATGTTAAGTGATGACTCATATAAAAACATTATCAACGCTTACCACTACATTCTTATGTTTAGACAGCATCATCAGCTACAAGCACTAAAGCGAGGTGAGCAGCCGGATAATCACATCAATCCCGATTCATTTGGCAGCTTTGAGCGTGGCAATTTGAAAGATGCATTTAGGATCATTTCTACGTTGCAAGATGCGGTTAAACTTCGGTTCGGTGGGAGGTTGTAACTAGTGGCTGGTGTTTTGAAAAGCGTGATGAATCAATTTCACGTTTATAACCATTATCTCAAGCAAAGACAGCGATATCTAGCCAATCAAAAGATACCCAATGAGCTGAGAAACTTGTTAAGTGAGCAGCCGCTGAGAATGGAGGCATTGGCGACAGAAGTCGAGTACTTAGTGCTGGATTTTGAAACGACTGGTTTAGATGCCGATACCAATACAATTCTTAGTTTAGGTTGGGTAGAGATTGCCAACTTTACGATCAATGTTGCCAGTGCAAAACAGCTGTTTATTGAGTCGCCAAGTGAGGTTAAGGCTGAAACCGCGGTTATAAACCATATCATGCCTGAAATGTTGCAAGATGGAGTCTCGTTAGATGCTGCGATGACACAGTTATTTCAAGCAGCAAAAAACAAAATATTGATTGCACACGGTTCGATGATTGAAGCGGCATTTGTTGATGAATATTTGACTCAGAAGTATGGGGTGTCAGATTTGCCGGTGATGTGGTTGGATACACTAGCTATCGAGAAGTCGATGGCTTTAGCGGTGAATAAAGATGCCGATATCGACGTTCGTCTGTCTGAGACTAGGAAGCGATACGGGCTACCTGAGTATAATGGACATGAGGCCTTAATTGATGCTATTGCAACCGCAGAGCTATTTTTGGCTCAGTCGACTCGACTGTTCAATAAACAGCACCCTTGTATTGGAAAATTGTACCGACTAAGCCAATAAATGGGTAAAAAAGAGGTGTCTATCAAGACACCTCTTTCTACTGATTCCTGAATTACATCTTAGAAACTGTATGTGACACCCAGGCGGCTAAGTAGTTCGCGGCGATCTGTAACAGAATCGACGTTCACATCACCAAACTCAACGTACGGTGCCCATTGGCCGAAGCTACGACGTGCTGTGGCGTTTAGCTCGTAGTTTGTGTCTTTGCCGTTGTACAAGATGTAACCATCTGTTGCTGCTTTATAATAGTTGCCTTCAAGCCCAAAGCGCCACTCGTTTACTGAATAGTTGATGTTAGCCGTTAGACGGTGACGACGTTCATTCTGTGCGTCTTCACCGTTGTTTTGACGAATGTCATAACGATAACGACCACTCAAGCTGAGCCCTTCAACACTATCCAGTGCGTACGTCACGCGGAGCTGTGGTTTGTAAGTCATACCCGCCGAACGAGCTTCTATAGGCATACCGGTTGAATAGTCCAGTTGTCGTTAATCTTAAAACGATAACCTAAATCAAGCTCCCAACCGTTATTTTGCAAGTCTTTAAGAAACGCGCCATCTTCTCCTTTGAACTTTAACTCACCGCTATAGTAAAAGTTACCGATACTGTCACCCATTTTGATGCGCGTCGCGTGTTGCTCGTTTGTGTGCTTGTACTCGGTACGTATATCCAAAGAAGCTGCGCTTACCGCTGCTGTCGCGAACACAGAAACTAATGCCACATTGAAGGTAACGCTGATCTTAGAGGTGGTATTGTCATTAATACAGGGATTATCGACGCAAAAAACGGCGAGCAGCTTGACCAGTCAGTAAAAGGGAAAGAGCTATACAAGCAATGGACGCCTAAGAACATCGACATAGAGAACAACACATTTGTTGATACCGAGTGGGGCATTGTGTACGGTAATCAATCTCACCGCGTTAGCCTATTCAACAATGCAGAAGTAGACAATATTTTCGCTGGTGTTGATATCCGTTTTAACAACAATGTTGTCGATAATTCACAAAACCCAGAGTTTGTGAGTGTACGAGCGACAGAGCAGTTTCCTCTTGTTGATGCCAGTTACCATAACGAGTTTTACACTCCGACTGTAGTTGGACAAGATCAGTTAGAGAATTATTCGCTAACACTTCCAAACATGTCCTTGGAAAATGGCTTTAATCAATATCAAGGAGCAGGGGCAAACACCTCTGAGTTGCAACTGATTACCGCTGATAATGCGGGGCCGACTTACGTATTAGTGAATAGCAACAGGTAACCTGTCAGGAAATTTCGTAAGGTAAAGTCAAAGCGGTCAAGTGGCCGCTTTTTTAGTGGCCGAGTACTCTGTTCTGATCGGCTAACTTAATACCATACTTTGATTTCTACCTCGGCTCTTTGCAATGTACAACGCGTCATCCGCTCTTGAAAAAATATGATTGTTTTGCTCTTGATAGCGAGCTTGGGTTATGCCAACGCTCAATGTTATCGAAAAGGTCTGCTGTTCATAGTGGAAAGGAGTATCGGCTATGGTACAGCGAATGCGTTCCGCAATCTCGTAAGCCGTGTGCTCTTCAATATCAGGTAGAAGCAGTGCGAACTCTTCGCCACCTACTCGGGCGAAAGTATCATCAGGCCGAATGATATCTTGTATTCGAGCAACCACTTCTTTTAGCGTGTTATCCCCAGCTAGGTGTCCATAGGTATCGTTGACCTTTTTGAAGTAATCAATATCCATCAACAATAAACAGTGTGGGGTCGTGCTTTTAGTTATGGTTGCTAATGTGGAGAAAAAATAGCGGCGATTAGCTATTTGTGTGAGTGGATCGGATTCACTCTGTTTACGGAGCTTTAGTTCAAGGCGATGGCGCTTCGATATGTTTCGAGTGAGCCAACAAACTACCCTTTGGTTTTTACAGGTAAAAGAAAGCGGAAAGATCTTGCCCTCAAACCTTAATGTGCCTGCTGGACCCGATTTGGGGTCAATGCCGTTAAGATCTTCAACGCATAGATCATATTCGACAGTCATGACCTGATTATTATCGAGTGATGTGATGATTTGACTGATATACCAGTCGGCTTGCTCGGAAGGCATTACCGAGTGCAGAGTTTGCCCAATCAGTACACTGCCGTCATGATACGACTGAGTATCAGTCCCGCCAAGAAAATCAACATATTCTCCTTCTTCACTTATTATGAAGACAGGGTCAGGTAAACAAGAAAGCACCTCATATACTTCGTCTAATTCAGTAAGCATGCTCTTCCACGAATATTTTTATAATTTACTTTATTAACAATAGAGTATATAAGCAAAAAATAAATAACAAAGGTGATAGAAAAAGCTGAGGTTGAGATCGAGAAATAGGTTTAAAAGCTATATGTGACAGCTAGTTGTATAAGCTATCACATATATTTACGACAAGCTGGAGAGCCTTGGTTTCCCTGTAAAACTAGTTGTCAGAATCTATATTCTCATCAGTTATGTCATCACTGAGCACATCTGAATCGTCATAGTCCACATCTTCATTGATTGTCTCTGGCTCAGGTTTCTTACCATTTAATGCATGAAACCTTTTCCTATCGCGTGCAAGGTGTATGTATTTCAACCATGTTTTTTCTAGTTTGCTCTCTGCATGACTTTCGTCTTGGAGCACTTCTAGAAAGTGTTTTTCTGAATCCGATTCCGGAGATAGCTCGCCACTTTCTAGCAAACTCATCGTATCTCCAAAGCGAATCAAGATATCTTCTTCAGCTAAAGTAAAATCGCCAGATTTAGCAAATCCACGTCGAAACCGCTTGTTATCGTAAAAAGGTCTCTTTCCAAGACGAAAATCTACATTTGACATAGCCACCCTCATAAAATGACGTTAATCATCGAATTCAGCCTCAGTATAGACAGAGGATGTAAGGTTTTTGAAATTCTACCCATCGATTTTTTCAACGTTTTTTGGTTTGTTCATTAACTCATTGGTTAGACGCTACTTTTACTTGGTTTTTTTAATATTGTGTGATGGTTTGATGAAGATTTCATGTCGCCCTTGAGTTCCGAAAGTGGCTAGTAAGATGCAAAATGTGCGTTACACTGGCGATAGAGTAGGCAAGGTTAGAGGCAGGTATGGAGTCACTTAGTAGAGAGCAATGTTCTGTTGCCCGATTCTCAAGGGATCCAAGGTTTGATGGCGTATTTTTTGTGGCAGTGAAGACAACGGGCATTTTTTGCCGCCCTATTTGTCCAGCAAACTTGCCACGAGAGGAGAATGTTGAGTATTTCTCTACGGCGCCTGTAGCGTTGCAGGCAGGATATCGACCTTGTTTGCGCTGTCGTCCGGATAGTGCGCCTAATTCGTGGGCCTGGCTTGGTAAAGAAACCAGTTTTCGACGAGCATTAAGTTTGATCGAGCAGGGGGCGTTACAGCACTCCAATTTGGAAACGTTGTCAGATAGGCTCGGCGTTACCAGTCGATACTTAAGACAACTATTTCAAAACCACCTGGGTATGTCACCCAAGGTGTATGCTCAATATCATCAATTAATGTTTGCCAAACAACTGCTTCACAACAGTTCACTATCAATAACTGATGTTGGTTTTGCCAGCGGTTTTAATAGTACTCGACGATTCAATGATGCCTTTAAGAAGTATCTTAAATTGACGCCTTCAGAAATGAGGCGTCACCATGCAAGGCAAGATGACAGCGGTCGCAATGTGATTCATTTAGCTTACCGAGGTCAATATCACTGGGAGTCGTTACTCGATTTTTATCGTTTAAGAGCAATAGAAGGCGTAGAAGAAGTGACGCAATACAGCTACGCTCGTTATGTGGAGATTGATGGTAGTTTAGCTTGGTTCAAGTTACACGCTGATGTGGAGGGCAAGCAAACAATCAAAGTGGAATTTGAATTGGAAGATGTCACAAAACTGTCTTGGTTGATGAGCAATATAAAAAGAGTCTTCGATTTAAACACCGATGTGGCTTTGATTGAAGAGTTGCTATCGAAGTACGACGACCAATTAGTTATTAAATCAGGGCTGCGGCTTCCTGGTGTGTGGTCGACTTGGGAAGCGGGTGTTCGAGCTGTAGTTGGGCAGCAGGTTTCGGTAAAAGCAGCTATAGGGCAGCTTAACTTGCTGACTGACACTTTGGATCATACGGTATCTGGGCAGCGAGTTTTTCCTAGTGCGGATATCGTCGCCCGTTCCGACCTTAGTTTTCTTAAAATGCCAAACAGTCGAAAAGAGACATTAGCCCGGTTGGCTCATCATATTACCAATTCGCCCGAGGACACACCAAATAACTGGCTGGCTCTAAAAGGCATAGGTCCATGGACCATTAGTTATGCAAAGATGAGGGGAGCCTCCGAGCCCAACTTGTTTCTTGATACAGATTTGATCGTTAAAAAATACCTTGCTGAGCATCCACAATTGAACGCTGCGAATGTGTCACCTTGGGGAAGCTACGCTACATTACATTGTTGGAGTCATTTTTCATGAACTACTACCTAATAACACCAAGCCCACTTGGGGATGTCACTATTCAAGCGAACGATGATGGTCTGCTAGGGCTTTGGTTTGAAGAGCATACTACATTGCCCGATGTTCTGGGCTCACTAGCTCCCGAGCATCCAATTTTGGCTGAAGCTTCTAAACAGCTCTCTTGTTACTTTGAAGGCAAGGTACAGTCATTTGATCTCCCCTTAGCAGCTGAAGGAACTGATTTTCAAAAGCTTGTTTGGCGAGCATTGTGTGATATCCCTTTCGGAGAGTCGATAAGTTACCAAGAGTTAGCGAATCGAATCGGCAAACCTAAAGCCGTAAGAGCCGTTGGAGCTGCAAATGGAAAAAACCCCATCTCAGTTATCGTTCCTTGTCATCGCGTAATTGGGAAAAGTGGTACATTGACAGGCTATGCTGGCGGAGTTGAACGAAAAAGAAAGCTGCTGGAGCTTGAAGGAATTAAGCTCTAACACAACAGAGAACCTAAAATGTTGGAGCATTGTAGGGTATTTAGTCTGTTATCTATTGGTGCTGTTTTATAAATATCAGGTTGCTTAGATACTGATTTCATATTGCTATGGTTTTTTTATTGCGTTTTTGCAAATATAGAGAAGGACTAATTGCAAAATGCATCTGTTTTTGCAAAATGAAAATACTATATGAGTATGGTTTACATGAAATCGATACTTATCTGACCAGAATTATCTGAAAACAACGATTTAAAAAGTTGGCACGCTTGATGCATTATTTAGAACGACCCTTTTTAAGCCGAGGGTCACCTAGCCAACTGACGTTGTTAGTGAACCTCTATTGTTCACACTTGTATATAGCCAGTCACACTATTTGGTGGCTGGCTTTTTTTGTTTCTAGGCTAAGAGCTAAATCACTAAGGCTTACACAATATCGCCTAGTTCAACTCCCTTACTTTCAGCACAACCTTCATAACAGCTTGGTTTTCTCGGACATGCTGCTCCTCTCGAACAAATTAACCGTGCATCGCCTTCAATACCTCGTTCAACCCAATTGATATTGAGGATTTTAGCCACTGTTTGCAGATCCTTTTTGATAGAACGAGGAATGCTGACACTGCCACCCCCTTCGACACATGATCGTTTTAGTTCACTAGCTATCTCCAATGCGTTGCCGCCTTGAGCATCTATCGCAGGATTTAGATCAATACCCGCGCAGAGTACTCGATTATTTCCAGCCGGGTCGGTCATGTTGATGGATTCACAGCAATAAATACGAGGTTCATCACCCACATTAAGAATAGAGATTTGTGCAGAAGAGCCGTTTTGAGGTTCAGATAAGCGCCTAAATACCGCCCAGTGTTGACACGGGTCGTTCACCATCCGCATGTTTCCCCATGGCAGCGGAATACCGTTTCCTCGGTAGACGGCTTTGAGCTTTCCAGGCCCGTAGGCGTCGAAATAGTGCCAATGTGGATAGGGAGATACCACGGTCATACGACGCATGGCGACAGACGGAGATACGCCTGCACGTTTGTGAACATCGATTTCATAACCACTTCTGTCTAGTAGTTGCCTAAATGGGACTTTAGGGCAAAGTAGGGCACCGGCGAAAAAGCTGGACTCAAAATCTCGCCATGCTTGCAAAATATCTTGTGAGTTCAAAGCAGATGTTGACTGGTTTGCTGCAGAGTCTTCCCAGCTATTGTGGTGACCGACACTGAGGACGCTCTTCAGCCCTTCTTCACTGTGCAGAATTCGGTGTCCGATATAAACTGCGAGATCATATTTAAGCCTTGTTGGGTATGCTTTGAGTATTTCGTTGAGGTAGATGGTACCCGGAGGCTCAAAAAACGAGGTAACGAGTTGCTTGGCGTTAATTCCTAACTCATCCACCACATCTTTTGGTGTTCGATTGACCCATTGAACTCTTAAACCTAAATCGCCAGCAATATCGATCAAATCTTCTACAGATAGGTTTAAGCGCTTCAGTCCCACTTCTTCAGCTGCTCGTTCCAGATCAGGAAAGTGGTTTTGCAGACTTTCTTGGTGAGCGCGGATTAAAAGATGTGCGAATTGTCTTCCGGTGATTCCGGTTTGCGACAGCATTTCCGGAATGGCAATTTGCAGTATGTCGTTTGAAAACAAAAAGCTTGGCTCTAAAGCCATGCCACTGATGCCTCCGCGATTACCTTTAACCGGGGTAATTTCTTCCTGCTCAGGCTCATTATCTAAGAACCAAGCCGGATCTTTCTGGAAAACTTCGGCGATAACTTCAAGCATATCGATACTTGGGACGCGTTTTCCTCGCTCAATCATCGATAAATACGAGACGGAAGGAGCGTACTCTGGGTTGATGCGAATACAACGCGCAGAGAGGTCTTCCATTGTTAAATGGTTACGTTTTCTAAGGTTTCTTACCTTAGTGCCCAAAAAATGGGACTGACGGATTAGACTTTTTGACAGAGGCATTTTGTAAAATTCACATTGTAAAATTTTTGTTGTGAAATTGTAGTCAAAAACAAGCTAGTCTACAAAGTATACAAATCACAAAACGAATATAAATTTAAACACTTGTTTAGGATATTTGCTCTAAATAGAACAAAAGGCCGTATGAGGGAAAGACTATGAACATGCTGACATTCGATAAAACAGAACTACATAAAAACCACTCAACGTTTATCGCAGAAGCTGTCTTTGCCGTGGAAATGGTGAAAGCCGATGAGCAAATAGAGAAACAAAAGATGGCGAAACAACTGCTTGATACTTTGTTTCCACTAGAGAATGGCTCACACGAAGAAGTAGTGAGTTACGAAATCGACTATCGTCACGTGCAAGCTTATTTTAAAAATGGTGAGCATACGGGGTTAAAGCGTGCAAAACACTTTGTGGCTTATGCGGGGGATAAATGTTCTCCTGAAGCGATTTTATTCCGTGATGAGAGCGGAACGCACGTAGAAGTGATGATGGGCAAGCGTAAAGGAACGGGTAATCTAGAGCTTGTGGAAATCGAAGATATTCAATTAGAGACTTGTACTACCTTTGGTAAAACGGACAAGTGTCATGCTGCAGGTATTCGACATTGGGTCAGTCTCGTAAAAGGAGATGAGAAAGGACGTCCTAGAGCAAGCAGTGAAGATAAAGAGTTCACTGCGAAGAACGGCGATGATTACAACCTAGGTTTCAGCTTCGCATTTTAATAATCGCTAGCACTTTTAATTAAATACCTATTTTCCTTTGGTAGTGTGGCCCCGCTTGTATGAGTGGGGCTTTTTTTGGATTAATATGTCATCGTTTGACTTCTCGAGCACTATTATCTCGACTAGTCTTACACTGTGCCAATTCAAAGCGTTATCAACTATGCCTAGCAACGAAAAAAACAACAATAAGTTTTCTTTACCTCTCCATCTACACATTTCCACTATTTTTGTAGTCTTGGTGTTGGTCATCTGTGGGGTGCAGATATGGATTACGCAGACCAGTTTGACTAAAGTACTGCTTAATGCGAATGAAAATTTGTTTGAACGTATAGCTGGTGAAACTAGAAGTAAGATGTCATTTCATTTTGGTCCAGCTTTTAACATTGTTGATGCTTATTCCGCTGGCGAATTAGTTCGTGAGGTGAACCCAGACCTCCGTTTTAGCTTTGTCCCTGAACTTGCTGCACAGCTTCGCGCAAATAAACATATTTTCTCACTCAAAGCTGCTTTTCCTGACGGTGAATGGCTAGCGGTTGTCAGGTTGGCAGATGATAGAATGAGAGCGCATTTGGGCATTGGTCCAAACGCAGAATATGCGGCGCTTAATTATGATGTCGTAACCAATCTACTTTCCATACGAACGTACAGTGCGCATTTAGGTCTATTAAAGTCCCAAACAAGGGAGAATTTCATGCATGACCCTCGCTCCATGCGTTGGTATCGCAGTTCATCATCAGTAACTGCTCAGGTATCAAAACCGTACTTCATGTCAATTTTGTCTAGAACAGGTGTCACAATTCACAGAAGGGCCGCGAATGGTACGGTATTTGGCGCTGATATCTTGCTTGATCAGGTGTCTCAAGTCTTACGTGACAGTGATGAGAACCGAGATGCTATGCGCGTTCTCTATGACGATGAATTCAATGTCTACGCTTATAGTCAGCCGGAATTATTTGAAGTAAGGGATGCCCTGAGGCAGTCAACGCCACTAAAGTTGGGAGAGATTAGCCACCCTTTGATTTCTAATACATCAAGTGTCGTGGAGTTTGGAACTGAAGCGAAGGAGATTAACTATCAAGGAGAAAAATGGGTTGTTAAAGTTGATAAGCTTCGAGGGACCCGTGATCAGCTTTTTAACTTAGTGATGGCAGTAAAGTCAGAGCAGCTCTTAAAAGATGCCAATATTGTGGCGAAACGTTCGCTAATAGGTTCATTTATCGCGTTGCTAATCGCATTGCCTTGTATCTACTATCTTTCTCAGTGGCTCGCTCGGCCAATTCGCCAGGCCACTCAGAAAGCACGAGCTATACAACATTTTAACTTTGACGATGATAATCAGGAGCATTCTCGAGTCACTGAAATCAAAGCTATGTCGGATTCATTGACGGTGATGCAGTCGACGATAAAGCGTTTTCTATCATTGACTAACTCAATGGCAAAAGAGAATGATCTGGAACGAATACTTGAGTTAGTTTGTGTCGAAACCGCAGATGCAACGAGCGCGAACAGCACGTATTTGTACTTATTGAGTAAAGATGAGAAGTATCTCGACCCTAAGTTTATTAAGCTCAGAACCAAAGGCGTCATTGATGTTACAACACAGCAGCGGCTTCCTCTTGATGAACCTAGGTTGGCTGAAGATGTTGAGGTGTTTTTTAATCAGAAACAGCCTATTTACTCTAAGTACTACGAGGCCAGACCTTTTGTCATTAAGGAAAATGAAACCGACAACTTGTTATTTATCCCCTTGATGGACCGTAGCAAAAAAGTAATTGGTGGTTTGGGCTTAGGATTTGATGAAGAACATGAGTCTCAAGTATTAATGGACAATAAAGAGTATCTAGAGACTTTGGCAGCGTATGCCTCTGTTACCATTGAAACTCAAACCATGTTGGCTGATCAAAGAGCGCTATTGGACTCTTTTATTCAAGTGATGGCAGGAGCTATTGATACCAAATCGCCTTATACCGGTAACCATTGCCAGCGTGTTCCTGTGTTGACTGAAATGCTGACTCAAGCCGCTCAGGACTCCACTCAAGGCGCTTTCGCTGATTTTTCAATGAACAAAGAGCAGTGGGAAGAGCTGCATATTGCTTCTTGGCTACATGACTGCGGGAAAGTGACCACACCAGAGCATATTATCGATAAGTCCACCAAACTGGAGACCATCTACAATCGAATTCATGAAGTCAGGACTCGCTTTGAGGTACTAAAGCGCGACGCGGAACTTAACATTTATCGAGCTAAATCTAGTGGTCAGTTAGATAAACAGGACCTGGAAGCGATTCGCTTGGCTCAGGAAGAGTTAGATAAGGAATTTGCACTGATTGCCGAAATCAATCTGGGCTCTGAGTTTTTAGATGACGACAAAGTGACACGTTTAGAAACCATTGCTCAAAGAACATGGCAGAGCACGATTGACCCGAGATTAGGCCTTTCATGGGAGGAGCTCGCTCGTTACTCGGACAATTCGTTTGTTGAAGGTCAACGTGTTCCCTTGTTGGCAGATAATGAATCGCACTTGGTTGCATGGGAAAAAGAGCCTCTGCGGGAAGAACGTTTTGTTTTAAAGGCTGGTGAGCATCAAAATAACCAAGGTGAGATGTACAACTTATCGATTCGCAAAGGCACGTTGAACCCAGAAGAGCGCTACATCATAAACAGCCATATGATAGAGACACTCCGAATGCTAGAGAGCTTGCCATTCCCAAGACATATGAAAAACGTGCCCCTTTTAGCAGGCAGTCATCATGAGAAAGTTGACGGGACCGGGTATCCATTGGGTTTGAAGGTCAGCGAACTTCCGCTTCCTGCTCGAGCCATGGCGATCGCTGATGTTTTCGAGGCACTAACAAGCTGTGACCGACCATACAAGAAGGCCAAGATGCTTTCTGAAGCCATTAAGATCATGAGTTTTATGGTAAAGGACGGACATCTAGACCCAGCTTTGTTCAAACTGTTTTTAACGTCAGGCGTCTATCGTGATTATGCGCAGGCGCATATTGATGACAAGCAAATTGATGATGTGGATATTTCTCAGTATGTGGACCAGTTAAGCTACTAAAATCTGTGGCGTAACCTATTATTAATTATCATTTAATTAGTTTTAGGTACGTGAAATGGATTTCAAGAAGACGGGCAAAAGTTGGTTCCGTTACCCGCTGCACATACACATTTCGAGTTTGTTTATCATCATTGTGATGTTGGTGTGTGGTGTGCAGTTATGGCTTACGTATTCAAGCTTAAATAAAGTACTGGTTGACGCCAATGACCATCTATTTGATCGAATATCTGGTGAAGCGAGAGCCAATTTGCTTCACCATTATAGTCCTGCATTTTCAACCGTTACAGCGTTTTCCAAAGGGCAGTTGAGTCGTTTGTCGACACATGAAGAACGTCTGAGCTACGTCCCCGAAATCAGTTATTTATTATCCGCTAGCCCTTCTATTTTTTCCTATACGTTAACACTACCTAATGGTGACCATTTCAGTGTTTATCGAGTATTTGACCGTAAGATCCAAAAAGGCTTAGAGGTTTCTCCTGAAGCACGTTACGTGGTGTTTAGTTACTATGCTGAACAGCAACTTTTACACAGATACGAATACAATGAAGCACACGATTTAGTTAATTTCACCTCTCAGGAAAAATACCAAGTCGACTTAAGAGATCGAGAGTGGTTTGAAATAGCCAATCGCGAATCTGTAGCCATGTCGGCCCCCTACTATTTTCAAAAACTGGGGAAGATTGGTATCACGGTATCAAGACGCTCCGAGAGTGGTGTGGTGGTGGCCGCTGATATCACTTTGGATCAAATTTCTGAGGTGTTGGCTGAGACCATTAGCCGTAAGTCTTCATTTAGGGTGCTCTATGATGAAAGTGGGCGCTTGTATGCCTACAGCAACCCGAAACAAGTAATCATTCAAGAAGACGCCTTGGATAGTGCCACCATTCTTATTGAAGATATTGATAACCCGGTTGTTCACGAAGCCGTGCTGTTATTTGGCAATACGGTAGATACCGTACATGAGTTTTATGTCGACGGTGAAAAATGGATAGGTAAAGTCACCAAGTCGGTCAACAACTCAGGTCACGACTTGTATTTGATGATGGTGGTGAAATCCACAGAGTTGTTGGATAAGTCTCAAGTTATCGCCAAGCGATCGATTCTGACCTCACTGCTCGTCTTATTGATTGCTCTCCCTTTTGTGTATATTGCAGCACAGCGCGTTTCTGCACCGATTCGAAGGGCAACACTACGGGCACAGAAAATTGAGAGTTTTGACTTTTCTAAAAAGACACCGCAAAAGTCACATATCAAAGAGATTCATGACTTATCTCAAGCCCTGTTTGGTATGCAGCAGACGTTGTCTAGGTTCTTGCTATTGACCAATGCTATTGCAAGGCAAGACGAGTTGAAACCTTTGTTGGGTTTGGTGGCCAACGGAGCACTAGATGCGACCAGTGCGAAGCGTGCTTTGTTGTATCTAAGTGATGATGACAACGTGTTGATTCCGCACAGTGTGGTTTCAAAAACGGATGATAAGTTTGATCTCTCTCAACTGTCACCACTTGATGCAAAGAATCCAGATGTAGCGTATTTATTCGAATCTTTAAATGGCGTTCGACCAAAAGCGTTAGCGGTCGAACATCAGGACATCAAGCGTGCTATTCCGCAAATAGGAACTCAGGACGTATTCTTGTTTCTACCATTGTTAGATAGAGGTGGTCAGGTGTTAGGTGGCTTCGGTTTGATTATAGAGAGCGAACAGCTTGATACGTTGTCGACCACACGTTTGCCATTTATTGAATCATTAAGTGAATATGCTTCTGTTGCCATTGAGTCTCAGCAAATTCTTGCTAATCAAAAAGCGTTGCTTAACTCGTTTATTGAGGTGATGGCGGGAGCCATTGATACTAAATCTCCATACACGGGCAATCACTGTCAACGTGTTCCAGTACTAACAGAAATGTTGACCAAAGCCGCCGAGCAGTCTGAAGCTGAGCCATTTAAAGACTTTAAGCTGTCATCTGAAGAGTGGCAAGAGTTACAACTTGCAGCTTGGCTACATGACTGTGGCAAGGTGACGACGCCAGAACATGTGGTTGATAAAGCAGTGAAGCTAGAGACAATCTATAACCGCATTCACGAAATAAGAACACGATTCGAGGTGCTTAAACGTGATGCACATATCTTGATATTACAGCGGGCCCTAGGTGAACCATTATCGTTTGAATTACAACAAGAGCTTGACGCTAAATGGAAGCGTATTGATGACGATTTTGCCTTTATTGCCGCTACGAATGTAGGCGGTGAGTTTATGACGGATGATGCGGTGACACGTCTTCATTCTATAGCTCAGAGGCAATGGACTAAAACTATTGATGAAGGCCAAGGCTTGTCGTGGGAAGAGCGTCGACGTTATGAGCAAGCTGAAACAAAACTTGGTGAAAGTGAATCGGTATTGGCCGATCAACCTTATCACGCCATTCCATGGGCAGTTGAAGCAGAGCCTTCGACTCGATTTACGCTTAAAAAACCGATGTATCAGAATAACTTGGGAGAGCTGTATAACTTATCCATTCGCAAAGGCACGTTAAACGATGAGGAGCGTTATGTGATTAACAATCATATCGTTGAAACCATTAAAATGTTGGAGAGCCTGCCGTTCCCGAAAGGAATGCGCAATGTTCCTGCTATAGCTGGCGGTCATCATGAAAAAGTGGATGGAACTGGATACCCTATGGGGCTCAAAGCCGATGCAATGCCTCTTACTGCCAGAGTGATGGCGTTAGCCGATGTCTTTGAAGCGTTGACCAGTGCGGATAGACCTTATAAAGAACCCAAGACGTTATCAGAGTCGATTAAGATCATGTCTTTCATGGTCAAAGACCAACACCTGGATGCAGAGTTATTTAAGCTATTCTTGACGTCTGGGGTTTATCAAACATTTGCCATGGAGTTCTTAAACCCTGAACAGATTGATGAAGTAGATATAGAACAGTATTTATCCTGAAGTAATAACAAGGGCAGAGAGTGAATTAGCTGCCCTTGTTATTCTAATTTACGACTATGGTTTTTCCTGAGTTGTTAAAAAGGCATAACTCGGTTGCGGCCTGCTCGTTTGGCATCATAGAGCATCTTATCTGCACGATCGACCAGTGAGGTGTAGGTATCACCCGCTGTAAATTCAGCGACACCAAAGGAAGCGGTAATATTGCCGACCTTTGAACCATTTTTTCGATCTTTAATCGTCATTTTTTCAATGGCTAGGCGCAGTGCATCCGCCATTTGTCTTGCCACTCTTAAGGACTTATTAGGAATGATCAATGCAAATTCCTCTCCGCCAAAACGGTAGGCAGTTATCCCACCTCGACAAGCTTGTTTTAGACGTTGTGAAATGCCTTTTAAGATCGTATCACCAAAGAGGTGCCCGAATTCGTCATTGAATTTTTTAAAGTGGTCAATATCCAAAAAGATGAGGCTCATTGGCTGCTTAGCATCGCAGAACATGTTGAGATCGGCGTCAAACGCTCCGCGGTTATACAATGACGTCAAACTATCGAATAACGCATTGCATTGAACCTTAGCCAACTGTGATTTTAGGCGTGCTATCTCATCACTAGCGTTTTTTAATTGATTATGAATAAAGTCGGTTGAATGGCGAATGTCGTTTGCTTCGTCAACCAACTGTTGAATCAAAGGCATTACCTCATCAAGTGTCGGATCGCGCTGTGATTCTATTTGCGTGCTTAATCCGTCAAAACTCTGCTCAAGCACTTTGGAGAACTGTGATGTATCGGCGATGGCGTCCGTCATTGAACTCGAGACTTCAGTAACGAGGGCTTCCATATTGTGCTTGAGATCTTGCAAATTGACTTCGGCTTTGCCGGCAATATGGTCGCGATAAAGTAGATTGGTGTTTGCTGGCGGTAAAATGTCGAAATCTTTGAGAATAGCGTCAACTTCAGCGTTCAGTTCTGGAATGGTCTGATCGACGTAAGTATACCAAAGTGCATAATTGGCAGGCGTCGCGGGAACGTGGTGTTTTACCATCAATGGTACTGCTTTTTTTAAATTAGCCGCCGATTTCTGAAAATCGTTCTTTTTCATGATCTAACTATTGTCCTTGGCTCATTCTGATTGGCGAGGCTTGCACTTAATTTGAAGTCAGACTCTTCTGGTCCGATTATTTTTAATTATCCAACGAGTTCAGTAGTTTGTCACTTTAGAAAGTTCAGTTTTTGAAAACGGACTCAAATATTAACGTGATTTTGGTTCAATAATGGCGCTATTTATAAAATGCATTAAAATTAACGCCATTATTTATTGGTTGTGTAAATTTATAGCGCCGAAGTATTAATGCGTCTCTCTCGCCGTCTAACTACAGCCTCTTTCACGAAGTGGTCGAATAGCGGTGCGAATAAATTAGCAAATAAAATGGCGAGCATAATACCTTCGGGATAGGCTGGGTTGAGTACTCTGATACCGATAGTCATAACTCCGATCAGTAAACCATATGCCCATTTCCCTGTATCGGTAAAAGCAGCGGACACCGGGTCAGTTGCCATAAAGAAGGTACCAAAAGCGACACCACCAATGACGAAATGCCAATAAACAGGCATCGAAAACATAGGGTTAGATTCCGATCCAATAATATTCAGTAAAGTGGCGGTTACTGTGAGGCCAATTAAGACTCCTAGCACGATTCGCCAAGAGGCAATTCCGATTGCTATCAAGAAAATACCCGCCAACATAATCAGTAACGTTGATACTTCTCCCATAGACCCAGGTAAATTGCCAAAGAACGCATCCCACCACGTCAGTGACTGTCCGGTCAGGGTACTATATAGGGCACTCTCTCCGCCTTCATACCATTGGCTTAGCGGTGTAGCACCCGAATAACCATCTGCGGCGACCCATACGGCCCCTCCAGACATTTGAGCAGGGTAGGCGAAGTAAAGAAATGCTCGTCCAGCGAGAGCTGGATTTAGAAAATTGCGCCCTGTACCGCCGAAAACCTCCTTAGCGACCACAATACCAAAGGTTATCCCTAATGCTGCTTGCCAAAGCGGGATAGTTGGCGGGAGGATGAGAGCAAACAAGATGGAGCTAACAAAAAATCCTTCGTTGACTTCGTGCTTACGGACGATAGCAAACAGGACTTCCCAAAAGCCGCCCACAATAAATACGGTGAGGTAGACCGGTAAGAAGTAGCTGGCTCCAAACAACATTTTACTAGCCCAACCCACTTCAGTTAGGTCGTTGGCAGAGCTGAATGCCAAAGAAAGACGCCAGCTTTCGGCGATCATTTGATTGATCTCTTCTGGGGAATAGGTGACCGACAGCGCTGCGACAGTCTGGTTGCCAATATTAAACATTCCCCAGAACATAGCGGGGAATACAGCGATCCACACCATTATCATGATGCGTTTGAGGTCAATACTGTCCCGCAGATGTGTCTGTCCTCGAGTGACGTGCCCGGGCGTGTAAAACAACGTGGCGACTGCCTCATAAAGTGGATAGAAAGTTTGGTATTTGCCTCCAGCTTCAAAGTGAGGAGCGAGTTTATCGAGGTTTTTTTTCAATGACATCCCAAAGCCCTCCTTGAGGTGTTGTTTATAGCGTCAACAAAGTTTCTACGTGATGGAATCACAGAATGACCAACTCTCTTCTAAGCTATCAAGGGTGTTGCTGCGTATCAGATGTCAGGGTAAAGACGACGTTGGGAAATGGTATGTCAAAAAGAAGAGGAATTTATTGGTTCCACCATGATCTCCGGTTGCATGATAATAAGTTATTGCAAAAGGCCAGTGAGCAGGTCGACAGACTGCATTGCGTTTACTTTGATGAGCTGAAAACCATGTATGACAGACGCTTTCTGCCAGTAGAGATAGACGATTCAGCGAAGCGAGAGTTCAAGATGCAGGCGCTGGGTGAGCTGAACCAATCTCTGATGCAACTCGGGCAAGTACTACATCAAGTTTCAGTCACCAGCCTTGATGAGGCCGTGAGCCAGTTAGAACAGATGTTCGACTATTATTCGATTACTGACCTGTATGTAGCGAACAGTGCAAGCTGGTACATTGATTATGTGGTGACTAAAGCGCTCTTCAAGCGCACCGATATCGTCTTGCATCGTGATGATACCGAGTCCTTATTTCACCAAACGTTACTGCCTTTTGACTTAGAAGACTTGCCACACTCTTTCACTCGTTTTAAGAATAAAATGGAAAGCATTGTAGTGCCGTCCCCATCTCAAACCACGACCCAGCTCCCTCCTCCAATGAATAATCGAGATGGCCTCCCTGCCAACTATGGGTGCGAACCTTCTTCTCTGAAGCTCCATGACAGCGTTCGTGGAGGTGAACTAGCTGGTTTGGGGCACGTGCGAGACTACTTTGCTACTCAGGCAGCGCTTAGTTACAAATCCACACGCAACGAACTCGATAACTGGAGCAGCTCGACCAAATTTTCTCTCTGGTTAGCCAATGGTAATGTGTCGCCCAGAGCAGTGGTGAATCAATTACACCGTTTCGAGCAAAAGCATAGGAGTAACGAGTCCACCTACTGGATTCTGTTTGAACTACTCTGGCGCGAGTACTTTCATTGGTACAGTCATAAACATGGCGCCAAGCTTTTTTCGTTTGGTGGGATACAAGACAAGCGCCCCCTAACCACTTTTTATGCTTCAAGATTACGTCAGTGGGTCGAGGGTAACACGCCGTTTCCTATTGTGAATGCTTGTATGAACCAACTCCGTGAGACAGGCTACATGTCTAACCGAGGGAGGCAGTTGGTCGCGAGCTGTTTGGTGCACGAGCTGTCACTCGATTGGCGCTATGGTGCATGTTATTTCCAGCACATGCTTATTGATTATGATGTCGGGTCGAACTGGGGAAATTGGCAATATTTGGCGGGAGTAGGTGCTGACCCAAGAGGGAATAGAAAGTTTGATCTAGATAAACAGACCCAACTCTATGATCCTGAAAGTGTTTTCATCCGTAAGTGGAAAGGTGACCGGCCTAATTCTCGTTTGAACGCGGTGGATATGGCGGATTGGCCAATTCAGGACTGATAGGAGTGAAAATGGGATACAAAACGCTGAGACTCGTCTTAGGTGACCAATTGGATAGCCAACATTCATGGTTCTCTCAACTGGACAATGACGTCCTGTATCTAATCGCCGAACTAAAGCAAGAATCTGAATATGTGACGCATCATATTCAGAAGCAAGTGGCGTTCTTCCTATCGATGGAAAGTTTCGCGCAAAGCTTAACGCAGCAAGGGCATCACGTTCACTATCTCACTTTAGATGACACTTGTGGCTTTGACTCTTTAACGGAGCTGATTGTCTCAGTCGGTGAGCAACACAACATCGTTAGTTTTGAGTATCAAAGGCCAGACGAATATCGTCTGCTTGACCAGTTGTCCCACTTTTCTCACCCACAATTTTCGGTCACCGTGGTGGAGTCTGAACACTTTTTAATGCCTTTTTCAGAATTAGAAACCTATTTCGTTAGGGGGAAAGCACTAGTCATGGACCACTTTTATCGCAAGATGCGCAAGAAACATGGCATGTTGATGGAAAGTGAAACCAAACCGCTTGGCGGTAAGTGGAGTTATGATGCCAATAACCGCAACAAACTGAAAAAATCCGACATAGAAGCGCTACCCACACCGTTGCTGTTTGCGTCACCGACGAAAGAGACCGTTGCGCGGATAGAGCGTCACAAGCTAAGCTCGATAGGACGAATTGGTGATCAGCTCATTTGGCCTATCAACCGTTCTCAATCTCTCACTCTACTCGCACACTTTTGCCAAGTCTGTTTGCCCAATTTTGGTCATTTTCAAGATGCGATGACGGAACAGCATGAGAGTCAGTGGAGTCTGTACCATAGCCGCCTTTCTTTCTCGCTTAACTGTAAGATGCTTTCCCCTTTAGAGGTGCTGTATGCAGCCATTGAGCAGTATGCTCACTCTGATGGGCAGATCACGCTTGCACAGATTGAGGGTTTTGTCCGACAGATTCTCGGTTGGCGTGAGTATATTCGAGGCATGTATTGGAGCAATATGCCAGACTACTCGACGACCAATGCGTTAAGAGCCTCTAGGGCGCTACCTCAATATTTTTGGAACGGCGAGACAAAGATGAGTTGTATGAAGCGAGCCATCACTCAGTCTCTTGATTTCGCTTACGCTCATCATATTCAGCGTTTAATGGTGACTGGTAATTTCGCGTTGCTCACAGAGCTGGACCCCGACCAAGTAGAGCAATGGTATCTTGGTATTTATGTTGATGCGATTGAGTGGGTAGAAATGCCCAATACCCGAGGTATGGCTTTATACGCAGATGGAGGACTTATTGCGACCAAGCCTTATGGTTCCAGTGGTGGCTATATCAACAAAATGAGTGATTATTGTAGTGGGTGTTTTTATAACGTCAAAGAGCGTTCAGGCCGACAAGCTTGTCCCTTTAACGGCTTCTACTGGCGGTTTATGCATAAGCATCGTGAGTGGTTGAATAAGAACCCCCGTACGGCGATGATTTATCGGACTTGGGACAGGTTGGCTCCCGAAGTACAAGATGAACATCTTACAACGGCCGAAGCAAACATAGCTCGAATAGAACGCCTGTGAGGTGGAGATGCAGCCATTGAATGTTTTGATCGTTGGCGCTTCCGGAGGGATAGGGAGTGCGTTAAGCCAGCATATTCTGACTCACACCAATGCCAATGTCTTTGCTACTTATCGCAGTGCTCAGCTTAGAGTGCAGCATGCGCGATTGCGCTGGTATGCTTTGGATGTCACCGCAGAAAATGATTATGGCTCGCTAACGATGTCACTCAATGTCGAGGTTGACCATCTAGATTGGGTCATCAATTGTGTTGGTGCCTTGTCGATAAATGAGCAAACTCCCGAAAAGAATTTAAAGGCAGTTACCTCGAACAACCTGATGACCAGTATTCAAGTCAATACAATGCCTACTTTGCTGTTAGCAAAGCACGTTTTACCTTTTCTCAGACGCTCGGATGCACCCCGCTTTGCCACCATCTCCGCAAGAGTGGGTAGCATTGACGATAATGAGTTAGGTGGCTGGTACAGCTATCGATGCTCAAAAGCCGCGTTGAATATGGCGCTTAAGAACATAAGTATTGAATGGGGGCGCTTAATGAAACGTTCTTGCACGATAGCTTTACATCCAGGAACAACGGATACCGAACTTTCTTTGCCTTTTCAAGCAAACGTTCCTGAAAAACAGCTATTCGCGCCAGAAAAAACTGCAGGTTTACTGTTCCATGTTTTGGAAAATCTTCGTCCAGAAGACAACGGCCGATTCATTGCTTACGATGGCAGTGATATTGGCTGGTGACGATGTTAATGTTCTGGCGTTTTCTTAGTTCCGCGCGCCTTACTTGCGCATCGCTTTGAGCAATATCGAACTTGTTCCCAACAGCGTTGCCACTTTTTTCGCCAGGTGAAAGGCCTTTCACAACAAATGCAGATTTTACTCGGTAGGCGGGCTTTTCGGTGCATATTAACCACTTTTCGACTCTTTTTGTTAATTACGAATTGATAACAGACGAGATCACCACCCATAACAATTAAACTCCGCTCGCGATTATTTTATCTATCCTTTAAAGTAGTAACGGTCCATAAGGAGTTGTCATGCAGTTAGATATCTATCAAGTAAATGCATTTACCAGTGAGCCCTTTACGGGGAATCCTGCTGGTGTGTGTATTACTCAAGAATCGTTACCCGCCTCATTAATGCTGTCTATTGCCAAGGAAATGGCGATTTCAGAAACCGCTTTTCTGACACTATCCGATAACCGCTTGCGTTGGTTTACGCCACAAGTGGAAGTCGCGCTTTGTGGCCATGGCACACTGGCTACTGTTAATGTACTAGATGAGATAGGGCTATTAGAAAAAGATGGAAAATGCAGTTTTCATACGCTTTCTGGGGAGCTTCATGCGCAGAAAGTTGGTGAACGTATTTCCTTAGATTTTCCACTTTACCCTGCCAATGAGGCTGAAATGTCGCTTGCGAAATTGGAGGCTCTGGGTCTGAAAGAAGAGGATATCGAGTCCTGGGGTGAGTTCGAAGGTGGTAAAGACTTACTGGTGATGAAAAGTGAAGAACGCCTGCATCATCTAACTCCAAATTTCCACGCTCTTATCCAATGTGAAGGTCGAGCCATGGCGGTAACGGCTAAGTCGGAGCGTAGTGATGTGGATTTCATCGCTCGTTATTTTGCTCCATGGGTTGGAGTCAACGAAGATCCTGTTACGGGATCTGCTTATTGCGCATTAGCTCCTTATTGGGCCGATAAGCTCAACAAGTGTTCGCTTATCGGCTACCAAGATTCTGAGCGCGGAGGCTACGTTGGCATGATGTTGAAACAAGACCGTATTGAGCTCAGTGGTCAAGCGATTACGCTTATAAAAGGTACTATCCGTGTTTAATGAGAAATGGATTCCTCAGTTTCTGGATTTTATTCAAGCAGAAATGAGCACTGATGCGGCGCATGATCTTAACCATGTACTGCGTGTCGTTAATTGTGCTAAACGCTTATCAGTGACAGAAAACGCTAATCTGGATGTGGTTATTCCTGCGGCCTATCTGCACGATTGCTTCACCTATCCTAAGGATCATCCAGAACGTTCAAGCAGTTCAACTATCGCTGCACATAAAGCGTGTCAGTTTTTGAGAACGATAGGTTACCCAGCGCAGCATATTGACGCTATTCACCATGCGATTGTCGCGCACAGTTTTTCTGCCAATATCTCAACCGACTCTGTCGAAGCGCGAGTAGTACAAGATGCCGACCGATTAGATGCATTAGGTGCTATTGGTGTTACGCGTTGTATTCAGGTTGCGACCAGTCTAGGTCGAACTTTGTATCATATTGACGATCCTTTTTGCCTCGAGCGCTCTCCCGACGACGCTAAGTTCACTATTGACCATTTTTACATCAAGCTATTTTCCATTGCAGATACAATGAAAACCGACGCGGGTAAACAGGAAGCAATCAGTAGAGTGGCGTTTATGAAACAGTATTTAGCGCAGCTAGGGCACGAAATATCATGATTGAACATCAACTGGATAGACAAAGATTTGTACTTTCTTCGAACGGGCAAGACTCGGTATTGGATTACAAGCTTTCGGGTAATACGGTTAATTTTACCCACACCTTTGTGCCAGAATCACAGCGTGGAAAGGGCTCTGCAAAACAGTTAGTCGATCACGGTCTTGCTTGGGCTAGAGAGCAAGGCTACCAGATTGAAGCCGACTGTTGGTATGTGGCTAGATTCTTGAATAGATAGCAGTGTTTTGGGTTAGCTCAGCGACGGTTCTCACACCGTCGCTGCAAGAGTGACAAAGGCTAACGTTCTGGATCAAATGGATACGGATCTAAGCCATTACTTTTACCGTCGTCGTCACTGTCATTATAGATACCATCCACGGGGGAGCGTCCCCAAGCATCCAACTGTCTATTGATGGCTTTGGAGACAGAAACGTTGTCGAAATAGATTGTCCTTGGACTGCGAATTTCGGTATACATTCCGATCTTGGTGTAGCCATTATTGCCAATCAGCATGTTTTTACCTTTTCGGTCTAGCTTCAGCTCACCATTGACCCAGACTTTTACTTGCCCATCGTCGGCCAAAGACTTTTTAAAGTAGATACGAATATCAGTCCATTGATCTTGTGGTGCAACGCCTAAATCGATCACCGGATAGTTAGGTGCGTGGAAGCTGAGTTTGAAAAGCCCATCATTGCTTAGACGTACTGCTGCGTGAGGACCAGAGCTGAATGACTTCCACTGCGCCAAGATAATGGAGTACTTAGTGATGGTCTGCCAAGATGCATCGGGGCGAATACTGGCACTAAAATAGAACTCATCGCCCGGTGCATACTGATAGCGGCCATCCATAAAGGCTGTTTCGCTTCGATAAGCTGGTGGCTCGCCGTAAAACTTCATCACATGATTACCTGTGCGAGCCCAATCTACTTGCGCTACCTCATAATAGTGATAGCTGGCGGGTGTTTTGGTAAGTGAGTCGTAACTACTAGAAAAAGAGGGGGTGAGTTCCCCAGGTAAGCCGGAGTCTGTTAGACCATTTTCCCAACCAGCAGTGTATATGGTGGCTGGATTTTCGATTGTCGTGGTTCGGTCAATTTGAATGTCGACCCAAGCTGGTTGTGATTGGTTAAATCCGTCTTCCACTTGGTAGAAGAAGCCATCTAGGCCCACAAAGTCAGCATTTGGTTGATACAATATTTGCCCTTCGACAACGCTAACCGTTCCATAGTTTGGTTCAGATGCGATGACGATGGTTAGTTCATCACCTTCAGGATCTAGGTCGTTTGCTAACACATTGCATAGTAGTGCTTGGTTCTCTAAACCATTGCAGCTATCTGGGGAGATAATGGTTACCTCATTTTTCCACCTTTCTGGGTCAAGCGGATAATCGTCGTCTATATCGGCAACACCATCTCCATCATCGTCGGTGTCCTTGTTATTTCCAATGCCATCGCTGTCCGTGTCGACAGACTCGGTAGGGTCATAGGGAAAGGCATCTTCGGCATCGATGACGCCGTCATTATCAGAGTCTTTGGAAAGGGGCGATAAGTCAAACTGCAAACGATCGATACGGATTGAACCTTCTACTGCTGCTAGCGTGAACGTATGTTTCCCTTTCGTTAACCAAATGGTCTGAGGTGAGGTTTGCTCAAATTCGCGAGTAATCTGGGTGGAGGAAAGGAATGGAATCTGGAACAACACTTCTGTACCCTTGCGCAGTTCTACATGTTTGGTTTTGTCGGCAGTAGAACCTAACCAAGCAGAGAATTCGTAGAAGGCATCCTCTTCGACTTGTACTGTGTAGTTCATCCATTCGTCGCGTGCAAACCAGCCAACGTGTACCTGCCCATCATTGTGAGTAGAGAAGTCTACACCATCGTTACGGAATTGTTTTCCCCCTCGGTTCTCTGGTTCTTTGTCGAAGTAGGCGATACCTTGTCCACCAAGGTCATAATCTTCCGCCTCCACAATGGAAGGTAATCGGTGAACAGGTAAGGCAGACTTGGTGTCGTCCCAAGGATAAATATCTTCAAGGTCGGGGACACCATCGCCATCAGAATCGACATTGGCGAAGGTCAGTGAGGTATTCAGCAGCATCCCAAACATCAATGCGGGGATAATCATTGCAGGGTAATTTAATCTTGTTCTCATAATATATTCCTTTGTTATTTACGCCTGTTACGAGCTCAGGTCGCAACATCTAATAGGCGGATCAAATTGGAATTAAATGAGTGCACTCTTCAACACCTTAGAAAGTTTGGAATGCATATCAAACAGGTTTTATATTGATGTGGTGAATGTATATTGGGAAAGAAAGACTATTTCTAAGCATTAGATAGGAAAAGAGCGACTAAGGCTTAAAATTCGCTAATAAGTCCGTAATCTAATATATCTATATGATACCGAGGGTTAATATCACAGTAATTTTGTTAGTGATTGACATATAAAAACGGTGAATATAATAAGATTTCTTTGCAATTGGCTAGTAATGAACGCATAAGTTTTAAATTGCTAGCTTTCACACTCCAGCGCATTGAATGACCGATTAAAAACTCGGCGGTACTGTGATTTTCGTTTTTTTGTAAATTTACTTAGATTTGGAATGAAAGTCTTACAGAGATAGTGTAGAAGTGGTTAAACCACTTTGATATTCTGGGGGTGGTATCGACGTTAGGAGGCATAGAATGAAGTGGAAAGTCAGTATGGCAATATTGACGGCTCTTGCTTTAGTAGGTTGCAGTAAGCCGGAGATAGAAAACGTCGATAGTGAGCTAAATGCACACCACTTAGATCAAGTTGTTGTAGTGCACGGTTTAGCGAGAAGCGCTTGGTCGATGCAAAACATGTCAAAAAGTATTGCCAAGCAAGGTTATCAAGTCTGTGTCGTGGATTACCCAACGCTTCGCCAGCCTATTGAAAATACGCTTGCCGAGAGTGCCAAGGAGCTCTCTCGATGTATTGACGAATTTAATCACTCAAAAAACCTTGTCACTAATCAGTCAAAAATCCATTTTGTTGGGCATTCATTAGGCGGATTAGTGATCCGCTCGTACTTGGCACAGCATCCCGATTTTGTCGACTCATCGGAGATGGGAAAAGTGGTGTTTGTTGGTACTCCCAACCATGGTAGTGATGTTGCAGATTTCTTCTCGGATACTTGGATGTTATCTCTAGTGGGTGGCACCGCTGAATCGCTAACAACCAGTCCTAATTCATTCCCAAATAGTTTGCCAAACCCAAACTACGATTTTGGTGTCATAGCAGGTACGCAAAGCTACCCGGTTTTCAGTGGCATGTTCAGCAAAAGCAACGATGGGCTAGTCTCGGTGGAATCCACAAAACTTGACGGTATGCGAGATTTTATTGAAGTAGATATCAAACACGATAGGTTGCGTCGTGATCCTTATGTAACGTCACTGGTGCTGAACTTTATTGAGACCGATAAGTTCGAATCGAAATAGCATAGCATTTTAGAACCACACGATAGTGTTAGTTCTGGTTCGCTACGGCATTTTGTCTAGTGACTGCGTTAGCTTATGGTATTTTGAGTGACATTCTTCAAAAAAACAGAAAATTCATTTCATTAGATATTTATAATTATTTATTTGAATAAATATCCAGATTTGAAAGTAGTTGTCATTTGTGGTTGTTTTGCATGCGAATATTATTCAAAAATATCTAGTTATTAATCCAGATAAATAATTTTATTGCAGCGGCTATTTGATTATTGCAGGAATAAGTGTGAACAAGGCACAAGAATAACAATAAATAAAGGCGTATATTTTCTTTGAAATTATGATTAGTAATTCTTATGGCTTCAATGTGGTGATTGAATGTAAAACATACAGCTAAAGTAGCAGGAAAGCCCTTCTACTAAGGAGAATACTATGACTACCCATGTCGTTCACGAGCCGAAAAAGTCGGGAGGCTTTTTTGCAAATTTCAAGTTTCCCTCAGCCTATACCATTTTATTTGTGTTGATTGCTATCGTTGCAGTCATGACCTGGATTATTCCTGCTGGTCAATATGAGAGAGTGATGAATGAAGATCTGGGCAGAGAAGTCCCAGTGGCTGGAACTTATTCGAGCGTAGAAAGTAACCCACAAACTCCAATCGATGTCTTAATGGCTCCTATTGATGGTTTCTATGATCACAATAGTTATGAAGCAGGTGCAATTGATGTCTCGTTATTTGTATTAGTCATTGGTGGCTTCTTGGGATTAGTGACGAAGACCGGTGCAATAGATGCTGGAATTGAGCGCGTAACTCACAAGCTAGAGGGTAGAGAAGAGTTGATGATTCCCATCCTTATGGCCTTGTTTGCTGCGGGTGGCACTGTCTATGGGATGGCAGAAGAATCTCTACCATTCTACACACTTCTCGTCCCAGTAATGATGGCAGCTCGATTTGACCCACTTGTAGCGGCCGCTACCATCTTATTGGGAGCTGGGATTGGAGTTCTGGGTTCCACAATTAACCCGTTTGCTACTGTGATTGCTGCGAATGCGTCCGGTATTCCTTTTACCGATGGTATTTTATTGCGTTTAGCCATGTTAGTGATTGGATGGATTATCTGTGTCGCTTATGTCATGAGATATGCTCGAATGGTCAAGGCCGACCCATCGAAATCCATTGTTTATGATAAACATGAGGAGAACAAGGCTCATTTCCTCGGTAATAAAGGAGAGGAAAAACTCGATTTCACGACAACGAGAAAAGTGATATTAGCTATCTTTGGTGGTTCATTTGCTGTGATGATATATGGTGTTTCCGTTGCTGGCTGGTGGATGGCAGAGATCTCTGCGATGTTCCTAGCCTCGTCGATCTTGGTTGGACTAGTCGCTAGAATGAGTGAAGAATCTTTCATCAATAGCTTTATTGAAGGGGCGAGAGACTTACTCGGAGTAGCTTTGATTATTGGTATTGCTCGAGGCATCGTTGTTGTGATGGACCGAGGGATGATCACTGATACTATATTGAACTCGGCGGAACATATTGTCACTGGTCTTTCTTCGATAGTGTTTGTTAATGTTATGTTTTTCCTAGAAATATTATTATCTTTCTTGGTGCCTTCGACTTCTGGACTGGCTGTGTTGACGATGCCGATAATGGCTCCCTTAGGTGATTTTGCTGGTGTTGGTCGAGAGTTGGTTATTACAGCGTATCAATCGGCTTCAGGGCTGGTGAATTTGATAACCCCAACTTCTGCTGTCGTGATGGGAGGTCTTGCCATAGCTCGGGTTCCTTACGTGAGATGGTTGAAATGGGTGGCTCCACTAATGGCTATTCTTACCATGTTCTGTGTAGTAATGCTTAGTATTGGCACGCTTATCGGCTAAATGTTTGTTTGCTTCCTATTTTTACTAGCCCACTGTTATTAGCAGTGGGCTTTTCCGTTTTGGTTCCTGACTTGTCTACGAACGATACTCGCTAGTCCTTAGCCGTTGCGACGAAATACCAATTTCTTTCCTCCTTGTTTGAATATGGGCAGTGTCCTGTCACTCATGTCCAACGGTCTCTCGAATGTGATGGTTATCACGAAAATAGACTAAAAATTGTTAATAGATACAGAAGAGGTGAGCTAGAAATAGGTAACTAACAAAAGCCAATGCATATTTCTGCCAAGTAATCATATTCATTAGAATTAATAATGCGAATCAAGTTTCCTAAAAGAACGTAGCTATGACGGCTTCACGAATAATTCATGAATACTATTTCATTTAATATGCCAGATTAATTTTCGGTAATTATATTTATCAAGGAATAAATATTGTTAATGGTCACTTTTTTGATGCCCTTGTTCACATATATATTTGTGTGATCGGTATCCAATATTATTTTGAATGATTGGTACATATTAATTACACCACAACGAAGCTATTAATATATTCCATAAAGAACGATTTTAGTTCTTATAATATTAGAGAGACATGATTATGAATAAACTATACGTTGGTTCTGAAGTTGGTCAGTTACGCCGTGTCTTGATACATCGTCCGCGACGTGCTCTCACTCACTTAACTCCTTCTAACTGCCATCAATTGTTGTTTGACGATGTACTAGCGGTAGAGAAGGCTGGCGAAGAGCATGATGTGTTTGCCAAAACACTAGAATCACAAGGTGTTGAGGTTTTACTTCTAACAAATTTGCTTGCTGAAACTCTCGCTATTTCAGAAGCAAAAGATTGGCTGTTAAATATTCAGGTTTCAGATTTTCGTTATGGCAATACCTTTGCCAACGATGTGAGATGTTATTTGGGTGATATGCCAAACATCGAATTAGCTAAAGTACTTACCGGAGGCTTGTCATTTGGTGAAATGCCGCTTGAGTCTTCGTCAATGTTGCAATCTTTATATAAAGCTAACGATTTCATTATCGACCCGTTGCCAAATCACTTATTTACTCGTGATACATCATGCTGGGTTTATGGCGGTGTCTCTATCAACCCGATGGCGAAGGTCGCTCGTCAAAGGGAAACAAATCATTTACGTGCAATATATCGCTGGCATCCGACCTTTGCTGGGCAAGACTTCATTAAATACTTCGGTGATGAGCAGCAGTCGTATGATCACTCGACTATCGAAGGTGGAGATGTATTGGTCATAGGTAAAGGGTCTGTGTTGATCGGCATGTCTGAACGTACTACGCCACAGGGTGTAGAGCATTTAGCATCGAGCCTATTTAAGAATAATCAAGCCAAGCAGGTTATTGCTTTAGAACTACCGAAAGATCGTTCATGCATGCATTTAGATACGGTTATGACGCACATGCGTGAGGATACGTTCTCCATCTACCCCAATGTTATTCCTGATGATGTGAAATGTTGGAGTCTTACTGGTGATGAATCCGGTCGAGTAACGGCCACGCAGCAGAGTTCATACATTACGACGATCGAAAAAGCGCTACAGGTCGATAAGTTAAATCTTATCACTACTGGAGGCGACAATTTCGAAGCTGAACGTGAACAATGGAATGATGCAAATAACGTCCTGACGGTCAAACCTGGTGTTGTTATTGGTTACGAACGCAATACCTATACCAACGAGAAGTACGATAAAGCCGGAATTACCGTATTACCAATTCCTGGTGATGAGCTTGGCCGCGGCCGCGGTGGCGCGCGTTGCATGAGCTGCCCAATTGAGCGCGATGGTATTTAGTCACTTCGCTATTCATTACCTGTACTGGATAAAAGATTATGAAAAAACAAACAATCGTTGTTGCTTTGGGTGGCAATGCGTTACTAAAGCGCGGAGAGCCACTCGAAGCGGAAGTACAACGCCACAATATTGAAATCGCGGTTAAAACCATTTCGGAAATTGCCCTGCAATATAACGTCGTATTAGTGCACGGGAATGGCCCTCAAGTCGGGCTATTGGCACTGCAAGGACTGGAATACAAGAAGGTGAGTCCTTACCCTCTTGATGTGTTGGGTAGCGAGACACAGGGCATGATCGGTTACATGTTGATGCAAGAGTTCAAGAATCAAATGCCCAGCAAGAATATCACCTGCATGTTGACACAAATGACGGTGGATCCAGCCGATCCGGCATTCAAAGATCCTACCAAGTTTATTGGTCCTGTCTATGACAAGCAGGAAGCATGTGAATTAGCTGAGAAATATCACTGGACTGTGAAACCTGATGGAGATTATTTCCGCCGTGTGGTCCCAAGTCCATTACCAACTGGCATTGTTGAGCACGAAGCCATCACCTCTCTTATTGATGAGGGGCACCTTGTTATTTGCACTGGCGGAGGTGGTATTCCGGTCACTCGTAAAGATGGCAAGCTTGTTGGAGTAGAGGCGGTGATTGATAAAGACATGTCGGCAGCCTTCCTTGCCAAACAACTTCACGCGGACCGATTACTGATATTAACTGATGCAGATGCCGTTTACCTAGATTGGGGTAAACCAACTCAACATGCGTTACGAGCCACGACACCATCAGAATTGTCACGTTACCAGTTCGATGAAGGTTCAATGGGCCCTAAAATTGATGCCTCGTGTGAGTTTATTAATCAAGGTGGACAAATGGTGGGGATCGGCGCGCTACAAGATGGTCTTCGCATTCTTGAAGGGACCGCAGGTACCACGATTTCAAAACACTAAATTTGTCGTCGAATACACATTTAAATCAAAGTACGAGCGTGTCAGTGGCAGAGTGTTGTCGTGACTGACACGCATAGATAGAAAAGGAACATAATATGGCTTTCAATCTTCGCAATCGCAACTTCCTTAAACTTCTAGATTTTACCCCTCGTGAGATTCAGCACTTGCTTGAGCTGTCCATTGAACTTAAAAAAGCCAAGTACAACGGATACGAACAACCTCGCCTAAAAGGCAAAAATATTGCACTCATCTTTGAAAAAACATCGACCCGCACTCGTTGTGCTTTTGAGGTGGCGGCATTCGATCAAGGAGCACAAGTTTCTTATCTTGGGCCTACTGGATCTCAAATTGGCCATAAAGAATCAATGAAAGATACCGCTCGGGTACTGGGGCGTATGTACGACGGGATTGAGTATCGCGGCTATGGTCAATCTATCGTTGAAGAGCTCGGTGCTTATGCAGGTGTACCAGTTTGGAACGGCTTAACAGACGAATTCCACCCAACTCAAATTCTTGCAGACTTCATGACCATGATGGAACATGCTCCGGGTCGTCCATTGCAAGATATTCGCTTTGCCTACTTAGGGGATGCTCGCAATAACATGGGTAATTCGTTAATGGTAGGCGCGGCAAAAATGGGGATGGAAATCCATTTAGTTGCGCCAAAACAGTTCTGGCCTGAAGAAGCTCTTGTTGAGGAATGTCAATCCATTGCCAAACACACCGGAGCGAAAATCGTACTCACGGAAGACGTACACGAAGGTGTGCAAGGGTGTGACTTCCTATATACAGATGTTTGGGTCTCTATGGGTGAAGCAAAAGAAGCCTGGGCTGAGCGTATCAAGTTGATGCTGCCTTATCAGGTCAATATGGAAATGCTCAAAGCGACAGGCAATCCAAACGTGAAATTCATGCACTGCTTGCCTGCTTTTCATGGCGAAGATACGACGGTGGGTAAGTCTTTATCAGCAGAATATCCAATGTTAGCTGATGGCTGCGAAGTTACCGACGAAGTGATTGAATCCGAGCATTCTATTGTCTTTGATGAAGCGGAAAACCGTATGCACACGATTAAAGCTGTAATGGTCGCGACCTTAGGTAGCTAAAAGGCTAGCACATTGCATGAGAGGAACAGGAATGTCCTCTCATCTTAACTAAAGTAGCAATAAGTTGCTGTAACAATGCGATTGGCTCGGGATTTTTCAGAACGATTAATTGTTACGTTATACCAGCGAAACAAATACAAGATCACGAACCCACTCATGGATGAGTTTCAATATTTTACAGGTGATAACATGTATGAAACTCCAACTTGTAACGACATGCTCGATGTCGATCAAAAACTGACAGATGTATGTAAGAAGCTTCTTCAGCAGCAGAGCTTTACTACACAGAATAAGCTCCGAGAAGCACTGGTAGACCTTGGTTATGATGGGATTAGTCAATCGACGGTCTCTCGTCTATTGACCAACCTGGGAGTAGTCAAAGTTCAAAATGCCTGCGGTAAAAAGGCGTATTGTCTAACGTCGGAGAACAGCCCTGTTCGTGTCGACTCTTCTATTTCGTCACAGATCGAGCTGATCACTAACAATCAGTCTCTCGTTGTCGTGAAAACTCACCCTGGAAGTGCTCAGCTTATTGCTCGCCTGATTGATATCGACCCTCACGCTGATATTTTGGCGACTATTGGTGGCAATGATACGATTCTAGTGATTCCAAAACAGGCTTCTGAAGTGAGTCGATGTGAGCGTGTCGTTAGAGCAAGGCTTGGTGCATTGTAGCCATATTGATACAGCACGATAATTGTTGTACCCCAACAAAAAAAGCAGCGATGTTGTTAATCGCTGCTTTTGTTACATTTTCCTCAGTTATTCAATATCAATGATCATGGCCTGATAAGGCTTCAAAACTAGCTCGTGCAGAGAGCTTGGTGCATCATCATAGTTATTTAGTACGACTTGTTTCACAGCGTATTGGTAGGTTCTCTCTAAGGTACTATCGGTAAAGTTAGCTATGATCAGCAAAGATTTTTCGCCGCTCGAGCGAATGTATGCGTAGACTTCACTGTCTTGCGGGTCGAGTAAGGTATGGTTGCCATAAACTACGACATCCCCATATTCTTCACCTTGGCGCAGTTGGATAAGCTGGCGATAATGGTGATAAATGGAATCCTCATCGTTAACCGCTTGTTCTGCATTGATCTCCACATAGTTTTCATTCACTGGTAGCCAAGGCGTGCCAGTAGTGAAACCTGCATGATCTTTTGTATCCCATTGCACTGGGACACGGGCATGGTCACGAGAGAAGTAGTTTAAAAACTCAATCGCATCATCATTGGAAACGCCGCGCTCAATCATTTTCTGGTAATGGAACTTCGCCATGAGATCATTAAACTCTTCGATATTATTGAAGTGCTTATTAGTCATGCCGATTTCTTCACCTTGATAAATATACGGGGTGCCGCTCATCATATGTAGAACCGTACCGAGCATTTTTGCACTGATGATGCGATATTCAGGAGAGTCAGAGCCGTAACGCGATACCGTACGAGGTTGGTCATGATTACTCCAATACACACTATTCCAACCTTTCTGGTATAAGTCTTCCTGCCAGCGCGACATGATTTCTTTGTACTGAACCAAGTCAAAATCTTTTTTCACTGCATTGTGTTCTTCACGGTCGATGCTGACATGCTCGAATTGGAAGATCATACTAATTTCATTGCGGTCAGGATGAGAGTAGTAACGGCCATCCAGTGTTGTGGTGAAGGGGGTTTCACCGACGGTGAGTACATCGTAATGCTTCAGAACTTTATCGTGCATTTCACGCAGATATTGGTGAACCAGTAGGTTATTTGACCAATGCTCCCAACCAGCGACTCCCGCATCAAAAATAGTTGCATCTGGATAGTCTGACGGTTTACCGATCATATTAATGACGTCCATTCGGAAACCACCTAAGCCCTTTTTCAGCCAAAAGTGCATCATGTCGTAGACCGCTTCACGTACCTCTGGATTTGCCCAGTTTAGGTCAGGTTGTTTATTGCTAAACAGGTGCAGATAGTACTGGCCGGTCGCTTCATCAAGTGTCCACGCTTTAGGCTTGAAGAAAGATTCCCAATTATTGGGTTCACTGCCATCTTCTTTGGGATCTTTCCAAATATACCAATCGCGTTTTGGATTATCCTTACTGCTTTTGGATTCGATAAACCAAGGGTGTTCATCTGAGGTGTGGTTTACCACGAGATCCATGACAATTTTGATGCCGCGTTTATCCGCTTCGAATAACAGCTTTTCCATATCGGCCATAGTGCCAAATTCTGGTGCAATTTCACGATAGCCAGAAATATCATAGCCGTTGTCATCCATCGGAGATTTATACACAGGACTGAGCCAAATGACGTTCGCGCCAAGGGCTTTAATGTAATCCAATTTTTCTATAATACCTGGGATATCACCAATGCCATCTCCGTTAGAGTCGTTGAAACTTCTTGGATAGATTTGATAAACGACAGCGTCATGCCACCAACGCTTTTCCAGTTGTTCCGTACTCATGGATCAATTCTCCTTAGCAAGTGAGGTAATGTCTAACTGCTGGTACGAATAATAAGCTCCGTATCCAGTTGGATAGATTCGTAGGGTAGTTGGCCGAGCGCCATCTTTGCAGCGATTCGGCCTTTATTCTCAATAGGCTGCTGAATAGTCGTTAAGCCGGCTTCTGCAGCTTTGGGTATTCCGTCAAAACCGACAATTCGAATATCGATGTTGATTTCTCTTGCCACTTCCAGAGCGGCCAAAGCGATTTTATCGCTCATACAAAGCAGTACATCCACGCGTTTAGGGGCCGTTAGTGTGCCACGCAACATGGTTTTTAACGTCGTTTCGTCAAGATCGTGAATTTGCCAGACATTTTCGAATGACAACGGTATGCCGTTTTCCTCGAGAGCTTGTTTGTAGCCTTCAAAACGACAGCGAGAAACGGACTCTTCGCTGGTATAAAGATTGTCGAGGTTGGCGAGCGACAACGATGTTGATGGCTCAAGACGCAGCCCCAAAATAAGCACATTGTCGTCGGATGAATGAATGGCATGCATGGCTATGTCGTAGCTTGCTTTGCGGTTGTCGACATTGATGGATGGAATGTCAGGCAATGCAAAATCGACCGCCACGACAGGCTTATGCTGACGCAGTATCAGGTTGATTATGCTTGAGTCCACAGGTTTGCCATAAACTATGAAACTATCGGGAATAGTTTCAACCTGCGTATTCTGATAGTTATCACTGCTTGATGGCAGCAACAGCATGTTGACATGAGACTCGTCTAAAGTCTTTGATATTCCAGCTAAAAACTGAGTAGCAACTGGGTCGGTAAAGTTATAGGCGAGATTGTCTGCGAGCAAAACTCCGATTACGCCGGTCTTTCCGGTGCGTAGGCTTCGTGCAGTGATACTAGGGCCGGTGTAACCGAGTTTTTCACATTCAAGCAGAATGTTCTCTCTCAGCGCCTTTGAAAGTTGGTTTGGACGGTTGAAAGCGTTTGATACGGTAGCCGTTGATACACCTAGGTGAGCGGCGACGGTTTTCAATGTAGGTTTCTTCCGTTCCATATCAGTCATTGTCCATGTTTATATTATCTGCAATCTAGAATAGCGAAATTTATCAGTTGAGTCTAAATCGATTAAGAAGGAATGCGAAATTAAAATTTCATAGCCATTATAATTTGTTTGATGCTTGTCACTTAAATGTAACCAAGGTATTTCAAAACATGATCAAAGGCACAAGATTTGGCAAGAAAGTGGTCGAATTGTCAATAAGGTTTTATGGTATTCATTAACGGCTTAACCGATTAAGTAATTAAGAAGAAGTTAAGTCGAGGACATAAGAACTGACTATAAAAACGAAACAAAGTATCTGAATACATGGAGTCTTACTGATGAAAACCTCTCTACTTGCTAGCGCAGTAGCTCTTGCTGTTTCTGCATCCTCCGCATTCGCCGCTGATTTAAAATTCGCACCTGGCGAAGACGCACGCTTTAACTGGCAAAGCTACGAAGAGCTTAAAAATATGGATCTGAAAGGTGAAACGGTCACTATTTTCGGTCCTTGGTTAACAGAAGATAAAGAGCTTGTTGAAAGTGTCATTGCGTATTTTGAAGAGGCAACTGGTGCCGATGTGAAATACTCAGGCTCTGACTCATTTGAACAGCAAATTGCGATTGATGTGCAAGCAGGTAGTGCACCTAACATTGCGATTTTCCCGCAGCCTGGTTTAGCGGCAGACCTAGCGTCTAAAGGTTTCCTAACTCCACTTGACCCTAAAATGGGTGATTGGATTAATGACAACTACGCTGCTGGTTCTTCATGGGTTGACCTAGGCACATTTGCTGGCAAAGACGGTAAAGATCATCTGTATGGTTTCTTCTATAAAGTCGATTTGAAGTCACTAGTATGGTATGTGCCTGAAAACTTCGAAGATGCAGGTTATGAAGTACCTCAATCAATGGAAGAGCTAAAAGCACTGACTGAGCAGATTGTTGAAGATGGCGAAACGCCATGGTGTGTTGGGTTAGGTTCTGGTGGTGCAACTGGCTGGCCTGCAACGGACTGGGTGGAAGATATGATGCTTCGTACTCAATCGCCAGCTGATTACGATAAGTGGACTACAAACGAGCTCAAGTTCAATGATGAGAAAGTTGTTGGTGCTATTGAAGAGTTTGGATGGTTTGTACGTAACGATAAGTTCGTCGACGGCGGTGCACGTGCAGTAGCTGCAACGGACTTCCGTGATTCACCAAAAGGTTTGTTTACATCGCCAGCTAAGTGTTACATGCACCGTCAAGCGTCATTCATTCCAAGCTTCTTCCCAGAAGGTACAGAGCTAGGTGCTGACGTTGATTTCTTCTACTTCCCTGCGTATGAATCAAAAGACTTAGGGAAGCCAGTACTTGGCGCAGGTACTATGTGGAGCATTACTAAAGACTCTAAAGCAGCACGTGCATTTATGGAGTTCTTACAGTCACCAATCGCACATGAAATCTGGATGGCTCAATCGGGCTTCCTAACTCCGCATAAAGGTGCCAACGTTAATGCTTATGGCAACGATACTCTGAAGAAACAAGGTGAAATCTTGTTGGATGCGACGACGTTCCGTTTCGATGGTTCAGACTTGATGCCAGGTAAGATCGGTGCCGGTGCATTCTGGACAGGTATGGTCGACTACAGTGGCGGCAAACCTGCGAAAGAGGTCGCTGATGACATCCAAAAAACTTGGGATGCACTTAAGTAACCAAGGAAGTAAGTAACTTGGCGAAGTAACGCGATGCCGGTAGACGTAATTTCATTGGGTCGTCTATCGGCTTTCGCAATCTTGATATTCGTTAAGTCTCTCTATAAAGCGAGGTAATGATGGAACAGCTTTATTCCTCTTTATTTATCATGGCACTAGGCGTCGCTGGATGTGTGGTCTACTTCGTAGGCAGCAACTGGCTTCTCACTATCCTATTTCCTACCAGAAATGTCTCAAACCAAAAGATGGCACAAAACCTTAGACGAGCGGCAGCGATTCGTCCTTGGTTATTCCTTGGGCCTGCCTTGGCGTTTTTAGGCCTCTATCTTGTCTATCCAGTATTTGAGTCATTCTATCTGTCAATGCACGACAGAAATGCTGACAAATTCGTAGGATTAGGAAATTACATTTGGCTCTTCAACGACCCTGAGTTTAGAGAGTCACTATTTAACAATCTATTGTGGTTATTGGTTGTGCCTGCCGCCTCCACATTTTTTGGCTTGGTTATCGCAGCACTGACTGACAAAGTGAGCTGGGGGAATATTGCTAAGAGTTTAATCTTTATGCCAATGGCTATTTCGTTCATTGGTGCATCGATCATTTGGAAGTTTGTCTACGACTACCGTGCGCCGGGGTCGGAGCAGATAGGTATTTTGAATGCCGTAGTTGAGTACTTTGGAGGTACCGCACAGGCTTGGATAACCATCCCGTTTTGGAATAACTTCTTTTTGATGGTCATTCTTATTTGGATTCAAACCGGCTTTGCCATGGTTATTTTGTCTGCGGCTCTGCGTGGTATTCCAGAAGAAACGGTAGAAGCGGCAGTCTTGGATGGCGCCAATGGTGTACAGATATTCTTTAAAATTCTCATTCCACAGATATGGGGAACGATTGCAGTAGTGTGGACCACAATCACTATTCTGGTTCTGAAGGTCTTCGATATCGTATTAGCGATGACGAACGGTCAGTGGAGTACTCAGGTTCTGGCAAATATGATGTTTGACTGGATGTTCCGTGGCGGCGGTGACTTTGGCCGTGGCGCGGCGATTGCGGTGGTGATCATGGTGGCGGTAATTCCTGTCATGGTATGGAACATGCGCCAAGCCAGCGCTCAAATGGAGGGGCGATAATGTCTGAAAAAGCCCAAACAGCGCCAAGTCTTGAAGAGAGTAACGCACGCTTTAGCTTAAGCAAATTGCGACGTTCGCCACTGACCATTTTGGTTCACGCTTCGGTTTTGCTGATTGTGATTCTATGGACTCTACCAACAGCAGGTCTGTTTATCTCATCGTTTAGGGACAAAGATCAGCTTGCTTTATCAGGTTGGTGGACGTCATTAACTGCTTCCGAGCAGAACCTAGTAGACCGTACTGGAGCACCCGACACTCAAATTCAGGAAGGTGACGTTTATGTACTCAAGGGGCAATTGCTTGTGGACGGCAAGCCTGCTGATGTACATGCTTTTGGTTTCTCTTCTCGCGAACCGACGAAATTTGTCCCTGGCGATGTTGCTGAAATGAGAAAGGGTGGCACCTTGACGGTAACGGAGGATGGTCAGTACACAATGACCGCACTTGAACCGTTCAAAGGTAAACGAGGGAAGCGTATTTTCTTTACCGCCGTTGTGCCACCAAAATTTGGTTTGGACAACTATCGTGAAGTGCTTACGGCAGAAGGTATTGGTCGTTCGTTTATTAATTCTTTGACCGTTACTATTCCCGCAACAATTATCCCAATTCTTATTGCGGCGTACGCGGCTTATGCGTTGTCTTGGATGAGAATGCCGGGTAGAAACTTACTGATTGCAGTTGTGGTTGGTTTGTTGGTTGTACCTCTGCAAATGTCTTTGATTCCTTTGTTAAGACTCTATAACGACATTGGGGCTTTCTTTGGTGTCGGGGCAAAAACCTATTTGGGAATATGGTTAGCGCATACTGGGTTTGGTTTGCCGTTGGCTATTTATTTGCTGCGAAACTACATCTCCAGTTTGCCTAGAGAGATTATCGAGTCGGCGAAAGTGGACGGTGCGACTGACTTCGAAATATTCATGAGAATCGTTCTGCCGCTGTCGTTCCCGGCACTAGCATCATTCGGGATATTCCAGTTCTTATGGGTATGGAATGACCTTCTTGTTGCAACGGTATTCTTGGGCACTGGTGAAGAGCACATGGTACTCACAGCACGATTACGTGAACTATTAGGTTCTCGTGGTGGTAACTGGGAGATTTTGACAGCATCTGCATTTGTTTCGATTGCTGTGCCTTTGGGCGTGTTCTTTACGCTGCAACGTTATCTAGTTCGTGGCCTACTTTCTGGTTCTGTTAAGTAAGCAGTTCCTGACTCAACGATGAGAAGAAAAAATGACAGGATTATCTCTAACAAACGTTAAAAAATCATACGGTGAAACTCAGGTACTGCACGGCATCGATCTGGACATCGACCAAGGCGAATTCATCGTATTCGTTGGGCCTTCAGGCTGCGGTAAGTCAACACTACTTAGAATGATTGCTGGCCTTGAGGACATTACTTCTGGTGAGCTTTGTATTGAAGATGCTCGTGTAAATGAGCTGCCGGCAGCGATGCGTGGCATTGCCATGGTATTCCAGACTTATGCTCTCTATCCGCATATGACCGTATATGACAATATGGCTTTTGCGATGCGCATAGCGAAAGAGCCAAAAGACGCTATACATGAGCGCGTTATGGAAGCCGCGCGTATGTTGCAACTTGAACCGTATCTTGATCGTCTGCCTAAGGCGCTCTCCGGTGGTCAGCGACAAAGGGTGGCGATTGGTCGAGCGATTGTCCGCCAACCTAAGGTGTTCCTATTCGATGAACCGCTTTCCAACTTAGATGCAGCGCTACGTGTTCAAACGCGAATCGAAATTGCCAACTTGAAGGAAGAGTTAACGGAAACCACGATGATTTACGTGACTCACGATCAGGTAGAAGCAATGACGCTCGCTGACCGAATCGTCGTCTTATCAGCAGGTAAGATTGAGCAAGTAGGCACGCCACTTGAGCTTTATACCAACCCAGCGAATGTATTCGTGGCTCAGTTTATTGGCTCTCCGGCGATGAACATTAGTAAAGCGCGTATGGAGAAAGCAGGAGAACATTCTTTGGTTACTGCAGAGAGTGGTCACAATGTGGAAATACCAATTGCAGCAGCACAAGATCTCAACGGCTGTACGTTACAATTGGGAATCAGACCGGAAGACTTTTTAGTCGCTGAAGAGTCCGATGCGCTTATGTCTGGGAAAGTGTTATTTGTCGAATCCTTGGGTGAAGTGACTCTCCTACATATTAATGTTGAAGGACACGACGAAACAGTCGTGGCAAAGCTACCAGGAATCCTTGATTTCCACAAAGGTGAAACCATTCACTTAAAAGCGCCGCCAGAGAAAATTCACTTGTTTAATGAAGAGGGTATTTCTTTGAAATATCTTTAAATAGAGGTTGTTAGCAATGATTCAAAGGGCTCCTTTCAGGGGCTCTTTAACTTTTAAGAGGTGAACCTAAACCGTTTCTTAAAGCAAATTGAATAAGTTCAGCCTTGCTATCCAAACCAAGACCAATCTGCATACGGTATTTATGAGACTCAATAGTTCTTGGGCTCAGATGAAGTAATTCTCCACATTCTTTAGCGGATTTGCCTTGAGCAAGTAACGATAAGATGGTCGTTTGCTTTAACGTCAGTTTAACGAGTCGTTCATTGTCGGATTCTTGAGCAATACTGCCTGCATTGCCATGTAAACTTAAACGTAAATCAGCATGCTGCCAATAACACAACCACATTTCGGCGACCATTTTTATCTGTCGAGCTAGAGTCTCTGTGAACTCATCATAACCTCGTTCAAAGTTGGTTAACGATATTGCTCCCCACGGTTTGGCAAAGAAACTTAGGGGAATAATGGCGTGCCAACGTCCGCCTTGACGAAAAATACGTTTTAAAACGTATTGACTGGATGTCGCTAATTCTACTTCATCAAATACTCGATAAAGTGATTTCGTTTTGAGCAAGCGCAAGTAGAGTAAATGACTATCATCATCCGACAGATAATCGAACTTATGCAGAGGGGGAATAGTTTCACGAGCACTGGAGAGAGTTTTTTGATCTCGGAGTAGTATTGGAGAGTTTGGATAAACCGTTAGTCTATCCAAACCATAAAACTCAAGTAGTTCTGAGGCGCAGGCATTCCATGTGCCAACAAATTGCTCGATTTCTCCAGCATGCAGTTTTTGGGACTGAGATAAAATCAAAGACTCAAAATTCATTTTCGACATAAAGACTTATTAGCTTTTCAATATACACTAAAAATAATTATAGGCACGTAGATGAAATTAGTGATCGTAACTTTGTTCTAAACAGAAAACTTCTTGAATCGTTTTTGTATTAGCTTGTACAGCGCGCTGAATAATCTCTTCATTTTCATAGCTTACTTGATTGAATGACCCATTCAGTAGACTGAATAGTGACTCAATATCAATCATCTGTTTATAGCTTCTGGTTTTCAGGTAATACAGACGGCGATATCGGGATAGTACACCAAGTATTGTCTTAAGCAGTTGGTGGGAAATAGTCTTTGATTTTTCTTCAGTGAGAGTCAGCAGAAATCGCTGATAAAGTTGCTCTATTCTATCGATATGGTTGAGTGTTAATGGTGATTCTAATAATGCGTGAGATAACTCAGTAACCAAGGTCTTCGCTTTTTTCAGCTGTGCAGGTGCTAGGGGGTATTCTCGTTGAGATAAAAGCTGTGACAAGATGAAGTTTGCAGTGGAAGTGGATTCGATGAACTCTTTCCATGTTAGGTTTGAAACAAAACCTCCCAAATGCGTTTTATATTCGACGAAACCTTCGCTACTTAATGCAATTATGGCTTCTCGCATTGGTGAAAGGCCTACATCATAAAGTTCTGCTAATTCGTTTACTCTGAGTTTTTGACCGGGTGGAAATTGATAATTAATGATATCGGATTTTAAGCGAAGTTTGGCTCGCTCTTTTGCTAGTGACATTCAGTACTCCTTAACCTGAACTACTTTGTAACTAATAATTGCCCGACTGAGTACCGTAAAACTACTGCATTATCGTTGAAAAACGATTAATTATATAAGTGAGGTGTATGGTGGTCGATTAACCACTCCATCAGTTGAATGTTTACTCGAAATTTAGACTACTAGTTAATCGCCATATTCGACGTGCTATTGAGGTTTTGAAATCTTCTTTACGCCGTAAGGGAGTTCAGAGAACAGCTTTGGAACTGTGACTGTGCTTGGCCCTTCTTTGGGCGGTTGCCAATCGAGCAGCATAATAGCAAGAACATTTCGATGTTCCCCATAAGCAAAATCAAAGTCGCCGGAAACTGATGGGATCATGCCTTTATCTTTGTCGATGGCTTTTTGTATCGACACTCTTGTTTTCGCTACAACAGGATCATCATCTAACCCAGCAAGCAAGAAACTTAACCCGACTTCTGCTACGACATCTTCTTTAGTATGCAAAATGATGTCATCGATGTTTTTTCTAAAGTAGTCGAAGATCCACTGGTGCTCTTTTTCGTCGACCAATCGTTGGTAATAGCCTGAGTCTGCGAGGATAATATGCGTCATGCCGTAAAGTTTATTACCGAATTGCTGATTGCTTAATCGGTAGTCCTCACCATCAGGGTAAGTTTTTCTAAAAGCAGCGATAAATTCATCAACAAGATCTTGTTCACCGATTTGCTTTAGCCAATAGGCTTGATTTGCTAGTTGAGCAGCCCAAGCTGTGATCATTTCTGGGTCGGTTAATACAGTTTCAAAATCGTATTGCTGTAATATCGACCTTAGTTTCTTATCGTCATTATGAACTACACCGTATTCATTCAGTCGTGCCAAATAGCGCAATAAGTCCAGTCCCATATAGAAATATTCAGGTTGGTCTTTAGTGGCCTGGTAGCGACGTTGGCTGCGTTCATCTTTGCCTTTTTTATAGTCGTTAAGTCTTTGCAGAGAATACGCTCGAATGGCTTTAGGCGTGGTCACGTCTGCGGCAATTTCGTTTATTCTAGAGGTCACGTTGGCAAGATCACCTAATACGACAGCATTGTATTTAGGGTCTTGTGTTTGCCTATACATACGCAGTCCGAAGTGGCCTTGTTTGTAGGCAGACAGAGTAAATAATTGCGACTCGTAGGTGTCTTTAACCACGTTTGCTGACGCCTGAAAATGTTGCTTGGTTGGTGGGGTATCAAGGGTGATGATACTAGCACCAGTTAGCAAAAATACGCTAACAAATATTGCAACGATTGCTTTGTTCATTTTCATAACGTGCAGCCTAAACGGTAAGTGTGAGCTGGATTGTAAAAACTTATTAATTAACGTGTGTGATTTTGAGGTTAATTTTTATTCAGAATATTTATGAACACTTGATTTTAGATCCTTCACTTTTTCATTTAGCGTGGTTGTAGAAGCGCATAAGTTGAAATCGAATTGTTTTTTCCTAGTCTACGTTATGCAGAGGCAGGGAGGCGGCGCTTCTGTCTATTTCTAGTACAGAAGGAGTGACAAAATGAGAGTATTATTAGTGACACTAAGCTTGATATTCGTATCGTTCTCAAGTTTTGCGGAAAATGGTGGTGCACCGGGTACCATCTGTCAGATGGAGTCAGGGCAAGTGATTACGACTCACCTGGAGCGTTGTCCTAAAAACACAACGAAACTCTGATCGTACATTAGTATGATTGAGAAGCTAACACGAACCAGCGATATATCGCTGGTTCGTTTGGTTTTATAGGGGGAAGACGGGTTATACGGTAAAACGGGATACCAGTTGCTCTAACTGCGTTGCACGTTGATTTAGATTGTCACTACCGCTCTTATTTAGACCTGCAAGTTGTGCGGATTCACCACTTTGGTCTGAAATCACCACGATACGTTGAGCTATATCTTTGCCTACAATCGCTTGTTCCTCCGTTGCCGTTGCAATTAGCGCGTTCATATCGTGAATATTAGCGATGGCTCGTTGTATTTCTTCAATGGCGGTAGCGGCATCATTGGTTTGACGTACCGTTTCATCTCCTCTGGTTCGGCTGGAGTCCATCGCTCTGACGGCTTCATCGGAAGCGCTTTTGAGTTGCTCGATCATCTGATGGATTTCGCCTGTGCTGTCTTGTGTGCGGCTAGCTAACTGTCGAACTTCATCCGCTACGACGGCGAAACCTCGTCCTTGTTCACCCGCTCGAGCCGCTTCAATGGCTGCATTTAATGCCAGTAAATTAGTTTGCTCGGCGATATCTTGAATAACTGTCAAAGAGGTAGAGATGTTTTTGACATCTTCTTCTAACTTACTGATAACTGAACTTGCCTGAAGGACTTCATCAGCTAGAGCTTGTACAGACGTTGCTGCTGTATTTACCGTTTGTTGGGCGTCTCGGGCATTTTCGTCTGCTTGCTGTGCTGATGTTGCAGCGCTAGTGGCGTTAGATGAAATTTCAGAGGATGTCGTCGTCATTTCAGTCATAGCTGTAGCTACTTGTTCGGTTTCTTCTCGCTGATTGGTGGCAAGGCTATCCACCTGCATTGCTCTTCCTTTCATTGCTCGAGTTTCTTCCACAACAATATGGCTGGTCTCCGAGACATTGGTAATGATTTCTTGGAGGCTGATCACAAACGCATTGAAGTTCTCTCCTAGACGCTTAAATTCTGGTGCATCGAAGCTCTCCATTCTTGCTGTCAAGTCGGCATCACCTGTCGCAAACGTTTTTAGCGAAGCATCGAATTTATCAAGTGGCTTCATAATGCTTCGGTTGATGAAGGTAGCCATACCAAATACCACTACCAGTGTCAGTCCAGACAATAAAATGATAGTGACAATTTTTGCGTTAAGAGCTTCTGTTGCTTGCTGCTCCATTGCAGAAATCGTGGTGTCTATGTCGTCGATGTAAAAACCGGTACCGAGTACCAAGTCCCACTCAGGTATATATATTGAGTAGCTTAATTTAGCTTCAGGATTGCTATGTCCTGGTTTAGGGAAATAGTAGGTAGTAAACGCATTTGATTTGGCGTTATTAATAAGTTCTTTGATAAACAAGTTACCTTTGCTGTCCTTAGCATCGATAAAGTTTTGGCCTAGACCTGTGCCGTTTTTGCCTACAAGCAGTCGATTGCCCTTCGAGTCATAGCCAAATAGATAGCCATTTTCTCCGTATTCAAGGTTTTTAAGTAACTGAAGTACTTCTTCTCTCTGACTTTTTTTCTCTATTAGTGGCAGAAGAGAGGACTTGGCAAGTTGTAAGTAGTTACGCAGTTCTTGTTTCTTATTAACGAGCAAGCTTTCTCGAGTATCATCAAATTGTTGTTGGTTGAGCTCAGAAACCTTTGAGTAAGTGACTCCTAAAATTCCTAATGTAACGAGTATTAAAGGAAGTATCGTTAAGACATACAACCGTTTTCGAATAGACAAATTCATAACATTCGTATCCTGATTATTATAATAAATACGCAATTATTGAGTTGCGTATCAATAACAAAGCAAGCGGTGTGCCTAAAATTTATTCAGGGGACGGTGTTTGGAAAATAGTGCGAAAAGTTCTTCCATCTGAATGATTTATTGAGATTGTTCCCGTCAAGCTGGCTAATTTGAAGAAGTGTTTATCGAATGCTTTAAAGCGGCCTTTGTCCCGTAACCGGAGATCGATTGCCGCTGAAATTACGGATTATATGATTCAGCGGACAAATCTTGCCATTAAACATATTGATTCTGCTTATCTGTATGAAAAATAAAGATAAAAATCAGTTTGTGAGTTGGTTTCTTCGACTAAGCTATAAATGACGAAGTAAAGGAAATCGTCATTTTTAAACGTAATGACATGGAGAATAATATGAAAGCAGTCTTTATTTTTATGCTAGGTGCTGTGTGTTCGTTCGCTTCTATAGCTGAGGAAGGAGGCGCACCAGGTAATATATGCTTAACGGAATCTGGCTTAGTTATCACTACTCACCTCGATACCTGTCCAAAAACGATGACGAAGCTTTAAAAGCTTGAGACAAAGTGTTGAACCAGCATTTATGCTGGTTCGTGTTTTTTAATGCACAAGCGATAGATCGTTGCGGTATTAGCTATAAGGAATGTACCTTCGACTAGTGAACCGCCGATAGAGCCAATCCACATATTATGGGTAAACCAGCATGCAGAGTTGAATAAAATTAAACTCCGCATTTTGATACCAGATGCGGAGAATAATGCCCACGTTCCCACTGCGGAACCAATAATTGGTAAGAGCTCTACAGGAGAGGAGACATTGGGGAGTGTCATGCCAATTAGAATGACAATGAAGAACCACATGGCGCGCTTAGAGCGAGTTTTAATGGAGACGAAAGCACGAATACCATTGATAGCGACACCTATTGCACCAACCACGGCCCCCATCATGGCAAAGTGTACCATCATGATGAAACAAAACGCGACCATACAGTAACGGAAACGAAGGTCGTCTTTTTGTAAAAATGCCATGATTCCAAAGATAAAAGCAACACCACCAACAAGTTGGGCGAATAGCATTAACGTCATTCTAATTGCTTCTCCAGATAGTTCAGGCAACTTTGTGGGCTGGACAAAACGGTAATGTCAAACTGACACTCCGCTAATGCATATGCCATCGACGCTTGTGCTAACAGGATAGCATCATAACGGTTTGTAGAATGTGTACGATGCTCTGTGATAGTGTTTGCAATGCTTGAATTGAAAGCCTGCGTTGAGCCCGCGACATAATGTTCCCACGCCGCAGGAATAAATAAAAACTCGAATTGAGAATGGTTGTTGCAGCTTTCTAGTAATGATCGAGTGGGTTCTATGGTACTTTCAAGCGTAACAGCAACAAGTATCCGACTATAGCCAATGGTTTGTTCTGCCATCGGTCGGTCGACTCGAAAAACACGGTTATCAGGGTAAGCATCCACAATTGGGCCCAGGGTTGAACAAGTGCAGACAATAAAGTCATAGCCTTGAGTAAGCTGCTGGCTTAAATAACCTTGAATCTGCTTGACGATAGAGGGAGTTTGCCCTGTTTTGCGTATGTCGCTTAGAAATGATTCTTGAACATCGTGGAATATGTCATGTTTAGGGAGCGATGTTGCGGCTAGAGGTTTAAAGAGGGTGATGTTGCTCGCTAAAGTGTGCAGGAACAAAATCTTCATAAAAATCCTTTTCGTTATTGCTTGGGAGGCTCCTTCTGGAGCCTCAACAATACAGATTAATTATTCACTAATGCAACCGCTTCACGGGTAAGTCGAGCAAGTTCTTCCCATTCCCCAGCTTCGATTAGCTTTTTATCAACCATCCATGTCCCACCACAAGCAAGTACACGAGGGATCGCTAGGTAGTCTTTGATATTCTTAGGATTGATTCCACCAGTTGGCATTAAGCAAATATCACCGTAGGGTGCCAACAGTGATTTCACCATACTAACGCCACCAGATGCTTCCGCTGGGAAGAATTTTAAAGTAGTGAGCCCCATTTCTAGCGCCGCCTCAACCGTACTTGGGTTGTTGACTCCGGGTACAATGTCGATCTCAAGCTCTTGACACGCTTTAACGGTATTTGGGTTGAAACCAGGTGAAACAATAAATGTCGCTCCTGCTTCTTTTGCTGCAATCACTTGCTCGCGATTTAAAACCGTACCAGCTCCAATCAACATGTCTGGTTGCGCTTCTCTTAGCAAACGAATCGCTTCGACTGCAGCCTCAGAGCGGAAAGTGATCTCAGCAGCAGGTAGGCCGTTTTCAGCCAGCACTTTGCCTAAAGGGATAATATCTTCCGCTTTGTCGATAGCGATAACAGGGATGACTTTAAGCGCCTGTAGTTGTTCGTTGATAGTCGACATGTAAATTCCTTAATGTTTTTGGGTCACGACATCAGTCGCAGTCTTGGGGATTATTGCCCCTTTATGTTGAATAACGATTCCCGCGAGACGATTGCCTCTCTGACAAGAGTGCTCCATTGAGCCGCCAGCGAGATAACAGGAGAGGAAGCCGCCGTTAAATGAGTCGCCCGCCGATGTAGTATCTACAACATTTTTCACGGGCTGCGTGGGAACGGTTAGGGATTGCTTGCCAAAGTTTTCTGAAACTAAACAACCCTCTGCGCCCAGTTTTAGCACAACATTTTTGATGCCCTCACTATGAAGTCGCTCTATGGTTCCTTGAGGATTGAGGTCTCCCCAAATTAGCTTTTCATCATCAAAGGTGACTAATGCTATATCAGTAAGTTGATACATCTGGCGGTAGTTTTCTTTGACGGTAATAAGTTCATCTGAAGGCCACAAAGCTGGACGATAGTTGCTATCAAAGCTTATTTCGACATTATTTCGTTTTAGCTCGTTAAGTAAGCCGAAAAGTTTGACTCGATCCTCAGTGGGTAAAATAGCTAAACTGATGCCGCTGAGAAAGACCATGTCTGCCGATTTTAGAGCGTGAGCAATGGTGTCAAAATTAGGGTGTTGTAACAGGTATTTTGCTGCTGACTGGTTACGCCAATAGAGAAACGTCCGTTCCCCTTGTTCGTCTAGCTGAATAAGATAGAGACCGGGCGTTCGATCCCTGTCACGCAACACGAACTGCGTATCGATATTTTCATCTTGCCAACGCGCAATCATTCCTTCGCTGATCGCGTCGGTTCCCAAAGCGCTGACAAAGGAGGTTCTTATTAAGGTGTCCTCAGAGTTAAGCTGACAGCCACGGTTCAAATAAACCGCGGCATTAAGCGTATCTCCACCAAACGTCTGATGCATCTCACCAAATGGTTTCCCATTTAGTTCAATCATACATTCACCAATGATGGCGATATGTTTCATCGTAAGTCTCCCAATTACTTGATGGAAAAATAACGCTTGGCGTTGTTAAAACAGATATCTTCAACCATAGGACCTAACAGTGATAGGTCGTTTGGTACTTCGCCATTTTCCGCCCAGCGACCAATCATGTCACACAAGATACGACGGAAATATTCGTGGCGAGTGTAAGAAAGGAAGCTGCGAGAGTCTGTCAACATACCAACAAACTGGCTTAGTAAACCCAGTTGAGACAACTGTTCCATTTGTCGCTGCATGCCATCTTTTTGGTCGTTAAACCACCAACCAGATCCAAATTGAACTTTGCCTGCAATGCCGCCACCTTGGAAGTTTCCAATCATCGTCGCCATCATTTCGTTATCACGAGGATTTAGGCAGTAAAGAATGGTTTTAGGTAGTTCATTACTTTGGTCCATTTCATCAAGAAGATGAGCTAGCTCGAATGCAAAGGTACGGTCGCTGATGGAGTCAAAGCCAGCATCTGCACCAAGCAATTTGAACATGCGCGTATTATTGTTTCGCTGCGCGCCAATGTGCAGTTGCATTACCCAACCTAGCTTGGCGTAGCGTTTACCTAACCAGACTTGTACCGCAGTAGAAAACTGAGCACACTCTTCGTCTGTAAGCCTTTCTCCGCTTAGACGACGGTTTATCAGGAGGTCTAACGCTTGCTCTGATGGAATTTGTGCGTAGCGAACGATTTCAATGCCATGATCGGCTGCACGGCAGCCGTGAGCATCGAAGTGAGTAAGACGTTTATCAAGTGCGTCAAGTAGTGTTGCGAAACTGGTAATCTCAATATCAGCTGCGCGGCCCAGTAACGTCATATAATCTGCAAAACCATCTAACTCAATTTTGAAGGCTTTATCAGGACGCCAACTAGGTAGTACTTCAACATCGAAACTTTCATCATCAGCAATCGCTTTATGATGTTCAAGCGTATCGACTGGGTCATCAGTTGTCCCAGCCATGACGACATTCATTTGCTTCATAATACCGCGAGCTGAAAACTCAGGCGTTTGTAGCAGCTCGTTACAGTGGTTCCAAATGGCGTCAGCCGTCTCGGGACTAAGTCGCTTCCCTGTAATACCAAATGGTCGACGCAACTCTAAATGTGTCCAGTGATAGAGCGGGTTACCTAGCGTCATAGGCACTGTCTTTGCCCACGCTTGAAACTTGTCGTAATCAGATGCAGAACCTGTGATCAACTGCTCTTGAATACCAGCCGAGCGCATGCCGCGCCATTTGTAATGGTCGCCTTCAAGCCAAATTTGACCGAGGTTATCGAACTTACGATTGCTTGCGACTTCGGCTGGATTTAGGTGGCAGTGATAATCGTAAATTGGCTGGTCCGCCGCATGCTCATGATAAAGGCGGCGAGCAGTTTCATTACTCAGTAAAAAATCTTCACATAGAAAGTCTTTCATCATTAATTCCTCAACTCAGCTTTAAAGTGCTGCGACGGTCGCTTTTGCACCATTGTCGATTAGTGATTGATAAGCGCTCGAAACGGCGTTTATAACCTGAAGGTTACGGCCAATATCAGCTGGAAAAATCGCTTCGATACCAAGTAATGCTGGGACGACAGTGACATTCAGACCGTGCTGATCGCAGACACTACGAAGCATTGTCGCCATTGGGTCGCGAACGTCGATTTCGTTGCCTTGCTCATCAACACCCGATACATAACGCATCCAGCCAGCGATGCCAGCGGCAAGCCACTTAAATTCAGAACCTTGGTCTAGATGGAATTTTAGGCTTCCCCCCATACGTTGAGGGATCTTTTGGCTACCGTCCATCGCGATCTGCCAAGTCTTGTGTTTTAAGCTAGGGTTAGTGAAACGATCAATGAGCAGCTTGGCGTAAGCTTCTAAATCTGTTCCTTCGGGCATCTTTAGTGATGGGGCTTGCGCTAACATCATCATATCGAAAGCGGCTTTGCGATAACCGGCATCTGTCATCGTGTCTGAAATATGAGCGTAACCACCGAGGTAACCTAGGTAAGCTAAGAATGAGTGACTACCGTTGAGCATTCTGAGCTTCATCTCTTCATAAGGCACAACGTCTGCAACGAACTCAGCACCAGCGATGTTCCAATCTGGACGGCCAGCTACGAAGTTGTCTTCGATTACCCATTGGCGGAAAGGTTCACAAGCAATACCACATGGGTCTTCAACGCCGAGTAGTTCAGTGATTTCACGTAGCGTTTCTTCCGTTGCTGCGGGAACGATACGGTCTACCATAGTGCAAGGGAAAGTTACATTTGCTTCAATCCAGGCGCCTAGCTCAGCATCTAATAACTTAGCGAATTCTAAAATAGCCGCTTTCGCCACGTGACCGTTTTCTTGTACATTGTCGCAAGACATGACAGTAAATGGTGATAGCCCACGTTCTCGACGAACTTTCAAGGCTTGCACTATATAGCCTAGTGCTGATTTTGGAGAAGATGGGCTTTCTAAGTCTGCAACCACTAAAGGATTGTTCTTATCTAGTCGACCAGTAGCAGGGTCTGCGCAGTAGCCTTTTTCAGTGATAGTCATTGAAACAATGGCGACCTGTGGCTCGGCCATCTTCTCAATAATAGCATCGATGCCGTCTAAACTTGGGTGTAGAGATTCTGTTACTGAACCAATGACTTTGACGTCAGTTGACTGAGCGCCTTTTTCAGCGACACTATATAAATGATCTTGTGCACGTAGCGAAGTAATTAACTCTTCTCCACCGAAAAGGTTGATTTCACAAATACCCCAATCGCTTTGTGATCTTCGCGCAACTTCATCAGTAAAGAGTCCTTGGTGTGCGCGGTGGAATGCACCGAAACCTAGGTGAACGATTCGTGATTTCAGCTCAGAACGCAGGTAGTTAGGTTGGCTTACAGATGCGTTCAGTGTGTGGTTACTGATATTTGTCATTGAATCGGTTCCTTATTTAGCCGCTGAAAGTGGAAACGCATCACCGTTTTGATATGTATTTCCGTTAACGATGAGTTGACGTTTTTCGCTGTTTGGAAGGTTCAGCGTTAATGTGTCATATGCCGGTAGGAAGTCACCGGTACGAGTGATATTCAAAGTAATGGTGTTGTTGTCGCAAACCATTTCGATATTCAGAGTAATGTGGTTGCCTGCAAGATAACCGTTAGACTCACCGTCATCATCAAAAATGCTACATTGAGTCTGTCCCACGCCTTGGAGTGGGTAAATATTCAGGCCACGACGGTCGTCTTTTTGGGCGTTGGCATTAGCGATTCTCGCACTTGTCGGGATTACTGAACCTGCACGAGCAAGCAGAGGGATACGCTCTAGTGGTGCTGCGACGGAAATTGTGTTACCGGCGCTATACCATTGACCTGTGTAGAAGTCGTACCAACCATCCTCGTTATTTGGAAGATAGATGTCACGTTCACGTTGTCCTTCTTCTACTACAGAAGCGACGAGTAGATCTTTGCCTAGTAGGTAGTCGTCATTTTCGATAAAGGTATTTTCATCATGCTCATGGTCTAGGAACGTAGGGCGAAGCATTGGTTCATCATGAGTATGAGCTTGATACAACGAATCATAGATGTAAGGAAGAAGCTGGTAACGAATCTTCATTGCGTCACGAATAATAGGAGTGACAGTTGGATGCATCCAAGGTTCGTTAACGCTGCCATCGTCATTCCAAGAGTGGATGGTGAAACGTGGGTGCATAACACCGTTCTGTACCCAACGAGCGAAGAGTTCAGGGTCAGGCTTGTCGCCCGAGAAACCACCAACATCATGACCAAGGTTATACAAGCCAGACAAGCTCATACCTAAACCCATTTTGATATTGTATTTTAAGCTGGTCCAGTTGGTTCTGTTGTCACCACTCCAAGTTTGAACATAGCGGTTCATCCCAGGGCACCCTGAGCGTGAAATCAGGTATGGGCGAAGTTCTGGAGCGAACTCGGTCTGCGCTTCGTAAGAAGCTCGCATCATGAGTAATGGTTGTAGTGGGCGAATCAGGCCCACAGGAATCTCTTTGCCGAAACCGAAGCAACGTGCACTCTTGTCCCATATCTCGTATTCGTTATTGTCATTCCAAGTAGAGTCGATGCCTTTCTCTAATAACTGCTCTTTAACATTGTCTTGCCACCACTTGATAGTTTCTGGATTGGTAAAATCAAGGTGTGAGCCGTCCGCATCCCAGAACACCGAGTTTTCTGGGAGGTCATACTCGGAATCTTTAATGAACAAGCCTTTCTCTTTGACTTCATCGAAACGAGGATGGTCATGTAGCAAACAAGGCTTAATATTTGCAGCTAGCTTCAGCCCATGAGCATGGAAATGGTCTGACATTGCATTTGGATTAGGAACTTTTTCGTAGTTCCAGTTGAAGACATAGCGTTTGTCCCCGATAGACGTATAACCCGAAGAAAGTTGGAACGAGTCGCAAGGGATACCGTGCTCTGCACACTGGTCTACAAAACCTTCTAGTAGCTCCTGAGAATTAGGTGCGTCTGTGTATTGCATGGTTGAGCCGCTGTAACCCAAGCTCCATTTCGGACCAAAGGCAGTGCCACCAGTTAAACGGACAAACTGTTGAGTCACATTTTTAATGCTTTCGCCGTACATGAAATACAGGTCTAGGTCACCATCTTCGGCACGATAGCTACGGTATTTGATGTGGTAGTTATCCAGCTCATTTCCTAAATCAAACCAGCAACTTGCTAAGTTGTCATAAAAAACACCAAACGATGCGCCACTTTCATCAGAGGTCGTTTTAGTTATATAGAAAGGAACATGTTTGTACAGTGGATCAGTCTTGCTTGCGTCATAACCCATTGCATCTAGGTTGCGCATTTCAAAACGACGGCCCTCACGATTGAGGTTGCCGGTCTTCTCTCCAAGACCGTAGTATAGTTCGTTGTCACCACGATTCATAAAGTGGGCAATACCTGGTTCACTGACACCCAATTGGTATGCACCTGTTCTACGATCTTTAGTTAATGGTTTCCACTCACCATTTACTTTATGTTCCCACTCCATCCATAGAGGCTGGTGGACAGTTAAACGCAACTGCTCTGTCTCAATGCATAGAGTATCTTGGTTTTCGTAGAGTTCGAATGTAGGTAAGGTGAATCCCTCTAGTGACATTCTGTCGCGACCTTCCCATGGTACGTCGTTACCATCGGGTGCCACCATCCAAGTTCTATCAAGGCGAAGAGTATTGTGACGTTGGAATAACACACGAATTAGGTGGTTCTCTAGTACGAATAAATGGAGAGTGTGTTTGTCGTCGCAGCTTAGGATTACTTCGTTATTATTTTGCTGCTTAAATTGCCAGTTTCTAATGGTCTTCACTTTAGAATTCCTTTCAATAGAGAGAGCCCAAACGGGCTCTCAGAATGATATTTGGTGAGATTAGTAGCCTAGGAATAGTTGAGGTAGTATCAGGCTTACTTGAGGTACGAAAGTCACTAGCATTAGTGCTAGTACCAATACAGCGTAGAAAGGCAGTAATGGTTTGATAACTTTGTCGATCTTCACATCGCCTACAGAACAACCGATAAACAGCGCACTACCTACAGGTGGAGTACAGATACCGATACATAGGTTGAAGGTCATCATGATACCGAAGTGAACTGGATCCATACCTAGGTCCATCGCGATTGGAAGGAAAATAGGTGTGAAGATCAGTAGTGCTGGTGTCATATCCATGAAGATACCGACGATAAGCAGAATCAAGTTGATGATCAGTAGGATGATCAATGGGTTTTCTGATACCGCCAATAGAGCATCGCTGATCATGTATGGAATATCCGCGTTTGCCATAGCCCAGGACATCCCCATTGAAGCACCGATTAGTAGCAGCACGATCGAAGTAGTAACCACAGATTCAAGAATGATTCCTGGAAGTTGCTTAATGGAGACTTCACGATAAAACACGACGGCTAGTAACAGGGTATAGACCACTGCAATTGCAGAAGCTTCCGTTGCTGTGAAAATACCGCCGATGATACCGCCCATGATAACAATGATTAAGCTAAGCGCAGGCAAAGCATCAAGCGTTTTCTTAATTACGACAGAGGTTGATGGCTTAGCGGCAACTGGGTAGCCTCGTTTCTTCGCGATAATAGCGGCAACGATCATAAGACCAAGGCCCATAATCATTCCTGGGATGTAACCCGCTAGGAAAAGTGCGCCGATTGATGTACCACCGGAAATAAGAGAGTAAACGATGAATGTGTTACTTGGTGGAATCAATAGACCTGTCGGGCATGAAGTAATGTTAACAGCTGCAGAGTACGCTGGGTCATAACCTTCCTTCTTTTGCAGTGGTGCCATGGTGCCACCTACAGCTGCGCCAGAGGCCACGGCTGAACCTGAAATAGCACCAAACATCATGTTAGCAAGTACGTTTACGTGAGCTAACGACCCTGGGAGGCGGCCTCCAAGTACTTTTGCGAATTCAATAAGGCGAAGTGCAATACCGCCTTGGTTCATGATATTACCCGCTAGGATAAAGAATGGTATTGCTAGTAGAGCAAAGCTATCAAGGCCGGATGCCATTTTCTGAGAAATAACGGCGATAGCGGCATCAAAAGGTAGTGTCATCATTACCGTTAATAATGACGCAATACCAATAGCGAACGAAATCGGAACCCCTAATCCTAGGAAAAGGAAAAAGCTACCAAATAAAACAATAATTATTTGCCATTCCACAGTAATATTCCTTATTAATTATTGGTTTGAAAGAGTGGAAGAGTTGGTATTTTTTGAGGTCATAAAAGCGATATTCTCAAGAATATCTTGGACCAAATAAATCACCATAAATAAGCCCGCAAGAGGAATTGCGGCATACACTAAACCCATCTCTATACCTAGAGCGGGAGATACTTGACCTGTCGCTAGAGTTTTTAACATTAATCTACCGCCACCATAGACCATAATGATGGAGGCGAAAGACATGCTGATCATATTAATCAGTAACTTCAACTTGTTATGTTTAACTTCGTCGTGTTCGATTTTCATTGCTAATAAGTCAATAGCAAGGTGGCGTTTTTGCCCTAACGTATAAGCTGCACCCATCAAACCAACCCAGATAAAGAGAAAACGTGCAACTTCATCAGTGAATGTACTCGGCGCGTTTAATACATAGCGAGAGAACACCTGCCAAGACACGCAAACAACTAAAACACTACTCAGCGAAATACAGAATAAGGATAAAACCTTATTCATTATCGTAATGAGCTTATTCATAACATCTCCTAGTTGACGAAATCCTTCGTCTTATAATTTGGAAAAAGAGCAAGAGGTAAGGTTGAGCAGATTTAAACACAGTAAATTGAAACCGCTTGTGACAAATCTCACAATAAAATTGGTCCAACCAATTTTAGCGATGAAAGTATGACATTGGTCAACCAATTCGATTTTTTACGTTGATTATTGGTTGGTGATGGTTCAGATTGATAGCGTAGTTAATAAGAAACGGAATTTAGCCATAATTGGTTAACCGAATTGTAATAATTAATCCTATAACTGAACATAAATTGAATGGAGACTCCCCTATGCGTTGGAACAAAACAGCACTAACAACTTTCGTTACTTGTGCTCTCGCTGCATCGACTTCTTTTACCGCTTCTGCAGTAACCACGCTAAAACTTAGCCACAACCAAGACCGTAATCACCCTGTGCATAAATCAATGCAGTACATGGCTGATGAAGTGAAAGAGCTGACAGATGGTGAAGTTCGTATCCGTATTTATCCAAACGGACAGCTTGGTACTCAACGTGAATCGATGGAATTGCTACAGAATGGTGCTTTAGACATTGCGAAATCAAATGCGAGTGAAATGGAAGCATTTGAACCAGCTTATGGTGCGTTTAACATTCCTTATATCTTCCGTGACCGTGACCACTACTACCGTGTAATGCAAGGTGAAGTCGGAGAGAAAATTCTTGAATCTTCTCACGACAAGGGTTTTGTTGGTCTTACATATTACGATGCCGGTGCACGCAGTTTCTACGCATCAAAGGCAATCAATTCTCCAGCTGATCTAAGTGGTATGAAAATTCGTGTTCAACCTAGCCCAACGGCAGTTGAAATGATCAAGTTAATGGGTGGGTCACCAACACCGCTTTCCTACGGTGAGCTATATACTGCAATGCAGCAAGGCGTTGTGGATGGTGCTGAAAATAACCCAACAGCTCTAACAACAGCTCGTCATGGTGAGGTGGCGAAAGTATTTAGCCAAGATGAGCACACTATGATTCCAGATGTATTGGTCATCAGTTCCAAAGTTTGGGACAAGTTACCTCAAGACCAACAAGAAGCACTTAAGAAAGCGGCTAAAGACTCAATGATGTATCACAAAGACTTGTGGACAAAAATGACCGACGAAGCTATCGAAAAAGCGAAAGATGGTATGGGTGTAGAATTCGTAACCGTTGAGAAACAACCGTTCGTTGATGCAGTTAAACCTATGCATGACGCTGCGTTAAACAACCCAGCAATTGCTGACTATGTACGCGGCATTGATGCGTTAGCAGTTCAATAATAATTGAGTTTGGGAGCACGTTTTGTGCTCCCGTTTTTCGGAGTTTACGTAAGATGTTAGAACGTTCTGAGCTTGCTGAAAATGCTATCAATTGTTTACACGATGAACAATATGATGTGCCTTTTAACTTACAGAATTTAAATCATACCAACATGCTGTTCATGGGGGGTCGTGAGACCGAATCTCTTAATGGACATTGGAATTTCGCAGTCGACCTGCTAGATACCGGACTTCGTCAACGTTGGTATGACATGAAGCCAATGCCATCTGAGCAACGAGTAGAACCATGGGACTATGACCCGTATGTGGGGGAAACTATCCCGGTTCCTTCGTGTTGGCAGATGCAAAAAGAAAAGTGGTACTTCTTCGAAGGCAGTGCTTGGTATACCAAATCTTGGGACTATGAAGAGCCTAATACGGATGAGCGTGTATTCTTACGTGTTGGTGCTGCACAATATGATTGTAAGGTATTCTTAAATGGCGAGTTTCTAGGTAATCACTATGGTGGTTCCACGCCATTTTTCGCTGAGTTTACGGGTAAATTAAACCAGGGTCGTAACTGGATAATGTGCTGCGTAAACAATACTCGCACCCTAGACCGAGTCCCAATGCGCAATACCGATTGGTTCAACTACGGTGGTATATACCGTGATATCGAGATTGTCAGAACCCCAAAAGAGATCATTCGAGATTTACATGTCTACTTAGTACCAAACGGCCAATATAACTTGGTGCATGTTGACGTAGAAGTTGAAGGTTCTCAGTCTGAAATTACCTTTGCAATTGAAGAGTTGGGTATCAATGAAAGACTGTCAATTGTAGATGGAAAAGCAACAATAGAATTAAGCGTTGAACCTGAGCTTTGGTCTCCAGAAAGTCCGAAATTGTATGATGTTTCAGCAACCTACGGGAATGATGTCGTCACAGATCGTATCGGTTTTAGACAGGTCGAAGTTAAAGGTACTGAAATCTTTGTTAATGGTGTGAATACTTTCCTACGTGGTATTAGTGTCCATGAAGATGACAAAGAGATAGGTAAGGTTGTTACACCGGAGGACCTGAAGCGTCGGTTCCAGCATGCGAAAGAACTGAACTGCAATTACATGCGATTTGCGCACTATACGCACCACGAAATGGCGACCAAAATGGCTGATGAGCTTGGTTTCCTTATTTGGGCTGAAATACCAGTATATTGGGCGATAGATTTCGAAAATCCAGCAACTTACCGAGACGCTGAAAACCAATTACTAGAGATGATTAAGCGTGACCGTAACCGCGCAAGTATCATTATGTGGTCAGTGGGCAATGAAAATGCTGATACGGATGCGCGTTTAGAGTTTATGTCTGGTCTAGTTCGTACCGCGCGTGACAATGATCCTTGTCGTCTAGTTTCTGCTGCTTGTTTGGTTAACCATGCGAAGAACAAGATTGAGGACCGCTTAGCTGAGCATCTAGATATCATTGGTATCAATGAATACTACGGTTGGTATGAAGAAGTATTTGATGACCTTATCGAAATCGGTGAAAACTCTAATCCAGGTAAACCGGTTGTTATTTCGGAGACCGGTGCTGATGGCTTTATTGGTGAAGGCGCGCCGAAAACTGGCTTCTTCAGCGAGTCATACATGACAGACGTATACAAAAAGCAAATCGAATATCTGGAAAAACTGGATTACATTAAAGGCATTTCGCCATGGATTCTTTATGAGTTCCGTGTGGAGCGTCGCCAGAACATGTTCCAGAAAGGTTGGAACCGGAAAGGCCTGATCTCGAATGACAAATTTACGAAAAAAGAGTCATTTACGCTACTTGCTGACTTCTATAACAAGTTGAAACAAGAAAGCTTAAAATGAGATATAATTGGTCAACCAATTGGTTGACCAATTTAAACCAAGTGATATTATTAACCTAAGACCAATTTATAAGACGATGCTATGAATATCGCTATTACTGCACCTAAAAGACTGTATCAAGAAATCGGACTTGCGCTTCAAGAGCGTATTCAATCAGATGAATTCAAAATCGGAGACAGATTGCCTCCTGAACGTGATATCGCTGAAGAGATGGAAGTGAGCCGATCTGTGGTGCGTGAAGCGATTATTATGCTAGAGCTACAAGGTTTAGTTGAAGTGCGCAAAGGCTCAGGCGTTTACGTCAACGCAAAGCCGTCTGCTGATGCTCAGCAATCTCAATTGGCAACGCTTAGAGCAAATTCTGATATTGGCCCTTTTGAGTTACTTCAGGCTCGACAAGTACTCGAAAGCCAAATCGCCAGTTTTGCAGCGATGCATGTGACGAAAAACGATATCAGCCGCCTCAGAGAGGCATTAGATACCGAGCGTCAACAGTTGGAAACAGGTCATGGGGATTACGATGGCGACGAACTATTCCATTTAACCATTGCAGAAGCGTCTCAAAACAGTGTCCTTAGTGATATTGTTAAAGATCTTTGGATGCGCCGCGATGAGAGTTCAATGTGGAGACAGTTGCACTCACGTATCACTAACATGAATTATCGTACCGCTTGGTTAGACGATCACGAAAAAGTGTTGCTTGCCCTTCAACGTAGAGATCCTGAAGGTGCAAGAGAAGCGATGTGGCAACACTTGGAAAACGTAAAACAAACGTTATTTGAATTATCTGACGTAGATGATCCGCAATTTGACGGCTTCCTTTTCCGTTAGTTAAAAATAACAATTTAGCTCTTCAATAATAATAACGACTAGTGAGTATGAAATTATTCGCTACGCACTAGTCTTGTCCAAAGATAGGTAATTAATATGGAACAAACATGGCGTTGGTATGGCCCTAATGACCCTGTATCACTAGATGACATTAAACAGGCGGGAGCAACTGGTATTGTAAATGCTCTGCACCATATTCCAAATGGTGAGATTTGGACAAAAGAAGAAATATTAAAGCGTAAAGAAATAATTGAAGCAAAAGGCTTTGTTTGGTCGGTTGTAGAAAGTGTACCAGTACATGAAGAAATTAAGACGCGTTCTGGTAATTATCAACAGTGGATTGATAACTACAAGCAATCGCTAATCAATCTTGCTGAATGCGGTATTGATACGGTGTGTTATAACTTCATGCCAGTATTAGATTGGACGCGTACAGATTTGGAATATGAATTAGCTGATGGCTCAAAAGCACTGCGTTTTGACCAAATCGAGTTTGCAGCGTTTGAACTATTTATTCTCAAACGTCCAGGCGCGAAAGCTGAATATACCGAACAGGAGCAAGCGGATGCGAAGGCGTGTTTTGACGCTATGTCTCAAGCTCAGATCGATAAACTAACGTCTAACATTATTGCTGGACTGCCTGGTGCCGAGGAAGGGTACACACTTGAAGAGTTTCAAGCGCGTCTAGATACCTATAAAGGCATCGATAAAGAAAAACTGCGCGAACACATGGTGCTGTTTTTACAAGAGCTGATTCCAGTTTGTGAGCAGTATGGACTTAAGTTGGCGGTTCACCCTGATGATCCACCGCGTCCGATTCTTGGATTGCCACGTATTGTGTCGACGATTGAAGATATTGAAGCGTTAACAACGGCAGTGCCGAGTAAGATGAACGGTATCACGATGTGTACTGGTTCGTATGGCGTCCGTGGCGACAATGACTTGGTGAAAATGATCGAATCATACGGAGATCGCATTTACTTTACGCATTTACGCTCTACTCAGCGTGAAGATAATCCGATGAGCTTCCATGAGGCTGCTCATTTGGAAGGCGATGTCGATATGTACAATGTCATCAACGCATTATTGAAAGAAGAGAATCGTCGAGTAAGCGCCGGCGAAACTCGCATGATTCCGATGAGACCAGACCATGGCCATCAAATGATCGACGATCTAAAGAAACAAACCAACCCGGGTTATTCTTGTATCGGTCGTTTGAAAGGACTGGCTGAGATTCGTGGTGTGGAACTTGCTTTGAAGCGCGCATTTTATATGTAATGGCTCCACCATTCGTATACTAAAAAAGAAGGAGGCATTTGCCTCCTTCTTTTTTTTGTGGCTAATGAATTAGACCTTGAACAATAGCGGTAACACCACTGATTGAACATAATGCTAGTGCGCCAAGACGAATTTTCTCTTTTGGTAAAGAATGAGTGGTCATTAAAGCTAACTTATAGCCTAACCATGCTGCTGGGATAAGCGGAACCGTGATATACAAATGATGTAGCGTTAGGAAGCCTATCGGCGCTTGCACGACTAATGACATGATTGAACTGAAGACAAAGAAAGCAGACAAATTGCCTCTTAATTGGTTCGCCTCTTGGTGCTGGAGTAGCAAGGCCATCGGTGGCCCCCCAATGGCACTGCTGGTACCAAAAAAGCCGGAGAAGAAGCCAGCGACACCCATTCTGGTCGGTGTTGGTTCTATTCTGAATGGCAGTAGGCTAACTACAACGGCGAATACTACTAATACCCCCAACCACAGAGATAGAACCTGTGTGGAAACGTACAGAAGCAACGCAGCTCCTGCAATCGAGCCCGGTACACGGCCAATCATGGCCATTTTTAATCCGCCGATTGCAATATTAGAGCGATGTTTCGCAGCATTAAGTAAAGAGATAAATAATGCAACCAAACAGATAGGGGCCGGTACATAGTCAGGAGATACTTGGAACAGCAGTGGTGCAGCAACGATCGCTAACCCAAATCCAATGGCAGTTTGTACAAACGAACCCAAAAAGATCAGCAACATCGCGATAAGTGCCGTGTGACTAAACCAGTCAGCGAGCATGGGACTTCCTTTATAAAGAACAACAATACAACAGCGGTGCTGCTATTGTATACAATTGTCATCGCGCAGACACGCTAAAAGTAACAAAATATTTAAAATAGATGATGTTAAGAATTATTATATGAAGTGATATAGAAAATAAAAAAGGGAGCAATAATGCTCCCTGAAATATTAAGCAACTAAAAGAAGTTAAAAATGAATGCCGCTAATATTCCCTTATTCCTTGCGAAGTATTATTATGTCCTATTCAGAGCTTTCTAACCCAGTGCAGAGCAGTAATTCTGTCGCTAAAGCACCAGTACTGAAAGTAATACCAGCTACAAGTAGTACAATGGCATATTTGCTTGCTATGATGCAGAGGCCAATGGTATTAATTATCTTCTCCATATCGCTTCTCCTTTGAAACGTGAACAGTATTTATCTGCTATCTATTTTATGTCATTGGTAGAATATTAATTGCGACGTCAAGCTATATATTGGACTTTATCTTTGAGCTAATTGTATAAAAAGCGAGTAGGTCATAAATTTACAACTGCTTACAATGACAAGTCTGGGAATGTAATTTGATATATTGAAATGTTTGTACGTGTTTTGAAACAAATATCTTATAATTAAATCATCAATCAACAAGGGATACGTTGTATGTTGAATATGGATTTCTCCCAAAGAGTTGTTATCGATACATTGACTATGGAATGGATCGCCTCTCCCGCAAATGGTGTTAATCGGAAGCCTTTAGAACGAGAAGCCGCTGAGTCAGGTCATGTTACTAGCATCGTTGAATACCTCCCAGGAACTCGGTTTAGTCAACACTCGCATCCACTGGGGGAAGAGATATTTGTATTAGAAGGTGTGTTTTCTGATGAAACGGGAGACTACCCTGCAGGTACATACCTTCGAAACCCACCGGGTAGTTCACACGCGCCATTTAGTAAGCAAGGGTGTGTCATCTTGGTGAAACTCAATCAGTTTGATGAGAATGATCTCAAGTCTGTTAGAGTTGATACGACCCAAGCAGAATGGCTACCGGGGATAGGTCAAATGGAAATTTTGCCTTTGCACTCCTTCAATCAGGAGAATGTTGTGCTACTGCGTTGGAATGGTCCGGATAACTACCATCCACATGGTCATTTTGGTGGTGAAGAATTGTTCGTTATAGAAGGGGCCTTGATAGACGAGCACGGAGAGTACCCCAAAGGAACATGGACGCGAAGCCCTCACGAAAGCCAACATACACCTTATGTAAAACAACCGACAACTATTTGGTTTAAGACCGGCCATTTACCAATCAAAAAATAAGGCGACAATAAATTGCCGCCTTACGCTTTTCAACAACAAGTCTTATTAAGGCTGTTGACGTGTTGGTGCTAATACGATTTCACGAATACAGACGTTTTGAGGTTGTGAGTAAGCAAACTCAACCGCACGAGCCACATCATCTGCAGCTAACACGCCACCCATCACTTCTTTCCACTCATCGTAACCGTCTTTAATTTCTTGAGAGGTAGTATGTGAAAGCAGCTCAGTTTCTACAGCGCCGGGTGCAATAGTAACAACACGTACGTCTGATTCTGCTACTTCTTCACGTACGTTTTCTGATATTGCGTGAACGGCAAACTTAGTACCACAATAAGCAGCGTGATTGCCGAACGTCTTGCGACCTGCAATGGAACTGATGTTGATAATAGTGCCAGAGTTACGAGCTTTCATTGGTGCTAGCACCGCTTGCATGCCGTTAAGTAGACCTAGTACATTAACGTCAAACATGGTTTTCCACTCTGCAGAGTCTTGCGTATCGATCTGGCCAAGTAGCATCATGCCGGCATTGTTGATAAGAGCATCGGCAGGACCAAACTGCGCTTCAGCTTTAGCGATTGCAGCTTCAAACGTAGCTTTGTCAGTGATGTCGACTTTTTCACACAGTGTGTTAGGAAGTTGCAGTGCTTCAAGTTTTTCTACACGGCGAGCTAAAAGCAATAGTGGGTGATCAGCGTCACTTAAACGACGAGCAATCGCTTCACCAATACCAGAACTCGCACCTGTAATTACAATCAGCTTTTTCATTTGTTCACCCTCTAAGTGTTATTTGTGATTAGACTTCTTTTTCGAAGATGTGTGTATTGTAGTAGATGAATTATTGTTGATATATGGTGATTTAATTGAAACTGTGTTGTCATATGGCAACAATGAAAGCTAACCTTCTGTTCCTATACTAAAAAAGATATGCACCTAAACACCTCGTTGGATCGTGTGTCAGAAAGGGTTAAAATTCCTGTCAGTTGTTAGGGGACGAACTGATGTATAAGTGGTTATTAGTTGTATTGGTTATAGTGGGGCTGCCATTTCGATCTTTTGGTCTGGAGATCTCTCCAGATGTCAAAATTGATAGAGTAGAGGTAAAGAAGTCAGCAAGGCGAATGTACTTGATGGATGGCGATACTGTTATCCGTGAGTATAGGATCGCTCTCGGTAAGAATCCGAGGGGGCACAAAATCCAAGAGGGTGATAATCGAACGCCGGAAGGTAAGTACTATCTCGATTTTGTAATGGATGATTCCGCTTTTTATCGCTCCATGCACATTAGTTATCCTAACCTAAGAGACAAAAATCGTGCAAAGAGTTTGGGTGTCGCGCCTGGCGGCAACATTAAAATTCATGGGTTGAAGAACAACAATACTAAGCCACCTCAATTCGTACAAAGTTTTGATTGGACTAATGGTTGTATTGCCATTACTAACGATGAGATGGATGAGCTTGTTTCTTTAGTGAAAATAGGCACGCCTATTTATATTCGATGGTAATGAAGTTAGTCGGAATAGCGACAGCAAGCTTATGATTGCGGGGGTGGAGCATAAACATAATGGATCTTACCGTCGCTAAATTCTTGGTTACATGTAGTTGCAGGTTTGTGCCAGTCGAATCAACGTTTCTGATTTGAATTTGGATTTACTGCCGGCAAGTTGAGCCAAGTAGTAGTCTCGCAATGGACGTTTTGCATCTTGTTTTGCTTTAGGCTTAGTGTGTTTCATCATGTTTCTCCAGCCTGAGTTTGCTTCAGAATCTGAATTCATTGTCGGTTAAAATACGGCAGTTAAAAACAGAGTTATTTTTGTCTTAAATGTTCCTTATAAGTAAAGTTTTGGCAGTTAATCTATGAATGCGGCTTTAAGTTGCTAAAATAGGGAACATTGTTAAGACGAATTGGTACCTGTTTTTGGAGAGTATTAACCTTTACCGATACTTTAAGCGCCTAGAGGCTTTTGAAGTCGGTCATGAGCACGCAGTGACACTTTCCGACGTCGCGGAGCGTTTCTTTTCTAGCCCAAGGCATACGCGTTCAATCCTAAAACACCTAAGCCAAGCGCAATGGATTACTTGGGTCCCCAGAGCGGGCCGAAACCAGCGCTCTACACTCATTCGCTTGTTGTCTGAAGGGGAGGTTAAACGTCGTATTGCTTCTCAATGGGTTAAAGAGGGTAAGTATGATCGGGCTCTGGAATTTTTAGATAATGATCAAGTGGCGTTTGGTCAACTGCTACAACAAACCTCAGGTGCAAAAATCACTGAAGGACGTGTCAATGTCCAACTGACCTACAACCGACCATTAACTCGATTAGTTCCTCATATTCCACATCGAAATAGTGAACGATTCTTGAATCGCCAGCTCTATAGTTGTCTGGTTTCAATGGACAAATCTGGCGAGCTCAAACCAGATGTGGCGCATCATTGGGAAGTGGACCCGTCGTTTCAAGTGTGGACGTTCTACATTCGACCTTCCGTGTTTTTTGACAACGGTGACCAGATTGATGCCGAGAGTATTGGAAGCCTATTGTTGCAACTCCAACAACATCGCTACTATGCGAATGAACTCGACCATATAGAATCCATAGATGTTAAGCCGCCCTATGTAATGACCATCAATCTCACTCGTCCTGACAGAGGGTTCGCCGCGCTGCTCACAGATCTTAAGTATTCGATACAGCCGCCAGAGCAATTGACACAAAATGATCGAAACATAGTCGGTAGTGGTGTCTTTTCATTAAATAATCATTCAGAACAGGTACTCTCCCTAGTTGCCAATGAACAGTACTTTGGGTTAAGAGCCTTAACCGATAACGTTACTATTTGGTCTTTGGATGGCAGTGTAGAGAAAGTGACTGAGCGTGATGCAGCATGTGAGCACCGCGTTTCACCTACCATTAAGCGCATAGAGCCCTCATCTAGGTCGACTATTTCCCATCCCGCCATCGACTTTGAACAGAATGACTTCGTCAGTGCCACATCACGAGCAAGAATTGAAGATGGTTGCCTGTTTCTCCTCTTTAATCAGAATGGTAGAGCACTGACATACCCGCAGCGACGTTGGCTTAGTGAAACCTTGAGCGGTGAAAATGTCTGGCATCAGTTAACACTGGATCATCGTACCTTCGGTGCGGAAATCGCGAGCAATTTCTTTCCTTTCTGGCACAACGTGAAGCGAATTCAAAGTGCCCAGCCGGTTGACCTGCCTGAAACTATTCAGATCGCATTCTATGCTCATCCCGGTGTTTTACGAAGCGCTGATGCCGCGAAGAAAATTCTTGAGCGACAGGATATGAAAGTAGAACTTCACTTATACAAGTTTCATGAGTTTATTGAAAAAGCTATGGGAGAAGGGTTTGAAGAAGAGCTTATTATGAGCAGCTTAAACTTAGATGATAATAGGCAGGTATCGGCTTTGTTATTTTTCCTTAGTGACCCTGTTCTTCATTCTGCAATTGGTAAACAAGCCAGTGACTGTCTTATCTCGGAAATTGACAAGATTAGGGCGAGTTCAAAGTCTAGTGATTATTTAAGGCAGCTTGAACAGCTTGGTTCTCTTTTGATACATGAAGGGTTAGCCAGCCCAATGTTTCATCATCGTCAAACATTGAGCTTTCATGGCATCTTGAAAGGTGTGGAAATCACGACTTGGGGTTGGCCTCAATTACGTGATGTTTGGTCTGTAGATTGAACCTCGTGCACTACTAAGCGTTCGGTTAACACCTTTTGATTGGCTGTGGTCGTTTCTAAAGATTCTGCCGTTTGATGGATCGCGCTGGCCATTTTGGACACGTTTTGTGTGGCGTGAATAATGGTGCCTTGCATGGGGCGAAGAATTAACCAGTATGCTGCAATTAAAGCCAGAACAATGGCGAAGACAAGCAGAGCAAGCAATAACAACACATTAAATCGAACGTCGTAGGCAAACTTTTTGGTGCTGTTAGCGATGGAGTTTTGTGATTGCTCTAAAGCGCCCGGTAAGGCAATAAGCGATTGTTTGGACATCTCGGTGAGTTCGTTGATGTTATCCATGGTATCAACGAGCACTTGTCGCTGCTCCTCATTCAGGCTTTCATTTTTCGACAGTAAAGTTAACGATGTTGCCAAATTATCAATGGCAACTGCAGATCGATCAATGGACTGTTCGATTCCCTTAAGATCCAGCATCATTTTAATATTGACTAATGGCTCGTCTAACTCGCTTGGCTCCGTAGCTTCTGCGGTCGCGGCAAAGACACTTTGCAATGGTAAAAGAAGGGTCAGGGCGATAGTTAATAACGTTTTCATGGGTATCCCAAGCAGATTAAGTGACTATTTTAATGCTACTAACTTAGTTCAACTTTAAGGTAGATACCAATTAACGTTTTGTATCCTATCTGTATTTTCTATTTACGTTGCAACTTAAACCAAGAAACCAAACCTATTCCGCCTAATATAAGAAAGGTTGATAGGATCGACATTGCAGACACGGTTTCACCAATAAATAGCCAACCAAGAGCCATAGCAATTACAGGCACCGTCAGTTGCAGTAATGAGGCATCAAGTACATCGATCTTCGGAAGTAGTGAGTACCATAAAAAGTAACCCACGGCAGAGGCGAGTGAACCTGATAAAACGGCATAAAGAATGCCGGACTCATTGAATAAAATCGACTCTGAACTAATAAATAGGCTCAAAATAAAATAGAGAATCATGAATCCACTGGCCACGAGAAAACCTTGTTTAGTGGCTAAGATAGGAGATGGGACACTTTTCCCTAATACTGTGAAGATACTCCAGCAAATCCCAGATAAGATCATCAGTACAGTGCCGGAAATAGAAGGCTGAGATGCAGAGGGTAATAGTAATGAAGCAAAACCAGTTAACGCGATGGCAATACCCACCATCTCTGACTTGGATATTTGATGGCCACTGATTCGGTGATAAGCGATCAGTGCTAATTGTACGGTGCCAAACAAGATTAAGGCGCCAGTCCCAGTAGCTAGCGTTACATAGGCAAAAGAAAATAACAATGCGTAGCCAAAAAGTGACAAGCCTAGGGAGAGTGATTGACGTTGACTGAGTTTGGGTGAGCTCTGATTTTGTCGTTGGTCGTTCAATAGATAGCTAAGGCCAACCAAGGTGATGGCTCCACTGACTAAGCGAATTAAAGTGAACCCCACTGGATCGATGACCTCGGTTCCCAAAGCGAATCGACAGAATAGAGAGTTAAGCGCAAATGCCGTCATGGCAGTGAGCGCCAAAGGGAAGTTTTTGTTCATCGGGCTTCAATCATTAATAACCGAGTTATTATCCTAACGGTCAGGCTCCTTTCACGGAATAACCAATAACTTATATATTATGTTTTTCCCTTCCATCTAATTAGAGTTACTCTGCATAATTTGTATAACTATCACTTTTTATCATGATTAACTAAACTAAATATCATTTTTATTGAGTCTTTGAGCGACATACAGTGAAAGGGTATTTAGTAGAGGTAGAGAACGTTATGAAAGTCGAAATAGTAAATGCAATGCCAAAGTACGATGAGGCATTGTGTGCTGTGATTCAGTCAGTGGGAGCTGAGTTTGGCGCAGTGGGCGAAGGGTTTGGTCCTTCGGATCCTGAAGTGCTTGCAATGAGCGAAAACTACAGTGAAGCAAATCGCAGTTTATATCTTGTTGCGTTAGTGGATGGCAAGGTAGTTGGAGGTTGCGGATTAGCACCATTTGGTGAGCATCAAGAGGTATGCGAACTAAAGAAACTTTTCTTACTACCTGAAACTCGCGGGCTTGGACTAGGCAAGGAGTTAGTGCAGCAATGTTTAGCGTTCGCGACTCAACAAGGCTACACATCTTGCTACTTGGATACATTAACTTCCATGTCGGCAGCTGTGAGATTGTACGAGAATTTTGGTTTCACACATTTAAACGCACCTTATGAAGGTACGTTGCATAACGGCTGTGATGTTTGGATGCTCAAATCTCTACCATAAAACAGGAAATAGCGTTACGGATGATAGGACACAACTACAAGTTATTGAGACCACTACAAGCATTACTCGAAACACGCAGCCTTACTGAAGCTGCAGAACGGTTGCGAGTGACGCAGTCGGCGATGAGTCGAAACCTCACTCAACTAAGAGCGGAGTTTTCTGACCCTCTGTTAATTCGAGAGGGAAAAACATTCGTGCTCACGGCGCGTGGGGAGTCGCTTAAACGAGCGCTACCTCATGTTCTTAGCGCCATTGAAGGCTTATATTCAGACAGTTCGATTGAGCCCAGTGAAATAAAGCGTACCTATCGAATAGCGTATTCAAGTTTTAGTTCATTATCGCAGGTAAAAGACTTGAGTTTGGCGTTGATGAGTCAAGCGCCAAATGCCTCCTTCAGTATGGAATTGTGGCAACATCGGGATATTGATGAGTTGTCCACGGAGGATGTCGATATACTGCTCACCCCAGCACACCGGATCCCGGACAACATCTATGGGAAGCGCATTGCTGACAACGACTACGTTGTGGTTAGGTCAAAAGAACACTACAAGACTCAACAGACGCTTTGTCTTGAGCGATATCTTGAGTCTCGGCATGTCTTACTGCATTTGGTGGCGAATATTGATCTTGAGGTGAACGAGTTTTTTGCTAACTTATCGGTGAAAAGAAACGTTGCGTTGACGTTGTCGAGCGCTCGCGAAGCTCTTGACGTTGTTCGAGAAAGTGACTTATTGGTAACCTTGCCTAAGTATCTGGTAGATAGACTGCCAGACAAAGCGGATTTTGACATTCAACCACTGCCATTTTTATTGCCATCACACAGTTACTACTTACTGTGGCATGCTAAATGGCAAAATGATGTGGCACACCGTTGGTTACGCGACACAGTGTTTTCGCTGTTGTAGACGCTGCCTGTCTTCTGTGATTTAGTTATCCTTTTGCTTGCTCACATAGTAGATGCAACCATTGATGGTGATGAGCCGCCACTTGTTTGGTCACAAATCTACCGGTTAGCCAACGGAGTCCACCTCGCTGAGTTGATTCAGTGACAATGCGGCAACCGTTGTCGCAAGGGCTTAATAGCCAAGCGTGGTATATATCAACGTCTCCACATTTCCCTTTCCAGGCAATACGCTCATGTGGGATATATTCCACTACCGTACATTCAAAGCTCATGGTCTTGGTGATCCAGTTAAACATCGTTCCTTTGTGAAGCTCACGCGTGTCACCTTTTGTTATCTGAACCGCGGTTTTTCTGTGGTGCCAATTAGGCCAACAAGGCGCTTGAACGATACAAGCCCATATCCGTTCACCTTCTGAAGGTACGACAATCTTTTCCTTAACGTGTACGGATGAGTTTTTAGGATGGTAATAGTCAGGCCAATGAATCTCTGTTAACTCGCTCATACCTATCCCTTATAGGTACTATTTAGACTCTGTTAACTATAGCCACGATCTAGAAAGCGTCACAGGTTAAGCCAAGACTATTTTCTCTTCTAAAATAGTGTTCTTGTCTTCTCGCTTTGTAACAAATGTTTCAATTTGGTCAATTTAACGAAATCTAATATTCGCAGACTTGGCATCGCATTGTCATTTCGCCACGTAATACTGAGTGAGTATAATTAGTCACAAGGAATGTCATATATGCCAGTGCCGTTATCCCGAGGTGCAAAAGTTCTGCCGTTTACACATGAGACTAAGCTTCAAAGATTCACCAATACTGAAACTATCTACAATCCTTCTTTTAAAGATACGTTCGTCACATTACGTTCATATTTAAACGTGGATAAGCTTATCTATTCACAGGTTCCTACTATCCCAATTCAAACTGTTGAGCGTGATTGCATTGAATCAGAAGTAAGTGATTGTGTTTTTCGATTAGGTCATTCGACAGTTCTGATGAAAATAGATGGAAAAGTACTACTCACAGATCCTGTCCTCAGTCAGCGAGCATCGCCTTTGTCCTGGGCTGGCCCTAAGCGTTTTCACCCCTTACCTATCTCTTTAGAAGATCTTCCACACATCGATGTCTGTTTAATCAGTCATGATCATTATGATCACCTTGATAAACAAACCATTAAGCAACTTCATGAACGAGTTGACCAATTTCTTGTACCAAAGCGTGTCGGACACTATTTATTTGGCTGGGGGGTGGCGCGAAATAAAATCCAAGAATTGGATTGGTGGCAGTCGGAGAGAGTTGGGACATTGATGTTTGTTTTTACTCCAACTCAACATTTCTCTGGTCGTTCCTACAAAGAGCGTGATTTGTCGCTGTGGGGAAGCTGGGTGATTCAAGGTAGTGAGTCAAATATTTACTTTAGCGGAGACTCTGGTTATTTCAGTGGTTTTCGTGATATTGGTGAACGTTATGGTCCCTTTGATTTAACCTTGATGGAAACTGGTGCTTATGATGAAAGGTGGGCCAGTATTCACATGTTTCCAGAGCAAAGTGTTCAAGCGCATATCGATGTAAAAGGGAACGTCATGTTACCCATTCATAACAGTACTTTTGACCTCTCTTTCCATGCTTGGAATGAGCCGCTAAAACGCCTAGTTCACGAAGCTAGTGAACGCAATGTTAATGTCGTATGTCCAAAAATTGGAGAAAAGGTACTCATATCGGAGTTGAGTGTAACTGAGAATCAACAGGCTTGGTGGGAATAACCAATGGTGCCTAGTTTGACACCATTGGTTTGCTTAAGTACCGACGTTGTCTAACAACTCGTTTGGCTACGAATGAGGTCGGTGACCTGTTCCAATGACTCGAATAAATAGTCAGCTATTTCAGCGATGTCTTTTTGGGGCGGTGTGATGTCCGGAATCATCGCTGCCTGGCATCCTGCGTCTTTTCCAGCACGCATGCCATTATTCGAATCTTCCAGTACCAAACATTCACTTGGAGCCAGGTTAAGGCGTTGGCATGCCATGATGTAGCAATCAGGCCTAGGCTTACCATTTTGTACATCTTCTGCGGTAATTATGGTATCGAATTGCTCAAGGTAGTCTGAATTTTGAAAATTATGTTTTACTTCAGGCAAATGAGAGGAGGTGACGAGTGCTGTGATGAGATTGAGTTCCTTAGCCGCTTTGAAAAGCTGGTGGAACCCATGTTTGTAGTCTATTCCTTGTTTTCTTGCTTCATGAAAATGTTGGTCGCGAATGACTTTGTAAGTTGCTAAGTCAAATCCTTCCCCAAAGTGCTCACATAACATTCGCTCACAGTCAGGGTCTTGCACGCCAATAAAGCCTTGATAGTAGTCGTCGGTTAACTCATACCCCATCTGGGTAGCGGCGTATTGCCAACTCTTTTTGTAGACCGTTTCCGTATCGAATATCAATCCGTCCATATCAAATAGAAGTGCGGTGATCATTTAGGTAATCCTCATAGGTTTCACGTTTTATTTTTATAGCGCTACTTTGTCAGAGATTAAATGAAAGTCAAAAAACATATCTGTAATAAAATTACATTAAGGGGCGTTTTGACTGTTTTCTGCTCTAGAACAGTCGGCTTTAGGTAGAGTTGGATGAGTGTTTTGAGTGGTAATTTAATCAAAATGTGATTTGAGTCTCTAATTATTTTGTGTGTCCCAGAGTGCAAAGTGTGACACAAGTCATCATTAAGTGGGAATTATTATCAATAAAGTTGCTGTGTAATTTATCAACGCTGAAATTGCGTGATCCAAATCACTAGATTTTGCTGCCTGATGTTTTCGTGTAGTGATTTCTGTCACAAAAAGTGCCGTTATGCTGAATTTTGGAAATCTTGTGTTACTTTTTAATGGACTTTTGAATAACAACTTTTGGTCCAAAGGGACTACTTTTTCTGATAACGAGGATGACCTTATGCTATCTCCTGAAGCGAAAATCAAAGTACAGAACTTTGGTCGTTTCCTCTCCAACATGGTGATGCCAAACATTGGCGCATTCATCGCTTGGGGTTTGATTACGGCACTATTTATTCCAACCGGATGGATTCCAAACGAAACTTTGGGTTCGATGGTCGGTCCGATGATTACTTACCTTTTACCGCTATTGATTGGTTATACCGGCGGTAAAATGGTTGCTGGCGACCGAGGTGCGGTTGTTGGTGCAATCACAACAATGGGTGTGATTGTTGGTACAGATATCCCAATGTTTATGGGTGCAATGATTGTAGGTCCACTTGGTGGTCTAGCGATTAAGAAGTTTGACCAAGCAGTTGAAGGCAAAATTAAGAGCGGCTTTGAGATGTTGGTTAACAACTTCTCGGCTGGTATCGTTGGTATGCTTTGTGCCATCCTTGCTTTCCTAGTTATTGGCCCAGCAGTTAAAGTACTCTCTACTGCACTTGCTGCGGGTGTAGGCGTAATGGTTAACGCTGGTCTTCTGCCTCTAACTTCTATCTTTGTTGAGCCTGCGAAGATCCTGTTCCTAAATAACGCGATCAACCACGGTATCTTCTCGCCGCTTGGTATTCAACAAGCAGAAGAAATGGGTCAATCAATCTTCTTCCTGATTGAAGCGAACCCAGGTCCAGGTCTAGGTCTACTACTTGCTTACATGTTCTTTGGACGTGGTAACGCTAAAGAGTCAGCACCAGGTGCAGCGATCATCCACTTCTTCGGTGGTATCCACGAAATCTACTTCCCATACGTGCTAATGAACCCACGTCTGATTATCGCAGTAATTGCTGGTGGTATGACAGGTGTGTTCACATTAACGATGTTCGACGCGGGCCTAGTATCTCCAGCGTCTCCTGGTTCAATTTTTGCTGTACTTCTGATGACTCCTAAGTCTTCATTTGTTGGCGTGATTCTATCTGTAATTGCATCAGCAACAGTGACATTCTTCATCGCATCGCTACTAATGAAAACATCTAAACAAGATGACGAAGAAGAGTCTCTAGAAAAAGCAGCAAGCCAAATGGCAAGCATGAAAGCGTCTTCAAAAGGTCAAACTGGTGCCGCCCTAGACCTAGCAAAAGTTCGCAAAATCATCGTAGCGTGTGATGCGGGTATGGGTTCAAGTGCGATGGGCGCAAGCATGCTTCGTAAGAAGGTAGATGCTGCTAACTTAGATATTTCAGTCACTAACTTAGCGATCAACAGCTTACCGGATGATGCTGACATCGTCATTACTCATAAAGATCTGACTGACCGTGCACGTACACATGCTGCAAACTCACATCACATTTCTCTAAGCAACTTCCTAGATGGTGCTTTATATGATGGTCTGGTTTCTGACCTTGTGAATGCACAACAAGCAGGTGCTGAGCCAAAAAAGCCTGAAGCACCAGCAGACACTAGCTCAAGCGAAGAAGGAACGCTTAAGCTTTCAAATGAAAATATCTTCTTAGGTATGGAAGCAAAAACCAAAGAAGAAGTTATCAAGTTTGCTGGTGAGCAACTCGTAAAACTTGGTTATGTAGAACCGCAATATGTTGAAGGCATGTTGGCTCGTGAAGAGTTGGTTTCTACGTACCTTGGTGAGTCGATTGCAGTACCTCACGGCACTATTGAAGCAAAACAGTTCGTAAACAAAACCGGTATCGTGTTCTGCCAATTCCCTGAAGGTGTTCAATGGGGTGAGGACGAAGATGATGTTGCGAAGATGGTCATTGGTATCGCAGCTCAAGGTGATGAACATATTCAAGTTATCACAGCGATTACGAATTCACTTGATGACGACGAAGCTGTTGAATGTTTGAAGTCTACCACTGACGTTGAGGATGTACTTCGCATCCTAAGTGGTAAGTAGCATAAATGGTGATGACCACCATGGCTTTAAGTCATAGCTCCTAAGTGAAACGAGACCAACGCTCCCCCTGTTGGTCTCATTTTTGATTTTGTTTTTTTCTTTTTTTAATGAGTTATTTAGGAAGACGTCTTATGAAAGCACTACATTTTGGCGCAGGTAATATCGGTCGTGGCTTTATCGGTAAACTATTGGCAGATGCGGGTATTCACGTAACATTTGCCGATGTAAACGAAACAGTGGTTAATGCCCTAATCGAACGTCAATCCTACCCAGTAAAAATCGTTGGTGAAGATTGTGTTGTAGAGCAAGTTAACAATGTGACTGCCGTAAACTCAACGAGCGCAGACATCATTGAGCTCATTGCGACTGTTGATATGGTAACAACTGCAGTTGGCCCTACGGTTTTAAAAATCATCTCTAAATCTGTTGCTCAAGGTATCGAAAAGCGCCTAGAAAGTGGCAATACTGCACCTCTTAATATCATTGCATGTGAGAACATGGTTCGCGGCACTAGCCAGCTCAAAGAGATGGTGTTTGAGCATTTATCAGATGATGCTAAAGCGTTTGCTCAAGCGCACATTGGCTTTGTAGATTCTGCGGTAGACCGTATCGTTCCTCCTGCTGAGGAAGGCGAAACCGATCCTCTGGCAGTAACGGTAGAAACGTTCAGCGAGTGGATTGTTGATGAAACTCAGTTTGTTGGCGACATTCCTGCTATTAAAGGCATGGAATGCACGGACAACCTAATGGCGTTCGTAGAGCGTAAGCTGTTTACATTGAATACTGGCCACCTAATAACGGCTTACTTGGGTGTGCTTGCAGGCCATGAGACAATTAAAGATTCTATTGAAGACCCTGCGATCTTTGCAGATGTTCAAGCAGCTATGCAGGAAAGTGGTGAAGTATTAATTCGTCGTTACGGCTTTGATGCAGAAGCGCACGCGGCGTACATTCAAAAAATACTTAACCGTTTTGCCAACCCATACCTACGTGATGAAGTAGATCGTGTTGGTCGTCAACCAATTCGTAAGTTAAGCCCACAAGATCGTTTGATCAAACCACTCAACGGTACGATTGAATACGGTTTACCTAACTCTCATCTAATCAAAGGTATTGCGGCTGCGTTTCTTTATAAGAATGACGATGACCCACAAGCAGTAGAACTTCAAGCTATGTTTGCTGAACAAGGCTTTGCTAAAACACTCGCTCATTATTCAGAGCTGAATGTTGATTCAGAAGTTGTTACACTAGCGCACGAAGCGTATCTAGCGCTCAAATGATTCAAGCTGTTGGTGCCACGCAAGTGGCACCCTTTGTATTAAGAGATGTTATGCCACTGCACCCACCTAATGAAACTGAACTTTTAGAGGCGCTGTCTGAAGCGAAAGACGCGAGTGAGTGCCTTATGGCGGCTTATGATGCGATTGATGACACGTTAGATACGTTGATCAATAGTATTTTTCATAAAGACGACTATGCAGTGAAGTACGTGGTGGATCCTCTCCTGACCAACGATGGTCCGCTGGGGGATATTCTTGTTCGGGCTAAGCTACTTTTAGGTCTAGGTGTTATCTCTAAGGAAGTATTCGATGATATTGATATCTTCGTAACACTGCGCGAATGGACCAAACATCAAGAGAACGATGTGAGCTTTACCGAAAGAGACGTGTTGTTTGAGTTGAACAAAATCAGTGCTATCCAAAAAATGATGCCGATCGAATACGATGAAAGCATGACAGATGGCCTAGACGCAGTGATGTTGGAAATGTTCTTAGAGCGCCACTATCAACGCGTTAAATCCACCATTATTTTGGCGATTACCGAGCTGGTTGAAACACTGTGTCGAGATAACCCGCTAGTTTAAATAGTGACGAACTTCGGCACTCTCCTGTGCCGAAGTTATATTTTTGTTTCTGTCTCTCCTTCTTTTCTTCTTCGTTTATTCTCAATTTCTCCTTGGCTTTTTTCGCAAAATACTATCCATTCTTGTGATATTAACTTTCGAAACGAAACTTTATTGCGTGTTTTTTCATCAAATAAACCCTGTCTTAGATTTAATACAGCGGATTTCTTGCGTGATAACTTACGTTGTGAAATAATTTTGCTACCAGTTAAGTTTTGAATCGAAATTAAAGTGCGAAAACGAAATACTCAAGTTAGACGTCATTCCATTGCTCAACTTGTAAAAGAGCGTGGAGAGGTAAGCGTTGATGAGCTATCCGCTCTATTCGACACCTCTGAAGTGACGATTCGTAAAGACCTTACTTCATTAGAAAAGAACGGCCAGTTACTAAGACGTTATGGCGGTGCTGTAGCGCTGCCTCAAGAAGCCGTAGATGAAGTGCTGAATGAGTCGAGTTTGACGTCTGCCTCGAAAGAGAGCATCGCCGAGGCCGCAGTAGGTCTAATCAATGATCATTATCGAATTGTTATCGATTGTGGCAGCACAACAGGCGCTCTGGTTTCAAGGCTTGGTAGTAAGAAAGGTTTGGTGGTAATGACAAACTCGCTGTCTCTCGCGAATGCTATCAATGACTTGGAAAATGAACCAACGCTATTAATGACAGGCGGTACTTGGGATAGTCACTCAGAATCATTCCAAGGGCAGGTTGCTGAGTCGGTACTTCGTTCTTACGACTTTGACCAGTTATTTATCGGTGCCGATGGTGTCGATTTAGCGCGCGGCACCACCACATTTAATGAGCTGATCGGTCTTAGCAATGTTATGGCAGAAGTCGCACGCGAAGTCGTGGTGATGATTGAATCTGAGAAAATAGGCCGAAAAATTCCTAATCTAGAATTAGCGTGGGATGCCATTGACGTCGTCGTTACAGACAAAGGCTTAACTAACGAGCAGAAAGCTCAAATCGAATCGAACGGCGTAAAGGTGATTTGCGCTTAACAAAATTACTCCCTCCATCATTGATTTGCTTGCACTCAGAGAGGGAGACAGAAATAAGAAACGGAGAATTGATATGTGTGGAATCGTAGGTGCGGTAGCACAACGAGACGTAGCGGAAATTTTGGTAGAGGGTTTACGCCGTCTGGAGTACCGTGGATATGATTCAGCGGGTGTAGCCGTTGTTGATGCAAATTCAGAACTGAAACGCGTTCGTCGTTTAGGTAAAGTTCAAGAGCTCGCGGATGCGGTTGACTCTCAAGATGTGACTGGTGGTACGGGTATTGCTCATACTCGCTGGGCAACACACGGCGAGCCGTCAGAAGCGAACGCTCACCCACACGTATCTGGTGATATTGCTGTGGTTCACAATGGCATCATTGAGAACCATGAAGAGCTACGTGCAACGCTTCAAGAGCGTGGCTATGTATTCCAATCTCAAACCGATACGGAAGTTATCGCACACTTAGTTGAATGGGAACTGCGTACTTCTGCAACCCTAGTGGAAGCACTGCAAAAAACGGCGGCTCAACTTGACGGTGCGTACGGTACGGTTGTGGTTGACCGTAAAGACCCAAGTCGTATTGTGGCAGCTCGCTCTGGCAGTCCAATCGTTATTGGTTTTGGCGTTGGTGAGAATTTCTTGGCTTCAGACCAATTGGCTCTATTAAGTGTGACACGCCGTTTTATGTATCTTGAAGAAGGCGATGTGGCAGAAATTACTCGTCGCGAGGTTACTGTTATCGATGTAGACGGCAACCCAGTTGAGCGTGAAATCACTGAGTCTAATGCGGAACATGATGCTGGCGACAAAGGACAATACCGTCACTTTATGCAAAAAGAGATCTTCGAGCAGCCTCGTGCGTTGATCAACACTATGGAAGGTCGTATTACCGACAAAGCGGTAGTCACTGAAGCAATTGGTGTTAACGCGGTAGATATTCTTAAGAAGGTCGATCACGTTCAAATCATCGCTTGTGGTACGTCTTATAACTCAGGTATGGCAGCTCGCTATTGGTTTGAGTCGATCGCAGGCGTAAGCTGTGATGTCGAAATCGCTTCTGAGTTCCGCTACCGTGATTTTGTGGTTCGTCCAAACAGCTTGTTAGTAACATTGTCTCAGTCTGGTGAGACGGCTGATACTTTGGCTGCTCTTCGTTTAGCGAAAGAAAAAGGCTACATGTCGGCAATGACTATCTGTAATGTTGCTGGTTCATCGTTGGTTCGTGAGTCTGACTTTGCCTTTATGACTCGTGCAGGGACTGAGATTGGTGTGGCATCGACGAAAGCCTTTACGACTCAACTAGCAGCAATGTTAATGATGGTAGTGTCTATCGCTCGTTTGCAAGGTCGTATGACTGAAGAACGCGAAGCTGAAATCGTAAAATCTCTACATGAACTTCCTGCAAACATTGAAAAAGCGTTAGCGTTCGACAAAGAAATCGAGGCATTAGCAACTGACTTTGCAGATAAGCATCACACACTATTCCTTGGCCGTGGTGAGTACTACCCAATTGCAATGGAAGCGTCGCTGAAACTCAAAGAGATCTCATACATTCACGCAGAAGCTTATGCAGCAGGTGAACTGAAACACGGTCCTCTAGCACTTATTGATGCAGACATGCCAGTCGTCGTCGTTGCGCCAACTAACGACCTCTTAGAGAAGCTGAAATCGAACATTGAAGAAGTACGTGCGCGTGGCGGTCTACTGTATGTATTTGCTGATGAGAAAGCAGGCTTTGAAGGGGATGAGAACATGAAGATCATCCAAATGCCACACGTTGATGACATCATCGCCCCAATCTACTACACCGTACCAATGCAGCTACTGTCTTACCATGTAGCGTTAATCAAAGGTACCGACGTAGACCAGCCACGTAACTTAGCGAAAGCGGTAACGGTTGAGTAGGGGCAATTAAAAGATCGACAAGAGCTGTCGGTGGACAACAAAGTTTGCAACTCGACAATAATGATTAGAACTACGACAATAAAGTGCGAAACTTTTCGATGCTTTTTGTCGTAGTTTGCCTTCTTCCCTGAGAAGGTTTTGCCTCATTGTAAGCTAGACCTTTTACTCATTCACATCCTGTTTACGGGCTTTTTCCCCTACTAAAAGTTATCAATTCTTCCAATGCTGTTTGTGTCAATTCCCGAGCTGTATCACGGGAGGATTCTAGCCAGCTATCAATACTCACAGGCCCCGCTCTAGTCGCAAGCTAACGTGCTAGTTTTTAGATAAAAAGTTTATTATGCAACTGGTAAAACGACTGATAAAATCTCACCGATTACCATTTAAAATTAGGTTTAAAAATGCAGTTAGATGAGTTTGTTAAAGAAACTTTGGTACAAATTGCCAAAGGCGTAAATGAGGCAAGTTCTTCAGTTTCTGAACTTGGTGGCGCAGTTAACCCTCTATCTGACGAGGTTGATGTTTCTTTTGAGACCTACAAAGTAAAGCCCCAGAAGCAAGCAATTAAATTCGATATTGCCATTCAAGTTAAAGAGAGCACGGACTCAGAGGCAAGTGGAAAGGCTACATTATCGGTTTTTTCTATAGGCGGAGGCGTTAAGAGTTTAGATGAATCAAACATTGCGCATCGAGTTACTTTTGAGGTTCCGATGGATCTCCCTAGCTAGTACTTTTGCATGTATTGCCACTTTTGGTTTGAAGTGCCGTTTAATAAAGCTTTAGCTTACAATAGGCACTCTCTAGAGTTAAATATTGATTATGAAATGTAAATATATTGTTTTCCTCGTTGGTTTTCTTAGCCTTGTTGGCTGTAAATCTATTTCCTTGCAACAAGCACTTAATAGCAGTAAATCGGAGTTAATTTGCACAGAAGATTTGTGTGAATTAGAAATTGATGATGGTGGGTTATCTCGCATTATTTACTCGTGTGACCTCCATTCTGGCGGGCTGTTGTCAGAAAACAACTCAACTGAGTTTAGGAATGAAAAATATAGTACAGATTTGAAATGGCTCTTTAGCCCAAAAGAGTCAGAGTTTCGTTTTCGAGATAACTTAAATGAAGGAGATATCATTGCTCATAGTTCTCAATTTTATAACGTTTATAGTCAGATCGACGTCAAGTCATTAACTTTGTTTAAGTTTCGTTGTGAGAGTTTGGCAAAAAAAGAGGCCGAGCGAAAAAGACTGGAAGTAGAACTACGTAAGCAACGCGAACAGGCCAAGGTTGAAGCACAAACAAATAAACTGAGAGAATTAGGACGATCGAACAAAGCTAGGTATATATACAATAAGCCATTAGATTTGATAGACCTCCCCATAAACTCAGAGATTTTGTCAAATCCTAGAACTATTTTTCTATCCGAATTCGCAGATACTTACGTAATCGAAAGGAAATTATTCGGTGATACTTATGTCGCAAAAGTTTCGGCAAAAGGCTACTTTCCCGACCAAATGAACATTATCGTGGTATCAGAGAAGCCTTTGTATCAGGGGGTTAGATTAAAAAACTTCTATGGTATATATACAGGTGTTGTTGACTACTCTGGAAAATATATGTCTTTAGAGCAAGGTGTGAGAGTAGAGGTGGTTGAATACAAGTAAGCTACAAATAAGGATTAAGCGCTACACAGCCAGCGTTAAATCCAGAGTATTGAACAAGTCCGAACCTCATAAGTAAATTGTGCGATCTGCTCTAGAAGGGTGGCGGCCTTGGCGTTTTTCTCAAGGGCGAGTAGGCTTCTCCGTAAGGCGGAGGTTTCGACAAGTCATCCGTTGCATTCTGCACGTCAGTTTTGCTATTTGCCATACCTTTAGTTATTCATGACTTGCTAAGGTAAGGTTTTTCGAAACTCATTTATGTCCAAAAGTGAGTTTCAAACTTTGTTGTCACAATCTGTTTGGATAGCAACGATGATGGAGTCAAAGTTTCGATCTTTGTTGTCACTTCTTGGCTGTTACATCAGGTAGTAATCAGCCCTGTTTAGGAGAAAAGTTCTTATCTTTTTTGCATCTTAAGAAAATTAATTGTTATGTCCTCAAAATAAAAGCCTCCGTATAAACAGAGGCTTAGTAGAAGTATAAAAATAGTAGGGAAGTTAGGCTTGAATGAGTTGGCTCATCTCTTCTCTAACTTGTGGTACGGTCAAGCCAACAATAATTTGGAAACTCTCTCCATTACGAACCACGTTAACAGCACCTTGTTGTTGGAAATAGGATGTTGGTTGAACCAACTCAGCGTTTTTGACTTTCACACGTAATCGGGTAGCACAGTTAGTTAGTAACTCGATATTGTCGCGCCCACCTAAGCCTTCAATGAATGCATTGGCTTGGCCGTCTTCGCTACCGTTTACGGTATTTCCTTTTTGTGATGCACGATACTCTGCCTTAGACACAAATTTCACTTCCGCATCATCGCGCCCAGGAGTCATTAAGTTGTACTTCAGAATAATTGCACGGAAGCTGAAGAAATATATAGCGGTGAAAGTGAGACCTAGTGCTATTTGAATCACATACGTACCCATGTGGTTTGCACCTAATGGCAGCCAGTTCTGGAAAACAAAGTCGATTAATCCAGTTTGGAAGTTACCTGATACGCCAAGCATAAAGGCAAGTGTCGCCATTGTTGCTGAAAGCAGTGCATGTAAAACAAATAAAGCAGGCGCAATAAATAGGAATGTGAACTCAATAGGTTCGGTAATCCCGGTTAGAATTGCGGTAATGGCTGCACCTAGAACAAGTCCTAGTACCATCTTCTTCTTTTCTGGTTTCGCGGTTGAGTAAAGGGCTAGTGCGATACCTGTACATCCAAACACTTTGCCCATACCAGTTAACATGAGGCCGCCCTGAGGGAATTGTTCAGTTAAGGGTGCGCTGCTTTCTGCAAATTGTTGAATGTGCTGGATCCAGTAAGCAACAGTACCGCCATCAACCGCAACTGGACCATAAAATACAGGGCCATAAACAAAGTGATGCAAACCAGTAGGGATCAATAGACGCTCAAGAAGAGTAAATGCCCAAACACCAAACGAACCCGAGTTGACTAAGAACGTCTGTAGACCGTTGATACCGCCTTGGATAGTCGGCCATACAAAGCATGTGATAACAGCAAGTGCAACCATCATAGGGAAGCTGATAATAACTACTAATGGTGTGCCATTGAATACAGAAGCCCAGTCCGGTAGTTTACGGTCAAAGTATTTGTTATGAACCCAAACCGATACACTCGCGATAACGATCGCACCTAAAAGGTTGGTATCCAGTGTTAAGATACCGCCAATTTCAGTTAGACCACGCTCACCTGCAATATAATTGACGCCAAGATCGGTGCCCCAAAATTGTAGAATTCCACCAATAACGTAGTTAAAAGTGATGTAAGAGACGAGGGTGGCAAGTACCGCACGACCGGACGCTGATTTTGCTAGCGCGATAGGTAAGCCAACTGCAAAAATAAGAGACATATTTTTGAAAACAGCTAATGACGCTTGCAGCAAAATGGTGGAAACACTGTGCCATGTTGAACCAGGAACTGCCCAAGGGAACAGATCTTGGTTTAGGAGCATAACGGTAAATCCAAGCAGCATACCTGCCGCAGGGAATAGCAAAACAGGGACAAACATGGCTGCCCCAAATCTTTGTATCATGTCTTTCATAGTGACCTCAAAAGTGCCTCTAAGCAGAAGTTCCTTCCTGCTCAGAGGCGGTTCAAGTTATTGGGAAAATTGTGGCAAATAGTTTTTATTTTCTTCTAGAAGATCGTTAACGATAGCTTTAGCTTTAGGGACATTGACAACGGTACGGTTGAGAGTTAACGCATTGATTAATTTCTGTCTATTACCTTCATACCATGCATCTACGACTAATTTTTCGTATCCTAACTGACTTTCAATCATGGCCTTCTGGAATGTTGGAATGGTGCCAACTGCAAACGCTTTAGGGCCGTCATTAGTTAGGGCACAAGGCACCTCAACCATGGCATCATCCTGAAGATTTGAAATCGCGCCATTGTTTGGCACGATGACCAAATAAGTGTCGCCCATGTTGTATGCTAGGGATGCAGCGACTCGAACCATATAGCGCCCATGAATGTCAGCGTGTAAGGTTTCATTAGCGGTTGTCCCAGCATCAATAATGCGTTGGTTTAACTCAAATACTCTCTTTTCACGACCGTTGATCACTTGGCGTGCTCGAGTGTTGTTGATCTGCTCTTTTACGACCATTTTTTCTGGATACAAGTAGTACTGGAGATAGGTATTTGGCAGATACTCTGGGTTATCCTCAAGCATCGTTTTCATATTTTGGAATGTGGCTTGCCATGACGGGTCATCAGCAATTTCAGGATCAACGGCACTAATTCCTTTGTGTAGGATAATGTTCTTGATCTCATCCGTCAGATCTTGGCCTTGTTTATTTTTGATCTTGGTAAACCAACCATAGTGGTTTAGGCCAAAGTACTCAGGTACTAGATCCCAGAACTCACAACCTAATAGGTTTGCGTAACTCACCATGATAGCGGCTGGCATATCGCAAATATTCAGGATGCGCTTATCATCTGGGAATTCACGGTTAAGTGCTTCTGCAACAATCGCTGCTGGATTGGTGTAATTAAGGATCCATGCTTCTTTTGAGTACGAGCGGATATCGTTAACCAACTCAATCATGTCACCAATAGAACGAAGGCCGTAAGCCATACCGCCAGCACCGCATGTCTCTTGACCGACACAACCGTGACTAAGCGGAATTTGCTCGTCTCGTTCGCGCCCTTCTAAGCCGCCAGTACGAATCTGAATAAAGAAGAAATCTGAGTTTGAGAATGCGACACTTTTATCTGTTGTGTAAATGAATTCTTCAACTTCCGGATAGTGCTCTTTAAATAGAATCTCTGTCGCTTTGGCATTTGATTCTTGGCGCTCAGCATCAATGTCATAGAAAACAACGCGCTTTAAAGGAAAGGTATCTTTTTCTGCGATTAGGCTGTTCATCATACCCAGCGTGTAGGTACTGCCTGCGCCAACAACGGTTAGGTTTTGCTTGTTCATCGAAATGTCCTGATGTTTATCTTGATGGCACAAAAGTATCTTAAAAGTATTATATCGAGCAATACATATAGGATACTTTGAGTGTAAATTATAATATCCTTCACATTAATAGAGCTAAAAAGTATTTTAAATGTATCGTTGATCACAGTTTACTTTTATCATGCATGAAGATTAAGGAGATGAGATGAGTAAACCTAGATACTTGCAGATAGCTGATACTTTGATTGAAAAGATCAGTAATGGTGAACTGTCAGCAGGCTCTATTTTGCCAACTGAAGGCGAGCTGCAAAAAGAGTTTGATGTAAGCCGAGTGACTATTCGTAAAGCAATGCAACTGCTGGTGGATAAAGATTTATTGTTTCGCCAAAGGGGCAGCGGTACTTATGTTAAAGCGCCTAAGGCGCAACATAATGCTCTACAGTTGAGCGGTTTCGTAGAAGAGGTTTCAGCACAAGGCAAGACGCCAAGCTCGAAGATAATTACGTTCGAGCTTATTGAATGCAATGAGCTAGTGGCAGGTAAGCTCGACGTTTCTATTGGAGAAGAGGTGTATTCAATCCGTCGTTTACGAATGATAGATGATGAACCTGAAGTGCTAGAACACACGTATTTACCCGTTTCTCTATTTCCTGATCTCAGTATTAAAGCCATGCGCAGCTCCAAATACGACTACATAGAAAAGACGAAAGGACTAAAAATCAAACTTTCTCGTCAATCGATCAAGCCCGAAATATTGGATAAAAAAACCGCTGACGAACTCAATATGGATATGGCCGATCCGATTATTCGCGTCGATTCTGTTGGTGAGCTAGAAAGTGGTATCGTGTTTGAGTATACGGTGCACTATTTTAGAGTAAACCAATACAGCTTTGACTATATAGCCTATCGGTAATTTAAGAAGCAAATTATGTGGCAGTATTATCAGGAGTGAAGCCCCTTCGGGATATTTAGTTCGCCTAAATAATCAACAGTTATGTCGCTAAATGGCAATTCACTAACCATTACTTTGTCTATGATGCCTCTATCAACTTAATAGCGTTCCAGAGGAAGCCATCATGAAAAAAGTGATTATCAATACAAATGTATTTAACGGTGTCGATAACAAGCTGATAGAGAATGTGTCGATTCTCATTGAAGACAATTTGATAGTGGAGATTGGTGATATTGATCTCTCAGTCGCTGATGAAGTTATTGACGCCAAGGGTGGGACAGTGATGCCTGGTCTGATTGATGCCCATGTACATATTACTCTCTCTGCGCCGTTTAATGTTATTGATACCATGACACGTGAGGAAGTGGCGATTCGCTCTGCCAAGATTTCTGAAGAGATGCTAATGCGTGGATTCACCACCATTCGTGACGTGGCTGGTAATACGCTTGGACTCAAAACCAGTATCGATAATGGTTACGCATTAGGACCTCGTATTTTGCCGTCTATGGCGGCTATTTCTCAAACGAGTGGTCATTCTGACTACCGCCAAAACCGAGCTCAAGAACGCAAAGGTGACCACGAAGATTCACCGATGATGAAGCTGGGAGCGATGAAAGTCGCTGACGGCCGTGCAGAAGTATTAAAAGCAGTACGCGAGCAGTTGTTTATGGGCGCCTCTCAAATCAAGATTATGGCTGGTGGTGGTGCTTCCTCAACATTCGATCCACTAGATACATTGCAGTTCACGTTGGATGAAATGAAAGCGGCTGTTGAGGCGGCCTCTGATTATGGAACCTACGTAGCGGCGCACATTCATACCGCAGATGCGATGCGCCGAGCTGCTGAAGCGGGAGTCATGTCTTTTGAACATGCGACAATCATGGATGACGATATCGCACAAACTATCAAAGAAAAGGGGATTTGGGTTATCCCGTCATACTTCACGTCGTCCTTAATTGCAGAGCGAAAAATACCGCTGCCAAATGAAGAAACTTATCGCAAAACTGAGCGAGTTGGTAAAGCGATGTTCCACTCTGCTGAACTTATTAAGAAATACGACATTCAAAACTTGGCATTCGGTACTGATTGTGTGGGTGAAAAAGATGTGCACGCGACTCAACTGAATGAACTTGAAGCTATAGAACAAACGTTCGACACGATAACAGCATTGCGTATGGCAACTTCAAACTGTGGGCGCTTGTTTGAGATGTCAACGTACCAACACCCATACCCGCAAGGGAAATTGGGTCAGGTTGTTGAAGGAGCTTACGCGGATCTATTGGTTATTGATGGTAATCCATTGAATGGCGTGGATTGTGTGGCAAATTGCGATAGACAAAAAATCATCATGAAGGATGGTGTGGTGTACAAAAACACTCTTTAGCTTCATGAGAGTGGGACTTTCTTCAATGTAAAACAACGAGAAAATATACAAAAAAGGGCAGTGAAGTCATTATTCATTGCCCTTTTTATTACCGATAACTTGCAGTCAGGCTTTCTTCTTCACTTTTCCTTGAACCGCTTTAAATCTTGGGTTGGATTTGCATATTACATAGATGCGACCGCGACGTTTAACGACTTGGCAATCATGGTGGCGCTGTTTAGCACTTTTGAGCGAGCTAAGTACTTTCATTTGTGTTCCTTACTTGTTGGCAGCGACATGACCGAAGCGACGATTGAAATTAGCCACTCGTCCTTCTTTATGAATAACTCTTTGTTTTCCTGTGTAATAAGGATGTGATTCCGATGACACTTCAATAGTCATGTACGGATAGGTTTTGCCATCCTTCCACTCGATAGTGCGGTCTGTTTCCAGCGTTGAGCCAACGATAAAGTACTTGTCTACGCTCGTATCGTGAAAAACAACCTGGCGATAATTTGGATGAATATTCGGTTTCATAATGTCTCTAATTGTTATGTTATAACATTGCAAATAATAATCGTTATCGAATGAAGAAAGCAACAGAAATTTCAATGGTGGTTTGTATGATGACTAATCCATAACAAAGTTACGGTTGTTATTTAAATGATAATCAATATCATTTAAATTCTTAGTATGGAGAGTTGAAGGTTAGACCGATGGATATGACAAGATGGGAAAGACACACACTGTTAGCCGACGAAGCGGAGAAACAAGGGGAGTTAATGGCCGCGGTCGCCCATTACCAAATCGCGCTGTCTGAATCACAGCAGATGAAATTTGATACATCAGACCTTGAAGAGCTGGAAGATCTACTGGCGGTTAAAGTCATGTCTTGTCATAACCTTGCAGACTTTTGGCGTGCACAAGGAGACAGTGAGTATGAACTGAAGTACTTACAACTAGCTTCAGAAGAAGTGATGACCTTGTTACCCCAATGTCCACGTACTAGCTGTGATAGTTTTATCTCTTCGTTGGGGTGTTGTAAGTCTGCATTGGTCGAATTTCTTAAACGTCATCCCAATCCAAAGGTTGCAAATCATATAGCTGACATGCAAACGACAAATGATTGTGAGTTGATCGTGAAGTTTAAAATTCACTGATCGGGTTAAGTTGTCTCCCCTATGGTTGTATCTCCTATATGCAATTCTCTTTTAATCTTCGGCTACATATGAGATTTGATGATAGTTCGTTGTTATCAATGCAAAGAAACAATGACTTATGAAAATGTATCAGTTTGCCTGATGGTACGTGTTTTTTGTTGGTCAAAAAAACACCTTATAGTATCCGGCATGAGCAGAGTAAAGGAGTATTCGGCTATTCGCTAACGATTAACGTCAAGGGGAATTACCATGAGCAAACTTACTCAAATCATACTGGCTTCGGTCCTTCTTTCACTCTCATCATTCTCATTTGCTAACGAGCAAACGCCGCGACATGGTGAGTATGTTGGTGAAGCGGAAGTATTGGTTAGGAATGTGGTCAGTACAAAAGTAAAAACCTGCCTTTACAAAGGCAGTACCGAGGAGCCCGTAGAGCTTAAATGGGGCAAAACGTTGACCTGTCCAGACTCGATAACCATCAACGGCAATGTGATTCATGAAGGTGATGGGCTTAATACATCGGGCCACAAGCGAATGTAAGACGAAATCTATGTTCGTTAAATGAAAGAAACCGAGATTGACATCTCGGTTTCGAAATCTTGGGGAAAAACTAACAGGCGTTATGCTTCAGAAACGACGCTAACACAAGCGAGACTGACGTCTTGATCGATATAGGCCATGCCGAGCTTATTTAAGTAATCCATTCTATCCGCGGTTCGCAGGTCAATATCTGGACCTTCAATATTGTTGCTTTGATAAATCTGCGCTAAGTGCGCCATAAACTGCTCACCTACGCTCATCATTAGCAGGCTCATCGCCCCCACATCGGGCTTTACTTTGTCGCGTTGTTTTTCTGATAAATTCACCGCAAGGACAATAGGTTCTTCTTCACCTTCAAAACGAACGCTGCGGTCTCGAACGGTTTGCTGTGCCCAATAATAAGCCAATTCTTTACTTTGAGTCAGAAAGACAGGCTCGACAGATTCGGTGTAATTGTTACCTATCGTTGCCATGGTCTTTTTCGCGGCTTGGTTAAGGGCTTTGTCACCGGAGCGCTTTAGCCCTTGCCCTTGGATAGAGCTCAGTAGCGCAGATGAAGTGCCGTGATACCAAACATCACTGGTTGCAAAGCCATCTTGTGAAAGTAACTCTTTAGAATCTTGAAGATAGGGAGGAACTGTAGTCATAGGCATTCTCGACAAACATGAATGAATTTAGTCTAACAGAAGTGGAGAGTGAGACTGCGTCTTGGGGCGCAATTCTCACTCTCTAGGTGTGCTATCTATTTACTCTCATAAGTGTGTAGAGAGCAAATCGCCACCTTAATTAGTCGAACTGGTGAGAAGTATTCAATTCACCCGCTGCTTTCAACGCATTTTCACCTGCAAAGTATTCTTTGTGGTCATCACCCATGTCTGAGCCAGACATGTTTTGGTGTTTCACACAGGCAATACCTTGACGGATTTCTTTACGTTGAACATTTGCTACGTAGCCCAACATGCCTTGCTCACCGAAGTACTCTTTCGCTAGGTTGTCAGTTGACAATGCAGCAGTGTGGTATGTTGGTAGCGTGATTAGGTGGTGGAAGATCCCCGCTTCACGAGAGGCATCCGCTTGGAAAGTGCGAATCTTTTCATCAGCACGCTTAGACAGTTCAGTTTCGTCGTACTCAGCGCTCATTAGGTTAGCGCGCTCGTATGCTGATACATCTTCACCTGCTTCAACCATTGCATCATAAGCTTGCTGACGGAAGTTAAGTGTCCAGTTGAATGATGGTGAGTTGTTATAAACTAGCTTAGCGTTCGGGTGAACTTCACGTACGCCGTCCATCATCTCTTTGATTTGCCCAATATGTGGTTTCTCAGTTTCAATCCACAGTAGGTCGGCACCAGCATTAATCGCCTCGATACAGTCAAATACGCAACGGTCTTCACCAGTGCCTTGACGGAATTGATATAGACCTGAAGGTAGACGCTTAGGACGTACCAGCTTACCTTCACGGTTGAAACAAACGTCGCCTTGCTTCATATCTGCTACATCGATCTCTTCCACGTCTAGGTAAGAGTTGTAGATGTCGCCTTGGTCGCCTGGCTCTTTAACTACTGCGATTTCTTTTGTTAGGCCAGCACCTTGTGAGTCAGTACGTGCAACGATGATGCCGTTATCGATACCTAGCTCAAGGAAAGCGTAACGTAGTGCACGAAGTTTGGCATGGAAATCCGCGTGAGGTACCGTTACTTTACCGTCTTGGTGACCACATTGTTTCTCATCCGCTACTTGGTTTTCGATTTGAAGACAACAAGCACCAGCTTCGATCATCTGTTTTGCCATTAGGTAAGTTGCTTCTGCGTTACCAAAGCCTGCATCAATATCCGCGATGATAGGCACAACGTGCGTTACGTGATTATCGATTTGGTCTTGAATAGAATCTTGTAGATCCACATCACCTGCTTCACGAGCAGCATCAAGAGCACGGAATAAACCACCCAGTTCACGAGCATCGGCTTGGCGTAGGAAGGTGTAAAGCTCTTCTACTAAACCAGCAACCGATGTTTTCTCATGCATTGATTGGTCAGGCAGTGGACCAAACTCTGAACGAAGTGCTGCAACCATCCAACCAGAAAGGTATAGGTAGCGACGGTCGGTTTTACCACCGAAGTGCTTTTTAATAGAAATCAGTTTTTGTTGACCGATGAAACCATGCCAGCAACCCAACGATTGAGTGTACTTAGAACTGTCTTCATCGTAGGCCGCCATATCAGCACGCATAATATCTGCAGTGTATTGCGCGATATCTAGACCCGTTTTGAATTTGTTTTGAGCACGCATGCGAGCAGCAGATTCTGGGTTAATAGCATCCCATGGAGCACCAGCAGCGCGTTTTGCAACTTCTATCATTTCGATATCTTGAGTGATTTGCGACATAACTATTCCTTAGTTTCACGTTGGATATTATTGGCCAAATGGCTTAGTCGTCTTTCTCCGAGGGCTTCATGTTTCAGATGGGACGACCCGTTTAATTTGTTGTTATGGACAAATCGTAGCTGCATGTGTGATAATTTTGTTAATTTATAGTTATTATATTCGGTATTTTTTATATGAATATTGCTCGTATAGACCTTAATTTACTTGTGTATTTAGACATGTTGCTACGGGAAAGAAATGTCACCAGAGCAGCAAATCAGTTGGGTATTACCCAACCCGCCATGAGTAATGGTTTACGCCGATTACGTGATCTGTTTGAAGATCCGTTGTTGGTTAGAACGAGCGAGGGAATGATACCGACAGAGCGTGCGCAAAAGCTGCAACCAGTGATTCGCAATATCTTGGCAAACGTTGAAAAGACGCTACAACCGACCACCGAATTCCACGCCGATGACAGTGAGCGGGTGTTTCGCATAATGGCTAGTGACTATGCGGAGTCCACCATTATTCAACCCTTGCTTAAGCGGCTAAGTGAAATAGCGCCAAAAATCCGCTTAGACATCATGACCCCCAGTGATGTGAGCTACCAAGATGTAGAACAAGGAACGGTGGATATCATCATCAATCGATTTGATGATATTCCTCAATCCTTCCATCAAATGAGTTTGTGGCACGACGGCTTTTCGTGTTTGTTTAGCTGCGATAACCCGATAGCGGATAACTTTGATTTGTTGTCGTATTTGAAAGCACAGCATATTTGGGTAAGTAAAACCGGGATGGGGACTGGGGTTGGGATTAATCCAAGTGAAGCGCAAAAGCTCGGTTGGATTGATGAAGCGCTGATGCGTATTGGTAAGACTCGCAACATTACCGTGTTCACTCGACACTATTTGTCGGCCATCTTATTTGCCCAGCAGAAGAACCTGATCCTTACCATTCCAACCAAAGCGGCGCAGCTTCAGCGTCATAATCCCAAGCTTCTGATAAAGCCGGCACCATTTGCGATTGAGCCTTTTGAAGTGAAGATGGCCTGGAGCCCACTTTTGCAAAGTAATCCGGATCACCAATGGATGAGACGCTTGATTAAGAGTGTGGCAAACGAGTTAGAAAGTGGCGTAACGGAGTAGTGATATTAGGTATTTATTATGTGAATGTTCACTATAAATGGCATAAATTAGCTAAATTTTTGTCTGTTACGTAAATTTATTGAATAGTCATCGATTAATTCGAGAGAGATTTTATGAGCAATCGTATTCAACAGGGAAGCTTGAACATTGATAGCACCCTCTACCAATTAGTTAATGAACAGGTGATGCCGGGCACTGGCATTAATGCTGACGACTTTTGGCAATCCTTTGAGTCTATTCTTAAAGACTTAGCGCCTAAAAATCGCGCGTTATTGATCAAGCGTGATGATCTACAGCATCAGATTGACGCTTGGCACCAAGAGCGAGCTGGGCATGCAATAGATGCTGGGGAATACAAACAGTTCCTACAAGAGATTGGCTACCTAGTTCCGGAAGGCGATGACTTCCAAGTCACCACTGCCAGTGTTGAGCCTGAGATTGCAACGCAAGCAGGTCCTCAATTGGTCGTTCCTATTATGAATGCTCGCTTTGCCTTGAATGCTGCTAATGCTCGTTGGGGAAGTCTTTACGATGCGCTTTACGGAACAGACGTCATCAGTGAAAGCGATGGCGCAGAGAAAGGTGGAAGCTTTAATCCGGTTCGTGGCGCAAAAGTGGTGGCTTATGCTCGAGAGTTTCTTGATGAAGCAGCACCGCTAAATGGTGTCTCTCATAAAGATGTTACGCAATACAGTATCAGCAACGTCAGTATCGGCAATACGTTAACCGCAACGTTGGAAAACGGTGAGGAAGTTACGTTGATTGATAGTGATCAGTTCATCGGATATCAAGGGGACGCGAGCGCACCATCTTGCATCCTGTTGAAGCACAATAATCTGCATATTGAGATTCAAATCGATCCGACAGCTCCTATTGGAAGTGTTGACGCCGCGGGTATCAAGGATGTGCTGGTGGAAGCGGCACTTACTACGATTATGGATTGCGAAGATTCAGTAGCCGCAGTGGATGGTGAAGACAAAACGCTTGCCTATGGAAACTGGTTAGGGCTGATGAAAGGCGACCTACAAGAGTCGCTTGAGAAAAATGGTAAAACCATTGTTCGTAGTCTTAATCCTGACCGTCATTATACTAGCGTGTCTGGTGGAGAAATTTCGCTCAAAGGCCGCAGTATGTTGTTTATACGAAATGTGGGCCACTTAATGACGAACCCGGCCATTATTGATGCGCAAGGTAATGAAGTGCCTGAAGGTATCATGGATGGCATGATTACATCGTTAATTGCAATGCATGACTTGAAAGGCAACAGCCAGTATCAAAACTCAACCGCTAACAGTATTAATATCGTTAAGCCTAAGATGCACGGCCCTGAAGAAGTAGCATTTACCAATGAACTGTTTGGTCGTATTGAAGATGCCCTAGGTTTAGAGAGATACACAATCAAAGTTGGCATTATGGATGAAGAGCGCCGTACGTCGGTTAACTTGAAAGAGTGTATCCGCGCTGCGAAAGATCGTGTGGTGTTTATTAACACTGGGTTCTTAGACCGAACTGGTGATGAGATTCATACCAGTATGGAAGCTGGCCCCTTCGCTCCTAAAGCCCAGCTGAAGAGCATGACTTGGATTGGTGCATACGAAGATCAAAACGTCGACCTTGGCCTTGCCTGTGGATTGCAAGGTAAAGCACAGATCGGTAAAGGGATGTGGCCTGAGCCCGATAATATGGCCAAGATGATGGAAGCTAAAATTGGTCACCCTCAAGCTGGCGCTAATACCGCTTGGGTTCCATCACCAACTGCGGCAACACTCCATGCGCTGCACTACCATAAAGTAAGTGTGCCTAGCCGCCAAAAAGAATTACGCGAGCGAGTTCGAGCGAATGTGGACGACATCTTGACGATTCCGTTGCTAGGCAATCAAAAGTTGACGGCGAAAGATATCCAAAGTGAGTTAGATAACAATACGCAAGGCATCTTAGGTTATGTTGTACGCTGGATTGACCAAGGTGTTGGCTGTTCTAAAGTGCCGGATATCAACGATATTGGCCTGATGGAAGACAGAGCGACACTACGTATCTCTAGTCAACATATCGCTAACTGGCTACGTCACGGCATCTGTGATGACGCGCAGGTTATGAAAACCATGAAGCGTATGGCTGCGGTTGTTGATGAGCAAAATGCAGGTGACCCTAACTATCAAAATATGGCGCCTGATTTTGAAAGTAGCATTGCGTTTTCAGCAGCATGCCAGCTTGTATTTGAAGGCTGTGCACAACCTAATGGTTACACGGAGCCTGTTCTTCATGCGATGCGCTTGAAGCTAAAAGCAACCCAACACTAAACAATTAACTATAAAAGAAACACCCCCAATTAAACCGAGCCCAAGGTGCCGCGCTTTATAGCGCGGTTTTTTTTATCTTGCGATTAAGCCATTTTAAATGTTGGGGGAATATATGGCAGATAAAAAAACACCGAGAACATGGTCTCGGTGTGAAAGATAGTAATAGTAAACTCGGGAGGGCTGAGTCTCCCAATACAAAAATCTTAAGGATCGTTGGCTACATAGTTATGTAGAAACAGTTTGATCATATATTCACCACTCCGATTGGAACATTAGACTAAAGTGGTAAAGCGAATAGCAAACTTGAAAACTGATTTTTCATTTTTATTTCACAGAATTTTTTGCGTTTGATGAGATTTTTGCTACGACACACTTCAAAACGGCATAGTCGTAGTTCTGCTCGAGGTGCTCATAGAGCGGCTTGAGTTTGAAATCTTCTAATGTATTTAAACTAATTGCTGTTGTTGTGATGTTATCAAACTCTGCCTCACTAATATCGACGACTTGTTCGAGTTGGCAGGCATTGATCTCTATCGCTTTGGCTAAATGAGCCAATACCGTTGCCGGTTTAATATTACGCTCAGTCGCAATCTGTTCAGGCGTTAATCCTTGTTGAAGTCGTGTTAGTGACTCAAGCTCAGTCTCATTTAAGACTATTTCTTGCTCAGTTTTGGGCTCGATAGCATCAATAAAGCGCTGACCATATTTATTGATTTTAGTCTCGCCAAACCCTGAGATTTGATGCAGCTCGTTAAGTTGTTGAGGTCTCTCCATCGATAGCGCTTCTAATGTCGCGTCGCTACAGATGATATAGGCAGGAACTTGTTGCTCTGTTGCTAATGATGAGCGCACCTGTTTTAATACATCAAACTGTTTGATGTCTCCTGTTGAAAGTCCAGTACGGCGACTTTTAGTGCTAGAGCGAGCTTTTGAATTAGAACTACGAAGCTTTCGTAATTGGATAGGGGCTTCACCTTTCAAGTATGGTCGACAATGTTCGGTCAAGCGGAGACTGCCATGATCTCCATGTACCTCTAGCAGGTTCATGGCAAGTAATTGACGAAATACGCCTTGCCATTGTTTCGCGCTTAGTTCGGTGCCGATACCGAACGTAGAGACGTTATGGTGCTGGTTTTGTTCAATTCTTTGGTCTGATTTACCCAGTAGGATATTAATTAAATAGCTGGCACCAAAGCGTTGCTCGGTACGAAACACGGTAGAAAGTGCTTTTTGAGTCGCTTTGAGTCCATCCCAAGTCTCAGGTGGTGTAAGACAGTTATCACAGTTACCGCACGGCTGTTCCAGTGATTCTCCAAAATAAGCCAAGAGTGCTTGGCGACGACAAGTGGCAAGATCGCAGTAGCCCAGCAGTGCATTGAGTTTTTGAATGGAAGTAAATTTGAATTGCTCCGAAGCGTCGGAGTTTTGCACCATTTGGCGTTGTAATACCATGTCTTGCATACCAAAAGCCATCCAGGCGTTGGCTGGCTGACCATCACGTCCGGCACGTCCCGTCTCTTGGTAATAGGCTTCAATACTCTTTGGCAGACTTAAGTGTCCAACAAAACGTACATTAGGCTTATCAATCCCCATACCAAACGCAATCGTAGCAACGATGACGATGCCATCTTCTCGTAAGAACCTTTGTTGATTCAAAGCTCGTTGATCCGCTGACATACCGGCATGATAAGGAAGAGCTACCCTACCTAACTCATTGAGCCATTGAGCCGTTTCTTCAACCTTTTTTCGGGACAGGCAATAGATAATACCTGCATCTTCTGGATGATGAGCTTGGATAAAGGACCAAAGTTCTTGCTTGGCATTGCTAAGATCCGAGACGTGGTATTGAATATTTGGTCTATCAAAACTGTGAACGAAGACTTCGGCGTTCTCCAAGGCCAGTTGCTCGATAATTTCTTGCTGTGTCCGACTATCCGCAGTCGCGGTAAGTGCGATTCGCGGAACAGAAGGAAAGCGCTGCTTTAGGACATCCAGCTTTTGGTATTCAGGACGAAAGTCGTGCCCCCATTGGCTAACGCAGTGTGCTTCATCAATGGCGAATAACGATAAATGGCACTGCTCTAGCAGACCAAGCGTTCGTTCCAGCACTAGTCGTTCAGGAGCCACATACAGAATATCGATATCACCTGATCTGAGCTGTTGTTCGACAACCTGCTGATCATAGGGGGTTAAGGTTGAGTTTAAATATGCGGCTTTTACACCGATCTGATGAAGGGCATCGACTTGGTCTTGCATCAAAGCAATGAGTGGTGACACAACAATCCCAACCCCTTGACGCAAAATGGCAGGGATCTGATAACAGATGGATTTTCCGCCCCCAGTAGGCATTAAGGTCAGTACATCGTTTCCCGATATCAGGGTCTCGATGATGGACTCTTGTTGATGACGGAATTCATCGTAACCAAAAAGGGATTTGAGTAATTGTTGAGGAGTCATTGGTTTGGCTATATTCGGATAAGTTGAGACAGTCTCTCAATCGTGACGTTCCTTTTCAAGCACAGTCTGCTGTGACTTGAGGTTGTTCGAGTTAACTCAATGAAAGGATGCAATAAAAGTTGTAGTCGGTGGTTTAGAAATCAAAAAAGTGGATTGAGTAAGAAAGAAGAGAGAGGAGAGATAGTCGGGCTTAGCTTGGCATATAAGCCCGACTTATACGGAGCTTTGGAATACGTTAGCACTCCATTGCTAGTCACTCTTTGTTGCAAGTGACGTCTTTTTAGAACAAAGGGTAACAAAAAAGTTCCATTACCCTTGTTCAAAAAGTTGTCTTATAGACCTTTGATGTTCTCAACTTCAAGCTCGTTGAAGTAGCGAACCGTCTTAACTTTAAGTTCTTGCTGAGCAGCATCGTCAGCAACGATGATTGCTTTGCGGTGCATTTGAAGTGCTGTCACTGTCCACATGTGGTTTACAGAACCTTCAACTGCCATTTGTAGAGCAAGTGCTTTGTTGTGGCCTAGAGTTAGGATCATTACTTCTTCAGCGTCTAGAAGAGTCGCAACACCGATAGTTAGTGCGTACTTAGGTACTTGATTGATATCGTTATCGAAGAAACGAGAGTTAGCGATACGGGTATCTTCTGTCAGAGTTTTGATACGAGTACGAGATGCTAGAGAAGAACCTGGTTCATTGAATGCGATATGACCATCAATACCAACACCGCCCATGAATAGGTTGATCTTGCCGTATGAACGAATCTTCTCTTCGTAAGCCGCACAATGAGCGTCGATGTCATCAGCTAGACCGTCAAGAAGGTTGATATTCTCTTCTTGGATGTCTACGTGATTGAAGAAGTTGTTGTACATGAACGAACGGTAAGATTCTGGGTGCTCAGGGTCGATACCAACGTACTCATCCATGTTGAAAGTAACAACGTTTTTGAAGCTTACTTCACCAGCATTGTATAGTGCGATCAGCTCTTTGTATGTAGAAAGAGGTGTTCCACCAGTTGGCAAACCTAGAACAAATGGTTTTTCAGCAGTTGGTTGGAATGCATTGATACGCTCTGCGATATGGCGTGCTGCCCATTTGCCTACTTGTCCAGCGTTCTGTAATGGAATAAGTCTCATGTTGATCCCCTAATAATAGAATTTAGTTTGTTCTGAAACATTAATTCGCATTATAAAATAAGTTTTTCGAGTCGGCTATTACTTTTCTGTGAATTTTGCGATTTTTCTTGATCGTGATCGCCTTTCAGCGGTTTTATGTCGACAAAATCAACAAAGTGAAAGGGATGAAAGCTAAAAATTTCGATAGATAAATAAAGTGGTTACGACACGTAAGTTAGGTCATTTTTGAAGGCAAAAGGCAAAAGGCAAAAGGCAAAAGGCAAAAGGCAAAAGGCAAAAGGCAAAAGGTAAGAGGGCGCAATGCGCCCACTAGAATCAGTTAGATAGCTTGACCGTTTGCAGTAACTGATACATCAACATTGCCTCGTAGGGCGTTTGAATATGGACATACTTGGTGTGCAACGCGAACCAGACCAATAGCTGCGGCGTCTTCCATATCTAATGTCACATCAAGCGCAACATCTAAAACAAATCCGCCCTGTTCGTTTGCTTTTAATGCAACCGTTGCCTTTGTCGGCGCTGCTTTTAGGCTAAGCTTCTGTTGCTGAGCAACATGGAGGATTGCGTTCGAAAAACACGCTGAATAACCAGCAGCAAAAAGCTGTTCAGGGTTAGTCGCTGCTCCCGTACCGCCAAGTGCTTTAGGGTATGACAACGCAAGATCCAATAGACCATCATCTGTAGTCACTTGGCCGTTACGTCCAGCAAGAGCGGTAGCAGAAGTTGTATAGAGTGCAGACATGATTCGTTCCTTATATATTAATAATGATTGTGCAAAATTAGATTGTGCACAAATAATATTTCTAAATAAGAGTGATTGCAAGTATATTGTGCGCAATATAAATAAATGGTTTGGAAAGATATGAAGTTCGACCAGCTAGAATCATTAGATATCGATAAGCAAGTTTGCTTTGCGCTATATAGCGCAAGCAACGCGCTAACGCGTGCTTATCGACCAATTTTGGAACAGATTGACCTGACATATCTGCAATACATGACCATGCTTGTATTGTGGAAGAAAGCACCGATGAATGTTAAAGACATTGGTGCAGACTTGAAGCTGGATTCTGGGACGCTTACCCCTTTACTTAAAAGACTGGAACAGAAAGGGCTTGTGGAGAGAAAACGTAGTGAAACAGACGAGCGTGCAAGAATGATTACCGTCACAGAACAGGGCTTTGCTCTACGTGACAAAGCCATGTCAGTCCCAAACTCTATTGCGTGTAAGGCTCAATTGGAACTGGAAGACGCACTGACCCTGAAACGAATCTGTGAGCAATTAACCAATAACCTAATGGATTAGTACTTGATGGATATCGAAGGATTATCAAAAGTAGGCTTTAAGCACCTTCTGGCGCTTCATGTCATGCTTGACACAAGCAGTGTCACCAAATCAGCAGAAGTACTGTCGGTTACGCCATCCAGTGTGAGCAAAACCATCACTCAGTTACGTGAAATATTAGACGATGAACTGTTCTATCGTGATGGCTCCCAACTCACTCCAACCCCTTATGCCGTAAAAATCGCGCCATTGATTCACTCTATGCTGGCAAGTATGAACGGTTTACTGAACCAAACACGATTTGAGCCAAACTCATTTGAAGGTCGCTTTAGCCTATCGATGAGAGAGAGCACATTTGAGCTGTTTGCGCATTCCTTAGCGCGCCTCACCATAGAGTGCACTCCAAAGGCTAAACTTCAAATCATGACAAAAGCTCGATTTGGTTTCGACGCTTTGCACAGTGGCCAAGTAGACTTCATTATTCTCCCTCACGATGTTAGTCAAGCTCCAACCAATACCAAAGAGTTGATTTGGGAAGTGATCTTAGAAGATGAGTTGGTTTGCCTAATGTCTTCTGACCATCCGTTAGCGAAGCATGAACTGACAATTGATCATTATCTAAATAGTCAGCATATCGGTATCGCAGATGCCGAGCTCAATCGCCCTTATTTTGAGCAGACTCTACGACAGAAATATCGCGCTAGAGATGTAAAAGTGAATGTTTCAGACTTTGGTGCGGCAGCTGTACTGTGTCATCAATCCAATTTGCTGTTTACTTGTTCTAAAAAATGGGCCGATATTGCGCTTCAAGCAAAAGGATTAGTGGCAAAGCCCCTGCCTTTTGAATACGGTAAGGTGGCATACAGTTTGGTGTGGAACCGAGCTAGCATTAACGATCATGCCATCGCATGGCTATGTAATTATCTTCGAAATCTCGCTTAAACCTTAGCTGCTTGTTTATGAAAACCGTATTGGCAGTTGCATATTGATAGGTGATGAAATAGTCTGTTATTTCATCACTAAGGAAATTCATATGTTTGCACAGGCTAACTACCTCTGGCTTCTACTCGATATACCAGTAGCTCGGTAGGTTTTTCTGTGCCTGGCTACGAGTAAAGCGTAGCCAGCCCACACCGCTTATTCTCGTAGCCTTTATTGAAAGGGAGTAAGAATGAGCAACGCGATAGAATCATCCCAAACGTCATCGAAGCCCCAATATGTTAAAGGGCTAATGTTTGCTTTATCAGGAGCGGCACTTTTCTCACTCAAACCAATATTGATTAAAATCGCTTTTCAATATGGTGGCGACGCTACAACCATTATGTCGTTGCGAGCGTTCAGCTCACTGCCTTTTTATTTGTTGGTGCTTTGTTTTCTTTGTCGTTCAGCGGAAAAGCGCCAGCAGGTTAGACGTTTTGGGTGGCAAGCTGCATTAGTAGGCGTTTTAGGTTACTACGTTGCCAGTTATCTAGATATAGCCGCATTGGAGTTCATCAGTGCTCAACTCGAACGGTTACTTATATTCCTATTCCCCAGCTTCGTGGTGCTATTTTCTTGGGTATTTCTGGGACAAGCGCCGTCCAAGCTTGTGCTTAAAGCCGTTGGTATAGGGTATTTAGGTATTGGTTTTATTATCGCTCACGACTTACAGTCTTTTGGCAGAGAAGTATGGAAGGGGAGTGGCTTGGCTATAGCATCGGCCATCGTGTTTGCCGCTTACTTAATGTTAAGTAAAAACATCATAAGTAAGATGGGAAGCGAGCTGTTTACCAGTATTGGCATGGGTAGCGCCGGATTAGCGATCCTAGTGCATTTGTCCTTATCAGAGATTAGTCCGAGTGACTGGTCGTTCCCTCTAATTTTGCTGGGTATTATATTAGGAATCTTCTGCACAGTGCTTCCCTCTTACCTTATCGCAGCTGGTATGGCACGACTAACCGCGACCGAATTGAGTGTCACGTCAAATATCGGCCCTGGCATTACGGCCCTGGCGGCGGTGCTTGTTCTAGGTGAGGCATTTACTGTCTATCACGCCGTTGGGTTATGCTTAGTATTGTACTCGGTATACAGTATGAAACAGGCAAACTAAGATATCACCGTGGCTAGATTGGTTACCCAACTAGCCACGTTAAACATAGCGGAGGAAAGGTTTATTTCCATGCGCTACCGAATTGAATATAGGTTGTCCACTCTTCGGGTCCTTTTGCGACGTCGATACCCATACGCAAACCGAGCTGACGAGCAAGCAAGTATCGAAAACCGGCACCTTGGGTATAGTAAACTTTGCTTCTAGAGATGCTTTCATCATGATTGAATGCAGTACCTGCGCCAGCAAATCCTAGGATCGTCCAGCGATTATCAATGTCGTAGCTCAGTTCGATTTCACCCAAAGCAGTATTGTCGCCACGATAACGCATCGCTGCTATGCCTCTCATTTCAATAAATGGTTTGGCGTACACTTCTGCTCGTGGGTCAACGTTGTCCGAAATGGATTTTACATCGGCGCGCAGACCTAGCCCCCATTTAGATGAAAGTCGAGAGTAGTTGAGGAAATAAGCATTGTATTTTTGGTAGTCGAATTGACCCCCGAAGGCTTTTCTATGGTAATCCAGCTTGATACCCGCTTTTGTCCCTTCTCTTGGGGAAAACTGGTTGTTGCGACTATCGTACATCGCTCGAATGCCCACTCGTCCATCTCTAGAGTTCAATGCGAACTCATTCATTTGGTCGAAGGTCGATGTCGAAGACATATAGCTGTAGGCGCCGCCAACGAAGAAGTTTGATTCCCCTAATCGAAAATCAATCTCTTGAAAGAAATACAGCCCTTTTAGACTTAGGTCGAGAGGCGTATCTTGTTCGTACATTTTCAAGTTGAATTGTGCGCCAAACAAACCGCCAAGATAACGGATTTTGTCATTGTGCCAGTTGCCAGAGTGAAAACCACCATAAAGATGGGAGCCGTTACTGGTTCCAAGTGCCATCAGCCCGGATGCACTGGCTGGAATATCTTCAACTTTTTCACCGGCTAAGCGTTTCGCTTTACGTTCTTCAGATTCATGGAAGAAAAGCAACGCAGCACCACCACCGACGCCAACTGCGGGGTCAGTGACTGTAAGGGGAACTGGCAAAAAGCCAGCTGCGTTGTCCAAAATAAACTGACTGCCATCCAGTCTGCCGTCCGTAGGGTCGATAAAACTGTCCATCATTCCCGCACTGGTAGTTTTTGAAATGAAAAGCAGTGGTAGTGACAGTAAAGCGAATAGGTGGGTTCTATTTGATATTTGCATGTGTTGTTACTTAGTCAGGCCTATTAGGTGAAAGCTGGTTCCCTATCTGCCCTTTATTCTATAAAGGTTTCTGGTCTTCCTAAGTCAGATTTTTGTAGTTTAACGGCGAATGTACAAATACTCCAACTGCCATCTATTCGAATGTCTTATGAGTGTTAGTTGGACATTAGTCGGTTTACTCTAGTGTTCACTAAACTATGTTCTAATTGAATCAACAAATTCTAATGTACAGGGTGGATAGGGAAAGGGACTAAAAGGTACGAAGTAGTGATAATTACCACAGCAAATAGTGCATAAAAAGTGAATCAGACATAGAAAAATCCTATATAAAATAGGCTCAAAATGCGGTAATGTCCGCGTGTTATTCCTAACAAATAAAAAGCGTCCAATGATTAATAAATTCTTAAGCTTGTCCGACACAGCGAAAGGGATTAGCGCGTCGATTCTAGCCTCATGCTTATTTGGCTTACTGCCTCTCTATGTTCAATTTCAGCCAGAGTTAGAAGCCTTTAATGTTGCGGGAGGCGAAGGGCATTGGATTGCAGCACAGCGCATTATCTGGAGCGTGCTCGTTGTGCTCTTGTTTCTTACGCTGAGCCGAAGAATTGGTATGCTTTTTAGCGCGCTAAAACAAGTTAACCGTTGGCATCGGTATTTGTTCTCCGCGTTACTCGTTGGACCGCAATACTGGATTTTTGTTTGGGCGCCCCTATATGGGGAGACTTTGTCAGTCGCCTTAGGCTACTTCTCACTCCCTTTAGTGCTGGTGGTGGTTGGGCGATTTGTTTATGGCGATAGACTGACACCGCTACAAACTCTGGCTTGCTGTGTCGCTGCTGCCGGGGTGATATACGCCTATATGATGGCTGAAGGGCTATCGTGGATCGTACTTTTGATTGCGCTTGGCTATCCAATTTATTTCGTACATAGGCGGACTTTGGGTGTCAAAAGCGATGTTGGTTTTGCGCTCGATAATTTATTCCTGTTGCCATTTGCGCTAGGGGCTACACTCTATCTTCAACCATGGAGCTATATCCAGCAATTGGATGCATCGGTTTGGATTTACTATGTTGGCTTGGCGGTAGCTGGCTCGGTTCCTATGTTGCTGTTTTTGTTTGCGTCACAGTCTTTATCTATGTCGCTCTTCGGCTTGTTAGGGTACGTTGAACCTGTTTTAGTATTCTGTGTAGGACTACTATTAGGGGAGCGGGTGGCTGCGAGTGACATGCCGACGTATTTATTGGTGATGGTTGCTTTACTAATATTAGCCATAGATGGGTTAAAACGAGCTCGTTCTCACGGCGCAGTGAAATAATCAGTTTGCCAAGTATTAGCATAGAGAATTGATGATGTTAGAGAAAATTTGGTCAGAATATCAAACTGGCTTACGAAACTTCTTAAGAAGTAAGATTTCCAACGAATCGGATGCGGAAGATGTGCTGCAGGAAATTTTGATAAAAACGTATCAGAATCTCGATAAGCTACAGAACCCAGACAGCATCAAATCTTGGCTATTTCAAATCGCTAATCGTTCCGTCATCGATTTTTACCGAGCAAACGGTAAAGCCTCTTTGTTAGAGGGAGAAACCTTGTGGTATGAAAGCTCAGAAGAAGATGCCAAGCAGCAACTCGCGAGTTGTATTCAGCCACTGATGAGCTCATTGTCTGATTCTTCCGCAGAGCTTTTGAAGTCGATAGATATCGAGGGTAAGTCTCAGAAGGAAGTTGCTGAGGAATTGGGTATTAGCTACTCGACGCTCAAATCGCGTGTGCAAAAAAGTCGCACAGAATTGAAAACGGTGTATGAGCAATGCTGCCGTTTCTCCTTCGACTCGCAAGGCGCTGTCATGGATTACGAAGCGAAACAATCGAGATGTAATAAGTGTTAGGCATATAGTCTTAGTTACCATCAGTGCAGTGCTTGTTAAGTGGCACTGCACCAAACTTTATTCGCGCAATATTACATCACGGAACTCAAACTTCCCAAGGGCACTTCTAAAGTGTTTTCACCGACTCTAATCGGGCTTCCAATCATTTCGTCATACGCATTATCTTGTCTTAGAACGACTTCTTTTGCCTCAATGTTGTGGCACAATCTGCGCATATCAACGATGTTGTGGCTGCGTATCAGTCGCCCATCTTCTTCTGTAATGTAGTGTTCGTCACCATCAATAATCACCGATGCTTGATAAAGCGACATTTCAAGTGAGTGTATGACCAACTTATCAAACTGAGCAAACTGTTCTAACGCGCTTAATTTTGTGTTCATGCTAACTCCTCCTAGTTAGATAAATCTCTTACGATACCAGTAGGTAAATTGTTCAAATAATGGTCGGGTAGGCGTTGTAACCATGAGATTGGGAAGGCGTTTGTTAATGGTTTTTAGTTCGGTTTACAATGTAAATGCAAGGCATAGCTGGGACGCTATGCCTATAACATGTAGGGTTTGTGACTACTTCAACTTAACTACCAAGCCGCTTGGAATATCTCCGAAATTTCTTCCTTAGTAGCCTGGCGAGGATTGGTTAAGCAGCAAACGTCATTTAGTGTGCTTTCTGATAGTTTATCAATATCATCTCGGTTAACACCCAGCTCTGCTAACGTCGCAGGAATGTTAATCTCTCTTGCAAGCTCATCCATCGCTTCAATTGCGAGTTGAGCAGCCTTTTCTGTCGTTAATCCAAGAACCTCTTTACCCATTGCTTGCGCGATATCCACGAATTTTCCAGGGTTAGCGGTGACATTAAAACGTTGAACATGAGGAAGGAGTACGGCATTACAAATACCATGTGGAAGGTGATACGTTGCCCCCAATTGATGAGCCATTGCATGCACGTAGCCAAGAAGTGCGTTGTTAAATGCCATACCTGCCATAAACTGAGCGTAAGCCATCTGCTCCCGAGCTTCGAGGTTACTGCCATCGCTGACACACGTTGGTAAATGTTTGGTAATTAGCTCAATCGCTTTTAATGCAACGGTGTCTGTGATTGGATTCGCGGCAACTGAGACATAAGCTTCAATAGCGTGAGTGAGAGCATCCATACCCGTTGCTGCGGTCAGTGAGCTCGGCATGGCAAGCATTAATTGAGGGTCGTTGACAGAAACCAATGGCGTTACCTTCTGATCAACGATCGCCATTTTTATTTGTCTACTTTCATCCGTAATGACACTGAACATCGTCATCTCAGAAGCGGTGCCAGCCGTGGTATTAATCGCAACTAAGGGGAAGGGTGATTTATCCGCTTGATTGATTCCCTCGTAGTCGGTGATTTTTCCGCCGTTAGTCGCTACTAAGGCGATACCTTTTGCACAGTCATGAGGTGAACCACCTCCAACAGAGATAATAAGATCGCATTCATTGTCTACTAACGCAGAAAGCCCTTGTTCTACATTGTCTATGGTAGGGTTAGGCTGTGTCCCATCGTAAATGGCAAAAGATATTCCCTTAGCGACGAGTTGATCAGTAATCGTTGCCACGAGGCCGATTTGAGTTAACACTGCGTCCGTCACTATCAGCGCTTTACTAAAGCCTTGTTGGTGAATGGTCTCTACTGCTTGAGATAAACAACCACTGCCTAACAAATTGGTAGAGGGAAGGATAATTGAACTGCTCATTTGAATGCTCCTTGCTATTCGCCATGATGTATATGATGGCGAGAAGCTAACATGGGTAAGAGTAAGTTCTTATGATGTAAATCAATGGGTTAGCATGAGGTAAAAGTAGGGTAAATAATATACTAACCCTTTTAAAACAGTTGGTTAAGGTTGTTTTTTGAAGTGCCTTATTACTATTTGTGGTAATGAGGGCGTTGAACTATTAATAATGCGGATGGTTAAATGTGACCGAGTTCACCAAGTGTTACTTTAGATAAGGCTCGATCGGCTTCGAGAGTGTGAGCAATTAACTTTCGCGCGTCATCAAGCTCAAAGCCCTGCGCTAATGATCGTCCGCTTCTTTAGTGACCATTTGTAGGAGCTCGATAGACGAAGAAACATCATCAATTGAGCCTTTTAATTCGCTCAGGATCTGAAGACTAAAAAGTTGCTAAGTGAGCTTTTTAATCGCAGATTCAAGATCATAGGCGTCTTCTCTCAAACACATCGTACTTTTGTATTTTTCTAGTCGCCGAAGTGTGTCGATTAAGCACTCTTGAAGCGTTAACTGATCCATAGTCATTCCTCAATCAGGATTGTGTTTTCCTAGCTTGGGATATAATTACCGAATATCGAACTTTATAAATGCTTTTGTGACCCGTTTCCTGTTTTCTATGAGATCAAGCCTTTCATTTTGGTCAGTCCCCATGCACCTGTGGTAACGATATCTTGGATCTTGCCTTCGATGAGCATAGTTTCAAACTCTTTGATCGTGAATGCCTGAGTGATGAGATCTTCTTCTTCACTATCAAGGCGCTGTTGCTTTTGAGTCAGTTCAGTGGCGAGGTAAATGTGACAAGTTTGATTGAGGAAGCCGTACGCGATGAGCTGCTTGCCTACATAAGTCATATTTTGGGCTTCAAGCCCGGTTTCTTCTAACAACTCACCCTTGGCGAGATCCAGGTGATCTGCATAGGGATTAGACTCCCAAGCACCCTGAGGAAGCTCCCAAAAGCGAGCACCTACCGAATAACGGAATTGTTGAACTAGGTGAATATTCTGACCATCAAGAGCAATAATAACCGCACAGTCTGGCTTATCTACCACACCATAGATTCCTTCTTTGCCACTGGATCGCTCGATTCTATCTTCGCGAACGGTCATCCAATTGTTCTTGTATACGACTTTTGAATCTAGCGTTTTTATGGTCATGCAATTTTGGCCTTTGGAATGTTCTAGGAGAGATAAATCACATTACCTCGAACTCTTACAATTACAATAAGAAAAAACGAGAATTCAAAGAATTAGATCCTATTCTTATAGAAAATCATACTGTTAATGGATGACCAAATGAAACACTCGCTGATAGTATTTTTGAGTTATTGTGTCGTCATGACTTCATGGGCGGAAAGTGCTTTTCCTTTAGCGCCTCCAGATACCAGCACACCTAAAGCAACTTATGAAAGCTATCTTAAGCGGGTGACCGAGGCGAATTTGGCACTAGGGGAGGTGTATGGCGATATTGCCAATGTAAGTGTGGATCAAAAGCAGAATATCTACGCGTTGTTCGACAAAGCCTCACAGACTTTCGATCTATCCGCTATTTCCGATCTTAATCGTCATAGGGTTGCGATGGAGTCGGTAATGTTAATGAAAGAGGTTCTGGATCGTATACCGAGCTTTGAGCCGGCAATGATACCTGATTCTAAAGACGTCCAAAGTTGGACGATTCCGGATACCAATATACAGATAGTAAAACAAGAATCCGGCAATTATCTGTTCTCTAGACAAACGGTGGCGAATCTTCATGATTACTACTCATTAGTGAAGCACTTACCCTCGAAATTGGATTCCACGCCTGACTATTATCAATATTATTCATTGAGTGCAGGGCGATTGATTCCGCCAGCGTGGTTTTCACTTATTGACTCACTACCTCCTTCAATGATGTCTGAAATCGCCGATCAAGCAGTATGGCAGTGGGTTGCATTCTTTTTACTAACCACTCTTCTCACTGGTTACGCGTATTTGGTTTACAGACGAGTGCACCATGCGTTGTTGAAGCCCTCTTTGATGGCATTGGGATTGTTTGGTTATACATGGATGGCTGATTATCAACTCAATCTTACAGGTGGCCTTATGAACCTTCTCAATGTGACAGGGGAGTTGTTGTTCTGGCCTTTGATTGCACAAGTCGCTTACATCGTCGCATCCTCAAGCTGTAAGGTGTTGTTCTCTGGCAATGGTCAGGTTAGCGGCTTGAAAAAGAGCTTGAGTCAGATCACGGGCACCATTGTTGGTACCTTATGTGGGGTGGCTATTCTTGGGTTTGGTTTACATCGCTTGGGTGTTCCCGTTTATGGGATTGTGACTGGGCTAAGTCTAGGTGGTATGGCAATCGCTCTGGCGATAAAACCTACGATGGAAAACCTTATAGGCGGGGTCATTCTATTTATGGACAAGTCTTTGTCTGTCGGCGACTTTTGTAAAGTAGGTAGCGTTTCTGGAGTGGTTGAGCAAATTGGTGTCCGTTCTACATTGATTCGCGCTAAAGACCGAACGCAAGTCACCATAGCTAACGGCGATCTAGTGAAAATGCAAATCATCAATTTCAGCCGCAGGGACCGTTATCCACTTCTGGTGACTCTCAATCTTCGCTATGAAACCCCAATGGAAACGATGGTGAGCCTGACCCGCGAAATCCGTTCAATGTTGGAAGCACACGAGTTGATTTTGGCATCCCCACTAAGAGTACACTTTTCTTCGTTCAGCGATTACAGTCTGGATATTGATATATTCGCCCATATTGATACCCAAGAGCGGGAAGCGTTCTTGACCATCCAGCAAGAGTTACTGATGAAGATAAATCAGATAGTCGCTGAGCATGAAGCCAAATTTGCCCTACCATCGAATACCACGTATCTAAAATCCGACTTCCAGCTTAATAATGCCAGTCAACTCAAAGTAGCGGGTGAAAGAGACTGAATACATCGTTGATTATTCAATAGGGACGATTCCCAGTTCCTTGCTGACATAATTTGTCCTTCAAATTGTTAATCAGCGCTAGCACCCTAGCGCTGATTTTGTTACAACAGTTCCAGAAAATTACCAACCTTAATTGATACAAAAAGGACATGAACGTGGCACAACCTATTCAGTTTGAAAAGTTCGTCGATCTAGATTTTGATTTGGCGGAATGTCCACGCTGGGACTGGCGTAATGAATCTTGGATGTGGGTCAACATCTGTGACGGAGAGCTTTGGCGTCAAAAAGACGGTGTGAACGAAAAACTTGAGTTTGGAGAACCTATTGGTTGTTTCGCTATGCATGGTGAGCAAGGGTTCATCGTAGCGCTTAAGTCAGGCATGTATCACATTAGTAATTGGGGTGCAGAAAAAACGTCTTTGGCACCATTAGTCTCTGAGTTCCCACGCATGCGTTACAACGATGGTCGCACTGCACCAGGCGGACGCTTTGTTGCTGGCACGCGCAATGGCGCCAAGGTTGGTGACCAAGGGCAATTCCATCAGTTGCATCTTGATGGCACGATTGAAGCGCTACCAATGTTCGCCTGGACATGCAATGGACTAGCGTTTTCACCAGATGGTCAATGGCTGTACTGGGCAGATACGGGTTCAAGTAAAGTGTATAAACACAGCTACAATGCTGAAACAGGTCAATATGGTGAACAATTAGTGCATTGTGACCTTACTGAACACAATGGTCGTCCTGATGGTGCGAGCGTGGATGCTGAAGGTAACTACTGGGTAGCTATGTATGCAGGTCAATCCGTGGTTAAAATCTCACCTGATGGCGAAGTTATTGACGTGATTGCTGTACCATCAGAAAACCCTACAATGGTCGGTTTTGGTGGTGAAGAGTTAACGGATCTTATTGTGACTTCAGCGGAAGGCAGTGATGAGAAAGGCAAGCTTCTGATTGCTAAAAACGTAGCACAAGGTCTAAAAGAAACACTAGCAGCAGTGGCGGTATAAGCTCGCTACGGCGCATACCGAATCTGGTCATAGCGGTGCATCTGAGTGCACCGCTGTTAACAACTCATCGACATCTGCTGTTGACGATACGCCGCTCGATTCATGTCACTTAAATCATCTTCTGTAATATACTTTTTGGCGACCACGTTGCCAGAAACCACCAAATGAGAAATGTAATCTCGGCAACTCGTTGTGGGCATATTGCTCCACATGAAGTCCGCTTTGGTGGTATCGCTAAAGCCGATATTAAGCACGATAAACCGTTGCTTATTCCTCATATCGTATACGTTGATCTCGCACTGTTGCATACTGCACCCCCTTGTTTTGCCCACCGTTATTCAAGGCTAACCTACTATTCTCAGTAGGGAATGCTTTTGAACATCGTGTTATTCAAAATCTCATCATTGCAACATATTCTAAATTTTGTTTAACAGTTAAGTTACACGCTACGCGTACGGTAAACTTTGAAGCAGTTCAAAGAGTTAATTTTCGAAAGGTTGGGATTCGTATTTCTGGAAGGTTGATCAAAAAAAATCACCACTAATGTAATGATTTTGTTAATAAAAAGAGTGCTGAGACACCCTTGTCAACTTAGAGCTGAGTTACTTTAGAATTAGGCGTGCGTTATGTGGCTGTGTCGGACGCGCATTATTCCCCATAGTGCCAGATAAGTTATCCAGAGGTGCTTGTTCAATAAACTGCGGGTCAGTCAAAACAATCCAACGTACTCCTTCGCTACATGGTGGGGTGGTTAGTGAACCGTTGTAACGATAATAGTTATGAACTCTTGGAAGCAGTGGCTCAAGTCTTACATCAGATTCCACTTTTATTGACTGACCATTTGCTGGAAGTGTATTCAGAAGAGCCGATAGAGCAGAGTCTTCTCGTTTCCCTATGTCGTACATAACGGCAACAACCGCGAGCTCACCATTGTCATTGGCGTGAACGAAATGCGCTTCAAGTGGGGCATGTTTACCGTTAATGGTATTCTCAGACGGCGTATGAAAGTGGAACTGTTTTAACGAGAACGTTTGTTGGTCCAGTTTCAAGGTGTTGTTGCCAGTGACATTAATTTGAATGGTATGTCCATTATTAGTAACGTTGTCAATAGCACCTGAATAGTCAAACTCAAGTGGCGTCATCTCCGCTGCAGTAAGCGATTGTGTTTCTATGTCGATGGGGCTTTGATTTTTACCTTGGCTGCACGTGCTACTGAATGAGCCCCAGTGTGCGGGGCCGTTATCCGCGCCGTATCCCCAACTTTGCGCGACTACCGCTTGAGAGAATGGTAGCAGTGAGGTGAGAGTTAGAGCGAGTGTTATCTTATTTTTCATCTGATGATTATCCTTGTCTGACGTAGAGAGTGTGAATACTCTGGCGCTAGAATAATGGATAATTTCAGAATGCAATCATTTGCATATTTAATTTGCGATTCTGCTCCAATCTTAACCCAAAAGACTATGTCTTGAGCTGTCGAAATGTAAGTAAAATCATCAAACCAGCGAGCAAGATGCTAAACCCTATTGGTGCAACATCTAAGTAGGCGCTCAATGACATGATTAGGCCTGCCAATCCAAATCCGATAGTATGTCCTGTCGCAATAAGTCCACTGATTTGTCCCTGATTTTCACTATGATATTGCATTGCTTTTGCCGTGTAGGCTGGAGCCATTACAGCGTTACCTGAAGAAAGAACGATGATAGCGATTAGGTACGTGGCAATGTTATGTACCAGAAACAGTCCGTAACCGACGAGTGTGAGAGAGGCACCTAAAGTAAGCATCTGATTGACTGAGAACAGTTTTTTCTTTACGACAAACAACTGTGTCAATAACGTTGCCACGGCACTGGTTGTCAGCAAATAACCAACCCAATCTGACCATTGTTCGGGTGTTAATTCAGGTATGCTTTGCAACAACGGCGTTAACGAGTAATGCAGTACGCCAACGGCTGCACAGAGACAAAGTCCAATGGTGAGATAACTTTTGATACTGCCGAGAAGTGCACGACTTTTTATTTTCTTGGGACTTACTGTTGATGGTATTGAGGGTTGTAATAGGCACAGTGTCACCAGAAATAACGCGGAGGAACCGACGAAAGCGAAAGGAAGTAACGGATTTAACTTTACTAAGGCGACGGATAGCAATGGTCCACCAATTCGGCCAACGCTAAGTGCGGCGCTGACAGAGGTAATCGCACTCAACCGATTTTCTTTCCCAACAGTTTGTATTGCCCAGTGTTGACTGGCAGGCACTAATCCTGACACCGTCAAACCATAGATTATTCTCAATGTACCCAATAACAAAATACTTGTCGTCGTTGAAATCCAATTCTGTTCTAGGGCATGGATGATCAAAGCAAAACCGATAAAGGTAACAGCAAGACCTAGCAATCCGATAGAGACTACTTTTCTAGGTCCGGATTTATCGCTCTGCTTTCCCCAGAATGGAGCGCTAGGTAGAAATAGAACACTGCCAATGGCAATTAGTATCGACCATGTGCCCAAGTCAATATCTGTAGTCATTACCAGTATCGGTAGGGAGACAAGTAGAGCATTTTGTCCGAAACCGATCAGCGAAGCGAATGTGCCAATTAGCCATAGAGTGCGGGTCGGACGTTGTTGCGCTTGAATGGTACGAGTGTCGAGCATAGCAATGAGATTTTATAGAGTGGTGACAGATCACTCTAAAGTAATTACAATGCGTATACAAATCTTTCTCATTTGCAATTATATTAATTGCTTTAATAATAAGATGCTCAATTTATTATGTTTTCATTAAAGCAAGCAAGCTTCCAAATAGGCTCACTTGAAATCCTAGTCCCTTTTGATTTGGATTTTGTCGCTGGGGAAGTCACGTCGCTGTTAGGTCATAATGGTAGTGGCAAATCCAGCTTGATTAAAATGCTTAGCCGTCAGAATCAAACCGCATCAGGAGAGGTCACTCTAGAGGGCAAAATCATTGATGAGTACTCGCCAAAAGAGTTTGCTAAGAAAGTAGCTTACCTTCCTCAACATCCACCTATCACCGATGGTGTCACAGTTCGTGAACTAGTGATGTTTGGCCGTTATCCTTGGAAAGGCGTGTTAGGCAGATATAACGCTGAAGATTATCAGCTTGTCGAAGATGCAATTAAACGTGTTGGCTTGGAACCATTCGCTGAGCGTTTTGTGAGTACGTTATCCGGTGGTGAGAGGCAGCGTGCTTGGGTTGCGATGCTATTGGCTCAACAAAGCGAATGTATCTTGCTTGATGAACCAACCTCCGCACTCGATGTTACCCATCAATATGAGTTACTAAAACTGATTCGAGAATTAAACCAGAGCCTAGGACTGACGGTAATTATGGTAATCCATGACGTCAATATGGCCGCAAGGTTCAGTGACCGTCTGGTGGCTCTTAAACGAGGCCGAATTGTTGTAGATGGCTCGCCAGAAGCGGTGATGAATGAAACCTCACTATCAGAAATCTACGGAATGCCTCTCTCTACCTTTACTGACCCACAAACTCAGAACGTCATCAGCTACGTTCGCTAACCCAATCAAGGAAAGCCTACTGTGTTATACCGAACTCAATCAAAATTCATTCTAACTGCGCTCATAGCATTTTTGCTGAGTGTGGTGTCAACGTTGTCTATGGCAAAAACAGTTCAGCATGAACTAGGAACCGTGACATTTGAGCAAACTCCACAGCGTGTGGTGGTGCTTGATTGGGCCTTGGCTGAGTCGGCGCTAGCGCTTGGTGTGAAGCCGATTGCTGTGGCTGACGTCAAAGGTTATCAAGATTGGGTGGGGTCGCCGGCATTACCTTCAGAAACGATAGATGTCGGTTCACGCCGTGAACCAAACCTAGAACTTATCGCTAGCTTAAAGCCTGACCTTATTCTGATGAGTGGTCATTTAGCGCCTGCTTATGAAAAACTGAAGGCTATTGCACCAACCATTGCTATGAGTATTTACGACGAAAAACAACAACCTTACGAGAACGCTAAATCATTAGTGACTCTGTTGGGAGAGGTATTTAATAAACAAGAACAAGCCAAGTCAGTGATTGCGCAGACAGAGAAAAAGCTGGCAGATAATGGCGCTAAGGTCGCGAAGTTGAACAACGGTAAACCATTTCTAATGGTACGTTTTATTGGCGATAAACATGTTCGAGTCCATAGTACGGGTTCTCTGATGAATGACACTATTTCGGCGATGTCGCTTAAAAATAGCTGGAATGGCCCAACTAACAGTTGGGGATTTTCTTCTGCAAGTGTTGAACAGCTTGCCAAGTATCAAGACAGCAACGTGCTTATTTTTGGTCCGCTTACCCAGCAAGAGCAAGCTCAGCTTAACGCGTCTCCACTGTGGGGAGCCATGGCATTTTCACGAGAGCATCGTGTGAAAATTATTCCTAAAGTTTGGACATTCGGTAGCTTGATAGCGATGCAGAGACTTAGTGATGAAGTCGTGAATCAAGTATCAACACTTGGCCATTAACGGGTTTGCAGATGCAGTTAACAGCTACACAGCGCACTCCCTACAACGTTAAAGCTCTTGTCTCAGTGCTCCTTGGATTAGTGGCATTGATTTGGCTAGTAGATAACGCGCTACCCTACCAATTATCGGCAACAGAGTGGCAAACTTACTTTTTTCATCGAGATGATAGTGATTACCGCCAACTGATCCTCCATTTTACCTTTTTCCCTCGCTTATCGATGGCGCTGCTATGTGGCGCCGCGTTGGCAATTGCGGGGTGCTTGATGCAGCATCTGTTGCAAAATCCGTTGGCCTCTCCAACAACACTTGGCGTGGCTGCTGGAGCAGAACTTGGTATGACGACCAGTCTGCTGTTTGGCATCGCTGGTGGCAGTGTTATTCAGTACTCCTTTGCTTTTGGTGGCGGCATGGTTGCCGCAGCGCTAGTGTTCTTGTTGACCGCTAAAAAAGGGTTCGCGCCGTTGCAAATGGTGTTGGCTGGTATGGTGGTGACCTTGTTCTTGGGGGCGACCAACATGATGTTGGTTATGCTTAATGAGCAGCAGCTAACTAGTCTGTTTGTATGGGGAGCTGGCGCGCTAGCCCAGCAAGGTTGGGACAATAGCATCACTATTTTAACTGTGTTGGGTGTGATTTTAGTGGTCGTCATGGCAATGCTACGGCCGCTTTCTGCCTTAGAGCTAGGTAGTGAAGTTGCTGAGTCGGCTGGCGTGAATGTCGCTAGAGTGAGAGCCATCGGCCTGACGCTCGCGGTTGTCGTGACATCGGTTGTTGTGGCGACAGTAGGAGTGATTGGTTTTGTTGGTCTTGTCGCTCCCACTATTGCCAAAATGCTTGGTGCTAGACGGTTCGTGCATCGAGTGTTTGTCAGTGGTGGTGTTGGCGCATTACTGCTGTTAACCGCTGACCTGATCATTCAGCCATTCTCCGGTGTCTCAAGTGAACTATTGCCAACCGGTGCGATGACTGCATTATTTGGTGCGCCATGCCTTCTTTGGTTGCTGACTAAACACAAATTTGCGTCTAGTTTTAAGGCAGAAGAAGTTGCCAGCAAAGCATACAATCCAAAGCCTTTTGTTCTAGTTTCTTTGATTCTTGCTGCGATATTACTCACGATAGCAAGCTGTGCGCTGTTCTTAGGGCGAACTCATTTAGGTTGGAGTGTTACAGCGGATCTTAACATTCTTAACCTCCGTCTTCCTCGTGTCCTAGGCGCAATATTTGCGGGGTGTGGATTGGCTTTAGCTGGGACCATGATACAACGAATCACAGTTAACCCAATGGCGAGTCCAGAGGTAATGGGTATTAGCTCTGGTGCGGCATTGGCTTTGGTGCTTTGCGCGTGGTTTGGCTTCACGCCAACAAGAGGCGAACAAATCCTTTACGGAGGAGTGGGTGCGGCACTAGTGATGATGGTGATCTTGCAGTTTAGTAAGCGCTCGAACTATGCCCCATCACAGTTACTTCTCACGGGTATTGCTGTGAGTGCGGCGTTAGATGCCATCCTTCGAGTGGCGTTGTCATCTGGGCAAGATAATGTCCAAGCACTATTAACATGGTTGTCTGGCTCAACTTATTTAGCGAGTTACAGTGATGTGTCAGCCTTAGCCTTTGGCGTTGTTGTCTTGGGTGGTGGGACGTTTATCGCGAGTCGTTGGTTGGATATTCTTAACCTAGGGCAGGTATCTGCTGTCTCGGTTGGAGTGAATACCAAGCGTACCCGATTGTTCTTACTAGTGATGGCGTCTCTGTTGACGGCTCTGTCGACACTGGTCATTGGGCCACTCAGTTTTGTCGGACTGCTTGCCCCTCACATCGCTCGGGCGTTAGGTCAGTATAAAGCGAAGAATCAACTCATCGTTGCTTGTTTTGTGGGGGCGATATTGATGGTATCTGCTGACTGGCTTGGTCGAACTCTTTGGTTTCCATGGCAATTTCCAGCGGGGTTAATGGCTTCTGTTGTTGGTGGTGGTTACTTCCTCCTGCTACTACGAAAGGACTAAAAACACACAGCAAAGTGTGACTGGCATCATAAAAATGGCACTTTTTAGTGCCATTTTTCATTTCTGCTTTCTGATGATTCTATCATCCTGTTCCACGTCATTTCCCCGATCTTATCCGCACACTTGTTTCTTTTCACGTTCGTCCCTTGTTAGGTGATGGCTATTTCTTCGTTTGATGCTATTTCGGTAAAGATTCAATATATTGATGTTGAGTGTGATAATCATTAGCATTCGCATTTGATTATCAGGGTTACGGAAGAGGTAAGAAAAATGACAACCCATCATGCCAATTTTACTGATGTGGCGGCGAACTGTTTTTGGAACGGACTGTATCGTGAGTCTGCACTTGTGGAGATTGTGAACAAGGAAGGCACCAAGTACCTTTGTGCTCCTATTCGCGATGGTAAGTTAATTATTGTTGAGGTATTGAGTGAGTCTAATACCGGTATTAACCGTTATTCACCATCAATTGAGCTGCGCAATTCTCGTGGCGATTATGCAGAGACATTAAGCTTCCAGCAGGCCTGTGAACTCATCATTGCCAATGAGGACATTGCTGGCAGCATTGATGTTACGCAGCGCAACCATTTCCTCGGTGCGGTATCGGAAAGTCATCGCAATACTTGGGTGGCACTTGAGCAGTATGGTCAAAGCTTAGGGGAGCAGCAAACGTCGTTTGAGGAATCTGAGCAGAGTTTGTATGTCGGTCACTCATTGCACCCGGCACCAAAAAGTCGCTCCAACCTTAGCTTCGAAATTAGCCAGCAATTGTCTCCAGAGTTAAAAGCCAATTTCGCTTTGCGTTGGTTTGCAGTGTCCAATGAGTGTGTGTTTGGTGGTGCGGTAACCGGTAGTGATTGGCGTGAGTATGTTAAGCAGCTTCAGGTGAGTGAAACAGCATTACCTAATACCGCAAAACTGTACTTAAACAGTACGAGCTGGCAGGTTATCCCGATGCATCCTTGGCAAGCGACACAGTTGTTAACACTGCCTCAAGTGCAGGAACTGATAGCCTCCGGAAAGTTGGTTGATCTCGGGCTGGGGCAATCTACATGGTTTGCAACGTCATCCACTCGCGCTATTTATAATCCGACCGCGCCGTTTATGCTCAAGTTCTCGCTGAGTGTGAAATTGACCAATTCGATTCGCTTGTTATCTGAGAAGGAAGTGAAGAGAGGGACGGCACTTGCGGGTATTTGCCAATCACTCTCTGATGATGCGAAGAAGTATTTCGCCAATGGATTGTCTATCATCCACGAGCCAAGTTACTTCGGTTTAAAGGACAGCAAGGGTGAGGTTATCGATGAATCCTTGGCGACCGTACGCGACAACCCGTTTGCGGTTGATGATCAACAATCGATGAAATCTCATGGTGTACTTGCGACCCTTTGCCAGCAGACTCCTTATAAGCAGAGCGGCTATGCATTATCCAACGAACTTCTCATGCTGGCGCAGAATAATCAAACAGACGCCGAAACATTGGCAACACAATGGTTTGAAGCGTTTTGTGACAACGTTGTAGTACCGATTTTCGAGTTGCAAAGCCAGTTGGGTATCGTGTTACTTGCTCATCAACAGAATATCGTTGTAGAGCTAGAGCAAGGTATGCCAACCAAAGGTTATTTTAGAGACTGCCAAGGTGTCGGGTTTACCAAGCTCGCATTTGAGCACTTCCCGCAATTGGGGAGCCCAGAGACGACAGAAAACTATTGGGATAGAGCAAAAGTAAACCGCTATTTCCCCTACTATCTAATTTTGAACTCATGTTACGGCGTCATAGCAAGCTTATCGCCATTAGTTGAAGAATCGCTTCTATTTGAGCTGTTGAAGCAGCGTCTAACTCAGCTATACCAATCCGCTCCAGCCGATACAGATTGCCTGCATTATGTGCTCAACTCTGACACTTTGTGCTGCAAAGGAAACTTCTATTGTTACCTGCAAGGTTTCAACGAGAACTCCATCCCCGATCCTTCGGTTATCTATTTTGAACTTCCTAACTATTTATCACGTTGATTAAAAGGGTTACGTCGTGAATACAGAACAACTTGTGCGTGACGTTGAGACGCAGTTTACTCACCACCCCGACTTAGAGGCGGTGTCGCTAACAGAACAAGAATGCCAGCTTTTAGGTTTTCCTTTGCAGTGGTTGGATAAAACGGGAATTGATAGACCTTGTTTCTTCCAAATCAACCACACGGGCCTTTGTCATCAGTCTTCTGATCGTTTTCCCTATAGCAAGCAGCAAAGCGACCCTACGAGAGGCTATTTGGCTGCACGTCCACCTAAACCCGAAGGTGAAGTTTACCGTCGATTTGATGTTGCCTTAGAGAAAGTCATATCGTTTCGAACGTTTGATTTCGACAAAGACCTAGCTCGCTTTACTCAATGGATGAACAATCCTCGAGTCGCTGAATTCTGGGAGCAAGCTTGGACGGAAGACAAGCTCGAAGAGTTTGTTGAAAACCGATTCTCGGATGGTTTTACGTTGCCTTTGATTGGCGAAATTGACGGCCAACCATTTGGCTATTTTGAAGTGTATTGGGCCGCCCAAGATAGGTTAGCGCCTTATTATGATTGCCAGGAATTTGATCGAGGAATCCATCTGCTTGTTGGTGACGAAAACTATCGAGGCAAGCAGTACTTCGACGCATGGTTGCGTGCCTTGTGCCATTACGCTTTCTTAGACGATGTTCGAACGCAACGTATCGTCATGGAACCTAGATTCGACAACGTGAAGCTGTTTAAACGTCTTGCGAGCAGTGCGTTCGAAAAGCAGTTTGAATTCAACTTTCCACACAAACGTTCGGCATTAATGATGATGAAACGAGAAGTGTTTTTCCATCTCGCTTGGTCGATGGATAGTGAGAGGGTCTAGGGTATGGATGCTAGTCAGGCTATTTCTCAGTATTGGTCGCGCGCCAATCGGAATTTGGTGGCAAAAATCATCAGTGAGTTTCACTACGAGGGTGCGTATGAGATAGGAGAGACCTCAGATTCAAACCTCTGTGCCGCTCGTATCGGCAACGCTCAGTATCATTTTCAGGGACGTAAGCAGATATGGGGCAGCTATCGCATTGATGCCGACTCATTAGTTCGTGTTTGTGAAGAGCAAAATAAGACCACTATCGAGGCGAACTTATTATTGGCTGACCTCAAGCTTCATCTCTCAATGAGTGATCATCGAGTCGCTGAGCACGTCGAAGATATGAACGCTACGTTGTATTCCGATTGCTTGATGATGGCTGAGAATGCAAAGCGAACTGTGAGTGACATGTGTTCGATGAGCCTAATTGAACAGCAAGCGGCGATTGCAGGGCACCCCAAGTTTGCCTTCAACAAAGGAAGAAGAGGGTGGGGTGTGAGTGACTTAGAACATTACGCACCGGAATTTAGTGGTCATTTTCAGCTTGTTTGGTTGGCGATTCGTCGCGCTAGTTTACAAGTTGGTATAACCAGCGGTTTAAACTGGAATCACGATCTTGTGGCAAGCATGTTATCTCCATCTGAAATGGTGTTGTTTGAGAACAAACTTGCAGCAGATTCGCTGAACCCAGAAGACTATCTGTTGATACCCGTTCACCCATGGCAATGGGAGAATAAGTTGGCGATGGCCTACATTAAAGAGATAAGTGATAAGACACTGGTTTATCTTGGTGGTGCAGGTAAAAAGGTCTCGCCGCAGTTATCCATTCGAACTTTGAGTGTCATTGATGATTCGAGCGGCATTCCAGCGTTTGATATCAAACTTCCTCTTACTATTATGAATACCTCGTGTTATCGAGGCATTCCAAGTCGATATATCCAAGCGGGACCTTATGCTTCGAGCTGGATAAAACAAAAATGCGAAACAGATCTTGAGCTGCAACGGCTAGGTACTCAAGCGTTGGAAGAGCCGGCGAGTGCGTATTTAGCGTCCAGTGCCTATTCACAGTTACAAGACGCCCCCTATCGATTTCACGAGTTACTTGGCGTTATTTGGCGAGAATCCGCAGAAAGTAAACTGGAACCCGGTGAACACGCCTACTTGATGGCATTGCTGTTTGAGTTAGACAGTCATGGTCAACCTGTGGTGATAGAACTGATCAACCAGTCTGGACTGACGGCGACGCAGTGGCTGGAAAAACTATTTACCGCGGTCGTGATTCCTTACTACCACTTGTTGGTGAAGTATGGAATATCGCTCATCGCCCATGGTCAAAACGTCACAGTTGTATGTCGTGACGGCACTCCTGAGCGAATTCTTTTAAAAGATTTTCAAGGCGATATGCGGTTAGTTCAAACGGATATTCCTGAGCTTGATGCACTACCAGATATTGTCAAACAAGTCACCACACGCCTACCGGAAGAACTGATCATTCATGATCTGCAAACTGGTCATTTCGTTACGGTACTGAGATTTTTATCTCCGCTGCTTGAGAAAATTGAGGTGACAGAGCTGGAGTTTTACTCCGTATTAGCAAGAACCATCCGTCAATATCAAGCCAGACATCCGGAGCTTGCTTCACGTTATGAAGCACTGGATCTATTCAAACCACAGATCCTAAAACTGGGCCTCAATCTGTCTAAATTCAGGCACGATACCGACAACAGCAGCGACCGTATGCTTCCGGATATGGATCTTTATATGGACAACCCACTTTATTTTTCAGAACGATAAGGATGACTACTATGACAAATTCAAAGCAACACGAAATATACGATCTTGTAGGGATAGGCGCAGGACCTTTCAATTTGAGCATTGCTGCGCTGTCTAATGAAGTTAATACATTAAAAACCGTATTCTTAGAGGCGCGAAGCGAGTTTTCATGGCATCCGGGGTTATTATTGGATGGTGCCAATATGCAAACTCATTTCTTAAAAGATCTTGTGAGCGCAGTTTGTCCGATGAGTGAATATTCATTCTTAAATTACCTAGTCTCTAATAAAAAATATTATCGTTTTTTGAGTACGGAACAGAGCTGTATTAGTAGACAAGAATTTTCTGATTATCTTTCTTGGGCAAGTAAAAATATGCCTAACGTTGTGTTTGATAGTGCGGTACAGAATATTGAGAAGCACGATGGTTTATATCACATACACACCAAAGATTCGGTTTATCGTGCCCGCCATATTTGTCTTGGAACGGGCAAAACGCCGTACTTCCCTGAATGTACTAAGCCTTCTCTAGGGGCCAATGTATTTCATGCGGCCGAAATTGGTCTGCGAGAGCGTAACTTAACAGGAAGAAGAGTCACCATTATCGGAGGAGGACAGTCTGGTGCTGATATATTCCTAAATGTTTTAAGGGAGAAATGGGGTAAACCAAGCCACTTGAACTGGGTGACAAGAAGAGCGAACTATCAACCTTTAGATGAAGCTGCCTTTACCAATGAATACTTTACCCCAGAATACGTTGATACGTTTATTGGATTAAACGACAGGGTAAAACAACGTGAAATCGCCCATCAAAAACTTACGTCTGACGGCGTTACTCAGAAATGCCTATTGGAGATATATCAAGAGTTATATCAACGATTTGACGTTATGAAGGAAGAGCGTTGGATAGAGCTTCTCCCACATCGCACTCTGACAGCAATGGAAGAAACATCACAAGGGCTGAAGCTCAACTACGCTAACGCAATTACTGAAACAGACGAGGAAGACAATGCCGACATAGTCATTCTGGCAACGGGGTATCAAGGGCAATTGCCTTCCTGTGCTAAAGCACTTGAAAGTAGCTTTGAGCGTGACCAAAACAGACAGATTCGACTCAATGGCGCATTTTCTATTGAACTGAGTGACGGCGATGAAATAGGTAATGTATTTGTGGTGAATGCCGGTTTACATTCACACGGAATTGCTGAGCCGCAATTAAGTTTGGCAGCATGGCGTGCGGCGAAAATAATAAATCAAGTTGCAGGTCAAGTTGCTTTTGATATTGAGGCTGTTAATGGTCTTATGAATTGGGGAAACATTAAGATGGAGCGTTATGAAGAAAGGGCATTAAAAGAATTAGCTACTTCTTAAATAACAAAAGCATCAATTATATAACTGGGTTATTAACGACTAATTATTGCAAAACGTGACAAACTAGTAATAGAAATGGTAATAATTATCATTTATCATTCGTTTCGCTTGTGGGATGGGCGTGCTACACCAACAGCACTGCCGATAATTAGAGTTAATAACCAAAAATGTAAAAGAGTCAGAAAATGAAAATCAGCTCAAGGAAGTTCCCCCTTAACGCCATTTTGGCGACCATGATAGTGTCAGGTGTTTCAGCTTCAGCAGTGGCGGAAACTGAATCGTCAAATACCGCTACTAATACCGATGAAAAAATGGTGGTAGTAGCGAGCCGTACTCCAAAAAGTATCAGTGAAATTCCGGGTACGGTTTGGTACGTGGGTACAGAGGAAATTGAAGAACAATATCGCGCAGGCAAGAGCTTGGATGAAATCCTTGCGGCGACTGTGCCTTCACTTGATGTAAATAGTGGTGGTCGAACGCACTCGGGGCAGAACCTGCGTGGACGAAGCATCATGGTAATGATTGATGGCGTGTCATTGCAGTCAGTTCGTTCTATTAGTCGTCAATTAGACTCCATTGACCCGTTCAATATCGAACGCATAGAAGTGCTATCAGGTGCGACATCGGTTTATGGTGCTGGTTCGAGTGGTGGTGTCATCAATATTGTGACTAAAAAAGCACAAAGCAACGATCTTCAATTTGAATCATTTGTCGGTGGTACATCAGGCTTTAACTCTAGTGAAGACGGGGATTATAAGCTCGCTCAGTCTGTTTCAGGTGGTAACGACAAAGTGCGCGGTCGTGCATCGGTTGCTTACAACAAGACACAAGCTTACTACGACGCGAATGGCAAGATGGTGACGCCAGATATTACCCAAGGCTCGACTCAGTTTAACGAGACAGTCGACTTATTGGGTAATATGCAAATTAGTCTTACTGATACTCAAGACCTTAACCTGTTAGCTCAGTACTATAATAGTCAACAAGATTCGCCTTACGGTTTGTATTTTGAGAAGGACAGCAATGGTGTCTATAAGTTTGTTGATGTTCGCAAAGGCTATGAAGCTGATCGTCAGCAGGGCACTGAGCGCTATATGCTAAGTGCGCAATACACCAATCAAAGCTTCCTGAATCATTTGCTCATTGCTGAGCTATCGTATCGTAAGGAGGATCATACGTTCTCGCCATACACCCAAGATGGTGGAACATCACTTAAGTTAAGTTCATCTAACCAAAATACCGATATTTTCGCGCTAAAAACGGCGCTAAGTAAGTCGTTTGATAAGCTGCAATTAACTTATGGTGTTGATGGTTTTATTGACCGATTCTCAAGCGATCAGGCACTTTATAATCAAACCATCACGGAAAATACTGGTGGCTTGGTTAACAAAATTGATTCTATTCAAGGACGTTATCCAGGGATTGATACCTATGCCTTAGCGGGTTTTGTTCAAGCTGAATATGCACTGACCACCGATTGGACGCTTCAAGGTGGCTATCGTTATCAGTACATGAACACCAAAGTAGATGACTTCAAGAAAAACGCGAGTACAGCGCTCGTTCCGGGCGGTGAAACGGACTATTCTGCGAACTTGTTCAACTTGGGCACTATTTACCATCTTGATCAAACCTCCCAAGTTTGGGCTAACTTCTCTCAAGGCTTTGACCTGGCGAACCCAGCGAAGTACTACGGCAAAGATCCATCAGTTAATGTTAATGACACTAAACTAGATGGTATTCGCACCGATAGTTACGAAGTGGGTTATCGCAATGATTGGGACAAAGTGTCGCTGCAAACGGCGGCATACTATTCATACTCTGATGGCTCGGTTGAATACTCGGCGGATCAAAGTATTAAAGGTATTTCCAACCCAATTCGTATCTACGGTGCGGAAGCTCAGTTAACATATTGGGCGACCAACAATCTTCAACTAGGTGCTACAGGCCACTATGTGGTTTCTGAAGAGAAAGCAGACTCTGGTTGGGAAGCGTATAAAGCGATGGAAGCCAGTGTTCCAAAAGCGAGTGCTTGGTTAGGTTGGTATGAAGAAAACTACAACGTGAAGCTACAAAGCTTATCAACGTTTGATTACAAAGATGCGGATGATCGTAAACTTGAAGGTTATACCGTTGTTGACCTGATGGGCAGTTACAAGCTGCCAGTGGGTAGCCTTGGGTTTGGTATCAAAAACCTGTTCAATGCTGACTACCAAACCACTTGGAGCCAGCGTGCAACATACTGGTATAGCGGTACTCCAGCACTATATGACTACAAAGGTCGCGGACGTACGTTTACTTTGAACTATCAAGTTAAGTACTAGTTGTTGTGATAAATAAAAGGTCTAGCACAGTCTAGACCTTTTTACTTTCTATCTGTCGGCGATGTTAGTTACGCTTTGGACCAGTTCTCACTAGTTCTTTGCCGTTTTCATACACATCTTTAGATACCCAACGACCTAGCAGAAGCTCGTGTTTGTCGCTTAATACCGCAACAAATGGACGACCATCAGAATTAGAGGTTGCTAACGCGATGCCAGCGACGTCTTTTAGTCCCAATGCACCACTTTCTACTTGAATGAGAAAGTTCTCTAGCTGCTCAAGCGTTTCAATTACATCATTTTCAATATTCATCAGATTCTATCTCTTGCAGATAATGATTGGTGGCGTACTCTACCTAAGTTAAACCAAGAAACCAATAATAGGCTGGGTAGTAAATGAAAAAAGTGTTGATAGCAGGCTTTGATGTGTTTGGAGATAACATGATTAACCCTGCGTTGGAAGCGATTAAACGACTATCCAATCAGCAGCTCCAAGGTGCAGAAATACGGGTATGCAAAGTACCCGTCACGCGATATGAATCTATCGACACAGTGGTTGCCGCTATTGAGACTCACCAACCCGACGTAGTTCTAAGTGTTGGGCTAGGTGCAGGACGAGCTGCGATTACACCTGAGCGAGTTGCTATTAACATCGATGACTTTCGCATCGCTGATAATAACGGCAATCAGCCAATTGATGTTCCTATTGTGAGCGATGGACCCGATGCGTATTTCAGCACGCTGCCCATTAAGGCGATAACAGTAACACTACAACAACAGGGTATTCCCTGTCAGGTATCCAATACTGCGGGGACGTTTGTGTGCAATCACCTATTTTATGGTGTGCAACATTACTTGCGGGGTAGTGGTATTAAACATGGCTTCATTCATGTTCCATTGTTACCTGAGCAAGATACCGACAACAGTCTACCTACTATGTCGTTGGATAAGATTGTCGAGGGGTTGAGACTTGCGGCTCAGGTTGCGGTTAATTGTGATAAAGATAGTAAAGTGGGAGCAGGACAGATTTGCTGACAGAAGTGAAGCCAATACCAAGAACACGGTGATCTCGTGTTCTTGGTAAAATTGTCACTACAGTTGATCTTTTAATCGAGCCATATAATACGTCGATATAAATTCGCCGTCTCGAAAGACTGAGCACAGCGCCTCACCTTCAATCTCAAAACCGAATTTAGAGTAGAGGGCGATAGCTGCCTTATTGTCGGCGTTTACTTCGATCTGTACCCTTTGAACATTGAGCCAATTATCTGTTAGGTCTAACACGGTTTCCACCAGTCGGCTTCCAATGCCTAAACCATGATATTCATCATGAACACCAATCCCAAAGCTTGCACAGTGGGCCGTTCTTGGGCGCTGAGAATGTTCTAGTCCAATATTACCGACAATTTTTCCGTCTAATTCGGCTACGTAGCTATACACTCCAGCAGGTATATTACTTAGCCTTTCTTGCCACATTGCGACCGAAGGTAAGGGCAGTTGTAGGGTTTCTCGTTGTGCTTTTGGTTGCGAATAGAGCTGACTCAGACCCTCTGCGTCTCGTAGTTCTGTTGGTCGAATAATAACGTTCATGTCAGCCTCCTCGCTTGTGATGTTGTTAACTCCTATAACTAATTGAATTTTTTATCATAAGCAAGCGCTTTATCTTATTGGATTGAGATTAGGTACGCGTTTCAAACGAGACGGAAACCAAAGCATGGTCGGTACTGAGGTCATCAATGCCAAATATGGGGTCAATAATATGCTTGTTAGTGAGCTGATAGTCAGTCACCTCAAACATTGAGCGTTCATAGTTAGGGCAAAACTCGCTGGATAGAAGAATATGGTCTAATCGACTGCCAGATTCGCCATAGTAATGAGTGATAGGTGGTTTAATCTCATCCACAGGACGAACCGGCTTACCTTTTGGCACTAAATCCCAACTGTCGTGAAAATGATAAGCTTTGATGTCTGCGAGGGTATCTTTCCTTCGATGACGGTATTGGCTTCGAAACGGTTCGAATTCGTTACTGCCAATATTGTTGTTGAAATCGCCAAGCAGTAGAAAAGGTCGTTGGTAGCGTTGCTTATTTTGCACTATAGCTTGGTGCAACGCGCCTGCCTCTTGAATTCGTATCAGCGATGAAAGTGTCTGACCTTGCGTTTCAACGAGCCAAGCATCGACAGTAGACTTGTCGTCTAGACTCTCGTCAGGAAGCGTTGGTCTTTTTGACTTGAGATGAACGTTGTACATGTCCAACTCCCCGAGTCCATCGATATTCACGGAAATGTGTAATGCTGGACGGCTGAACTCTCCTTCAAAAGGAGCTAGGGAAGTGAGATTTGAGTGACGGACAATTGGATAGCGAGAGGCAATGGCCAAAGCAGGATGAGAGTATATATATCCGGACTCTAACCGTGGCTCAGTATTGTAAGTAAAATAACCATAACCCAATGATTTAACTAAGTCCCGCAACGCTTCAATCGAAAACACTTCTTGGAAAGCAATGATATCGGAGTCGAGTTCGATCAGCGTTTGCTTCAGCCACTCTGTTTTTTGTTGCCATTGTTTTGTCGTGTAGATGTTCTCCATCTCATAATAGGCAAACGGTGGTTCAACAAAGTTACACAAGTTGCAGGTGGTGACTTTTAATTTATTTATCTGTGTCAACGTATTAGACTCCACTAAAACTCATGTCTAATCGTGAGCATACATTTCCCATATTAAAAATAATAGCTCCTTAGGAATTGATAATGTCTTCAATGCAAAGCGCTAGCGGATGGCGAACCCCAAAAAACTTTCTCATCATAATCTCGATTATAGTGCCAATTGCGTTTTCGAGTTGGATGGCTTTGCTGAACAATTTTGTGATTGAGAAAGCCAATTTTGATGGTTCTGATATTGGTCTGTTGCAGAGCGTTCGTGAGATTCCTGGATTTTTAGCCTTCACTACCGTCTTTGTCTTACTGTTCATTCGAGAACAGAAGTTCATGATTGTTTCTTTGTTACTGCTGACCTTTGGAGCGGCGATTACGGGTATGTTTCCCTCGGTTGCGGGTTTGCTAATTACCACATTAATTATGTCGACGGGTTTTCACTACTTTGAGACACTTAAACAATCCCTGTCACTGCAATGGTTAAGCAAAGAAGAAGCGCCTGAAGTGCTGGGCAAACTCATTTCTGTGGGAGCATTAGCTTCTCTATTAACCTATGGCGCGTTATGGGTGATGGTTGAAGTATTCAAGCTGGATTATATATGGGTTTACGGGATTAGTGGTGGCATTGGCTTTGTATTAGTGCTGTTTATTGCCTTGTCTTTCCCTCAATTCCAAACAGAAACCCCTCAGACTAAAAAACTGGTACTGCGTAAGCGTTACTGGCTGTATTACGCCCTTACTTTTATGAGTGGTGCAAGAAGGCAGATTTTTACCGTTTTTGCTGGTTTCTTAATGGTGGAAAAGTTTGGTTACAGCGTTTCTGATATCACGCTTCTGTTCTTGATTAACTACTTGTTTAACTTCCTCTTTGCTAAAAAAATCGGTCGGTTTATTGGTGTGGTTGGTGAGCGTAAGGCGCTTATGTTTGAGTATGTTGGACTGATCTTTGTTTTTGTGGGTTATGGACTGGTTCAAACGGCAGAATGGGCAGCGGCACTTTACGTTGTTGACCATCTTTTCTTTGCGCTTGCGTTAGCAATCAAAACCTATTTCCAAAAGATCGCAGACCCAGCGGATATGGCGTCTACGGCGGGAGTATCCTTTACCATTAACCATATTGCAGCTGTTATCATTCCTGTTACCTTCGGATTTATCTGGCTGATTTCACCTTCAAGCGTGTTCTATATTGGCGCAGGAATGGCCGCGATTTCATTACTATTGTCACTCAACATTCCTCGAAAGCCAGAAGAAGGCAATGAGGTAAGAGTACTTAACTGGAGTTAGGTTAATACTGAACCGACCCTAGAAACAAAAAAGCCACTTAGTACAAGTGGCTTTTTCTTATGTATGTATCGTAATTAGATGTCGAAACGATCGGCGTTCATCACCTTGACCCATGCAGAAACAAAGTCGCAAATAAAGGTCTCTTTGGCATCATCGCAAGCATAAACTTCTGCTAACGCACGCAGTTGCGAGTTCGAACCAAACACCAAGTCAGCGCGTGTGGCTTTCCACTTGGTTGCACCTGTTGCTCTCTCTAATCCGACAAACTGGGTAGCCTCTTCGTTACTCGGACGCCACTCGACATTCATATCGGTTAGGTTGATGAAGAAGTCATTGCTAAGAACACCTTTACGCTCTGTAAGAACGCCGTGCTCACTATTGCCGAAGTTTGCACCTAGAACACGCAAACCACCAATCAAAACCGTCATTTCCGGTGCCGTTAGTGTCAGCAGTTGAGCTTTATCTAGCAGTAAATCTTCTTCAGACACCGTGTAGGCTTTTTGTGCGTAGTTACGGAAACCATCAACGACTGGCTCTAGAACATCAAAGGATGCTTCATCCGTTTGCGATGCTAATGCGTCAACACGGCCAGCTTCGAAAGGAACCTCAACGGTACTGCCGGCATCTTGGGCTGCTTTTTCAATGGCAGCGCTACCGCCAAGAACGATCAGATCCGCAATGGAAACCACTTTGTTACCATGAGCTTGGTTGAACTCCTCTTGAATTGCTTCAAGCGTTGCCAATACACGCTCAAGTTGCGCTGGCTGGTTTACTTCCCACTGGCGTTGAGGTGCAAGGCGAATACGTGCACCGTTAGCGCCACCGCGGAAATCAGAGCCCCTAAAGGTCGATGCTGAGGACCACGCTGTGTATACCAGTTCAGAAACGGTTAACCCTGAAGTAAGAATCTTGTGCTTCAGTTCTTTAATATCTGACTCATTAATCAGTTCGCCAGAAGCCGCAGGTAACGGATCTTGCCAAATGAGATCTTCACTAGGTACTTCCTCGCCGAGATAGCGAGCTTTAGGTCCCATATCACGGTGAGTTAGTTTGAACCAAGCGCGTGCAAAAGCATCTGCGAATTGGTCGGGGTTTTCATGAAAGCGTTTAGAAATTTCCCCGTAGATTGGGTCCATACGCATTGCCATGTCGGCGGTGGTCATGATGGTGGTGACTTTCTGTGACGCGTCATGGGCTTTCGGTGCCATGTGGACTTCTGGAACCGCAACAGGTACCCATTGCCAAGCCCCAGCAGGGCTCTTAACAAGGTCCCAATCGTAGCCAAATAACATATCAAAGTAACCGTTGTCCCACTGGATCGGGTTTGGAGTCCAAGCTCCTTCTATACCACTGGTAGTGGTGTCATCACCCAGACCACTACCAAAGCGGTTACGCCAACCGAAGCCCATTTCTTCCATTGGTGCCGCTTCCGGTTCTGGGCCCATTAGTTCTGGGTCGCCAGCACCATGCGTTTTACCAAATGTGTGACCACCGGCAACAAGAGCAACGGTCTCTTCGTCATCCATGCCCATTCGAGCGAACGTATCACGGATATCACGGCCAGAGGCAAGTACGCTTGGCTCACCGTTTGGTCCTTCCGGGTTAACGTATATAAGTCCCATTTGTACCGCTGCTAGTGGATTCTCTAGTTGACGATCGCCAGAGTAACGCTCATCACCGAGCCAATCACTTTCCATACCCCAATAAACGTCTTCCTCAGGCTCCCAAATATCTTCACGGCCACCGGCGAAACCAAAGGTTTTAAGACCCATTGATTCAATGGAAACATTACCTGCAAGAATAAACAGATCCGCCCAAGAGAGAGCTTTGCCATATTTTTGTTTTACTGGCCATAACAGGCGACGAGCTTTATCCAAATTACCATTATCTGGCCAGCTGTTTAGTGGCGCAAAACGTTGGTTGCCGGAGTTAGCGCCGCCTCGTCCATCAGCCGTACGGTAAGTGCCAGCCGAGTGCCAAGCCATACGAATCATAAATGGGCCGTAGTGCCCATAGTCAGCGGGCCACCAGTCTTTTGAATCGGTAAGAACCGTTTCGATAGCTTGCTTAACTTCTATTAGATCAAGTGTTAGAAATGCCTTCTTGTAGTCGAAGGAAGGATCGTACGGGTTACCTTTTTGATCATTCTGGTGAAGAATTCTGAGGTTGAGTTGATTTGGCCACCATTGTCGGTTTTGTGTACCTTTGCCACCAACTCGAGTATGACTGCCATGCATCACTGGGCATTGCCCTTTTCCTGCGCCACTATGGTGTTTCATTTTTATCTCCATGATTTGAAATGTCTTTAAAAGCGAATGCTAATCAGATAAATAACTAACACTGTGCACGTCCATTCAGCTGCAATACATCCGATTTTGCAGTTACAGTATGGTCGTTTGTATCACAATAAAACAACAAAACGGATTGAGTGAAATTGATTTAAATCAATTAACTAAATAAGAATGATACTCTTTACAATAACTTACAATTTGCAAGGCTATTATGTTTAAATGCTTTAAGAGTGTAAGACACAGATTTGTAGGAAAGTGAGAACAGGTGCTACTTTTTTGGAATCATAAAGCTAGAAAACGAAAAAAAGGGATACCTGCTGAGTAGGTATCCCTTTGGCATTCTTAGGTCGCGGTTATGCAACGACTATGAAGAATAGGGTGGTCGCGACAATACCAATTAACGCGTATGGGAACTGCGTTACGGCATGCTGCATTGATGTACAGCCGGAGCCTTGAGCCGATAGCACCGTTGAGTCACTGAAGAAACATGAGTGACTACCTGCTGCTGATGCTGACAGCATAGCGGCGATGGTTAAGTGCAGTGGAACACCAATTTGCTCCGCAAGAGGAAGAATGATTGGCATGGCAACTGCAAACGTGCCCCAAGATGATGCAGATGCAAATACCAACCCGCCTGTCACAAGGAATATAAGCGCTGGGAAGTATTGAGCTGACAAGTATGGGCTAACGGTTTCGATAACAAACTGAGTCAGACCCAAAGAATCGTTAACACTTTTAAGCATAAAGCCGCCGATAACAGTAGCGAGAGGCAGAAGCATGACCTTAATGCCATCGTACACTGCGTCGAACAGTTCATTCATGGTGACTAACTTTTGAATGCCGTAGAAACAGATAGTAAAGATAATGGCAACAAACACACCAGCTAATAGGTCAATACCGAAGTACCAAGAGGCACCGACTAAAACAACCATTGGTAATAGGAAGTTGATTAGTCCCATAGTCGGGTTTGAGTGTGCTTTGATGTCAGCGCCAAAATCGATATCTGTTGCGCCATCTGGTTTAACTTGACCGTTGCGAGCGCGCTCTTCTGCTTTTTTCATTGCGCCTAGGTCTGGCATTTTGCCAATAGCTACGAAGAAAACAATCGCCAACGTTACCCAGCCATACGCCATATACGGAATAGCTTGAATGTAGGCAGCAATACCTTGTCCTGGTTCTGCTACTTCATTGGCTTCTAGTAGTGAGCTGAAGAAGATAGCCCAAGTAGAAATTGGCACCAGAATACAGATAGGTGCTGCCGTCGAGTCAACAAGATAAGCGAGCTTCTCTCGTGAAACCTGGTAGCCATCAGTAATTTTCTTCATTGATGACGAAATCGCAATGGCGTTTAAGTAGTCATCAATGAAAATCAGAATACCTAGAAAAAATGTCATCAATAGCGATTGATTACGGCTCTTAACTTTGTTCACCAGCATGTCACTGAAGCTAAGGATACTACCACCTTTCTCTAAAATGGCGATCAGGCCCCCCATTAGACCGCAAACGAGAATGATCCATGCGATGGTTTCATTCATCATCACATCCATCGAAATGCCAACGATCTGCTCTACTGCTTGAGTTGGGTCTAGCAGTAATACACCGGCAATTGTGCCACTGAATAGTGCTTCAACGGTGCGGTGTGTGGTTAATGCAAATACAAGCACTAACGATGTCGGTAACAGTGCCAACCAGCCGTAGCTTTCGCCTTCGACATGATTGAGTCCAATCGAGGTAAAGGTAATAAACAGGAAGACTATTGTAAGGCTAACCGCCAAATGTTTACTGCTTATTTTGAGCGGCGCCTCCAGCGCCTTTGTCTGCGTAGTCATAAAACTCATTCCTTTCGTTATGCAGAGTGAAGCATCCAATCAATTTCTAACGGTGTAATAATGCGCTCGAATTCGGCCAGTTCACTTCGTTTGCAAGCGAGATACATATCAATAAAGTCTTGAGAGAAAAAGGCACCTAATTCACTGGCTTCAAGCTGTGTCAGTGCATCAGACATACGTGTTGGTAGGTCTACGGCGTTTTCACTAAGAGCTGGTGGACATTGTTCTTGGGTATAGTTATCACTCGCTAATACGGCTGAGAGTACTACTGCAGCGAGAATGTATGGATTGACATCCGCACCTGCGATGCGGTGTTCAATGCGACGGTTTTTACCGTCGCTAATTGGAACGCGAAGGGCGACGCCTCGGTGATTCTCACCCCAGTCCGCTTTTGTTGGTACGTAAGCACCAGGCACAAAACGACGGTAAGAGTTCACGTTGGGACATAGGAGGGCCATCGCATCCGAAATCTGCGATAACATTGCAGCCATAGTTTGGTAGAACAGTGAACTTGCAGAGTCATCGTCTTTATTGGTAAACAGGTTATCGCCTTGCTCATCGATAAGGCTGATGTGCATGTGTTGTCCATTTCCTGCTTCTTCAAGGAAAGGTTTTGCCATGAATGTGGCATCAAAACCGTGTTTGTGGGCGATTTGTTTAATAAGACGCTTAGAGAAAATGATTTCGTCGCATACGCGAAGTACGTCTTGTGAGTGATTAAAGTTAATTTCAAACTGACCCGGTGCAGATTCTGATAGCGCACCGGCCGTATTTAAACCTTGATCTGCGGCCGCAGCGTTAAGCTCAGCAAGGAAGTCAGCATAATCATCAAGTCCATCGACATCGTAGACTTCGGTATCTCTTTCGCGTCGATTCTTCGTCGGATTAATAGCGGTTTGCAGTTCACCATTTTCACCGCGTTCTTTATCAATGAGGTAAAACTCAAGCTCCAAAGCAACAACTGGAAACATACCTTTTGAATGTAGAGTATTCAACATACGGTCGATGATGTTGCGAATAAACAGACGGTGAGGGGTTTTTCCATCGTCTTCCATCATGCTGAGTAGTAGTTGTCCGGTACCTTCCTTTGCCGTTGGCAGCAAAGTACCAGCGACTGGGAAGCAAAGGTTATCAGGCTCGCCCAGATCTTCACCTAACCCCGCAGATTCAACAACGGCACCTTTGGTATCGAGCGTAATAGTAGAAAGTGGAAGAGCAACACCTTTCACTAACTTGTCTAAGGCATCTACCGGTATGCGTTTACCGCGCGGTGTCGCATTGACATCAGTGAAAATGAGATCAACGTACTTAATTTCTGGCCAACTTTGTCGAAAATTTTTAACTTCCTGTAAATAGGTATCCATCTTTACTACTCCTAGTGGCCCCACTCTTTGATGAAAAGTTAGCTTAGTGTTTAACAAAAAGAACACAAAAGCCATGTGTTAAATGGGGTTTTTGGCTGTTTTATAAACTTATGTAATTGTTTTTATTGTGATTTGTTTAATTTGGCGATTATTTCGACCTTGTTAAACGTTAACTAATTTGTAACAGTTGATCGCCTTTTGCTCAATATATCGAGCAAAATTAGTGCTTTTTTTGAACAAAATAGAGATCAAAGTCACGATTTGGAACCTATTTTGAACACTTGTGTTGATAATTTTGTACATGGGTTGTACGGTTTTTGTTAAATAAATCGAACGTGAGTGTGACAATGTCTGAGATAAGAAAACCAATAATAGGACTCGTAAGCTGTAAGAAAGAGCTCGCTGGATATCAGATACAGGCATTGAATGAGTTCTACCTTCAAGCAGTGAAAGACTTCGGCGGCACACCCATCATTCTTCCATCTGTAATAGAAGAGAGTGAGCTAGATAGAGTATTGGCGGTTTGTGATGGACTGTTATTCCCTGGTAGTCATTCCAATGTGGCACCTCATCGATACAACGGTTCACATGAAGAATTGAAGAAAGATGAAGCGCGAGATGAATTAGCGATTCAGCTTATACGCCGTGCTATAGATATGAACATTCCGTGCCTTGGTATTTGTCGTGGTTTCCAAGAGATGAACGTGGCGTTAGGAGGAAGCCTAAACCCTGCAGTTCATGAAGCGGGTTTCAATGACCATCGTGAAAGCGAATCAAAAGATTTTAATGAGAAATATGCTCCTGCTCATCCTGTTTACGTTGAGAACGACGGCGTCTTTCAACAATGGTTAGTGAAAGCAGAATGGGGCCAAACGGAGAAGTTTGAAGTAAATACACTACATAATCAGGGGGTTGAGAAGCTAGCTACAACATTAAAAGTAGAAGCTAAAGCGCCTGATGGACTTGTAGAAGCTTTTAGTCTGCCTGGTCAAAAATATTTTGTCGGCGTGCAGTGGCACCCAGAATGGCAAGCAAAACACAATCATTTCTCACAAATTTTATTTAAAGAATTTATTATGTCAGCTTCACAGTAATTTAGAGGCTGAATGCATGGATAACCACCAGATTGGTAAAAATATCGCTCAACTAAGAAAAGAGCGAGGACTTTCACAACGAGAACTGGCAGAAAAAGCGGGCATCACCCACAGCGCTATTTCTTCAATCGAGAATGCCAAAGTGAGTCCTTCGGTGAGTTCTCTGCAAAAAATAGTGAACGTTTTTTCGTTGTCTCTTTCTGAGTTTTTTACTCTTGAGCAACAAGAAAATAAAGAGATTAAGGTTGTGGTTAAACCAGAAGACCTCATTGAAATTGGCAGTGAAAGTGTCTCAATGAAGTTGGTTAACAATGGCAGCAATAAACAAGAAATCGGCTTTCTTATTGAAGAGTATGGGCCTAACAGTACAACGGGCGCATCCAATATCAAACACGAAGGTGAAGAAGTCGGCACCGTATTAAGTGGTGAAGTTGAACTTGAATATAACGGGGAGACCTACCTAATAAAGGCAGGGGAGTCTTACGTTATTGATACAACGATTCCACATAAATTTACTAATCACTCCGATAAGGCTTGCAGAATGATAAGTGCACACACGCCAAAAGCATTCTAGCGCCTTGAGGTAACCAAGGAGAGCGTATGAAAACGCAGCAACAATGGATTGAACAACGAAATGCTCTAAATATCGAGCAAAGAGCGTTTCTAAATGGTGAGTATACCGCAGCAGCAGATGGCAAGACGCTAGAGGTCGTAAACCCAGCTACCGATGAAATCATTGCTAATATTGCACGTTGCCAAACTGCCGATGTTGATTGTGCTGTAGATTACGCAAGACAAGCATTTAAACAAGGTGAGTGGAGTCAAATTGCTCCAGCGGCGCGTAAAGACGTACTGTTGAAGTTTGCTGCTCTTATTGATGAAAATGTTGAAGAATTAGCGCTATTAGAAACACTTGATACTGGTAAGCCGATTGCACACAGTGTGTCGACGGATATTCCCGGCGCAGCGAAATCTATTCGCTGGTATGCCGAAGCCATCGATAAAGTTTATGGCGAAGTTGCACCTACAGAAAAAGATGTTCATGCTTTTATCTCTCATCAAGCGATCGGTGTTGTCGCTGCTGTTGTACCTTGGAACTTCCCGCTATGGATTGGTTGTTGGAAGTTAGGTCCAGCCTTGGCGGCGGGCAACAGTGTCATCCTAAAACCATCAGAAAAGTCGTCATTGACGGCGATCTTTCTAGGCAAATTGGCGAATCAAGCAGGTATTCCTGCAGGTGCATTTCAAGTTATTACTGGTTTTGGCCATGAAGCGGGAGAAGCGTTGGCACGTCACAAGGATGTAGATTGTATTGCCTTTACAGGCTCTACTCGAGTGGCTGGTCATCTAATGATTGCTTCGGGCGAAACTAACCTAAAACGAGTTTGGGCTGAGGCGGGTGGTAAGAACGCAAATATTGTCTTTGATGATTATGCCGATCTTGACCGCGCAGCCGCAGAAACAGCTGCAGGTTGTTTCTATAACCAAGGTGAAGTATGCGTAGCAGCAACACGCCTTTTGGTTCACGAAAGCATTAAAGATGTATTTATCGATAAAGTAATTAGCGCAGCTCAAGCTTTCATGCCTAAAGATCCAATGGATCCAACGTCTTCTATGGGGGCGCTCATCGACCGCCAACACAAAGAAAAAGTGCTCGATTACGTTAAGTTAGGTCAAGATGCAGGGGCAACACTACGCTGTGGTGGCGACGTAGCCGGTAAAGGCGCCTTTGTTGAACCAGTGATTCTCGATAATGTGGACAACAGTATGCGTGTGGCCCAAGAAGAGATCTTTGGCCCTGTATTGTGCGTCATTCCATTTAAAACAGAACAAGAAGCCATCGCTATCGCCAATGACTCTCAGTACGGCTTAGGCGCCGCACTTTGGAGTGACAATATTAATCGCGTACATCGAGTTGCTAAGCAATTAGAAGCTGGCTCTGTGTGGGTGAACAACTACAACGAGGGCGATATGACCGTCCCATTTGGTGGATTTAAAATGAGTGGTAATGGACGTGATAAGTCGATTCATGCCATCGAAAAATTCACTGAAACCAAGACGACATGGATTCGTCTCCAACCTTAAGCCTGAAGCTGTAATCGAAAGGAATGTAACCATGAACAAACATACTGATTCATATTATGCTCACTCAATCCCGAATGTAAGTGAGTACCCACAACTACAAGACAATATTGAGTGTGATGTGTGTGTCGTAGGCGCGGGTTTCTCGGGTCTTTCTTCAGCGCTTCATTTAGCAGAAAAAGGCTTTAAGGTTGTAGTGCTGGAGAACGCGAAAGTAGGGTTCGGCGCGACAGGTCGTAATGGTGGCCAGATTGTTAACAGTTATAGCCGTGACGTAGACGTTATTGAAAGTCGCTATGGTGAAAAGCAAGCTAAAGCACTGTGCGACATGATTTTTGAAGGTGGTGATATCATTCGCGGCCTTATCGACAAACATAATATTGATTGTGATTTCAAGCAGGGTGGAATGTTTACCGCTCTGAATAATAAGCAATTACAAGGTCTAGAAGAGCACAAAAAACACTGGGAACGCTATGGCAACGATCAGCTTCGTATGATGGATGCGAGCGAAGTGGAAGCCGCTGTCGGTACTACAGCTTATAAAGGCGCTCTGCTGGATATGCGTGGCGGTCATATTCATCCGCTCAAACTGGCATTAGGTGAAGCGGCGGCTGTGACGGCACTTGGTGGACAAATCTTTGAACAGTCTGGCGTTACTCGACTGGAAAAAGGTGCTAATCCTGTTGCTCACACAGAAAAAGGCAGCGTAAAAGCGAAATACATTGTTTTAGCGGGTAATGCTTATCTTGGTGGGCTTGCTCCAAACATCAGTAATAAAGCGATCCCTTGTGGTACTCAGGTGGTAGCAACAGAGCCTCTTTCTGAGGCGCAACTTAAAGAGATCTTGCCATCAGATTACTGTGTTGAAGACTGCAACTATCTATTGGACTACTTCCGTCTTAGCGCAGACAAGCGCTTACTATTTGGTGGCGGTGTAGTTTACGGTGCTCGTGACCCAGAGAACATCGAAGGCATCATTCGTCCTAAGATGGAGAAGATCTTCCCACAATTAAAAGGTATCGGTATTGATTATAAGTGGACGGGTAACTTCCTACTGACTTATTCCCGCATGCCGCAATTTGGTGCTTTTGCAGACAATATTTATTACCTACAGGGCTACAGTGGCCACGGTGTTACTTGTACTCACCTTGCCGGCAAACTGTTGGCTGAAGCACTAACCGGACACGCAGAACGTTTTGACGCGTTCGCTGATTTAACCCACATCGCGTTCCCTGGCGGTCGTCATTTTGCTATCCCGATGACAGCGATGGGGGCAGCTTATTACAACTTACGCGACAAACTAGCAATCTAATTCAGAAAATAACAAGAAGTGCCTGCTATGACAGGCACTCAGTCAGCCTCAAACAAAGAATAGATAAAGGAAGATCCGATGAGTAGAGTAGTTAAATTTGCTGCGATGCAGTTAACCAAAACTTGGGATTTAGAAGCGAATCTAGAAAAAATCAAAGGTGCGATTCGCGAAGCGGCGGCAAATGGTGCGAATGTTGTACTACCTCAAGAACTCATGGCAGCGCCTTACTTTTGTAAGAAGCAAGAAGCCAAGTATTTTGAACTTGCTGAAGAAACGGATAACTCTCGTCTGATCAAAGAGCTTAGCGCGCTAGCTAAAGAACTGAATGTAGTTATACCTGTGAGCTATTTTGAGAAAGCGGGAAACACCTTTTTCAACTCTTTAGTGATGATCGATGCAGATGGTACAGTACTAGAAAACTATCGCAAATCCCATATTCCAGATGGCCCTGGCTATAGCGAGAAATACTATTTCAGCCCTGGCGATACCGGATTTAAAGTATGGAAAACCAAGTTCGGTACTTTCGGTGCTGGTATTTGTTGGGATCAATGGTTCCCCGAGCTGGCACGTTGCTTAGTGCTCAACGGTGCAGAAGCTATTTTCTACCCAACAGCAATTGGTTCAGAGCCACAAGACCTATCTCTGGATTCACGTGACCATTGGCAGCGTACTATGCAAGGCCACTCGGCTGCCAACCTTGTACCCGTTATCGCGTCTAACCGTGTTGGGATAGAAGTGGATGACGGCATTGAAACTACCTTCTATGGTTCATCATTCATCACTGATCATACCGGTGGTAAGTTAGCAGAAGCTCCAAGAGAAGGTGAAACCATCATCTATGCGGAAATTGACCTACAAGCCACTGCGAAAGCGCGTCACGCGTGGGGCCTGTTCCGTGACCGTCGTCCGGACCTATATCAAGACATAATGAGCTTAGCTAAGTAACGAGGTGGCCGATGAAACTCGATACGACCCCAAAGCAAGACGGTTTCTATTTTCCTGCTGAATATGAACCAGTCAGAGAGGTCTGGTTGGCATGGCCTGAGCGTCGTGATAATTGGCGCGCTAGTGCGAAACCTGCGCAACAGACCTTTGCTAATGTGGCGAATGCGATTGCGGACGTAGTTTGTGTTTCTGTTGCGGTAAGCTCATCGCAATATGAAACTGCAAGAAGTATGCTGCACTCATCCGTCAAACTGGTTGAAATGGCGTTCAACGATTCTTGGATGCGCGACATCGGTCCTACCGTTGTGGTGAACTCATCGGGAGAGAGACGCGGTGTCAGTTGGAAGTTCAATGCTTGGGGAGGCGAGTTTAACGGCCTTTACGAAGACTGGAGTGATGACGATAAAGTTGCGGCATCCGTCTGTGATGTGTTGGGAATCGATCATTATCGCGCTCCTTTTGTTCTGGAGGGTGGCGCGATCCACACCGATGGCGAAGGCACGTTATACACGACTGAAGAATGCTTATTAAGTCCGGGACGTAACCCAGAACTAAGTAAACAACAGATAGAAGCGCTACTCGCCGAATATCTTGGTATCGAAAAGGTCGTTTGGCTTCCAAACGGTTTGTTTAATGATGAAACGGATGGGCATGTTGACAACTTACTTCACGTTGTCGCTCCAGCAAAAGTGGTACTCAGCTGGACAGATGATCCCTTCGATCCGCAATTTAAGCTATCACGGGAAGCGCATGCGGCGCTTAGTGCACAAACTGATGCAAAAGGTCGAGCCATTGAGATTGTCAAAATCCCCGTTCCGGGTCCTCTTTACTATTCGCAGGAAGAAGCGAATGGAATTGAATCAAGCGATGGTATGAATCGTCTCGAAGGTGAGCGCCTGAGTGCTTCCTATGCTAACTTTTTGATGGTGAACGGGCATATATTTTTGCCATTACTTGATGCCCAGTATGACGATACTGCTATCGAGATTTTGACAAAAGCGCTTCCTGATTATGAGATTGTTGGCATACCAACACGAGAAGTTTTACTAGGCGGTGGCAATATTCACTGCATTACCCAGCAGATTCCCGCTTAGGATTCATCTGCTTTTTATCCACAGCATTCCTAGTGAAAGCTAGGAGTAGGAACAAAAGGAATTACCATGCAGCAAATAAATAATAAGAGCTTACTCTCCTTTATGGTAACGGCAGCGGATAACGCTGTAGCCGTGACAAACCCAGCAACAGGCGAACTTGTGGGTCATGCTCCTATTTCATCTGAACCTGAGCTGATGGATGCGATCGAACGAGCTCATGTGGCGCAGAAAGAGTGGGCCAAAGTGCCAGCTAAGTCGCGCGCAGTATTATTAAACCGCTGGTATCAACTAATTCTTGAGAACAAAGACGACCTTGCTCGCATCATGACTGTTGAACAGGGTAAGCCATTGGCAGAAGCCGCGGGTGAGGTTCTGTATGGTGCCAGCTTTATTGAATGGTTTGCTGAAGAAGCCAAACGCACCTATGGTGACTCCATTCCGGGACCAACGGCAGATAAGCGCTTGGTAACCATCAAGCAACCTATTGGTGTCGCATGTGCGATTACGCCATGGAACTTCCCTATCGCTATGATCACACGTAAAGCAGGTCCTGCATTGGCTGCCGGTTGTACTTTTGTCGTTAAGCCATCGGATTCAACACCGCTGTCTGCATTTGCAATTGTGGAACTCGCGTACCAAGCGGGCATTCCGAAAGACGCGCTACAAGTGGTTCTAGGTGAAAGCTCACGCAAAATCGGCGCGATCTTCACTTCTCACCCATTGATTCGCAAGCTGTCTTTCACTGGTTCTACTCAAGTGGGCAGCGTATTGATGCAACAAGCGGCAAAAGACATCAAACGCACGTCGATGGAACTGGGTGGTAACGCACCATTCATTGTTTTCGATGATGCTGATATTGATGCAGCTGTGCAGGGCGCTATGGCCTCTAAGTTCCGTAATGCGGGTCAAACTTGTGTATGTGCTAACCGATTCTATGTGCACAGCAAAGTGTACGATGAGTTCGTAACGAAATTTGATGCAGCAGTACAGCAGTTAAAAGTCGGAAACGGCTTAGATGAAGGTGTCAACATTGGTCCAGTTATCAATGAAAGTGCAAAACAGGGCATCCAAGCTCTGATTGACCGTGCGGTAGAGCAAGGTGCTGTGCCTGTCACTCCTCTTAAGCAACTAGACGGTTTGTTTATGCAGCCAGTCGTCCTCAAAGATGTGAAACACAGCATGGATATCGTTCAAGAAGAGATCTTTGGCCCGGTGGCACCGGTGATTCGTTTTGATACGGATGAAGAACTTATCGAAATGGCGAACGACACGATTTACGGTTTGGCGTCGTACTTCTACAGCCAGAACATCCACCGTGTTTGGAAAGTAGCAGAAGCACTGGAATACGGTATGGTCGGCATTAATGAAGGTATTATCTCGACAGAAGTAGCACCATTTGGCGGCGTGAAGCAGTCGGGTATTGGACGTGAAGGTGCGAAGCAGGGTATCGACGAATATATGGATGTGAAATACCTGTGCTTTGGTGGCAACTAAACGTTTAGCGGTAACAAAAAAGGATTAAACAATGAAAAACCAACAACTACACGAAAGAAGAAGCAAAGTTATCGCTCAGGGTATGGGCGCGCTGTACCCACTTTATGTTGAGAAGGCTGACAACGCTCATGTATGGGATGTCGATGGTAACAAATACATTGATTTTGCGGCGGGCATTGCGGTGACAAACACTGGTCACTCAAACTCGCGCATCACTGACGCTGTAAAAGCTCAGATCGACAGTTTCTCTCATACTTGCGCTATGGTGACACCGTATGAATCTTTCGTTGAGCTGGCAGAAAAGCTGACTGATATTGCTCCGGGCGATTCGGAAAAGAAAGCGATTTTCCTAACAACGGGTGCCGAAGCGGTTGAAAACGCAGTGAAAGTAGCTCGTGCTCATACTGGGCGTAGCGGCGTGATCGCCTTCAAAGGTGGTTTTCACGGTCGTACCAATATGACCATGGGATTGACGGGAAAAATCGCACCATACAAAGCGGGCTTTGGTCCTTTCCCAAACGAAATCTACCATGCACCTTATCCAAATGCGTTCCACGGTATCAGTACGGAGGATAGCTTACAGGCACTACAAGATTTGTTTGCTTGCGATATTGAACCTAGTCGCGTTGCGGCGATCATTTTCGAGCCTGTACAAGGTGAGGGAGGTTTTTACCAAGCGCCAGCGGAATTTGCTCAGGCACTGCGCAACCTCTGTGATCAGCACGGTATTTTGCTGATAGCAGATGAAATCCAAACAGGCTTTGCTCGTACCGGTAAAATGTTCGCAACGGAGTATCTGGATATTGAACCAGATATGATGACCATGGCGAAAGGAATTGCTGGTGGTTTCCCAATCTCTGCCGTTGTCGGTAAAGCGGACGTCATGGATTCTGCGTTGCCTGGTGGCCTAGGTGGTACTTACGCTGGTTCTCCACTAGGCTGTGTTGCCGGTTTGGAAGTGCTTAAGATAATTGAAGAGGAGCAGCTATGCGCTAAAGCTCAAGGCATTGGTGAAGTGGTTAATGCGCGCATGACTGAGCTTCAAAAAACAGTGCCTGCGATTGGTGAGATTCGTACCATTGGCGCAATGATGGCGATTGAGTTTATCGATCCACAATCGGGGCAGCCACTGCAAGAAGTAACTAAAGCGGTGATTAGCAAAGCACAAGAAAATGGTTTGATTCTGTTGTCATGTGGGGTGAAAGCCAATGTCATTCGCTTGCTTCCGCCATTAACGATTGAATCAGATGTCTTGGCAGAAGGTTTAGACAAGCTGGAAGCCATCATCACTGAAGTAGCAAAATAGAACGACGGTAGGTCGGATAATATAAGCCCCCTCGATTCGAGCCCGAGGGGGCTTTTTTTGTGCGTTTTGCAATTTGTCTAGGAGTAATAAACCAAATTGTACCTTAGGTCTATCGCAGTTTTTGCCTGTTCCCAACAGCGGTTAATAATCTCTAACCTATTTAGTTATGGAATAAAATCTTTTGATTACAGCGGGTTAATGGATTGGTTTCTTCCCCAAGATACCATTTCTCCGTTGAATATCTTTTTTCAATCCCTTACTTAAAAACTATACAGTTTTACTCTAAAGTCTGCTAATTTGTGCTGACAAAATGAGAGCGATCAAAATCTCGATACCATGATTAAGATACATTGCTGCTCAGAAGAATTTAATAATCGCTTGGACTGAAAAATGAAACATCAACATTTCTTACCTATGCAGAACGTAATCCAAGATTATGCTTGGGGTAGCGTGACCTCTATTAACACTTTGTTTGGTATTGCCAACCCAGACAACAAACCACAAGCTGAGATTTGGATGGGTGCACACCCAGGAGGCTGCTCTGAAGTGGTTACCGCAGATAAGACTTTGCGTCTGGATCAGTTTGTTTCTGATAACCTAAATGATGTTTTGAGTGAAGCCATTAGCCAGAAATTTGGTGAGCTGCCTTACCTGTTCAAAGTCCTTGCAGCAGCGAGCGCTTTGTCTATTCAGGTTCACCCGAGCAAGGCTCAGGCGGAAGAAGGGTTTGCCAAAGAAGAAGCTGCTGGTATCGCGCGTAACGCAGCAAACCGTAATTATAAAGATCCAAACCATAAACCAGAGTTGGTTTATGCATTGACACGTTACCAAGCAATGAATGGTTTCCGTTCTTATGAAGAGATCTTAAGCAACTTCGAACAGCTTAATATTGAGGAACTAGCGCCTCTTATTAATGCTTATACAGCATCTCTAGACGCGACAGGTCTTGAGGCGTTGTTTGTTAGTATGCTGAAGCTTGACGGCCAAGCAAAAGATGCGGCATTGAATAAGTTGCTTGCCTTCGCTGAGACCAAACAAGGCGACGAAACCTTTGAGCTCATCTTATGGCTAAAGGATCTCTACCCTGGTGATATTGGTCTTTTCTCTCCATTATTCTTACACGTATTGACGCTTGAACCTGGCGAAGCGATGTTCCTGCACGCTTGTACTCCACACGCATACTGTCGTGGTACTGGACTTGAAATTATGGCGAGTTCAGACAACGTGCTTCGTGCAGGCCTAACGCCAAAGCACATTGATGTTGAAGAGTTGGCTTCTTGCACCATTTTTGAACCTAAGCTGCGCGAGGAGTTGTTAACTCAACCAGAAATGGATAATGGTGCGGAGCACTATCCAATCCCGGTAGAAGACTTTAAATTTAGCGTCTACGTTGACCAACAAGACCGATTTGTTAACGTCACGACACCGGAGATTCTATTTGCATTGGATGAGCCAATTGTATTGACGCATCTAGATGGCGAAACCATGACGGTTGAACGCGGTCATTCAGTGTTCGTTCCTGCCTCTGCGGGTAACTACAGCGTGACTTGTGCTGGCAAGTTCGCAAGAGCCTATTGCTAGCGTAATATGCTGCCAGTAGGCCAGTAATCCTACTTATAAAGGGAGATCGTGAAAGATCTCCCTTTTTTTGTGCAACTTGCCCATTACTTATGCAGCATGGATTGCATTTTAGTCGCAGATAATTAGTATGTAATGAAAGGATATGTAAAAACTTAAGCAGTAGGTACTATAAAATGGAATTTAGAGTAGCAGAATATTCTGACTACCAAAGTGTGGCGGAGCTACACGCGGTAAGTTGGCAAAAAGCCTATAAAGGCATCATGCGTCAGTCCTATTTAGACGAGTCGGTTCTTGAAGACAAGCAACTGGTTTGGCAAACCCGACTATTAAATCCTCCTTTCAGCCAACATGTCATTATTGCCGAGCACCAAGGCGAATTAGCGGGTTTTATCTGCCTGTTTGGTAATCATAATGTCGAGTTCGGTACTATCATTGATAACCTTCACGTTAGAGCAAGTGCGCAAGGTAAAGGTGTGGCAAAGAAACTGATCGCGTTGGCAATGGAATGGGCTGGTAAGTACTATCCAGACAATGGTGTGTTTTTGGAAGTACTGGCGGATAATGCGAACGCTATTAAGTTCTATGAATCCATAGGTGCAAACAAAGCGTTAAAACAGCGTGGCGAATCGCCATGTGGGCGCCATGTCGATGAGTATGTCTATACATGGAAAAGTCCAGAAGCGTTGATGGAACAGTGTGTTGTGTCGGTGTAGGTTGCCCTTTCAGACAATAGAATTAAAAAAACGCTTAACATGAACTATGTTAAGCGTTTTTGTTTCGTGCCAGGGGGATTACTTGATGTACTCCAAAAGCGCACTTTCATTAGGCAGTGCGGTCATTGCGCCTTTTTGCGTGGTTGCTAATGCCCCACAACCGTTAGCCCATCGTACAGCGTCATGAATGGTTTCATCATTTACCCAGCTTTCTGTTTTTGACAGGCGAGTTAACAGACCACCAACAAAGGCATCGCCTGCACCTGTCGTATCGACGGGTTTCACTGGAGTGCCAGCGATCAACTCTTGTTGTGTGCCACGAATTACCAGTGCCCCCTTTGCTCCTTGAGTAATCAAAACCAATGTATTGCCAAAGGGTTCAAGTGCTTCAATACCAGCCTCTAAGGTGTTGGTGTCTGTGAGGAACATGAGTTCGTCGTCTGAAAACTTAACCACATCGGCTAGCGCAATAGCTTCTCGGCAAACAGGTTTGATCAAGTTTTGATCGCCCCAGACCTCATCACGCAAGTTAGGGTCGAAGCTAACAAAGCCTCCAGCAGCCTTAATTTGTTTCATTGCGTCAATCGTAGAACTGCGGCTAGGTTCATTAGCAAGGGCGATTGAACAAACGTGCAGCCATTCGCCTTTCTCGAAAGCAGGAATGTCACTTTTCTGCATAAACTGGTCGGCACTAGGCTTAACCATAAAGGTAAAGCTGCGCTCACCGCTGTCATCTAAGTCGACAATAACGGTAGACGTGCGCTGTTGATCATCAAGCAGCATATACTCTGTATTGACGTTTTCGTCGCTCAAAGTCTGCTTCATAAAGCGACCTAGCGGGTCTTGTCCGACGCGACCGAAAAATCCAGTGTTACCGCCTAACCGTGCGATAGCTACGGCTACGTTTGCAGGCGCACCACCTGGACATTTCAAATAGGTAGTTGCCGTATCTGGTATCAAATCTACGACGGCATCTCCGGTTACCCACACTTTGCTCATGAGAAAAATCCTGTATTAACTAAGTTGTTTTTAGTCTACTAAATCGATTTAGCAAAGAAAATGTGTTTTAATACACCTCTAATGGATTGAAAATGAATTTGTGATCTCACACACGATCTTTTAGGAAAATAAGATCAAACTGACCGAGTGGATGAGTAGGAAGGAATGAGCAAAAAACTAAAACTTGCTGATATAGCAAAACTCGCTGGTGTATCGAAATCAACGGTGAGCTTTGTATTGAATGGACATGCAGAAAAGCATCGAATCACGAAAGAAACCGTGGAGAGAGTACTGCATGTTGTGCAAGAGAATAACTATTCGCCTAGTGTCTATGCCCGAGCGCTAAAATCAAAAAAGAGCTCTACTTTTGGACTTGTGATTCCCGATCTACTCAACCTTGGCTTTGCGTCTATTGCCAAAGAATTGGAACGTCTCTGCTTAGCATCAGGCTATCAGTTATTGCTGGCTTCAACCGATGATGACCCTGAAACAGAAATGCGCGCAGTAGACAATCTGATATCACGCCAAGTCGACGGCATCATGATTGCATCTTGCCTCACCAGTGACGCTTTTTATAGCGGATTACCTGACGATCTTCCGCTTGTTTTCTTTGACCGTTCGTTTGAATCTTCAGATTTTAATATGGTGACCACTGACGCTTACGATGCAACGAGAATGTTATTAACAGAACATACGAAAAACGTGGCAGAGTGTGTGTTTATCGGTGGACAATTAGAGCTTTCACCAAGTAAAGAACGCTATCAAGGTTACGTAGATGCGTTAGCTGCAAACCAGATTCCGTTGAATCAGAACTTAGTGTTCAATCGTGATTATCAGCCTTCAAGTGGTTACGATATGATGGCAGCGTGTGTTGATGAACTTGGTCGATTGCCACACTGTTTATTTACGGCATCTTATTCATTGTTAGAAGGGGTACTGCGCTATCTTAACGAACACGCTCTGTTTGCAACAGCAACCAATGAGCGGATGCGAATTGCTACGTTTGATAATTACGCCATATTGGACTGCTTACCGTTACAGATAGACTCTATAGAGCAAGACTGTAGCCAAATAGCGTCGGAGGTATTTGATTTCCTGCAAAAAGCCATGTCTGACTCCAATTACCAATACAAAGCTAGTGTTCCTGCTGTCATTCGTCAGCGTCACAACTAAATAAATTCTGTGACGCCGTCACTTACTAGCAGAGCTCAAAATAGAGAAGGAAGGCGCTCGAATCTGTGAACGAAATGCCAAAGAAATGACCAGTCAGCTTGCTCATTTATATAATGTGGCTGCTCTTGATTAAAACTTCTAGCCTGTCAAACGAACTTCATCATAGCGGTGCTCTACCGTAACAAAAGCAAAACGACCAGCCTGCAGCTGGTCGTTTTGCTTTTGAGATTTGTAGTTCCATATTAGCGATAGCTTCGCTTTGATGTACTTAGCTCCATAATCATGGCTAATTCTTCTTCCGTAACCAAATCGCTGGGCTGTTGGCGTGTTGATAAACGCTCAACAAATCGCTTCACGTCGCGAAGCTGCTCAGTATTTAAATGATGCATAGCGTCGACAATGTCTTTTTCTAGCGCATGGTTCATATCCGCATCACTCCTTTGTTCTTCCTTATCTCTAACTTAGACCATATGAGTCTAATAGCAAGGCTTTTTATGCATATTGTTACACTTGGTATCAGAGACATTGCATGGAGCACGAGAGCTAGATGAATAGAAAGGCAATACAAATAGTATGGAAAAAATAAACATGAGCCTTAGAGGTGACATAGAAAATACATTCACACCATTGTTACATTCTGGAAACTCATAATTAATAATTTAAATAGTAGTTAAGAATTACTATGTGTGTGAGCCAGATCACTGAAAGTAATTTATCCGCCAAAAAGTTCCCCTAAATTACCTCAATAAATGTTTTTAAAGCTAAATGTATATTTATTTATATATAAGATATTGATATTTAAGAATATTTGCATTTTTATAAAAACGTGATTTAGATAGGCATTTTCAAATTCTTAGGATTGCTGCATGTCGGGATATTAGTGAAAATTTGTCTCGTTCATTCGGTACATGATTTTCAAACTTTTGAGTGATGTGACTGGTGAATGAGTTTTCAAAGTTTAACGACGCTTATTCACGACAACTCAATAGCTTTTAAAAAATAACAAAAATAGTTAATTACAATCCTTGGGGTTAATAATGAAAAATACTTTCAAACTATCGCTAGCTGCAGTACTTGTTTCTTCTGCAATGGCGGCAAACGCTGGTATCTCTATCGCTGATAGCGAGACAGGCAACTTCTCAATTGGTGGTGATGTTGAGTTCGATTTCAACTTCCAAGATCTAGAAGGTGAGGACAGCAATAACTTCAACCAAACTGGTCGTATTCTTCTTGAATTTGCTGGCGAGCGTTACACTGAATCTGGTCATGTTTTCCAAGTAAATGTTCAACCTCTAATGCAAAGCAACGGCGAAGTTGCACTGGATGACGCATGGTTTGCATTCGGTAAGCAAGATGGCTGGAACCTACGTATGGGTCGTTTCGAGGCGTTCGATATGTTCCCTGTAGGTCAAGATACGTTCCTAGAGTACTCTGGTGATACTTCTAACGAACTAGTTTCTGATGCTGCTCCTTATGTGTACCAAATGAAAGAAGCTCGTGGTCGTGGTTCTGACGGTCAGATCATGTATAGCCAAACGTTCAACAACCTATACCTAGAACTAGGTTCGATGATTGGTGACCGCTCTGATCTATTCTCAGGCACAGATTATCACGGTGCAACTATCGACCGCGATAACACTAAGGACTCTGTACTTCTGCGTCCAGTAGTTGGCTACCAAGCAGGTAACTTCGGTATCGCAGCGTCTCTTGAGACAAACCTTGTTAAAGATGCGGTTGTTACTACTGACGGCGTAGATATCTCTGACCGTATGGGTTACGGTGTGACTGCAAACTACACAACAGCAGACTGGAACTTGATCGCTAACTTTGCATACATGGATGCGGTTGATGAGAACAACATGACTGTAGGCGTGAACGCGTTGTACAAAGGCTTTGGTCTAGGTTATATCCACGCGAATAACGACTATGAGCGTAAAGAAATCGCAAGTTCTGCAGACGGTAAAGCGAAAGTAGATACTGTATATGCTTCTTACGAGTTTGCTGATGTACTACAAGTTGAAGATTTCTCAATCTATCTTGGTGCATACTACACGACTATCGATGACCAAACTGATATCAAAGCATTCGAAGAAGAATCAGATAAAGGTGTTCGTGTACGCTTCAAGTACTTCTTCTAAGCGCTTAGCCTTATAGAACAGAAACACTGCCTTATATAAACGGAGCCCATTGGCTCCGTTTTCTTGTTTAGATTGCTAGCTTTAATAGTTGTACAACTACCTGATATTACGCCGAAATACTTCGCCTGCCTCTCGTCATTGGTGAACGCTTACCGCGTCTTACCGTCACCATGATGTTCTTGTTGATTTCCTCATAACTTATCGCTTCAAAAAGCCTCTACGTTACACGATGTTGGACCGTAACGAATGACAGTAGGAATTGTCCAATAATGAATAACAACACGACTCCGTTGGCATGTGGGAGCTTAAAGTAGCGAGTCTCTTATTGAGTATAGGAATGAGTGAGGGGAATGGTAGAAAGAAAGGTTTGAATTATGGCCGATACGATTTGTTGAATGGAAAAGCAAAAGATGAGTCATACAAAAAAGGCCCACCGAAGTGAGCCTCTTTAGCTGAGCAATTTAATCAACTAGAAAATCAAATGCGCTACACCAGCGATAACAGGTAGTGTAATCAAAGTACGCAGGATGAAGATAGCAAACAGTTCGAAGATGTTTACTGGGATACGGCTACCAAGTAGTAGAGCACCCACTTCAGACATATAGATAAGCTGAGTAACGGACATCGCAGCGATAACAAAACGCGTCATTTCACTATTGATTGATGCCGCTAGGATTGAGGGAATAAACATGTCTGCAAAGCCAACAACCATAGTCTTAGATGCCGCAACTGCTTCAGGTACGCCCAATAACTCTAGGTAAGGAATAAACGGTGTACCTAGCGTTTCAAACACTGAAGTATATTCGGCGATAACAAGCGCGACAGTACCTAGACCCATAACCACAGGAAGTACCCCAAACACCATATCTACGGCATTCTTAATACCTTCACCAAATACCGATTTTGCTGAGGTGACAGTGCCTGCTCTTTTAAGTGCCAAATCAAGACCCCAAGAGAAAGTAGAATGGCCTTCAGGAATCACTTCAGCGTCTTTAGCTGGTTTAGTACCGTCAATGAACACGTCTTTTTTGTTACGTAGCGGTGGCAAACGAGGAATGATGATCGCTGCAACAACACCGGCTAAACAGATAGCGCCATAAAACGGCAAAAACAGGTGTTCAAGCTCGACCTGAGCGATAACCACTAAGCTGAACGTGATTGATACTGCTGAGAACGTAGTACCAATAACGGCGGCTTCACGCATGGTGTAGAACTTGTTTTCGTACTGCTTGCTCGTCAGAAGAATACCAACACTACCATCACCCAACCAAGACGCCATACAGTCGATAGCACCGCGGCCTGGTAGGTTGAATACAGGGCGCATGATTTTACTCAATAATGCACCAAATAGTTCTAACAAACCAAAATTAAGCAAAAGAGGTAGCAATAAGCCTGCAAAGATAAAGACGGCAAATAGAGTAGGTAGTAGGCCTTCAAGGACTAGACCACCGGTGTTTTCTTCCCAAATCGCTTGAGGACCGACTTGGAAGTAAGTCATTACTACCGCCAAACCGCCGATCAAACGAACCGCTAACCACATTGGACTTGGATTAAATAGACCGTTTAAAAATTCATTGTTATTAATGAATGGCGGCTTAGCAATGCGGGTGATGACTGAGGCGATAGCCATAAATGCGATAATAGCGGTAACCAGAGGTACGATGAAGTCGCCAACCGCCGCTTGTAGTGACTTAGCTAAGACAGCAACAGGTATAGTTAAACCACCGTCGAAGGTGATTGGAGCCATAAATAGGAACAGGCCAATTAAAGACGGGATGAAGAACATCCAGAAGTTGCCTTTTTTTCCAGATTCAGGAACAGATTGAGCGCTATTTTGCATTTTTCTCTCGTGTTACAACTAGTTAATAATGGACAATTCCGTTGCCTATTTATTCACTAAACATCCATATTTGCTCATTGCGCGCAAGATTACTGCTTTTTATTAATCAAGGCAATACTATTCATCGATAAAGCCTAAATATTCATAATTAAGCACTAAAGTTACCGATGATATGCAAAACAATGTCTGGTGATTAGGCTTTGTAAATCTGTTTAAGTATAGTGGGTTGTTACTCTTTGAGCTTAGTAATCGAAAGCGCTACACTAAACGAAGAACTTAACTTATTGAGAATTATCATAATGCCTCGCAAGAAACTTCCAGTGCCACTGATTTTACTGATCCCACTTTGTCTTCTCGTCGTTGTCATTGTGGCTGGAGTCTATCGATTTTCGATGAGTGATGAGGAGATACTGGCCAAGTTTCCTTCTCATCAAGTAGAAAAGGCTGATGTCGTCGTAGAGACTATTCTAGGCGTGAAAGTGGTTAATCCATGGACAATTCAGGTACCAGAAACCAGTGCGTTTTCTCTACTTACTGACATCGATGTTGATAAACAAGTGGCTGCAGGGAGCTATGATGATGGTATGGAGCGTGGCAACGTCTACCTTCTGTATCAATTTAAACAGCTTATGTTTGAAAACGATAAGCTTCATTTTTCTGTTGTACCATTTGCCGTGAGTAACCAAGGCTCGGGTGTCTTCTATTACCTTGGTTTGTTTAATTGGGACGAATCAAGGCAGCGAGTAATCCTTACTGACGCTAAACTAGTAGGGGATCGCGTGGACATTGAATCTTTAGACTTATCTGGACAGGATGTAACATTAAAGTTCAAAAACCATGGTCCTGAACAGTCAATGGCAGAAACGCCAACAAAGGAAAACTCACTGGTTTGCACACTGAAAAATGGCAAATTGACAGGATGTTAATTGGAATTTGTTTCCAGCCGTAAATGATATGCATCTTTGTCACTTATTGTGTTGAGAATGTGAGCTTGATTACATAATATGACACTTTGATGTTGTTATTTTTTAGACAAACGGAGCTTGCAAATGATCAATAAGCGTTTTTTTAAAACTAAAGATGAAGTAGAAGTCACGTTCGAACTGGATGCGACCAATATTGAAAGTGCGGTACTAGTAGCAGACTTTCACGATTGGCAACCTATGCCAATGAAGAAAATCGCGAAAACTAAATCTTTCAAATATAAAACCCGTCTACCAAAAAATGCGGAGTTTCAATTCCGCTACCTCGTGAATGAGAACGACTGGGTCAATGATGCTGAAGCAGATAACTATGTACCAAATGGCTTCGGTGCTGACAACTGCATTGTAAAAACAGCACAGGCATGTGAAGCCTAGTTCTCAGTAATGCTGATTTTGTAGAAAGCGAGGCGACAAGCTTCGCTTTTTTACATTCTTATCACAGGTTTTACCTTAATTTTCCCCACAATCGGATGCAATTCACCGAAGAAACGATTAATCTGTTGGCTCTTTTTTAATGGAATGCATTGGAACCATTGTGCAATCGAATCAACCTATAGACGGCGTATGCGCGGCAAAGACACCGTCTCGAAAACTAAAACGCGGCCTCGCTTTTACCGTGCCTCTCATCGCGGCGTTTCTGTTTCTTCATAGTCTGCCTAGCTCAAACCTTAACGGAACAGTGGAGCTAGACCTTAATGATTCACCTATCGCCAAAGCCATCACTCCTGAGCCAACTAAAGCTGAACTGCCACCTAAATTCGCCTATACCGTAAAGTCAGGTGACAGCTTGAGCCAAATTTTCGACCAACTTGGTTTCCCTTACTCAGATATGATGTCAGTAATGGAAACGGATTTGGATTACTTAGTGCTCGATACGCTACGTCCTGGTGACAAGATGCGATTTTGGCAAGATGAAGCCACTGGCACACTCGGTCAACTTGAAGTTCAACGTAGTATGGCGGAAAAAGCCGTTTATACACGTTTAGATGATGGTAGCTTCGAATTTAAGGATGTCTCTATTCCAGGCGTTTGGGAAAGTGTTGCTTTGGTAGGTGAAATTCACGGAAGCTTCTCTTCTTCAGCGAACAAGTTGGGCCTAAACCCCCGTGAGATTGACCAAGTCGTTACCCTGCTTAAAGACAAACTGAGTTTCACTCGTGACCTCCGTGCTGGTGACCGTTTTGAAGTCGTTAAAAACAGCCAGTTTGTTGATGGTACAGCAACAGGTAACTCTGAAATACAAGCGATTAAGATCTTTAATCGCGGCGCGATGTACTCGGCTTACCTTCATACTAATGGCCAGTACTACGATGCTAAAGGTGACAGTCTGCAGCGAGCATTTATGCGCTATCCTGTGAAAAATCACCGTATTACCTCGAGCTTTAATCCTAATCGTCGCCATCCTGTGACTGGTCGAGTTGCACCGCATAACGGTACTGATTTCGGTGTTCGTACGGGTACTAATGTGTATACCACTGGTGATGGCGTTGTTGCTATGGTGCGTAACCACCCATATGCTGGTAAGTATATCGTTATCGACCATGGTGGTCCGTACAAGACTCGTTATCTTCATTTAAGTAAGATTCTGGTGAAGAAAGGGCAAAAGGTGACTCGTGGTACGCGTATCGGCTTGTCTGGAGCGACCGGGCGAGTGACTGGACCTCATTTGCATTACGAATTGATTTCTCGTGGGCGACCAGTTAATGCTATGCGAGCGAACATTCCTATGGCAGACTCTGTGCCCAAGAACGAGCTCAAGCAGTTTATTGCACGTCGCGATGAGTTAGACTCTATGCTTGAGAAACAAGAAACCAAACTGGCGAGCTTGTAGTTTGCTAGGTTAATAACGGTATTGATAATGCAACAACTAGAATTTCAACTACTTGTCATGCAGCTTTGTGAGTTCACAACACTCCCAGATGCATTGAATAAGCTTAAAAGCGTCGAGAACCAAGAGATTGTCGAGGCAGCAAACAGTTTAAGCGGTCAATTTGCATTAGCGGACGTTGATGGCGAGCAGCGTATTTATCATGTGTTTACTGACATCGATGATAACGGTGACGAGCAAGAGTACGTAGAGCACATTATGAACGAAGGTGATGACATCATTAAATTTGTCGCGTGGTTCTTCGATGCTATGTTCGAAATGAAGCAAAGCGACACGTATAAGGCGGCAGGTAAGACTTACAAGCAACCTAAACGTTCTTAAGCCTATCCAGATAAAGTTAAAACGGCGCTCAAATGAGCGCCGTTTTGTTATTTTATCGTCAGGGCAGGTGTGCAATTTTTGCTTAGTGTGTAATGCTTTAGGTATCGCATACTTATAGAGGTTGCCATGGAGAACAAGGACACTGCCCAATACATTGTTTCGCAGAGATTTGGCTTTGGGCCAAGAGTCGGCGATGCTGAGCCTGAAGACAGCTTAAATGAGCAACTTAAAGCTCAGGCTTATACTCATAAGGCGATTTCATCGCTTCCATCTACCGATGAAATGTTGGCACATTTTGGTGACCTGAATCGAAGACGAAAGGCAGCAAAAAGCGCAGAAGAGAAGAAACAGTTTACCAAAACCAATAACGCGTTTTTTCAAGAAAACTTCCGCAATCTTGTTCATGCGCGAAACTTACAAACCCTATACACCCCACTAAGCTTTCAAGAACGTTTAACCCAATTTTGGAGCAACCATTTTGCGATCTCCGCGGATACACGCAGAGTCCGCCCAATAGCTTCTGGCGTTGAAAATGAAGTAATCAGAGAGCTTTGGTCTATCGATTTTCCGAGTATGCTGATAGCTGTGATTCAACACCCCAGCATGCTGATCTTCCTTGATAACCACCAATCAGTTGGGCCTAATTCCAAGGCAGGACAAAAACGCAATAAAGGACTCAATGAAAACTTAGCACGAGAGATTTTAGAGCTGCATACTTTAGGTGTGGATGGTGGCTATACACAAAACGATGTGGTTGAACTCGCGCAGGGTATTACAGGTTGGACCGTGAGCTTTAAACCTGACAGCCCAGGTTACCGCTTTTCATCGACCATGCATGAACCTGGTGCGATCAACGTATTGGGCAAAGTGTACGATCAACAAGGAGAAGAACAGGGCATGAGCTGTCTTCGCGACCTTGCAAATCATGAAAATACCGCAAGACACCTTTGTGGCAAATTGGTCGAGCATTTCTATGGCGTAGGGCACCCTTCATTGGTGGATAAGCTCACCAAAATCTGGATAGATAACGAAGGCATGTTAATTCCGGTATATCTCACATTGATTAATAGCAGTCTCAAAAATAAAGATGAGCGCCTGCGTTTTCGTACACCTCAGGAATGGTATTTTGCTGTGCTCCGCAGTGCTGACTTTGAACCCAACCAGAAGCAGATGCATTCAATGTTGAGACAATTGGGGCAAGAGCCGTTTATGTCGGGGTCGCCCGCAGGATGGTCTGATAACGATGTGGATTATAATAGCTCGGCCGCATTGACTCAGCGTTGGCAAGTCGCCAACCAAGTGGCCAAGCTTTTGATTACCCGGATTGAGCGTAGTAAACAGAACCCTGATGATAGGGTGACACAGATTGTACAACGCCTTTATGGCAATGAAGTCGATGAACACCTACTGACTGCGTTAGATAAGGCACAAGATGCCAGTTCCAAGTTTGTTGCGCTTTGGATGAGCCCACAGTTTCAATATAGGTAAACGGTTATGACGACACGACGACATTTTTTGAAAGGCGTTGGAGCAGCGTCTCTGGTTACCTTGCTACCCAACTTCGCCTTTGCGTCAACGCAAAGCCCAAATGTACTGATTTGGATAACACTTCGCGGGGCGATGGATGGGCTTAACGTGGTAGTACCAAGTTTTGATGAGCACTACCAAAAGTTGCGACCGACAATAGCACTCTCCAAAGAGCAGCTTAATCCACTAGATAAAGGGTTTGGCTTACACCCAGCATTAAAAAGTGTTCATCAAATGTATCAGGACAAGCAAGCCATGTTTGTTCATGCTTGCGCTACTGGCTATCGAAGTCGCTCTCACTTTGATGGTCAGAAGATTCTAGAGAATGGATCTACAGATCCGTTTGATCCTGTGGGGTGGTTGAATCGCTTTTTGACGACACAACAGAACAACCAAGCGATTGCTATAGATGCAGGACTACCTTTGATTGCTCAAGGTGATGTCAAAGTCAGCAGTTGGTTTCCTCATAAGCTTAAAGCTGAAGAAGAGCAGGCCAACTTATTAGCGGAAATGTTCCAATCTGATGCAAAGCTCTCTGCTAATTTTGAGGAAGCGATGAAATTGGAGTCAATGTCCATGGGGGGCAGTCAGAATAAACAATTTACCAACTTAGCCAAACAGGCTGGCAAGTTTGTGAGTTCGCCCAATGGTCCAAATATTGTGGTGCTAGAGCTGGGAGGTTGGGATACACACTCGTCGCAGGGGGCCGAGAAAGGAAGACTTGCTAATCAGCTAAGTAAATTTGATCAAGGTATGGCGGCGTTAAAATCCGCATTAGGAGAAAAATGGCAATCGACAGTGGTTATTGCAGCGAGTGAGTTTGGACGAACCGCCGCTGAGAATGGTACAAAAGGGACCGATCACGGCACAGGTAACGCGATGTTAGTAATAGGCGGGGCGGTTAGCCAGTCAAAAGTCTTGAGTAACTGGCCTGGATTATCGCCTACTCAGTTGCATGAAGGTCGAGACCTAAAACCAACGGTTGACATAAGAGCGGTGACAAAAGGGATATTGCAAGAACACCTCGGAGCCAGCGAAGAAGCTCTTAATATTACATTCCCTGAAACCGATGACCTTGTGCCACTGAACGTTTTGACATCGTAAAGCTAACGATTCAAGACATCCGGACATGGTCGCTTGAATCTAAAGTTGTTTGGCGGGGTAGTTTGTGCCGCTTAGTGTTGGTACCTTGGAGTTAAGACGTGGGCTTTGAGGTAGTTAAGTTAGCAATAGAGTCGGCAATATCTGGGATCGACAGTTGCTTAAGTGCCGCTCCCAGTTTCATGGCTTCACGAGGCATACCGTAGACTACACAGCTTTTTTCATCTTGCGCAAAGGTTAGCGCGCCTGCCTGCTTCATTTTCAATAAACCAGCAGCGCCATCTTTTCCCATACCCGTTAAAAGAACCCCAATACCAAATGTTTTGATGTTCTCTGAGACAGATTCAAACAGAACATCGATGGAGGGTTTATGAAGGTTAACAGGATCTTCATCACTTAAAATCGTGTAGTAGCACCCGGCTCTCATCTCTACCACAAGGTGGGAATTACCTGGTGCAATATAGGCATGACCAGATTCTATAACTTCTTCGTGTTTTGCTTCTAGAACTTGTATGGAACAGAGGGTTTGGAGTCGAGCTGCAAAAGAGCGGGTAAATCCCGCTGGCATGTGTTGGGCGATAACAATGCCTGGACAGTCTTCCGGCAGCTGCTTCAACAGCGTCGTAATGGCTTCGGTTCCTCCCGTTGAAGCTCCTATGGCAATCAAATACCGAGTTGCATTTGGGTTAGGCCGCGACTTTCTTTCGGTTAGCTGCTGCTCAAGCTCTAACGTTATTGATCTGAGTTGAGATTTTTTGTGGTATTGCAGATGCGCTTGTTTAAGGTTCTTTATTACGTCTAGGGCAAAAGAATCCAGGTTGGAGTCAGTAACTTTGGCGGTTTTAGGTATGGCTACACATGCCATAGCACCTAACTTCAAGGCTTGCTGAGTGAGTAAAGAATTACGATTTAATAACTTAGATATAACGACCACCGGCATTGGGCGCAGGGTCATAATCTTGTTGAGAAAATCCAGCCCATTCATGCCTTCAAGTTCGATAGCAAGAGTCACTACATCCGGGTTTAGCTGTTTTATCAATGCGCGTGCTTGACGGACATTATGAGCAATACCAACCACCGTCATACTGGATTGCGCGTTAATAATATGGCGCAAGGTTTGACAGGTTTCAGAGCAAGAGTCTGTGATAAGTACTTTTAGCGGCATAAATACTACACTCGCGTATACATGGTTTGCCGAAGTGGCTTAAATTTATCCTGAGGCTCGGAGAAGCTTTCTGAATGACCAAGGAACAGCAACGAACCTTGGGGTAAGTAGTGAGCAAATTTGGTTAGCAATCTACTTTGGGTCTCTCGGTTAAAATAAATCATCACGTTGCGACAAAAAATCATATTAAAGCTCTTTTTCATAGGCCACTGAGTATCCATTAAATTCAGGCACTTAAAATGAATCAGCGATTTTATCTCCGGTCTAATCTCATACGTGTTTTTGTACTTATGGTAGATGAAGTGCTGGAGTTTTTGCTGTTCACTCACTCGTTCGAGTTGATCTGTGGTGTAATTCCCTTCTCTTGCGACCGCAAGTACATGCGTATTTAAGTCTGTCGCGAGTATTTTTACTGGAGGTTGATTGGTTCCAAATGCTTCAACCATAGTCATCGCAATACTGTAAGCCTCTTCACCAGTAGAGCAGGCTGAGCACCAGATTCTTAGTGGTTCAGACGTAGTTAAGTGCTCAAGGTGTTCCTGCACATAGTTTTTTAGAAAATCAAAGTGGTAAGGCTCCCTGAAGAAGTAGGTGAGGTTAGTCGTTAGAGCATTCACGAAATACTCCCACTCTTCATGATTTTGGTCATCTAACAGTTTGAGATATTGGGTAAAGTTTACCAGCCTATGTGCTCTCAATCGTCCGACTAATCGGTTATATACAAGGTTCCTTTTATTCTTGCGGAAGGCGATACCTACACGGCTATAAATTAACGACGCTATGGCCTCAAAATCCTGTTCTGTATAGCCAAACTGGGTATTAACTAACATTAAAACTCAGACCAATCGTTGTCCTCGTGATGCTTATGCGAGGCAGCAGCTGCAATGATTAAGTTCTGTTCACTGGGGAGCGTTTCGTAGCTATCCTGATGCACGGAGATGTGCTGCTCTCCTGTGTCAAATACCGCAACGTAAAGCGCAAGATTGGCAACTTGTTCTTCAAGCGAGCTAGCAGCGGCAGAACCTTCTTCTACGAGTGCTGAGTTTTGCTGTGTCACATCATCGACCTCCAAAATGGCTTTAGCTACTTGGTCTATCCCAGTGCTTTGTTCAACCGAAGCTTGAGTAATTTCATCGATAAGTTGTGCAACTTCTTGGATGGAAGTCACCACGCTAGAGATTGAGTCGCCCGCCTGTGTGGCCAATTTCGAACCGGTTTCAATTTTCCGAACAGATGAGTTGATCAAGCCTTCTACTTCTTTAGCAGCAGAGGCAGAGCGTTGCGCTAAGTTGCGAACTTCAGTAGCAACAACCGCAAACCCTCGTCCTTGCTCGCCTGCACGGGCTGCCTCTACAGCGGCATTGAGAGCAAGAATATTGGTTTGAAAAGCAATACTATTGATGACCGAAATAATATTCATGACTTCTTGAGAGCTGGTGTGGATCTCAGACATATTTTCGACCACTTGCTTAACAATGTCTCCGCCTTTAAGAGCACTGGATGAAGTTTCTTTCGCTAAGCTATTCGCTTTTTTAGAGTGTTCGGAGTTTTGCTTAACTGTAATGGTAAGCTCTTCCATACTGGATGAAGTGACTTCTAGGCTACGCGCTTGCTTCTCTGTTCTCTGCGCTAAGTCAATATTGCCGATGGCTATTTCTTTTGTAGCAGTATTGATGGTCTCGGCGGACAATTTAATATGCTGAATCATCTCTTTTAGTTTTGTCACGGTTTGATTGGAACTTGTTTTTAGCTCACCGAATGCGCCAGAATAATCTGCTGTGATCTCTGAGGTCAGGTCTCCTTTTGCCAAAGAGGAGAGGACTGAAACGATATCAGTTAAACTCACTTCGCTTATTTCAAGTAAGCGATTCATATTGCCGCATAGCATGGTGAAAAAAGTGTTTTTTCCATCTAACGTCATGCGCTGCGAAAAGTCACCCTTCACTGCAGACTGAATAACCTGTTCAATTTCGCGTTCCACTGCAACTTCTGCTGTTCGATCTGCCCATTCTGTGACATAGCCTATTTGTTGCCCAACCTCATCGATGACAGGATTGCTAACAACCTTAAAAATACGATCATTGATATCAATCTCTTGCACCGTTTCGGTTCCCAAAACTGGCTGACCAGGTTGGTTGTTGGTAGTATGGCCGTTGCTATCCTGATTGATAGATACTAGGTTGAGATCATTGATATTCAGTCCTACTAACTGGTCAGCATCAAAGTCTGGTATATGAGCTTTTAACTCTTTTTCCGCCGACTTGAACATGTTCACTATTGCTGGGTTCACATAGATAATGGCATTGGTGCTATCAACGATCATCATATTTGTACTCACATTATCGAGAGCAATTTTAATGCGAGTAGCGGCAACAGCTTTTTGACGAACACTATATGCCAATTGCACTTTCATAATTTTCAAGGATTGAAGAACTTGGTCTATTTCATCATTTTTGTCTACATTAATGTCAAAGAGGTAATCCTGCTTAACCAAACGCATAAAGTAACGTCTAATATCTGATAACCTAGAGTTAATGTCATGACTAAATCGATAAGCGAATATCAGATATACACCTACAAAGAAAAGCGTGATAACTGAAGAAAGGGTAACTTCTAACCAGAATACTTGTTTACTTTGCTCGTAGATGCCTTTGGATTGAAGCTGGTTCTCACTGATGAGTTCACCGATGTTTTTTTCAAAACTCGCGACCTGAGAAATGGTATCTTGAACGAATGAAATAAAGCTCATTTCGCTTGAGAGGGTCATATTGTCTATGGTGAGCTTAGAATAAACTTCTAACAGTGATGTCGTTGCTAATCGATCGCTTTGTTCTGCGATGTCTTGATGTTTTTTAATCTTAGTCGAGTGTTCTAAATCAAAATTATCAATGAGAGACTTGGTAATATCATTTAGTTTTAGAGTGTTGTCTCTTAGCTTATTTCCAATGTCGCTATTCTGATTAATATCATTCGTCACTAATAGAGTTTGCAGTAACATCCGGTTTTCCGCCCACAACTTGTCGACCGAACGTAATTGGCTATAAGACTCTATATGGTTATGAAATAGATGTTCTACGGCTTCTTTTTCGGTATAGGCGCTATGGATACCAATGCCCAAAACTGAAAAAAGTGAAACTGTTGCCACTAGAACTAATCCAAATAAACGTTGCTTAATGCTCAGTGTTTTTAGCGGGTTGCTCTTCTGGTCTTTTATGATTTTTCCTCGTTTAATTAGGTAACTCCCTTGAGCACCTTCTTTGAACTTGGCATAGTGGGCTTTGGCATTTTCCAACTCAATTTTGCTAGGTTTTGAACGAATAGACATAAAGCCGAGTTGAACACCATCTTTGTAGTATGGAGCTACATCAGATTTTACCCAATAAAACCCACCTCCTTTTTGTCGATTTTTAATAATTCCTGACCAACAATTACCTTCTTTAATTTCACTCCAGAAATCTTCAAATACCTCTTTAGGCATATCAGGGTGGCGGACAATATTGTGCGGGCTACCGATAAGATCATCGATTGAGTAACCGCTAATACGAATAAAATTGTCGTCCGCAAATGTAATTCTACCGGACATGTCGGTAGTGGAGATAAGTATCTCGTTTTCCTGAACTACATACTCTCGTTCTTCGCTATTCATGGGTACGACCTTCCTGTGGCTCAAGGACTGTTGAGTCCGATTCTATTTTGTCAAAAAGTGCCATATCCTGACTGTTCATTAGTTTTTTTATATGAATTAAAATGAGCATTAACTCGTCTTGAGATGCAAGACCTTGAATATATTTTGTGTCTAGCGCACTTGAAAAATCTGGTGGGGATTGGACATCTACATTGTTGAGTAATAATACGTCAGCAACACTGTCAACAACGATACCAACAATTCTTTGGTCAATGTTTAAAATGATGACAACGGTCATATCATGGTAGGAAATATTAGGTAAGTTGAACTTTAAGCGCATATCAACGATAGGAATTACTACGCCTCTTAAGTTCATAACCCCTTTTATATATTCAGGCATGTTCGCAATAGCGGTTACTTGGCCATAGGTTCGAATTTCTTGCACAGTTAATATGTCTATCCCGTAATATTCTTCCCCAAGCCAAAAGGTTAAATATTCTTTTGCCTCTGTTAGTTCACTTTTTTCTAGGTCATCTTTATCACTAGCTGCCATGATGATTTCCATATTCGTTTTCTTTTCAAATTTGGTACTCATAGCCTTAAAGTTGTATTATTTGAGTGCCAAAAATCTGTGACTTGAAAATAGTGTAGGAAATTGTACGGCCAGTTCTTGTCTAGTTTATAAATTATTTCCTAAATGGCGGTAACCTAATGATGATTAGCGACTTCTTACTAGATCAGCGACATCCAAAATTAGTGAGACGCGGCCATCTCCCATGATTGTTGCGCCCGAAATACAAGGAATTTTCCTAAAGTTATTTTCTAAGTTTTTCAGGACCACTTGTTGTTGTCCTATCAGGCTATCTACAAATAAAGCAATGACTCTATTGCCATGCTCAAGTAAGACAACGATGCCTTCATGTAGCTCCTGGATATCGGTATCAAGATTGAAAAACTTGTGGAGACGAAGAACCGGCACATACTCATCGTGGACCCGAATCATAGTTTCTCCACTATTGAGGTTTTTCAGGTCTTGCGGTTTTGGTTGTATTGATTCAACAATATAAGTAAGCGGTATAATATAAACCTGCTCTCCGACACTGATCGACATCCCTTCCAAGATTGCCAATGTTAGAGGCAATTGAATGGACATTTTCGTTCCTATCCCCAACTTTGAACTGACTTCTACCGTTCCGCCAATACTGGAGATATTGCGCTTAACCACATCCATACCTACGCCACGACCGGATACTGAAGTCACCTTTTCCGCCGTCGAGAAGCCCGCAGAAAATATCAGTTGAAAGATATCTTCTTTGCTCATGTTTTGTGGTAGAACCATGCCGTTTTTTTGCGCTTTAGTGAGTATCTTCTGTGGGTCGATGCCCGACCCGTCATCCTCTACGTGAACTATCACATCACCACCACGATATACGGCAGACAGTTTGATTGTTCCTTGCTCCGGCTTATGGGCCCTGATTCTCTCTTCAGGGGATTCAATACCATGATCAATACTATTGCGTATGAGGTGCGTCAGTGGGTCAACCAATTTTTCCAACAGGCTTTTGTCTAGCTGAGTTTGTTCGCCTTCGATAACCAGCTTTATGTTTTTATTCAGTGAGTTTGATAAGTCACGAACGATGCGTGGGAAACGTCCAAACACGGTGCCAATTGGCATCATCCTCACGGACATGACTGATGCTTGTAGATCTCGAGTATTGTTTTCCAATTGGTTCAGTCTTGCGGCTAGCATTTCATTCGTATCAAGACCAAGATCAAAAGTGAGTTTCTGGAGCATAGATTGCGTAATGATGAGCTCACCAACTTGATTGATTAATTGGTCTACTTTTTTAGTACTAACGCGAATTGATGAAGTTTCCAAAGGTCTAGCTCGGCCTCGCACTTCATTCGTTCGATGTCCCGCATTTTCTTTTGGATTCGCTGTCATGTTGTGTGTCTCGTCTGAGACGGAAAGCTGAGGGGGACTTGATGTTTGTGAGCAAGGGGGCGTGTGCTCGCATGAATCGGGCTTGCTTAGATACCAACTCTTAATCTTATCATCGACAACGTGAGCTTTGACAGGTTTAGCTAGGTAATCATTCATGCCAGTTTGCAGACATTTTTGTTTCTCTTCTTCGCCAGCCATGCCTGTCATTGCAATGATGGTGATTGATTTATACACCTCTCCCGCACTACCGCTTCTTATTTCACTTGTCGTCTGGTAACCATCCATAATTGGCATTTGGCAATCTAGTAGTAAGAGTTGATAAGGTTCATCAATCGATGCTTTGAGCTTCTCTATAGCTTGCTCGCCGTTTTCGGCGATGTCGAGCATGGTGTAGCCAAGTTTGTTAAGGGTGAAACTCGTGACTTTCTGAATCACTTTACAGTCTTCCACCAATAGTATCTTTAATTTCGATTTTTCGAGTTCCAAGGGACGCACCGTGGAGGGCTCGGTCATTTTTCTTAATGAACTTGCTTCGGTTATTTGCTCAGCATCTGAGTGTGAAATAGTCTTACTACCACTGAATTTGTTTAGTGCTTCACAAACGATCCTTATACGTTCATTTGGAATGTCACTTCTCTGTTGATGTGCGTTTTTCACGGACTCTAGGACATCTCTTGCTTCTAAAAATACGTCCACCATAGGCTTTTGTATCGTGATCTGGTTGTTACGAAGCTTGTCTAATAAGTTTTCAAGAATATGGCTTAGGTTAGAAATGTCATCAAAGCCAAAAATTGCGGCACTACCTTTAATCGAATGGACCTCTCTGAAGATGGCGTCGAGTAAGCCTGATAGGCATTCAGATTCATCGTCGCTGTCATGCATCTTAAGTAATGATGATTCCATTTCCTCTAGATGCTCTGTCATCTCTTCAAAAAAGATCTTCTCAAATTGGCGAGTGGGATCGGACATAGGGCCCTCAATTCATTGGTATGAAGCTCATCATTGAGTGGATTTAACCGGCGGTGCTCGATTGAGAGAACCGTAGAGTGATTAAAGAGCAGTATGGGAGGCAATAATGAGATTTCCAGAAATGTTCTAATGGGTAACTTCCTGAGAAGAAGGCTTAAAGTTTGTTTTCTGACATGTGACTTTAACGTTTGGAACTAGTATTTCTTGCAAAGTTCGCGTATAAACTACTCATCACTTTCTTCGGAGTAGACGCCTACATGAACAACTAACTCAATTTCGATCGTTTTATACAAGTAACTTTTGAAATCGCAGAGTTAGTGGGCGTTGGCTCGTTCTATCTACACATCTCTATCATCAGCATATAGCTGACTTAAAATAGTACTATCTGCCAAGCGTCACATGCTCTGTAAAGGAGGATGTATGACTGCATTTCATGCAATTTCAATCTCAAAGCAGTTTCCTGATGGAGACCGACTATTTTCATCGATTAGCTTCTCAATTGAAGAAGGCATCACAGCGTTAGTAGGAAAAAATGGCTGTGGCAAGAGTCATTTGGCGCAGATTCTCGCTAAATTAACCCCACTGTCTGAAGGGCGAGTGGAGTGGGGAAATCAGATCAAATCTGTTGGCTTTTATAGCCAATTAGAAAGTGAATCAGACTTGTCTCAAAGTATTGCTCAACAATTAGGTGTGGAAAATAAGTTGCTCGCCCTTGAGCACATTCAGCAAGGTGACAGCTCTTGTCATTGGTTCGACATGATTGCCGATGATGAATGGGATCTTGCTGAGCAATTAGCAAGGCTACTCACGCAACTGCGTTTGCCTACCGATCTCAATGTCACACTGGCGCAATTAAGTGGTGGGCAACTTGCTGTATTAAGGCTTTATGTTCTGCTGCAGCAAGAATATGATGCATTCGTTCTTGATGAGCCCACTAATCATTTAGATTCTGATCATGTTGATTGGTTAGTGAAGCAATTAAAAACAATAGATAAACCAGTGTTGGTGGTTAGCCACAATATTGCGTTCCTCAATCACGTTGACAAAATACTCGAGCTGAACTCGATAGGTATTACCAGCTATGGAGGCAACTACCAAACATTCATCGTTAACAAGAATGAGCATCTGCAAGCGTTACAGGACAAAGCCAAATCACTGACTAGGGAGAGAAAGGTAAAAGCAGAGAAAGCGCACCAACGTCTGGTCACAGCTCAAAAGCTCGCGACAAGGGGTAAAGCACAAAGGACGAGTGGTAGCCAGCCAAAAATACTGATGGATGGTAAAAAGCAAGGCGCACAGAATGCTAACGCCTCGATTGCGGCTCAAAGTGAACGCCAGTTCGCGGTTTTGGACCAAAAACTTCAGCAAGTGAAGGATCAAATAGAACAGAATAAACCGCAGAAATGGTACACCGGAGTGGTTCAAACGCAGGGTAAGACAGCCATCGCGTTTGACGCATTTCAGCATGCTAATGTGCTTGGTGCACCGATTCGTGCGACGGTACTTACCAGCGAGCATGCGTGGCTAAAAGGTCGTAATGGCTCGGGTAAGTCGACCATTTTAAAGCGAGTACTCGCTCTTAGCCAAAACTCAAGTGATGTGACTGATGGGCTTCGAGTCAATACGGAGTGTTTTTACTTAGATCAGCACTTTTCTATACTTAACGGTGATTTAGCGCTGATTGACGCTGTGTGTGAAGGGTGTGAGGAGATGACAATTCCTGTTGCTCGTACTCTATTAGCTGGCATCGGTTTTAGGCGAGACAAAGTCTATGACAAAGTCGAGCAACTCAGCGGTGGCGAGAAAATGAAGCTAGCCATGTTGATTGCTTCGCACCAAAAACAGGTAGCGACCCTGTTATTGGATGAACCGGATAATCACCTGGATCTCGAAGCCAAACAACAGTTGATTGCTGCTATTAACGGCTACGCAGGGACTGTGTTAGTCGTCAGTCATGATATGGGATTCATCGAGCAATTAAGGATAGACAAAGTCATTGCCCTAACTGACTGACGAAAAAGAAGAGGCTCAATCGAGCCTCTCTTTTTTAGTTGTAACCTTGATTGTCGAGCACCCTAACGAGTCCTTTCACACAGCGATAGATGACCCAAACGGATGTCCCGACAAGTATTAAGTAGCCAATGCCAAACAGCGGCATGGAGAAGATACCCACGACCGTCAAAATAATGGAGACCCAAAATGTCTGTACTGCGTTTTCGAGGTGATCAGCCAACGGACTACTTGCTGAGGAACTGCGCTTAAGCATGGCCCAGATACCGCCAACGAGATAGAAAATGCCAGTGAAACTTCCTAAAAGTAAACAGGCGTAAGCGACAATGGCGTTAGTTTTAGTTTGTTGGTCTTGTTCGGATAGCATAATCGTTCCCCTGTAATGACTTGATTTAACTATAGTACTTAAAACATGAACCAGAGATGAAACTGAAGGTTTCAAAGCAACAAAGCGGCCTTGAAAGCCGCTTTGTTGTTTACGCTGCACGTGAACTTAAGGTGTGATGTTACTCGCCAGCCACCAAGTGTTTCTTAGTACGAATACTGGCAATGAACATATAGATAGCGGTTGCCATCATGGTTGCAAGTAAATAAGCCATCAAACCTTGTGTACCTTCCATAAACCAATCCGCAAGTACTGGACCAGCGACTGAGCCGATGCTGTAGCAAAACAGCATAACTTGCGTTGCAGAGACAATAAAACTCTCGTCCAATTTGTCACAGCCCAAGTTAATGGCAATCGGGTAAAGTGCGAACGTCGCCATACCAATCAGGAATAAGCTGATTGCTAGTACACTCAGATCATCACTCAGAATAACTAGACCGACACCAAATACACCTAGTAAACAGAACATGCCCATCAGTGGAGTGCGACCCGCTACTTTAAGTAGTGGAGGTACTAATGTTTGTACTGCCATACCGCCAAGGATCACTAACGCCATTAATGCGCTTAAACTGCTTTGTGACACGTCGCGGTGCATTAACTCTACAGGCATTAGACCGTAGATAGATCCAAGGGTTAAGCCTGAAACAATACAGCCGATGATTGCAGCATGGTTCAGTTTTGCAATTTGTTTGAACGATAGTGTCGCCGAGTGAGCACTCTGCGGTTGCTGTGTTGGAACGAACATCAGAACCAGAATAGCTACGCTTAGCATAGAGAGAATTGCCACAAATGGCAGACTACCCTGAACACCGATAAAACCAATCCCAAGCTGACCTAGTGCAGAGCCGCCATATAGCGAACCCATATAGAGGCCAAGACGTTTGGCACGGCTTGATTCATCACCAACCAGCAGCCATGACTCAACGATAACGAAGACACCCGCGACAGCAATACCAGCAACAAAACGTGCAATCAGCCAAGCCCATGCGACAGGCATCAGTGGCAACACAACGATCGTAGCGATAAATAGCGCTAGACAGGCGATAAATGCGACACGGTGACCGACATGTTTGACCGCCGGTTCAATAACAACAGCACCAACTAAAAGACCTGCATAGAACACACTTGCTAGCCAACTTGCGTTGCTTGCATCAATACCGTATTCACCCAGCATAAGCGGGATCAAGCTCATCAAATAACCCGATGCGACGGCATAAAGTGATAGCGCAATAACAGGTACTTTAAAGCCAGTTTTTACTGCGAAATCAGGTGTGTTTTCCACTAGCAGAGCCTCCTAAATAGTCGTTGGAAAATCGAAACAGAATTAAGAAATTGATTAGGTTTTCGCCGCGACTATGAGGCTTGAAAGGGGAGGAGTAAAACTAAAAAAAATGACCGTGACGACAACAGATATTTGTCGATGTGTTGGCATTAGTTATCGTTGAAGTGAAGTATAAATGTAGCTAATGTTCAATAAGCTAACGTATTGTTTTTATTGCGTAGTGTAAGGGAAATCTCGTTGTGAACGTTTGGCGGAATTATCGATGCTTTATCAACAAAGTGAATCATGAACATTATTTTCCGACACTAAAAGAGTTGTTTGGGAGTGATCCCCATATGTTGCTTAAAGAAAGCGATAAAAGCACTGTCACTTGAAAACTCCAAAGTATAAGAAACATCTAGGACACTTTGTCCCAGAGCCAACAGCTCTGTGGCTCGCTGCAACCGCCATTGTTGTCGCCAAGCTTGAAAGCTCATTCCGGTTTCTTTAGCGAAAATTCGGCTAATGGTTTTGCTACTGGCCCCCACATGATGGGAAAATTCCTCTAGTGAAGGGAGGCTTTGCTCTCCGGTCACAAAATGATTCAAGATGCCCGTGACTCTCGGATCGCTGGGGATAGGTAAGAGGTGCACCTCTGCCAACGCTAATTGAAACTCTTCCCAAAACAGCGCTGTGGTGTTGAGGGTTTGTTTAATATCAATGTTCCAAGACCAAAAACTCATTCTATCAATCAAGGCTTTTAACAGCTCATTTACGGTAAGAAACTGTATGGTGTTGGGGGCGTTATTAAACAGGTTGGTATCAAAGTATAGCGAGCGATACTCGACTACATTATTCATTCTCACTCGATGTTCTGTGTTTGGTGGTATCCAGGCTGCTTGGGTCGGCGGTAAAACCGAACGACATCCTTGAAGTTCGATAGTCATGCAACCTTGAGGTGCGTAGAGCAGTTGTCCTTTCTGATGCTGGTGCATCCCTGAGTCATGTTTGCCCACTCTTGCTGCAATACCAATAACAGGTGCATTCAATGCGTCAGCATCAAAATGTGTTTGGTGATCAATTAATGCCACTTGTCTTATTTTCGATGTTTTTTGTTCTTATGATGATATTAGTACAAAATCCATTAAGGCTAAACTCCTCACCTTCAAATTTAGAGGAGGAATTTTAATGATTCAACAAACGAAATATGGGGAAACAGCACACCCCCCTTTGTGGCTAATGGTGCTACTTATTATGTTTCCTCAAATTGTTGAAACTATCTACAGCCCAGCGCTAGGAGATATTGGACAACATTTTGGGGTGGGTGATAGCCTCGCGGCAGCAACCATTGCAACGTATTTTTATGCATTTGCGATAGGAGTTGTGGCATGGGGTATTCTGTCTGATGTCTTAGGACGTCGAGCAAGTATGCTATTGGGCTTAACAACCTACGCTATTGGGGTTTTTGCGGCGACATTCGTAACATCGTTCGAGATGCTGTTGGTCGCTCGCGCTATTAGTGCTTTTGGTGCAGCAGCAGGTTCAGTGGTCACACAAACCATGTTGCGCGATAAATTCTCCGGCGAGGAATTAGGGAAAGTACTTTCTTTAATGGGGATGGGCATCGCCATTAGTCCTGTTGTTGGTATGTTCGTAGGCGGGCAGCTCACCCACTTAGGCGGGCACACCTACGTATTTTGGGCGCTATGCTTATTGGCGGTGATATTGCTTGGTAATAGTGCATTGCGATTGCCAGAAACTCGCGGCCAAGAGTCGCGCGAAGCGTCGTTAATCCAGACGGCTAAAAAGATGCTGCTTGATAAACATATCTGGGTATCGGCACTATTGGTCGCTGGTTTTAATATTGTGGTATTCAACTATTACCAGATTGGCCCATTTTTATTTCGTGAACTGGGTTTTGACGCTCAACAGTTCGGATACTCAGGTGCGGTCTTGGCGCTTGGAACGTTTTTAGGCAGCTCTATCAACAAACTGCTTCTTAGCAAAGGGAAAGCCTCGGCATCGTTAATCAAATTGGCTGTTACTTTATCCACCTTAGGCTCTCTAGGTGTCTACATGATGCAAGACAGCCTATGGTTCTTACTGCCTATGATGGTCGTGGTTATGGCGTTTGGTGTCGGTATTCCTAATGTGTTAAGTCAAGCGTTAGTGAACTATAAACAAGCGGTTGGTAGTGCGAGTGCGATTTTAGGTCTGCTGTACTACATACTGATTGCTGTTGGATTATCGGCATCAAGTGCAGTGGCTAACTTAGGGGAGACGCTTATTATGATATCAATAGTCATGGTGTTAGTGCTCTTTTCAGTCAATAAGAAATAACACTATCCTAAACGCTACGTCCAGATCATATCTAGGTCATGTAAATACTACTTAATAGGGTAAAGCGGTGCCTTAAGGCGAGTTATGATAAACGGGAACTTGATATGAGTGCACAGATATCTATTAATATTTCAATTGCCGAAAATGAGATTATCGATATCAATCTATCGTCTATAAAGCTATAAGTTGTTTCAAATATAATACATCTGTAAAGCAACAACGGTGAATACTTTGGGTATATTACGGTTAGGTATAGATTAACATGATGCTGATTTTATTCCTCCACTGTTTATTGGGTCATCCAAAGAGTTTACGTACTGTTATCACACGACTAATCAATTAGCACGGATGTTGAATAATAGTACATATTGCTTATACACCTATATAACCCTCTACCAATAGGATTGATTGGTAATTATAGTGCAAAGGATTGCTCTCTTTCCTTATTGTGGGTTCTTTATATTCAGCAACTGTCAAACTGAGAAATACATGAAAAAAACGACGATTTGTACCCTAGTTTCGATTGTACTCGCATCATCCTATGTAAATGCAGCAGAGGTATATAGTGATGAAACGACTTCTATTAAAGTAGATGGTCGTATTGAAGTACGAGGAAATATTTCAGATGCTAACAAGAGCGAATTTGGTGACAATGCATTTAAAGATGCATCACGAGTTCGTTTGAATATTGAAGGTATGGAGAAAGTATCGGACAGTGTTAGCTTGCTAGCTCGATATGAATTTGAGATGTCAGAGATTGCGCCGGGGCAATATGATACAAGCGGCATCAATACTCGTCACTTGTATGCAGGTGTACAAACAGGCTTTGGTACTGTAACTTATGGCCATCAAAACAACGCATCCACAATGTTAACTGATTGGACTGATCTGGCTGAAACTTTTTCTGGTTACGTAAACGAGTATTCTGTTGCTAGTGCTGACCGCGCTAATGGCGTACTAGCTTATCGTCTTGGCTTAGATTCAAAGTTCGACTTTGCTGCTTCGATCAATATAGATTCTGAACATCAAAATAGTAGCATTGGTTCGGTAAATACTAGTACTGGTGATGTTGCAGAATATACGGGATACAGTGCAACAGGTTCGTATGCGATTACTGATAGTATTAGTTTAGGTTTGGGTTATATGTCATCTACTCAGGTTGAAGACTCAAACTCATATTCTGATTCAGGTTTGATTGCTGCAAAATATAAAGCAAATGGCATTAATATAGCGGCTATGTTAATGTCTGGTGAAATTGCTGATAATGGCGATACATACGGTTTGTATGGTAGTTCAGACTTCACTGCTTACGACTTATATGTAGGGTACACATTTGGCAAAAATAATATTAACTTAACGCGTAGCTATTTTGATGTCGATAACGAAGCATTTAGAGAGCTAAATGTGGATTTTATAGCAGTAGAATATGCTCGTTATATTAATAACTCCTCTTTGTATGTGTCCTATAAAATTAATCAACTAGGTGAAGACGAAGGTGGTATCTTAGACAATAATGAAAATGAACTACAGTTCGGTTTCAGGTATATGTTCTAAGTGAATGATGAAAAAAGGTTTAGTGAGCGCACTAAACCTTTTTATTGTGCTCTAGAGTCTTTAGCAGGTTTATATATCGATCTCTAGCTGGGTTATTGAACTTAGGATTCCATGTAACACCTATATCCCATTGATAATCAGAAGCTGATATGGGAATAAAATGAATAGTACTGTCTATTAATGCTTTAGCACTTTCAGGAACAATGGCAAATCCAATATTGGCTTTAACCAATGACAGCAGCGTCAAGATATCATCGGCAAATTGGCTTGGTCTTAACTGCCAATTTAGTTCCGTAGCAACCTTTGATATCTGTTGGTGTAACCCCATCCCTCGCTCTGGTCTCAATGCTAAGTAGGGAAGGGAAGCAAATATAGACGTCAGTGACGACTCGCTATGGCTGTGGTTGATCGCTACGCAAAGCCGATCACTGGAGAGTGTGATTGAAGACAGGCTGCTTTCACATGGTAGGCGCGAGTAAGCGATGTGCAGTTCGCCTGACAAGAGTTGCTCCGTCTGGGTCTGGGAGGGGAGATCGTTGAGTGTGACATGGACATCGCTAAAACGTTGCTTGAACTCAGAGATATGCCGAGGCGCAATGTCAAAGCTCGAAATACCAAAGCCAATATTAAGATAACCAGATTGTCCGGTAGCTACTTGGTTGGATAATTGATCAAACTTCTCTGCACTCGCAATAACCCGTTTCGCCTCGGGGAGCAGGCATTCTCCAACAATGGACAATTTCGTCCCACCTCGATTGCGGTCAAATAGGGTCGCACCAATATCACTTTCTAGTCGATATATTTTTTTCGTCAACGCCGACTGAGTAATAAACAGTGCCTCAGCAGCACTACGATAGGTATCGCTACGAGCCAAGGTAACAAACGCTTTTAGGAGATCGATATTCATGATTCCAAATGGTAATCAAATGGTGATTTAAATTCATTATACGGAATCAAAGGCATTTTTTACACTGTGACTTCACTGTTGATCTCTCATAAGGAGAAAGTATGAAGTCGGTAAAAGTAGCCTCCGTTCAGTTCAATCATAAGGCGGGAGATAAAACTACCAATCTAGCTAGCGTAGAGGAATTTGTGACTCGAGCCGCTGCTCAGAAGGTGGATATCATCAGTTTTCCCGAAATGTGCATTACTGGTTACTGGCACGTGTCAGCGCTTACTCGTGACGAGATTGTTGAACTGTCAGAACCTGTACCATCCGGCGATACAATCCAAGCACTGCTTGCACTATCACAACGCCATAATATGAGTATTGGCGCCGGATTGATTGAAGAGAATGAGTGCGGTCAGTTATACAACACCTACGTGTTTGTTATGCCAAACGGTGTGGTTCAAAAGCACAGAAAGCTGCATACATTTGTCAGCCCCTATATAAGTAGTGGTGATGAATATACGGTGTTTGACACTCCTCACGGCTGTAAGGTTGGGATCCTGATTTGTTGGGACAACAACTTGGTTGAAAACGTGCGAATAACGGCATTAAAAGGTGCGGACATTTTAATTGCGCCCCATCAAACAGGAGGTTGCGACTCTCGAAGTCCAAATGCTATGGGGCTGATTGATCCACAGCTTTGGCATAATCGACATCAAGATCCACAGACCATCTTCAATGAAATGCAAGGTAAGAAAGGCCGTGCTTGGCTAATGCGCTGGTTGCCTGCTAGAGCTCATGACAATGGATTATTTGTAGTTTTCAGTAATGGCGTTGGTGTGGACATGAATGAAGTGCGCACGGGGCACGCGATGATTCTCAATCCTTACGGTGAAGTGATTACTGAGTCAAAAAGTCTTGATGACGACATGGTTGTCGCTGTACTGGATGGTCAGGAATTAGAAATGTGCACTGGCCGTCGCTGGATTCGCGGTCGCAGACCAGACCTATACCAAGAACTAGCCGAAAAGCAGGGAAATGAGCTCGATCCTTATCATGCGAGATTCTCGCGAGATAAGACCTGAACCTGTTCTAAACACCAAATTGAATAATATTTCGAGAATTGGTCGTCTTTTTTGATTTTGCTTCGTCTTATTAAGAGAATCAAAACAGAACAGTTGAGAAATATGTTTCAGATTAAACCTGCTACCTTGACTATCGATGGTCAAACGACAGTCATTGGTGCCTCAGAAAAGAACTTAGTGGAATTAGCGAACAGAGTAGGGGTAAGGATCCCCGCGCCATGTTTGAAAAATAAGCGCAAGCATGGCTGATGTAAAGCGTGTTTGGTTGAAGTGGATGGCCAGCAAACTTATGCCTGTTCAAGTCAGCCTAAGTCGAATACAGAAGTGATAGTTAAGCGTCGAGACCTCGACCAAATCCGAAAAGCGTCGCTGCAAAATTTCAAGCGGCAAGTGAAGTCGGGTGATACGTCATCATGCGGTTGTAGCTGTTAGTCAGCTACAACCTCAGTCAATTGTTAAGAAGCGGCGGCTTTAAGTTTGCCGATTACGCTAAATACAGCTACAACAATGAGGCCTGCGATGATACCGATAACGCCGTTGAGCAGAGCTGGGATAATGGCTTGAGCAACGGATAGGTTGGGAATATCCATGATGATAGGTTCAATAAGATGGTGAATAGCGGGTACGTTATGGACAACAATACCGCCGCCCACTAAGAACATAGCCGCAGTACCAACGATAGTGAGCGTGCGCATCAGTTTAGGGGCAAAGGCAATCAATCCTCTACCAATGCTGGATAATAGTCCTTTTCCTTGAGACTTTCGTTCTAAGTAAAAACCTAAATCGTCGAGCTTAACAATACCCGCAACCAGTCCATATACCCCGATAGTCATTAAAACGGCAATCAGACTAACCACCATGATTTGGATGCTGGTGGACTGTCCTTGGACCGTCCCTAAAGCAATAACAATAATCTCCGCTGATAGGATAAAGTCAGTGCGAATCGCGCCGGCAATTTTCTTTTTCTCGTATTCCTCAACGGAGTCACCACCAAGATCCGGTGTCGCTTGATCATCGGCTTGCTCTTTACTGTGGAACAGCTTTTCCAAAATCTTCTCTGCACCTTCGTAGCAGAGAAACAGCCCACCAAGCAGCAATAATGGATTGATCAGCCAAGGAGCAATAAAACTGATAATGAGTGCGGCGGGCACAAGAATGCACTTGTTCTTAAAGGATCCTTTAGCAACGGACCACACAACAGGAATTTCACGTTCGGCGGAAACGCCAGAGACTTGATGGGCATTAAGGGCGAGATCGTCACCCAATACTCCAGCGGTTTTCTTTGCCGCTACTTTTGATAGCAGCGCGACATCGTCCAATACCGCAGTAATATCATCGAGAAGAGTTAATAGACTCAAGCCAGCCATAAGCGTTACCTGTTTGCGAAAAAGTCGTCATACCTGTAAGCAAATGTAACACTAATTAGGACTTTAACAAGCCAGCAAGCAAATGTCGGTGTTCAACCAGATAAATCTTACAGTTTCACAAAGTTAGTGGCGAACTTGTAACCTTCCCATCGATGCTTCACATTGGAGTACTCAAAAATCTCGCCATTATCGAGGTAAACAATTTGCTCAACATTGACTAGAGGTTCGCCGAGTTTTATGTCCAACTCAGTGGCATAGATCTCATTGGCTTTCACAACAGTGATTTCCATCGTAGAACTATGGATCTTCAAGCCTAGTGTGTCAGTAATGTAGCTATAAATGGAGTCCTGAGCATGCTCGCGCTTCAAACCTTGAATGACATTGATAGGCATATAGGTCTCTTCAACTGCAACCGGTGTACTATCAATAATGCGTACACGCGTTGTTTTGTAAACCATGTCCTCAAGATCGCAATTCAATCTTTCAGCTAAGAAGGTATCCGCAGGAACGACGGCAAACTCCAATACTTTGGTCGTTAACGATTGACCACTTTCTTGAACGTTGGCTTTGGTGCCATAGAGATGCTTATAGCCGGAGTTACCAAGAGGGCGTTTAACATACGAGCCAGAACCTCTCTTTCTTACTACTAAACCGTCAGTGACAAGAATATCGAGTGCTTTCTTAATGGTGAGCTCACTACATCCGAACTCAACCGCCAACTCACTACCACCAGGTAATTTTTGGTTAGTTGTATACTGTCCAGAGAGAATTCTCTCCTTAATCGCCTGATAGATATCAGAATACTTAGCTTTGGTGGTGGACATAGTGAATAGATTCTCGCAACATGATGAACATTCCTCATACTAAGCCAAAAAATCCACTATTAAAAACAATATGGTTATGTTTGTTAAATTATATTGTTATTGATCGTGATTTCTTCTTTTTTGCCCCAATATTACCAGCCTGATTTATTACTATCGCAAGCTATCTCCTCGTTGTAAAACTAGGCATTTCTTTGCGCTACAACAATAAAAATACGATTGGGTATGAAAATGATATTGATTACCATTTGATATCAAGTGATAATGATTCCGTTTAATATAACCATAAATTATATAAGGAAATCAGAATGAGTCAGTCTATGAGTTTCATCAAGCGTGTTGCGCTGACATTAACGGCTAGCTTCGCTATGGTTGCGAACGCAAGTGCCGTGACTATTCAGCACTTTAAAGGTACGTCGGAGTTTGATGAAACCCCTAAGCGAGTAGTAGTATTGGGTAACGGTAGCCTTGATGTTCTAGACCGTATAGGCGTACAACCGGTTGGCGCTCCACATTCCTTGCTTCCAGACTATTTAGCGAAATACAAAGCGTCGACGGGGAATACTGGCTCAGTAGGCGAACCTGATTTTGAGGCCATCTTTACCCTAAAACCTGATGTGATCATTGCCGAAAATCGTATGCTTCGCGTTTACGATGAGTTAAATAAAATTGCGCCAACAGTGATGTTCTATGTTGATAACGGTGAATATTGGCAAGATACCCAAGCAAACTGGCGTATGCTTGGCGAATTGTTTGACAAGGAAGCGGAAGCAGAAGCGTTGATCGCAGAGACTCAAGCTCAATTTGATAAAACTGCGTCAGTGGTTTCTAAGCAAGATTTGAACGCTCTAATGTTAATGAACAACGGTAACAACGTGGCGATGTTCAACAAGGGTAGCCGCTTCTCAATTGTATTTGATGACTTTGGTTTCGGTGAATCAACCAGCCAAAGCGTTGCGCCAATCCAAGGCTCTCACGGTAACTTGATCTCATTTGAGTATGTGGCAGATGCAAAGCCTGAAGTTATCTTCATTTTAGACCGTGAGCAAGCCATTGGTCGCAGTGTAGGTAAAGCGAAAGAGCTATTTAACAATCCTCTAGTGAACTCAACGCCTGCGGCGCAAAACAAAAAAATCGTCTATATCAATCCAAATGCGTGGTATATCTCAGGTGGTGGTGTAACCGCGACACAGACCATGATTGCTGATATCGACAAAGCTCTGAACTAATTAAAGTATTCAAAAAAGTCTCTCTTGGTTCGCTAAGAGAGACTTTTCTAATTCTTGTTGTTAATTACTGGCCATCATCACTTTCAATGACCATCCATAAATATATTCTTGCAAGCACATTACTGGTCGCATTAGCGATAAGTTCCCTCGTGCTCGGCGCAGCTCACGTTTCCGTAGCGGACTTGTTCCGTGGCGATGAACATGCTTATTCCATCTATGTTGTCAGTCGAGTTCCGCGACTACTCGCAATAATTCTGGCTGGTGCTGGCCTTAGTGTTGCGGGTCTTATCATGCAACAGATCGTGCAAAACCGGTTCGCTTCTCCCTCAACGACAGGCACTATCGATTGCGCGCTTTTAGGTTACGTTGCTGGGCTTATCTTTTTAGGCAGTGCCAGTCAGTGGATGCACCTCAGCGTTATATTCCTTTTTGCCGTTGCAGGTACACTGCTCTTTGTAAAATTCTTGCAACGATTGCAGTTCAAGAATGCCGTCCTCGTGCCTCTTATCGGTATTATGTACGGCAATGTAATATCCGCACTGACAACCTTCATTGCCTATAAGTATGACCTAGTGCAGACCATGTCTTCATGGACGGTGGCTAACTTTGCGAGTGTGCTGCAAGGGAATTATGAAATCCTGTATCTTGCAGTTCCAGCATGCGTACTGGCGTATTTCTATGCACGTCAGTTTAGCGCGGCTAGTGTCGGTGAGAGTTTCGCTAAGAATATAGGTCTCGATTACCAAAAAATCGTTTTCATTGGCGTTATTTTGGTGGCGGTGAGCTCATCAACAGTGGTAATGATTGTTGGTGTGATTCCATTCTTAGGGCTGATCGTACCGAACATTGTCTCTCTGTTTATGGGGGACAACATGAAACGCATTCTACCTTGGACGGCGTATTGGGGCGTTATTCTGGTTCTCGCCTGTGACATCTTAGGCCGCTTAATTATTTTCCCTTACGAAATGCCTATCTCGATGATCATCAGTATTTTCGGTGGTGCTGTGTTTATTTATCTGGTGTTGAGAGATAAAGCCAATGCGTGATTCGTTGAAAGTAACCCTAATTATCGCAGGTTGTTTGGCGATCATTGCGTGGTTTATTGGACAGGGACTGACTGCGGATAACTACCAGTTTTTCTTGTCTCGTCGTATTCCTAAAGTATTGGCCATTGTTCTGGCGGCCGTTGCGATTTCAGCATCGTCTTTGGTATTCCAAACCATTACCAATAACCGCATTTTAACGCCATCCATACTCGGGTTTGATAGCTTGTATCTTATGGTACAGGTGCTAATGGTGGTGATTCTAGGCAGTACTAGCTTTTGGGTTATCCATGCGATGAGCAACTTTATGTTGTCCACTGCAGTGATGATTGGTTTTTCACTGTTGTTGTTCCATTTCTATTTCAAACGCCAGGATAGCAATGTGTTTACCTTATTGCTCATTGGTATTGTCTGCGGAAGTTTGTTCAGCAGCGTCACAGGTTTCTTGACGATGTTGGTTGATCCAAATGAGTTTGCTTCCATCCAGAGTTCTATGTTCGCGAGCTTTAATAACGTCAACGCTAAGTTGGTGTACTGGAGTTTGATTCCACTGTCTCTCTGTCTGGCGATTCTGTTCTACTATGCTCCGAAATTGGATGTGTTGTGGTTAGGCATTGATAATGCGACCAGTTTGGGTGTTAACACCAAACAGCTTACTCAGCGCATTATGATCTTGATTACAATTATGATCGCGATTTCAACGGCGCTGGTGGGTCCTGTACTGTTCTTCGGACTTATTACAGTGAGTCTGACTCGAGAAATGTTCAATCACTACCAGCATCGCTTTCTTATTATCGCGAGCAGTTTACTCGCGGTATTACTGTTAGTTAGCGGTCAATGGTTCGTAGAAAAAGTTCTCGCATTCGAAACCACGATCAGCGTGATTATTAACCTCGTAGGTGGTTCTTACTTCCTGTTCTTACTACTAAGAAACAGAATTAATTAAGGGTAATGAAGTGATTAAGTTAACTGGTCTAAGTAAAAAGTACGGGAAGACATTTGTCGTTAAGGATGCCGATGCACTATTTCCTAAAGGTGAAGTGACGTCAATTATTGGCCCAAATGGTGCCGGTAAAAGTACTCTACTGTCTATGGCAAGTCGCCTCACGGAGAGTGATGCGGGTGAAGTTGTGATTGGAAACAGGTTGCTCGCTCAGTGGGACACCAAAGAACTGGCTAAACACTTAGCGGTACTGCGCCAATCAAACAACATCAACATGCGCTTCACGATCCGAGAGTTGGTCTCTTTTGGTCGCTTTCCACATTCTCAAGGTCGACTAACGGATGAAGATAATAAAATTATCGATAAAGCACTAGGGCATTTAGGTATTGAAGAGATCCAAAATAAATACCTCGACCAACTCAGTGGCGGTCAGCGTCAAATGGCGTTTATCGCTATGGTTGTCGCTCAGGACACAGACTACGTGTTCCTTGATGAACCGTTAAACAACCTAGATATTAAACACTCTGTAGAGATCATGCATACGCTGCGTAGACTGGCTCATGAATTCAACAAAGCTGTAGTAATTGTGATTCATGATATCAACTTTGCATCCTGTTACTCGGACAACATTGTGGCGATGAAAAAGGGAAAGGTGGTTAAATCGGGTAAAGTCGAAGAAGTAGTGCAGCAAGAGATTATGGAATCCATCTACGAGATCCCATTTGATATCCGTGACGTAGATGGTCGTCGAGTGTGTTTGTACTTCAATAGTTGATCGAGCACGATGTAAAGTCTTACCGTGGTAACGAAATACAAGAATTCAAAGCGTCCCATTTGGGGCGCTTTTTTAGTATTCACAATATGGATTGCCTAGTGCATTGACACGGAATTATGCAGCGCTCACAAAATTACCACGATGACAGCAATTAAATTAACCTGGTTAATTTAATTGCTGTAGAATGTGTCAATAGAAACAATTTGGAGAGAACTCTATGAATTATGCTCCGTCTGTCGGTGTCAAATTTAATGAGGACGGCACCGTTCGCCGATTCCCTGGCAACACCTTCCTTTGTCACGTTGATAAAACCAGCCCGGTATACCAAGAAGTGTTATGGGCACAGCAGCAGTTAAAAGCGATGAAGTGCGCAACTAACTATGCCTTCTTGCCAGAAGCTAGTATGCATATGACGGTTATTGAAGGTCTGTGCGATCAGATTCGAGAGACGACACACTGGAGCTCAAAGTTGGCCGCAGATGTGAATATTGAATCGGCGACAGAAAGCTTCCAAGCTTGGTTACAAGAGGCTGCTGCGACACCTAACTTCAAAATGAAGTTTGATTACGTGTACAACAGTCGTTCGGGTGGAACCGTATTAAGGCTTAAGCCTGCGAACGACGAAACTAAGTCTGCACTAAAAGCGTGTCGTGATAGTTTGAGTGAACTGACGGGTATTCGTCACCCAACGCATGATGAGTACCATTTTCATATTACGCTAAGTTACAAAGTTATTAATCTTGATGAAGAGCAGCAAGCCGAATTAGAGCAAACTTGCCAGCGTATTGAAGAAAGGCTCAATCAGTCTTTTGGAGTGCTTACTCATGGCGCGGTGGAGTTCTGTGTCTTTGAGGACATGTTTGAGTTCAAGCCAGTAAAACTGTTGCCGTTAGAAAAGTAACTTACTGACATATAATAAAAAACGGAGTCGATCGACTCCGTTTTTTCATCCCACCTAAACTCAATTGAAGACCTTGCTTAGAATTTCGCCAAGTGCTCGATAAGACAAATGCGTTTGCCCAATAACAAAGTTGTCATTCATTGCTTTCTGGCGGTACTCAGCATCAAATAGATATTGTTTGGTTTGCTCAGCAGCCAGTGATAATTGTTCATCAGATATCGTGGCTAAGCCTTGTGAATCCCACAAATGGTTCTCTCCAAGATCGATGATATTGAAGTTGAACTGCGCAATATCGGTTTCATAAACGGGATAGCGATAAACAACTTGTGGTACTTTAGCCACTAACCCTTCTAAGAACTGATTACCCCAACCTTCAAGCCAGCTTGGGTAGGTAACAATATCCGCATGAACATAAGCGTCCCAGAGGGAATAGCATTTTTCGCCGTTTATTTCACAACGGCTATGTTCGATATAATCATTGATAAACAGCATCTGCACATTGTTTTGATCTGCTTTTTGCTTCAGCTTATCAAAGTACTCTTGCTCTTCGTTCATACCTGCAAGAACAAGGACAATTTGACTCTCTTTAGTGATGGTTTTGCCGTTGTAAAGTGCTTGTCCAACCCAGTTTGGCAGTTGCTGATTGAGTTTCGCAATCAGGTCAATCGCCAGCTCAATGCCTTTGCGTGCAACGATACGAGTGGCCTGTAGAAAGACGATGTCGTTATCGTTTAGTCCGACTTTCTGTTTCAAGTCTCGGTTATAGTCGTCAAGACACCAATGACTGTTGTCGAAATCAAACACATTGGGGACGACAGTGGCATGCTTGCCAGTTTTTTTCTTGAGTGACTCAAAAGCAATCTGATTGATTACGCAGTGTTGGTCTGCGTCGCGACGTGGAGGAAAGTATTCGTCTAATATGTCTTGGATTTCTTGGTACACGGGTTTAGCGAATTTTTCGCGTTCCCAGTGAAAATCGTGATGGTGATTGACGACTTTAACATGAGTATTGCGAATGGCTTTCTCTAATCCAATTGCGGCAGCGAGGCTGTGTCCGACTGCGAAGATATTATTAGGAACGATAATATCTATTTCAAGGTCTCGAATGATAGCCGTTACTGCGTGCTCAATATCATCAGCTTGAGTGTGGATGGCAGTGAGTAGGTCATCTGAGCTAGCGAAAAATTTAGGCTCAATAAAAGCGTCGTGGGTAACTTTAGCGTTCAATTCATCTTCATAACGAAGTGTTTTGACACAAGAAGCACTAACATTTCCAGCACTGCCTGCCAGATAGAAAACCTCGTGCCCCTGCTGCTCTAATGCCCACTTCCATTTATCCATTTCTAGCGAAACACCGTCGGTTTCGCCAACACGATAGTGCGTTAGTAGTATTCTCATGCGTTATTGAGTTCCAAGATGACCGTTGAATATAAGTTGAGGCCTTGAGGATCGTTTCCTGGAGCGTTTCTACCTCCGGCCGCAACGCGGTTAAGTAAATCCATAGTGGGTGCTTCAGTGGTGCTTGTTTTTGCGGCGTACACTTTCATCGCCGAGCCACCGTCGATGGCAATAGCGTTAATGACAGACTCACCTTCGAAAAAGTCGAGATCAGGCTGTGATAAACGTTGAACAAGGTTGGCAACATCGACGATGTTGGCACCGATACTCATCTCGTGTCGACCGTCAAACAACAGGTAACCAATGTGGTTTTCGGTTTCAATAAATAGACCAGAAGGTTCTCGGATAAGCGCATCGAAATTGTTGGTTTCTTTTCCTGAACGTGATAGAGGAGAATCGGTGTTGGCGACAGTATCTAGTGCGGCTTCTGCTTGCATTGCGGATACTGTAGGACCAGTTGGAACCAGCGATTGTCCATCAATAACAGAAGGAACTAGACCACCTAAAATCTGTTTATAGTCGCAAAGGTCAATCTCGTTTGCGACAGGGATAACCTGAACCGCTTGTCCGACTTGAGGTGTCTCAGAGAACAGCGATTCAAAATATCCCTCCTCAATGGATATTAGCGTTCCGAAAGAAGGAAGAGGGCATGTGCCATTCCATATCGCGACAACCTCTTCGAATGGTTTAATGCCATCGCCTTGATTGGCTAGAAACAGGTTCACTCTTCCTTCTAACTCAAGCATTGGAGAGAACTCAACTAGGTCGCCTTGGTGCTTCATCGGAAACTTCACATTAAACAGAGCGACATCGTGCTGTGAAAGTGACTCTAGCGACGGGTTAAAGCAATCAACGTCAAAGTTTGTTCCGCCAATAGTGACGTTAAATTGGCGAAAAGTCAGAGATGGAACGATCTGCACATTGCCTGCACGATCTATGGCAACAGCGGCATCATGGGCGCTTGGGAAACCAGCAGTTTCAACCTTGCCATTTTCATCTGAGAAATAGTAGAAACCTAGGTATGACAGCACTTCTGGCAGTTGATGGTCTGGATTTGGAAAGCGGCGTCTGTGTGACCAAATATGGTCTCCGATATTAAGCTCTTTAGTCATAAAGTAGCCAAGGTTACCAATCAACCCATCCAGATTGTTTTCTGATTCAAGTCGATCTCTCAGGTCCTCTAGCTTATTGCCCTTGAAGTGATAGCCAATGCGCGCTTTATCGATGTCTGCTTGTGGTGCTAACACTAGAGAAACGGATGTAGAACACAGTGAACGAGGCTCGCTAATTAGCTCGTAATCCGAGGCGCTAGGAAGTTGCGCAGCGTCAAGCTGCGGCATTGCAAAATGCGCTCTTTTTACCTTTAAAGATGGCTTTTCATGCTTTAACTGTTGGTATCGTTGTGCCAGTCCTTGTTCAAAGTCGGGCTCAACACAACCGTGTAAAGGGTTGCCTTTCGGGCCATGTTTAATTTCATAGCCAGGCACCACGGATGGGTTGAAGTAACGATTTGGCTCGATATCAATAGGCTCCCAACATTGGGAATTCATGCTTGTGACGTTGTTAGAGACTCGCTCTGGAAAACATTTGGTGTTCATGGTTGTTGTTCTTATTTCGTGCTAGTTGTTTTAGTAAGCGAGGTTGTATAGAGGCAGCATAGCCGCACCTGTAGCTGCAATTTTGTCACCGGAAATGGCCGCCGGAACAATGTTAGGCATGGCTTCATCAGGTTCGAGATACTGTTGAATGGATGCGATGGCAGCAAGGTGTAGTTCTTCGACTAATTGTGGAGGTAACAAACCGCCAATGATGATCTCGTTTGGATCGCAAATAGAACGAATAGCTTGTAGCGCAGACGTTAGTTGCAACTGGGCATTGCTTTTCCATTCGACCACTTTTTCTGGTTTCTTTTCTAACAAAGTGGCAAGCGTATCGGCTCGGTGAGCGCTGGGAGCCGATAGCCCAAGCTTGTCATACAGACAAGAAAGAGAAGGGCGGTTATCACGTTCAGGGAACAGTTTACCAATACGACCGGCGTTGCCTCTAGCACCACGGTAGACTTCACCTTCAAAGAAATGACCACCGCCAATACCGTAACCAAGATACAGGTAGAAAAAGTTTGCATCAGTACTTCGTCGAGAGCGTACCGATTCTCCCAAAGCTGCGGCAATACCGTCGTTCTCAATCCAACACGGTAAGTTGAATTTGGCTTCCACTGCGGCTTTGATGTCGATCTGTTCCCATGCTTTAAGGTGAGGAGGCATGGTGAGGGTGTTCGACCCTTTATTAAAGTTGCAACTGGTCGTGACACCAACCCCAATTAACTTTGAGAACTCACTGCCAAAGGCAACAGAAGTGACGTCGATAAGGCTGGATAGTTCTTCGAGTGCGCTATTAGGGTCGGCATAGATACCATGAATAGCTTTAGAGAAAATGGCTTCTCCTTCAAGGTCTACCAATTCAATGCTGATTTTTTCCAGCTCTATGTTTACCCCTAAGCTATAGGCTGCCTGAGGGTTAATACCTAGCTCAATACCAGGTTGACCTCTGCCCCCTTGCTGCTTACCAGTGACGACAATTAGACCTTCATCAAGCATCTTCTTGGTGATCTTTGTAATGGCCGCAGGCGTTAAACCACTGGCCTCAGCAAGCGCTGCTCGTGTGGTTGGGGCTTGTTGACGGATCAATGCAAGAATTGAACGCTGTGTGTCTGTTCCGAAATCTATCAATGGTGTTTCCTTAACTGAAAATCTCTTTCTATTTGATTTGAAAGCTAAATCAATGACATACATTGACACATTTAACCTTCAAACCAAATAGGCCCGGCCAAAGACCGGGCAAAAATGTTACATAAGTACGTTTTGGACGAACGCTTTCTTCGCTTCTGTCGCGTACTCAGAAGTGAAGAACTCTGAGCTGTATGCGCGTTGAGCATTATCGATGAGAGCGTTGGAGTCGTCAGCATCTGGGTGTTGTGGCGATGCACCAAATGTTGTGTTTAGCCCCGTTTGTGCTTTTGCAGAAGTAATCCAATGAATGAATACCGCTGCTGCTGCTTTGTTCTTAGCATTTTTCGGCATCAGGATGATGTTACCGCCACCTGGCATACCGAACTCTGGGATGTAGAACTTGATACGTTTAGTGATCGCCCCTTTCTTCTGAAGACCAGCTAGATGATCTTCCCATGCTGGTGCCATAGAGATTTCGCCATCATTGATGCGTGTTAAGCTGTCTGCATTTGAAGCGGTAATAACGATGTTGTCTTGGTTACCTTCAAACCACTCCCACGTTTTTGACCAAGTAGGAATTACAGACTTGTCCATTTCATTTTGGAAGTAGACATCGTTGTTGCCTGATGCATAGTAAATTGCACGTTGAATGAAGGCATTACCTGCACCGCCTTTGTTTGGATCGTTCACACCAAACTGCTGTTTATGTTCTTTGATCCAAGTTGTCAGGTCATCGAAAGACTGTGGCAGGTTGTTTTCATCGACTCGAGTTGGGTCATAAGCAAAACCTGTCTGGTTGCCCCAGAACGCATAGGCATAACCTTGAGTGTCGACACCAACAAGATTAGTTCTTAACTTTTCGCTACCCGGAATAATATCGGTTAGTGGACCATAAACGACGTTGCTTTGCAGTAGCATTGGCAGTTTCACAGTATCGAGTGCCATCACGTCGATGCTGCCTTGGTCGCGGCGTGCTTCAGCAAGTAGCTTATTGCGGTTACCTGATTCGTTACCTTCTGGCACGCGAACTTTAATGCCGTACTCTTTTTCAAATTCTTTGAAGAATTTTCTGAATTCAGGCTGTAGATACCAGATGTAAGCGTTCACCATTTTTTCTTGTTTCGCTTGCTCGACAATTTCATCCCATGTCATGTCGTTTAGGTCATAAGCCAGTGCATTGGTAGAAAGACCTGCAAGTGCAGTCATGGCTGCGGTTAGAACTAATTTTTTCATAAATCCATTCTCTTAATATCTTTATAGTTGTAGGTACAGTTAGGCTTTTCCGGTAGAGTCCGCCAGATAGTTGCCTTTAAGCAAACGCTCGATAATGAGCATCAAAATTACGTTTGGAATCACAAGGATGAGTGATACCACCGCCGCGTTTGGACGGATGAATGAGTAACCTAAGTAGGAATACAGGATGGTCGGTACGGTGACATAATCCGGTGATCCCAGAACAAAGGCGATGTTGAATTCTTCAATACTGATTACCAGGCAGAAGATCAACGATGCCAATAAGCCTGGTTTTAGCATTGGCAGATACGCGTGTTTAAACGTTGTCCAAGGGCTACCACCTAAGTCACGGCTTGCCTCAATAAGATCTTGAGGAACGCTTTTGAAACTGGCTGACAAAATACGGATAGCATAAGGCAAAGCCAGTACCGTATGGCCAATCACAATGCCAAGGTAGGCGTTAGACAAATTAAGGTTGATCAGCATCGAACTAAAGAAGACACCGATGATCATGCCCGGCATAACAAGCGGTAGAAGTGTGACAACTTCTGCTACGCGTTTACCCGGGAAATCTTTGCGACCTAGAGCATAAGCCGTTGGGAGCGCCAGTAATACGGTTAGAAAGGCAACCGCAGGTGCAATTGAGTAACTGTTGGTTAGCGCTTCCACTAAACCTGAGTTTTCCCACATGTCTGTCCAACGTCCGAAAGACATCACAGGTGGAAGAACATCTGGATAACTCCAAGGATGTTCTGGATCTACGAGGGACCAAATCAGCGCCATGATAAATGGCACACCTAGCCAGAAGAAGTTGACCGCAAGAAACAGTCCAATAGCGATTTTGTTGATCAGTTTGCCATTTGCCGTTCTGATTTTCGGCAGCTTACGGCGTGGTGCTTTTGCTGTTGAAGCGAGTGCAGTCATTATTTCAGCTTCCCTTTCTTAGTGGCTAGTGGGGCAGTCAGTAGAGAGATAGCCAGTGAGGCGATCACAGCGGTCACCATGATGATGACGGCCACAACAGCACCTTTATTCCATTCCATAAACTCTGTTGAGGTAATGTGCATTAGCATAGATAGCGAGTAAGTGTTCTTAGGACCCGCAATCGAGTAGAACGAGTAGTCCCCCAGAGCACCGATGAAAATTAGAATCAAAGAGACTTGCAGTGCTGGTATAGATAATGGGAACACAATGCCAGTGAAGCGACGCCATGCGTTTGCACCAAGATCGGAGGCGGCATCGAGAACATCGTTTCGAATCGAGTTCACCGCGCCCGCTAGTAGAATCATTGCAAACGGTAGCTGTTTCCAGATTTGAAGAATGATAACGCCCCAACCGAAGTTGTCGTTTTGCATACGGATCGGTTTTTCAGTAATGCCAAGCCACATCAAACCTTGGTTAACCACACCATGGTACGAAATCACGTTAACCAACAAGAATGCGGCAACCAAGCCCGGAATGAACATAGGAGCACGCAATAGACCCGTAATAGTGGTTGAACCGGTAAAGGGTTTACGTAGCCAAAGCACAAGCGGGTAGGCCAGAGACACTGCGCCTAGAGCGCCAATGACTGATACTTTAATAGAGTAAATCAGTGACTTGTGAAGTGTTGGGTCAGCAAGTGCATCACGCCAAAATTCAGTGGAGAAGCCACTCTCTCCCATCATGTTGTGAAAACCAAAGCTCTGGGCAACTACCATGTAAAACGTTGAACCCATCAAAAGTAAGATGGTGCCAACGCCAGGTAATAGCATGAGCCAGGTTTTCCAGTGGGTGCGTAGACTAGTCATGCGGCACCTCTTCAAGGAACCTAATGCCAGTCTTAGGCAAACTGAATGTTAACTGGTTATCTTGGAACTTAGGCTGTTTTGGTAGTTGAATACGCATTTCTAGTGGAACGTCATTAAGTGATTCCACTAGAAGGTCGGTGACATTACCCATGAAAGCCATTTGATTGACACGTACTTGGAAGCGGTTGATATCGCTATCTTCAGCTAAGCGAGCGTCTTCTGGTCGCCAACAAACAAAAATATTGTCTGATTTTGGTGGCTCATCAGATTCAACGATGAAATCACCAATTTCTGTTGTGACCGAATAAGTGTTGGCTTGCTCTGTCTTGTTTACTTGTGCGGGTAGAATGTTAGCGGCACCAATAAAGTCAGCAACGAAGCGGTTTGCAGGACGATAGTAGATGTCTTCCGGGGTACCAATCTGTTCGATACGACCACGATTAAGGACAACGATCTTGTCAGACATGGCTAGTGCTTCTGCCTGATCGTGTGTCACGTAGATAGCAGTGAGATTGTAGCGTTTTTGAAGTTCGCGGATCTCAAAACGAACTGACTCTCTTAATTTCGCATCTAGGTTAGATAATGGCTCGTCGAATAGGATGACAGCAGGTCGAGTCACCATCGCGCGAGCAAGTGCGACACGTTGTTGTTGTCCACCTGACAATTCGCTTGGCATTTTATGAGAATGTTCACCCAGATCGACCTGTGCGACGGCTTCTTGAACGCGCTCAATTTGTTCTGCTTTTGCCACGCCTTTTTGGTTCAAGCCGAAGGCAATGTTGTGCTCTACACTCAGGTGAGGAAAAAGCGCGTAAGATTGAAAACACATAGAGGTATTGCGCTTTTCTGGAGAAACATTAGTGATATTTTCATCGCCAATTAGAATTTCACCAGAATCGGGAGTATGGAAACCACCGATCATTTTTAACAGCGTTGTTTTGCCGCAGCCAGAAGGCCCAAGAAGAGTGACCATCTCTCCCTCTTCCGCCACAAAGCTAATGTCTTTAGATGCGACAAAATCATCAAAATTTTTACAGATATTTTTTAGTTCTAATCGGGACATTGAGTTGCATTCCGTTTCAGTAGAAGTTTGCACAGATTTGGAGTCTAGCGCTTCATTATTGCAATTATATTAACTAAGTTAATTTAATTGATCTGTGAAAGTGGTCACGTGATAAGCGTTATTGACGGATTTACTGATGATAAAGGTTTGATAGTGTGATCTGACGCATGGAAATACTCAAATTAGATTAATTTGGTTAATTTAATTGAGATGTTTTTGAGGAAAGGATATGGGAGAGGGAGCGGTCACCCCCTCTCCGAAGGCTAGCCAAGCAGATCGAGAATCTGCTGAGTTTTTGAAGACATCAATTCGGTATTGTGTCGTGACTCGACGTTCAGTCGTACCACTGGTTCAGTATTAGAGGTACGTAAGTTGAAGCGCCAGTCGCTAAACTCCATGCTGAGACCATCGGTATAGTCGACAACAAGGGCTTCTTGTTCAAAAGTTTGTTGAACGCGCTTGATGGCAGCTTGTGGATCTTGCAGTTTGGCGTTGATTTCGCCCGAAGATGGGAACGCGACAATACGATCGGCAACCAACTTAGAAAGCGGCTGCTGCTTCACACAAAGAAGCTCGCTGACAAGCAGCCAAGGGATCATTCCACTGTCACAGTAGGCAAAATCTTTGAAGTAATGGTGCGCACTCATTTCGCCGCCATACACCGCATCTTCCAAACGCATACGCTCTTTGATGAAAGCATGTCCCGTTTTCGACATTATCGGAGTACCGTGATTCTCCGTGACGATGTCGATGGTATTCCAAGTTAAGCGAGGATCGTGGATGATTCGAGCATTTGGATTCTTCTGTAAGAACGCTTCTGCTAATAGACCCACGATGTAGTAGCCTTCGATGAACTCACCTTGCTCGTCAAACAGGAAGCAACGGTCAAAATCACCATCCCATGCAATACCCATATCAGCACCGTGCTTTACAACCGCTTCAGAAGTGGCCGCACGGTTTTCAGGAAGCAGTGGATTAGGAATGCCGTTTGGGAAACTAGAGTCAGGTTGGTGATGGACTTTGATAAATTCGATGGCAATGCCCAACTTGGCGAATTTTGCTTCCAGATCGTCAATAACATGACCTGCAGCGCCATTGCCTGAATTTACTACCAGCTTAAGTGGCTTGATGTTGCTCGGCGTAATGTAACTAAGCAAATGCTCGGTGTATTCATCAAGGTTAGACAGCTTCTTGTATTGTCCAACTTGAGCAATTGACTCAAAGTCATTTTGTTCAGCAAGTTGTTTGATGTCGTTCAAACCAGTATCACCACTGATTGGCTTACCGTTATCTCGAACCAGTTTCATCCCATTGTAGTTAATAGGATTGTGGCTTGCGGTGACTTCGATTCCGCCATCTACGTCCAGTGACTGAGTCGCAAAGTAAATCTCTTCTGTACCTGTCATACCGATATCAACAACATCGGAACCTGCATCCATAATGCCGCGCGCCAAGGCGAGTTTAAGACTTTCTGATGTCTCACGAACATCGCCACCCACAACTACGGTTTTAGGTTTTAGAAATTGCGCATATGCTCTGCCAATGCGGTAGGCAATATCCTCGTTGAGTTCGTCTCCCAACTTGCCGCGAATGTCATAAGCTTTAAAACAGCTGAGTGCTTTCATGACTAGACCTTATCCTTGAAAAATGTCCGAAAGCATCGCTTTTAATGCGCTATAAGACAAGTGCTTTTCGCCAATGTCATAGTTTTGTTGCATACGGGATGTTCTCAAATCAGCATCAAACAGATACTCAAGCGTTGAATTGACGGCGCCGTTTAACGTTTCTGGAGCGATAAGAGCGAGTCCTGATTCATCCACCTGATGGTCATTGCCAAGGTCGATAATGTTAAATTGGTAATCGGCAATATCTAAGTCAAATACAGGATAACGATAAACTACCATAGGGATTTTAGCGACAAGGCCTTCTAGAAATTGATTTCCCCAACCTTCTAGCAAACTAGGGTAGGTGATGATGTCTGCGTGTGAGTAGACGTCCCACAAAGAATAGACTTTTTGCCCCTCTTTCTCACCGCGAGAGTGACCTACCCAATCATTGATAAACAGTAATTCCACATTGCAGGCTTTGGCTTTATTCGTCAATAAGTCAAGATAGCTGTCTTCTTCACACATTCCCGCAAACATAAGGATTAAGCGACTGTCTGTGGTAAATGTTTCTCCGTTATAGAGCGTTTTTCCAACAAGCCTTTCACGCTGTTTGCTCATGGCATTAATCAAGTCGATTGCCAGTTCGATGCCTTTTCTTGCCACAATACGTGTTGCTTGCAGGAACAAAATATCATTTGTGCCGACACCGAATCGTGCTCGCAGATCTTGATTGTATTCATCAACTTTCCAATCGCTGCCCTGAAAATCGAACACATTGGGCACCACCGTAGAGTCGGTGTCGCGGCGTTTTTTAAGTTCTGTTTGCGCAATACGGTTGATCACACAGTGCTCAACCAGCGGATGTTTAGGAGGAAACAGGGTGTTGAGCAGTTGCTGAATGCCTGGAGACGTTGGGTTTGAGTATTTAACACGTTCCCAATGAAAATCATGATGATGACAAATTACACGAGTCTGAGTGGCTTCGACCGCTTTCATAATGCCGAGTGCTGCTGGTAAGTGATAGCCAAGCGACAGCATGTTATTTGGGACAATAATGTCAATATCTCGTTGATCGATAACCTTGATGATACCTGCGGCAATGTCATTGGCTCGATGTTCAATGGCGTCTAACAAAACCGATTCTGATGAGTAATCATCGCGACTCACATAAGCGTTTTGGATAATTTTGTCGTTGAATGGCTCTAAATAATGTAACTCTGGCACGAGATCAGCGTCTGTACTACCCGAACTCCCCGCTAGATAGAAAACCTTATGTCCCAAGCTCTCCAGAGCCCATTTCCATTTGTCCATCTCAAGAGATACGCCATCAGTTTCGCCTACACGAAAGTGTGCAAGGAGGATATTCATGTTTCACTTTCCCTATAATTTCTGAATGTGGTTGGACGTAATTTAGAGGATTATATAAATGGATATAATGATAGCTTTACAAATTAGTGATCGAATTCACGATAATCCAAAACCGGTTTTGGTTGTCTGGGAAAATGAGACTTGGCTCAATAAATAATCAATAAAGCCTGTTTAGACTAATTATAAATCGAAGTTATCAAGTGGTGAATTTTAAAACCACTATTTTTTGGAAAAGTATCAAAACCGGTTTTGGTTGTTTGATTTGTAATAATGGATATCAACATGGCTCAGGAACAGACGGCTAACTCTCAAGTTAAAAAAGACCTGCAACAAATTTTGGCAGGTGTGTATTCGCCAGCTCAACTTAATGAACTCATTCCCAACCTTCTAAATCTTATTGCGAACCAGCCAGAGTATGTGGGCAAAAAGCAATGGGTTGATCAAAACGACATCATGCTGATTACGTATGGTGACTCAATCAAAAAACAAGGAGAGGCACCGCTTCACACGTTGAGAGAGTTCTTGAACGATAATGCCGCTGATGTTCTTTCTGCGGTACATATTCTCCCGTGTTATCCGTATACATCGGACGATGGATTCTCCGTTGTCGACTATTGGAAAATAAACCCAGAACTGGGTGATTGGCAAGACGTTCAATCGCTGTCGAATAGCTATGACTTAATGTTTGATGGTGTGATCAATCATATTTCAAAATCCAGTGATTGGTTTCAGGGCTATATAAAAGGAGAAGAACAGTATCGAGAGTTCTTTACTGAAGCTAATCCAAACCGAGACTACAGCTCAGTCACACGCCCTAGAGCATTGCCACTACTGACGACTTTTGAAACGGCTCACGGTACAAAACATATTTGGACGACGTTTAGCGAAGATCAAATTGACCTTAATTTCCGTTGCCCAGAAGTGTTCCAGAAAATTGCCGAGTTACTGCTGTTTTATGCTCAGCAAGGAGCCTCTTTTATTCGTCTTGATGCGATTGGCTTTATGTGGAAAGAGTTGGATACCCCTTGTATTCATCAGCCCCAAACTCATGCCATTGTTCAGGCGTTGCGAGCATTAATGAGCGCAGTGGCACCTCACGTTAAATTGATCACTGAAACCAATGTACCGCATAACGACAATATTAGTTATTTCGGCAACGGTGAGAATGAAGCGCATTTGGTGTACCAGTTCCCGCTGCCGCCATTAACACTGCACACATTGCAAACAGGCAGCAGTGAAAAAATTGTTGAATGGATGTCGAGCTTAGAACCGTGTTCGGAACAGACCACATTCTTCAACTTCTTAGCCTCTCATGATGGCATCGGTGTGCGTCCTGTTGAAGGCATCTTAAACAAAGAACAAGTAGACCATTTACTATCAGTAGTGCAGACCAATGGCGGCCGTGTTTCATACAAAGATAACGGTGACGGTACACAAAGTCCTTATGAGCTGAATATCAACTATTTTGATGCCATCCGCAATGCGAATGCGGATGACCAAACTAACCTAGATCGCTTTATGGCGGCCCAGTCCATCCTTATTTCGATGGCGGGGGTTCCTGGAATATATGTGCACAGTCTATTGGGGTCTGGAAACGATATAGAAGGATTGGAACGCCTGGGGTATAACCGCGCGATTAACCGTGAAAAGCTTGATCGTACTAATGTGGAAACTGAGTTAGCGAATCCAGAATCTCGTCGTGCCCAAGTGCTATCTCGCTTTAAGCATATTCTAAGTATTCGTAAGCAACAGAGAGCATTTGCTCCTAGCGCTAGTCAGCGCGTAGTGGCAACCAGTGAGCAATTGGTCACTTTTGTGCGTGATGAGCAAGTGTTGGTGGCAATTAATATTTCAAATCAAGCGGTTGAGCTAGATACCAATGCAGTGCTTAAAGGAGTCGCTCACGATTTGATTTCTGGTAACGACTTAAGTGGTGTTGTTACTGTACAACCATATCAAGTGATGTGGTTAGCTAAGTAAAAAATAGAGCCAGCTAAGCTGGCGACTCATAAATAACATGAATCCTAAATCGTAAAGGATATAACGATGAAACTAAAAACTCTGACCCTTGGACTTGCCGTAGCTGGTTTAGGCTTATCTAGCCTTGCACAAGCGACTACAGTTGAGTATTGGACAACACAAACCCAATCAGACCGCCTTCAGACGATAGAAGTGATGGCTGATGTGTTCGAAGCATTGAACCCAGGTATCGATGTGAAAGTTGTGGCAGTAGATGAAAATGACATGCCGAAGCAGATTGCCGCCGCCGCCGCATCGAATACGCTTCCAGATATGATTGAAGTAGGCTCTAACCTGTCTTTAGCGTTTGCTGAGCAAGGTATTGTTGATTTAGACGCCACGACAGCAACCATAGAAGCAGTAGGTAAGGACCGTTTTTATAAAGGTTCATTGAAGTTGGTAGAAGATCCAGATAACAATAAATTTGTTGCTCTACCATATCGTGGTTGGGTTCAAGGTATTTGGTATCGTGCTGACTGGTTTGAAGAGGCGGGTTTGGAGCCACCGACAACATGGGAAAACATCCAAAAAGCAGCGAAGTACTTTAATAAGCCTCAGGAAAACCAATACGGCATTCTCATCGGCACAAAAGCGGATAGCTATGCTGAGCAGGTTTATACGCAGTTCGCACTATCAAACGATGCGGGTCAGTTTGATAAAGACGGTAACCTAATATTCAACTCTGAAGCGCAAAAAGAAGTTTTAGACTTTTATAAAGACCTTTCAAAGTACACACCTCCGGGTCCACAGACATGGCGCGCACGTGACTACTATTTGCAAGGCAAGCTAGCGATGTTCTTCTACTCCACGTATATCATGGATGACATTGCACTTGCAGAAGCCGCAGCAAGTTCATTGAGTAACGAGAACTTTAAAGATCTTAAAGGCGCGACATTTGATCCAAATCTAGCGAAGAACACGCGTTTAGCTCCAGCAATCACTCATACTTCAGCCTCTACATTTGGTACCTTGGTTGGTTTCTCTATCATGAAGAACGACAACAAGGATGAAGTGGAAGCGACGAAAGCGTTCATTGAATACATGAACGAGAAAGATCAGGTTGTTGCATACTCTCACATGGCACCTGGTGGCCACCTTCCTATGCTTCGAGACATCGCTGAAACTGATGAATTCCTTAATGATCCAAAAGGCATTTTTGCTAACTACGGTAAAGAGTCCATTAAGGAGATCATTGCTGGTTTTGAGAACATCAAGAACTTCTCTATTGTGGACGGTAAGGCGTTCCCTGAATCTGGCGAGATCTTCTCGAAACAGATCATTCCACGCATGATCTATAGCTCTGTGATTGAAGGACAAGACACGCAAAAATCGTTGGATTGGGCTGAAAACGAGATGCAGCAGCTTATCAAAAACTAACTCTGCATAGCGATAGACGTCGCTGGCCAGCCAGCGGCGCACCTTCACTAAGAACCTTTACGGGGCAGCATGGTGCGCTGCCTCAGATTAACAAGGAATTACCATGACACCATTAGAGAGAGCAGAAGCGCGGTTCGGGTGGAAGCTTGTCGCTCCGACCATTGGCATTATTGGGCTTTTGATACTCTATCCGATCGTTTTTAATGTTTACCTAAGCTTCTTTGATGTAAAGCTGAACGGTGACAAAACTTTTGTCGGGATTGCCAACTACGCTCGCTTGCTGGCAAATCCAGACTATTACTCATCCATTGCAACAACCGGTATCTACCTATTTGGTACTGTTGCTGGCACAACCCTGTTAGGACTCGCGGTTGCATTATTGATGCGTAATCCGTTCCGAGGTCGTGGCCTAGTGAGTGCCGCTATTCTTATGCCATATTTTGCGCCGGTTATTTCCGTTGTATTTGGTTGGCAATTTCTTTTTGACCCTGTTAACGGTGTCTTCAACTGGTTAATGGTTGATGTACTGCATATCTGGAATCAACGAACCAACCTCATTGGTGAACCTGGTTCGGCTGTTTGGGTCGTTATTATCTTTGATGTTTGGAAGCATTTCCCGATTGCATATCTGTTGATTCTTTCCAAGTTGACGTCGATTCCTAAAGACCAATACGAAGCGGCGGCGATTGACGGTTATGGACCAATTGGACGTTTCTTCCATGTGACGCTGCCAGAAATTTATTTCGTGTTGGCAACGGTAGTGATTCTACGTTTGATTTGGAACCTGAACCGCTTTGAAGACGTGTTCCTTTTGGCGCCCAATGTTCAAACTCTTCCAGTATTTACGTATTACCAAGCTTTCACTGGGGTAATCGATCAAGGGCTTGCAGCAGCAACCTCCGTGATCCAGTTCAGCGTCTTGTGTGTGCTGATTTGGTTCTATGTTAAGAAAATTCTTAAGTGGTAATTCATTATGTTAGGAAAACCAACATTTAAAGGACGTATTGGATTTGCGTTAGCAATTTTCTTACTGGTGAGCTTCTGCTTACTTCCGTTTGCGCAAATACTCTCGACCTCGTTAAAGCACCAGTTTGACTGGGGCAACCCGTCATTGATTCCTCAGGTCGTTAACCTCGATGCCTATAAGGAATTATTAGGCTTAACTGAGCAAAAACAGGTAGAGATACCGGCAGCAATACAAAAGATTCTAGAGAATCCTAAGCTGCCTCAAGATAAGAAAGACGCCATTATGGCGAAATACACCAGCAACTCTGATGTGTTTCCCTTTGGCCGGTTTATGCTGAATAGTTTCTCCATATCTGCGGGAGCGGCTACGGTGTCACTCATATTCGCAGTCATGGGTGCTTATTCCATTTCACGCCTGCGATTTACTGGGCAGGTAATTGTTCAGCGCTCGGTGCTCTTCGTTTATATGGTGGGCGGCGTACTGTTGATGGTACCGCTGTATCAAATGGCGGTAAACGTCGGGTTAGCGACCAGTATGTGGGGTAGTCTGTTCTGTCTCTTCGCCATCTATATTGTGCAAACATTGCCAGTCGCGCTGTATATGCTGGGTAACTACTTCCGCACGATCCCTTTTGCGTTAGAAGAGGCCGCGATGATGGATGGCTATTCGCGCAAAGAAGCGATCTGGAAAGTGGTATTACCGTTATCAGTACCTATGCTCGCAACCGTGTTTATGTACTGCTTTATTATCGGCTGGAATGAATACCTGTTTGCGTCTGTATTCTTAAAACAATTCAAAGAGTTCTACACATTGCCACTCGCGCTACAAGAGCTATTTGTATCGAAAAATGCGATTTGGGACCGAATCATGGCAGCGTCCATGTTAACTCTGGCTCCAGTCGTAGTGTGTTTCTTGTTTGCTATGCGTCATATGGATGGTGGCAAAACTGATGGTGGTGTGAAAGGTTAATAATTATGGCTTCTATTTCATTAAAAAATATTGTTAAAAACTACGGTGACACCAAGGTTGTAAAAAACATCAGTCTTGATATCGAAGATGGCGAATTTGTGGTTTTAGTTGGCCCATCTGGTTGTGGTAAATCGACTACGTTACGTATGATTGCAGGCCTTGAACAGGCAACATCTGGTGAGATCTCCATTGGCGACCGAGTGGTTAATGATGTCGAACCACAACATCGTAATATTGCGATGGTGTTCCAAAACTACGCATTGTATCCGCACAAAACCGTTGAAGAGAACATCGTGTTTGCTCTACGCCGCTTAAAGATGGAAGAGTCGGAGATCCAGCGCCGGTTGGAAGATGTTGCCAAAATGCTCAAGCTGGAAGATTACCTAAAGAGAAAGCCAGCTGATCTTTCTGGTGGCCAGCGCCAACGTGTTGCTATGGGGCGCGCAATTGTTCGTGATGCTGACTGCTTCCTGTTTGATGAACCTTTGTCAAATCTGGATGCCAAACTGCGTAACCACATGCGTACCGAGATTGCGCAAATCCACAACCGATTTGGCCGCACCAGTGTTTATGTTACCCACGACCAAGTCGAGGCAATGACGCTAGCGGATAAAGTGGTGGTATTGCGAGATGGTATTATTGAGCAAGTCGGCTCTCCGATGGAGATCTTCCTCAACCCAGTCAATATTTTCGTTGCGACCTTTATTGGCTCTCCGTCAATGAACATCATGGACGGTACACTGTACAACGACTATCTGGAACTAGGAGGATATCAACTGCCTAGAAAGCTGCTGACCGGAGTTCATTTTGATGAGGCAGTACCGGCGGAGGGACTTGCTGTAAAAGTGGGCATTCGTCCAGACTTTTTCAATGACAAGGAGTTCTTTGGGGAGAGTGAAACAACCTTTAACTTCGATAATATCAACATCGACCTAGTTGAACCGATGGGGTTTGATAAAGAAGTGTTGTTTAAGTTGGGAGAAGAGAACGTGAAAGCACGCCTAGACCTTCGCTCAGAAGTAACACGCGGCCAAAAAATGGACTTGCTCGTCGACTTATCTCGTGTCCTTCTGTTTGATGTGGAAACAGAGCAACGCCTTTAATTGCTAATCCCCTTCATCGGTTTGTGAAGGGGATTTTTTATGGATGCCAATATGTCTCTACTGCCGAAAATTTGTGAATATCTCAACGTAAATAATCAGTTTTCCCTATTAAAAGGCTCTGATCTTTCAAGTCAGCTTTGTCACGCGTGGTTTGTTAGCCAGCAGCCTAACCATGTTGAATATCAAGTCGCCTGTGAGCTTCTTAACATAAATAAACACCATCCTGTCTTGAAGTTCCTAGATGCGTTTGTACCGGACGCTGAAGCCGAGCTTTCACATAACTATGATGAGTTACCCGAAGGCGATAACCCTCTTTGGCAACTATTCAGCCCCGAAGCCATAGCGGCTAAATCGACACCCGAAAAGGTAAGAGAGGATATTCACCGCAATCGAACTCTGCATAATATGACCAAGTCGTCACAGGCGATTACGGATGTTGCTGCACAGGTCTTGTTCACGAGCAATGTGTTATTAGGTGTACCACTCCGAGGAGATGATGTTAACCACTTAACGTTGGGGGAGTGCTTCCATCAAACCTTACAGCAGGCTCAAAACCAGCAGCAAAAGTATTGGTACGATCATCCTATCCCTGTTGGCATCTCTGCCGAAGAGAATGAGGTCCTTTATGGCTTAAAGCACCTTGATGAAGCGTTGGCAGTGGAAGTAAAACGAGGCAACCTTGCACCAGGCGCTAAGGCAACTATCGTCCTGTCATGCTCGGTGACACACCCTGCGTTGGCAGACATTGCGAAACAGTATGTTGAGTTTGAGATCAACACGCACCTTAACCTCAAGCACCTCAATGTAGCAGTTTTTGGTGAAAGTGAATGTCTTGAGGTGCTGCGTCATGCATTTCCAGAGGCAAGTGATGACCTTAAAGGTGTGTTCGGAGTAAACGGGGCATATGGAAGACACTATAGTTTCCTTAAAGCGGTAGCGCCGTTGTGGCAAAAAGCAGTGAATCCGGATCTCAAAGCTACATTCAAAATTGACCTTGACCAAGTGTTCGACCAAACCATGCTCATCAACGAAACGGGCAAATCTGTGTTTGAACACTTTTTAGATTCTAATTGGGGTGCTAGTGCCGTTGATAACAGTGGCCACAAGGTTAAACTGGGTATGATTGCTGGTGGATTGGTCAATGAAAGCGATGCTCACTTGGGTCTTTTTACCCCTGATGTGACACTGCCGACAGGGCGGGATTATGCCATGTTTGAGCAGCTATTCTGTGCTCGTTGGGGTCAGGCGATTTCCACCCAAGAAGAAGTAATCAGCCAGAGAGATGACATCCAGCGTGTGCACGTCACAGGCGGAACCAACGGAATCTTGATTGACGCACTGTATGAGTTCCAACCTTATACGCCGACGTTTATCCATAGAGCTGAAGATCAAGCATTTATATTATCTGCCTTAGCTAACCCAGTCGATGGTCATTACCTTGCGTACAGCCATCAACCTGGGCTGATTATGCGCCACGATAAAGAAGCGTTTGCTGGACGAGTCATGGAAGTATCGGAGGCTGGAAAGGTGCTCGGTGATATTGAACGAGTGCTGTTATTTAGTGGCTACGCTAAACAGCATCCATTGGGAATTGAAGCGCTGAAGGCAAAACTGTATCCCTTTACCGGTACGTTTGTCTCGAAAACACCAATCGCACTTGCACTGTTGAGGTTTATGTTAGAAGGTTGCTATCGAAACAAAGATTACTTAGATGATGGTGCACACCGCTTGGTTAACTGCTTGAATTATTGTAAAAATGATTTAGAGAATGAGGTCATCTCCAATCAAAAAGGTTGGCGAGAGTACTATTCACAATTGAAGGAAGGAGTGTTGACGCCACAAGCCGTTACCTCCGTCAGTCGTTGTCAGTTATTGGTCAGTGAGTGCTAAGGATATTATGTCGATAAAAAAACTAGCAGAACATTTAGGGCTCTCTAAATCTACTGTTTCGCGGGCGTTAAATGGATACAACGATGTAAACCCAGAAACTCGACAAAAGGTGTTGGCTGCGGCAAAGGAGATAGGCTATAAACCTAACCCAACAGCGAAGCGCCTTGCCTCAGGTAAATCAAGAAACGTTGGTATCATTCTACCGGCTAACTCACGAATGTTCGTTTCACCAGCTTTCTCAAAAGTACTAGCGGGCGCCTCTGCATTTCTTGCTCGTCATGATTACCAATTGATCGTAACAACGATCGCTGATTGCCAAGATGAGAATAAGGTCTACTTGGATTTCATTGAAAGTGGTTTGATCGACGGGCTTTTTATTGTTCGTACGCGCAGCAATGATGAACGTATTGCCATGCTAAAACAGAAGCAGTTTCCCTATATTTGCCACGGTTACGATATCGGCTTTGAGGAAGATTGCTTTGTCGACGTTGACAATGAACATGCCTTTTATCAGATGACAAAACGTCAGCTAGAGCATGGACATACGCGTATTGCTTTCCTTGATGCCCCCATTGAACTCACACTCTCTCAAGCTCGTAAGCGGGGTTATGTTAAGGCTATGGAAGAAGCGGGTCTATGTGCGGATGACCGTTTATTGCTTAACGGTGAACTGAACGAAGAAGACGCGATCAAGATGGCCAAAGAGGTGTTGTCATTAGCTCATCGCCCAACGGCGATTTTGTGTGCTGATGATACCATGGCGTTAGGTACGATAGCAGCTTGTGAGGAGCTTGGTTATCAGCCTGGTGTCGATATTGCGATTGCGGGTTATGGTGACTATGAGCACAGTCGTTACAGCAAGCCTTCAATCACGACCTTGCATTACGATACGCATAGTGTGGGCGAAGAAATGGCCAAACTGATGCTTAATCGGTTGGAGAACAAGGGTTTTGTGATTCAAAACTGGTTCGAAGCGGAAATTGTGTCTCGTCAATCTGACAAAATCACAAATAAGGCATTAACCTAATCGAAACTGAGCAGCCTACTGCGTATACACTGGTAGGTTGCTTTCTTAATGCTCCAATTGTTTGTATGTTTTACCATCGGCTGAGAATTCACCTCTACCTATTCCTCGCTAGTCTTTACCATCCACTCTAACCTGATGCTTGTTATAACCGACAATCATGGAGCGCAGGCAATGAACTTAATCGTCAACGTGCACAAAGGTGTTCGTAAACTCGGCTTTGAGTGGGCAACTCGTCAAGCTTGGAAGTGTGGAATGAAAGCTAACTTGGTGAATCGAGTGATTGGTGTTGCTCGTGGGCAAGTGGTGTGCGTGATAGATGGCGCACGAGCTGAGCTCTCTACCGAGCTGAATAACCCTCACCATCATGAAGAGAAGCAAGGGCGATATGTGTTTATTGGTGGAGTAGTGTGGGAGCCAAACGACTTGCTAGCTCCAGCTTTTCCAGAATTTATGTTTATGCATGTTCGCAACTTGGGGAGTAAGCATAAATACATGACCGACGACGAGCTGTTCTTCAATTTGGCTTAACCAATGATCGCCTTGTTTATTAAGTGCTTGATTGGAGCTCTAGCGGTTTTGCTTATTGCGATTCTTTCGAAAAGTAAAAGTTTCTATATTGCTGGGTTAGTGCCACTGTTTCCTAGCTTTGCGCTTATTGCCCATTACATCGTGGGTACTGAGCGTAATATGGAAGCGCTTCGTATGACGGCACTGTTTGGGATATATTCTTTACTTCCTTATGCCGCTTACCTATTGACTGTGTACTATTTCAGCTACTTCTTAACCCTAACTGGGACCTTACTTTCCGCTGTGATGGTATGGATTCTCTTTGCAACCATCTTATTGGGAGTGTGGAACAGAACTATGGTGATTGCGGCTTAATTCAGGTGGTCTTTAGTCATAGGGGTAGTGTACGCTCTAGACAGCTTTTCCCCAGATTGGTAGATGGCTGAATAATTCGTAGGAGGAGTGTGACGATATGCGCCCATGGAATCAAACAGTAAAAGCAACATTAGAACCATTGGCAAACGCTGAAAACGCCAGCTTTATGAAAGCCTACATGCGTGGTCAGTATACGTTCTATGGTATTCAGTCTACGCCACGAAGAGCAGCTTTAAAAACGTTATTTACCAAGAGCCAACTTCCTTCTTTGGATGAGCTTTCAGGTGTGATTGATGAGTTATGGGCACAGCCTGAGCGAGAGTTCCAAATGGTCGCGGTTGACCTGCTTATCAAACTCAAAACTCAATTACCGTTAGCGATGTTAAAGGACTTAGAACGCTGGGTAACCACGAAGTCATGGTGGGACACTGTCGATATGTTAGCGACACATATTTTAGCGAGTTATTTTGTTCGCTTTCCCGAAGAAACTGCACAAGTAATAGGGGAGTGGCGGCAGTCGGAGAATGTCTGGTTACGACGTTCAACGCTCCTCTACCAGTTAAAATTCAAGCAAAACACTGATAGAGCTTTGCTTTTTGAATTGATCCGAGAAAACCAATTAGATAAAGAGTTCTTCATCCAAAAGGCAATAGGTTGGGTATTACGAGAATATTCAAAAACCGATGCAGAATCTGTCGTGCGCTTTATAGAAAAAGAACGAATTGAAGGGTTAGCGAAGCGAGAAGGGCTAAAGTGGTTAAAGAGCAAGCAGCTTATTTGAACGCTTTAACCACTCCATGTGCTAAGGGAACATTTAGGCACGTTTTAAGTACTGCTGTTTCGTCATGCCATAAAACAACTTAGAGTCAAAACCTTGTGTGGTTTTGTAGTAATCAGCGTGCTCACCCTCTCTGACATAGCCACACTTTTCTAACGTTTTGTATGAGCCAACATTTGAACCATAACAGTCGGCACAGACTTTATGACTGCCTAGTTCATTGAATGCCAATTCCGTCATTAGTTGGCATGCACGGGTAGCAATCCCCTGTCCCCAAGCGAGCCTTGGAAGCTGATAACCTACCTCACGGTTACCCTCTAAGAGCATAACTTGGGTGATGGCAGTCATCCCCATGTATTGTCCTTGATGGTCTCGAATGACAAAAGTTGGGTTATCGGGCCAGCGCTGCTCTTCGAGTGCTTTTTCAGTATCTTCAACAATGGGAGCAAAAAATCCCTGGTATAAGGCTTCGTCTGCTGGGGCAAAAAATAGGTATTGATTCACTTCTTCGTCGTCAAACATCTTGAAGATATCGACGAGATCCTTTTGTTGGATCAATTGGATAGATAGCGTTTCATTAAACGGTACTGACTCGCCGTGTTTTAATTTTGAATATGACATTGGTTACCTCGTTATTATTTGCGGACCATGTTAATGAACTTTTCCAAAGATGAATTGTACTTTTGCGACAAATTACGTCTCAAAGTCGCCATAGATGTCTATAGTAAGGTCGCGCTGATTCAGGTAGCGATTCGGTGTTCGTTTGATCTGCTGTTTGAGTTGTTTTATGAGGTGCGATTGGTCGCTAAAACCAAATCGTTGAGAAAATGCCGCCCAATCCACAAACTCTGGTTCTTGGTATAATGCGAGCACCATCTGTTCCAGCTTTAGCATTGATTGGTATTTCTTAATACTGAGCCCCATAACTTGGCGAAAGTGGCGCTCAAGCGTGCGCCGAGTGCTATTACAATCTTGCGTCAGTTGTTCGACATTTAGCTCGCTGGCTTCATCACTACTTAGTTGGTTAGCGATAACGGAGAGAGCCTTAGAAACTAATGAATGGGCTTTGTCTTGTTGATAGCTTATTCCTAAATATTCAAGCTGCTTTTTTATACAACCGACGACTTCTTGTTGAGATACGCAGTCAAGTAACGACGCCTCAAATGGTTTGTCAAAGCGTAAGGCTAACCAATCGTACCAGCCACATTGATTCAGTAATTCAGGGGATTGCGAATTGAGTAAATAAAGAGCGTCAGGCTGAAAGGTGATGCCAATCCGCTTTAACGGAGAAACATCATCCATCAGCAACAAATGCTCGGAGGCCGAGAGTAAATGACTACCTTGTCCACTCATTACCTGTTCGCCATTGTCATAATGGTAACGCTGCTCAGGCGGTGTAAACAACAGATGAGCTCTCGGGTTCGGAATCAATTGTGGAGGCGAACTAATTACCTCATTAGGTTTAACCTCTAGATACCAAACTTGATGAATTAACCATTCATACCCTTCAAGGGACTGCTTCCAAGTGATCATTGATACCGTGTTGTTGATTTAGGGGCTTTGGTTTCATTGTAAATTAATTTGTGAGGAGTCGGTATGAGTATGTGTTGTAGTTCTGTTCTCATCAGTAGCATAGTTTCGCTCATACGCTATACATTGAGCGTAGTATTGATACCGTATTGAAAGTAGGTTGTCTTTTTGATATTCGTGTCACATTATATATCCATATAAATAGCTACCATTTGTATAACTAGCAACGAACACTTGTAACACAAGATGGCATTGACAAAAACACAAATCGTAGCAAACCACCTCGCAGAAAAAATCCTCAAAGGCCAGTATCTCCCTGGTGACTCCATTGCTGGAGAGAACGAATTGGCGACCACGTTAGGCGTGTCTCGAACCTCAATTCGCGCAGCAATACAGACTCTAGCAGGAAAAGGCATGTTATCTACTGTTGCCAAAATGGGCACCATAGTTAATGAACGTAACAGATGGAACTGGCTTGATATAGAACTGTTACGTTGGATCTCTGAGTTTGATGTTGACCACGAACTGATTCCAAGTTTGATGGAAGCAAGACTTATTTTTGAGCCTAATATTGCTGCATTAGCCGCGTTAAATGCGACTTCAAGAGATTTAGTTGCATTAGAGGAAGGCTATGAGTTAATGGTTAAAGGTGAAAAAACAGTAGACCGAGATTTATTTAATGAAGGTGATATTAAATTCCATAAAGCGCTAATTGCATCGAGCAATAACTGTTTTCTTCTTTCAATGGGAGATGCATTAATTACTGCATTGGGTATGACATTTAAACATACGCTTGAACAAGAAGTGGAATTAAGTGCACCTGCAATTAAAATGCATTTTGATTTAATGGAAGCAGTTAGAATGCGGGATGTAGAAAAAGCTCGATCTGTAATGAGAAATATTATTATGGACGCTATTGGCAAAACTATTGGTAAAGATGTGACGTTCCCCCAGTTCATCTTGTAGACTTTTTGACCATCATCACAACAAAGTCAAAATTTTTTACTTATTCTTCTTGTCATACAAAGATGTGTTTATTGTCTGACTTGGAGGTTGAGTGGGTAATACATGGATTGCTGTTGATTGGGGAACCACCAATTTTCGCGCCTTCTTGATGAATGGAGATGGCGCCTGTATTGAGGAGAAATCGGCAGAGCTAGGCTTGCTATCTGTAGCCGATAAGCGGTTTGATCAAGCGTTGAAAGCCCAATTAGGGAGTTGGTTAAACCAGACGACAAATATATATATGGCTGGGATGGTGGGTTCCAAGCAAGGCTGGATAGAGGCAAAATATGTCTCACTGCCAGCTACGCCTGAGCAGTTTTTACAGCACAGTGTTGCTATCCAACAAGGTTGGGCGTCGAGCGTAAAAATTGTCGCAGGAGCGACATGCATAAATGCATGTGGCCAGCCGGACGTTATGCGTGGAGAAGAAGTCCAGTTGATTGGTTTATCACGTATTGCTAACCAAAATAACTTCAGCGCAATTCTACCTGGGACGCATAGTAAGCATGCAATTTGGCATCAAGGGAAACTAGAGTCTTTTGCCACTTATATGACTGGAGAGCTATTTAGCTTACTCAAAAAACACTCCATTTTAGGACTCAACCTTGATCAACAATCACTCTCTAGCCAAACATTTTATTTAGGATTAGAGCTTGGGTATGAACAATCATTAAATAGTATTTTATTTAGTGCCCGCACTAATCGTCTGTTTGAAAAAATAGCTGAAAAAGATGTTCTTGAATATTTGTCTGGGCTACTGATAGGCAATGAATTGAGTCATTTAAACAGAGAAGAAAAACATTACGTTATAGGTAGTGAATCGCTGTCTAACAAATATGCTATAGCGCTAGATTTTTTAAATTACCAAGGTGAAATAGTTTCTGGGCAAGCATGCTTTTTAGAAGGTATGTATCAATTTTACCGATTAGATTTGGATAAATAATATGAACTCAATTGAACTTAGAAACAATCCCTGGTTTAAAAATAATCCACTTATCGCGATTTTGCGCGGAGTGGAGAGTAACGAGATAGTAGAACTAGCCAGCAAATTAATTGAGCATGAATTTCGGTTGATTGAGATCCCATTAAATAGTCCGAACGCACTAGAGAGCATAGAGTTGCTAGTTAATGAATTTGGTAATGAAGCCATTATCGGAGCGGGAACTGTAACCGATGAAGAGAAGCTTGACGCAGTGCTAGCTGTTGGTGCAAAGCTGATCGTTACACCCAATATGAACCCGCAGGTAGTCAGAAAGGCAGTAGAGCATCAGTGCCTTGTCTGTTGTGGTGTCGCGACGCCAACAGAGGCATTTGATGCGATTGCCAATGGTGCGACAGTGCTAAAGCTCTTTCCTGCTGAAGTAATTAAACCTACAGGCCTAAAAGCAATCAAGTCGGTTCTTCCGCCTGAAGTTATGTGCTTGCCTGTTGGGGGAATAAATCCCGATCCAGCCATAATGCGAGAGTATCTTGACGTTGGGGCGGAAGGATTTGGACTCGGCTCCAATCTATATAAGCGCGGTACCTCGCTTGCTGAAGTGGAGTCAAATGCAATCGCTTATCGCAATGCTTGGAATCAACTATAACAACAAGGTGAAACTATGAAACTCAAAACCCTACTAACCGCATGTGCGCTACCTATGTTAGCGGTCTCAATTCATGCAAATGCCGCCAAAACAATGCGTATTGGTATTGGTGTTCCGGAGTCGCACTTTGAATATGCGGCAATGGAAAAGTTTGAACAATACGTTGAATCGGCAACCAATAACTCGATTGAGGTAACGGTTTATCCGAGCAACCAACTTGGCAGCGACCAAGAAGCACTGGAGCAGATCAAATTCAATGCAGTGCAAATGAACCTACCTTCGCCTGCTGTTTTGGGTAATATTGTAAAAGATTTCAACATTTTAACGCTCCCTTTTATTTTCCCTACAGAAGAAATTGCTAACCAAGTTGTTGATGGTGAGTGGGGACAAGAACTGTCATCCAAGCTAGATAAGGCAGGCTACGTTGGTTTGGGTTACGGGAACTTTGGTTTCCGTCACGTAACCAACAATGTTCGTCCAATCCACACATTAGAGGATTTTAAAGGGCTTAAACTGAGAACGATGCAAAACAAAGCTCATTTAGATGCGTTCCGAGCATTAGGAGCTAACCCAACGCCAATGGCGTTTTCAGAACTGTTTTCTTCACTGCAACAAGGGGTAGTTGATGGTCAAGAAAACCCATATACCAATATCTATTCACAACGTTTATACGAAGTGCAAAAGTATGTTTCTGATACTGGCCACGTCTACTCTTGGGTTGTGTTTGTCGTGGGTAAAAAGTTCTATGATGGACTCACTGAGCAAGAACAAACTGCATTACAAGAAGGGGCGAAGATCGCGATCAATCATATGCGTTCGGCGGTAAAAGATACCGATGCACAGTCGCTGCAAAATATGATCGATGCTGAGTTGACATATACTCCAATCGATCCAGCAGTTAAAGCCGAAATACTAGAAAAGGTAGCGCCAGTGGTTCAAGAGTATGCGGATAAGATCAACCCTGATCTATATAAAAAGCTAACTCAGCAAGTAGCACAACTACAAAAATAAAATCTCTTTATATAGGGCTGTGCAACGCAGCCCTACTTTAAAACTATCGGTGTCTATATGAGTAATAAGAAAACATCTTTCTTAGACAATATAGAAGAATATATTAGTACCTTACTTTTTATTTCTCTTATTGTGCTATGTTTCCTACAGATTTTATTTCGCTTTGTTTTTAACTTCTCTTTGTCTTGGACAGAGGAATTATCTCGCTATGTATTTATCGCACTAGTTTATTTTGCCGCTAGCTTAGCCGTAGTAAGAGGTGCCCATGTACGTGTCGAGGTTATTGACGGAATAGTGAAAGGTAGAAACAAAAAAATCCTTGATTCCATTATTGATCTTTCATTTGCAACGTTTATGGCATGGATTGGTTTCTATGGATTGGAAATATCGGTTGATGCGCTCAATATTGAGCAAACAACACCTGCGCTGGAATGGCATGCAGGATGGGTGTACTCAATTATTCCAGTCTGCTTTTATTTGATTTCTCTACGCCTGATTCAGCGTGTATATCGCCGGGCAACGGGCAAGTTAGAACATGAGTATGCACTCTCTGAAGCCGAAGAAGCGCTGCATAAAGTACAACAAGAGCGAGGTGATAAATAATGGACGCGTTTCTATTAACTATGCTGGTGTTTGTCATCCTGTTGTTTATCGGGATGCCAATTGCGATCAGTATTGGTATGTGTACCGCTTTTGCTTTGGTTATCGCAGATATCCCGATGTCATTTATTGCACAGACTGCTTTTACCTCATTAGATTCCTTTACTTATCTCGCGATACCGATGTTTATTTTAGCTGGTTTCGTGATGGAGAAAGGGGGCTTGTCGGCTAGGATAGTCAACTTTGCCTCTAGCTTAGTTGGTAGAGCATCTGGCGGCCTTGGTATTGTAACTGTTGTTGCGTGTATGTTCTTTGCGGCAATTTCTGGTTCTTCGCCAGCTACCGTGGCGGCAATTGGTTCAATGATGGTGCCTTCCATGATTGAAAAGGGTTACAACCGTCACTTTGCCGGCGCATTGACCGCATCAGCGGGCTCATTGGGCATTCTAATACCGCCATCTATTCCGATGATCATTTATGCGGTGACGGCTGAGATCTCGATTGGTGATATGTTCCTAGCAGGCTTTGTACCAGGTGGTATGATTGGCTTAGGCTTGATCCTTGCGGTTTACATAATAGCGAAAAAGCGTGGTTATAAAGGTCAGGACGAAGGCTTTAATCTAGAGCGAGTCAAGACTACCTTTTGGGAAGCTAAATGGGCACTATTGACACCAATCATTATTCTTGGTGGTATCTACTCAGGGATATTCACTGCAACAGAAGCCGCGTGTATCACTGTTATTTATACTCTTGTAGTTAGTTTCTTTATACATAAGGAAATGACCTACGCTGATTTAATACCTACTATTTCTCGCGCAGCGTTAACTACAGGTTGTGTCATTATTATTCTAGGTTTCGCTACAGCATTTGCACGTTATCTTACTATTAGTATGATTCCGCAAATGATAGGTGAAGCAATTCTACAGATTACTGATAACCCAACAATTATTTTATTGATCTTTGTTGCGCTTATTATGTTTACAGGTTTGTTTATTGAGACCGCGGCACAGATATTAATCTATACACCATTATTTTTGCCGATATTGGTTCAGCTCGGCATTAGCCCATTCCACTTTGGTATTATTTTGATTGTCGGCACTGAGCTTGCACTTATTACTCCTCCTGTTGGTGTTAACTTATTTGTTGCTAAAGGTATTACTGGCTCCTCTATGGTTCAGTTAACCCGCGCCGTTATTCCATTCCTGATCAGTATGCTTCTGGTTCAGATCGCGTTGGTATTTATGCCTGGTGTTATTACTTTCCTCCCAGATTTATTTAAGTAAGGTGAATTATGAAGATTATTGGTTATGAAACATTTATCGTCGCGCCTCGATGGGGCTTTCTAAAGATCATTACAGACGAAGGTATTGTTGGTTGGGGGGAACCTTGTTTGGAAGGTCGAACACATACAGTGCACACTTGTGTCGATGAGATGATGGAATATCTTATTGGTAAAGACCCCTTTGATATGGAGTTGCATTGGAACTACTTACATCGCTCGACATTCTATCGAGGTGGTCCAGTGATGATGTCTGCGTTGTCAGGTATTGATCAAGCGCTGTGGGATATTAAAGGCAAAGCCTTGGGTGTACCTGTCTATGAACTGACGGGAGGTAAGTGTCGCGACAAGATTAAAACATACTCTTGGATTGGCGGAGATCGCCCTGACGATGTGGTCAATATGGCGAAAGATCGCGCTGAACAAGGTTTTACGGCTATCAAGATGAATGGTACCGATGAGCTTAACTTTATCGACAACTACAGCAAAGTTGATGCGCTACTCGAACGTGTTCAGAGCCTGCGTGATGCGATGGGCAAAGATTTTGGTATCGGTATCGATTTCCATGGCCGAGTGCATAAGCCAATGGCGAAAATCTTAATGCGTGAGCTTGAGCCGATGAAACCTATGTTTGTTGAAGAGCCTGTCCTACCTGAGCACTTTAGTGAATCAATTCATGAGATTGCCCAATATGGTGCAATCCCAATCGCAACAGGTGAGCGTTTGCATTCTCGTTGGGAGTTTAAGGAGTTACTCAAACATGGTGGTGTAGATATTATTCAGCCAGATGTGTGTCATTGTGGCGGCATTACTGAATTGAAGAAGATTGCCTCAATGGCAGAAGCATACGATGTGGCATTAGCGCCGCATTGTCCGTTAGGGGCGATCGCGTTAGCTTCGTCAGTGCATATCGATACCACCTGTCAAAACGCCATTATTCAAGAGCAGAGCGTGGGTATTCATTATAACCAGGGCAATGATGTGCTTGATTACATCAAGAACAAAGACGTGTTCCAGTTTGATAACGGTTATTGCCTCAATCTTGAAGGCGACGGTTTGGGGATCGAGATTGATGAAGAGTTTATGCGTGAACAAAACCAAAAAGCGCAATCCTTACCAGCGTGGCGCAATCCACACTGGACTAACGAAGATGGTTCATTTGCAGAGTGGTAAACTATGACCTGTAATTCTTGTAAAGGGTGTGGAACAGCACACCATAATCGAATCTTACAGGGTGATGACGGTGCGCTTAAACGCGCACTCTACAAGTCGATGGATCACTCTGATGAAGATTTAAGACAGCCGATCATCGCGGTTGTGAACAGTTATACCAATGCAACCGCTGGGCACGCCAACCTTGATGTGATTGGACAGCAAGTGATTAAGGGCATAGAAGAGGCTGGTGGTACAGCGATGACGTTTGGCACCATTGCGCCGTGTGATGGTATTGCAGAAGGTCACCTAGGGATGCGTTATATCCTAGCCGCGAGAGAGATCATTGCTGCCTCTATTGAAGTGATGGTCAGAGCACACCGCTTCGATGCTATGGTACTGCTTGGCTCGTGCGACAAAATTGTGCCAGGGATGCTAATGGCTGCGGCTCGGCTCGATATCCCAGCCATTTTGGTCAATGCAGGGCCAATGTATCCTGCGGAGTATAAAGGCAAGCATTGGGACGGCAACATTGTCACGGAAGCCATCGGATGGAAGGCCAAAGGTGAAATTGACGAGGAGGAGTTTCGTAAGATTGAAGACCTCGCAGAACCAACAATCGGTTCATGTACCATGTTTGGTACAGCCAATACTATGTGTTGTCTTGCGGAGTCTTTAGGTATGTCGCTACCCGGCAGTGCGACGATTCCCGCTATTGACCCCGAACGTTTACAAGTGGCTTATCAAAGTGGTCAGCAAATCATGACTTTGGTGGAAAATGATGTCACCGCTAGGCAGATCATTACCAAGCAATCGATTGATAATGCAATCTGCACCTTGCTTGCAACGGGTGGTTCAACCAATGCCATTATCCACCTACAAGCGATTCACTATGAAGCGGGGCTTGGACCTTTGCCGTTAGATAGGTTTGCTCAACTGAGTGACAAGGTGCCACTACTTGCTTCTATTTATCCTGCGTCAGAGTATGACATGATTGATTTCCATCTCGCTGGTGGCGTTGCTGCGGTGGAGCGAGAGATGTGCACGTTACTTGACCTCGACACACTCACTGTAGTAGGGCGAAAAGGTGATGTATTGGAGCAGATCCCAACCACCACCAACCGCAATATCATCAAGCGTTTAGATGAGCCATTTATGCACCAGTCCGGTGTCGGGGTTATGCGCGGTAATGTGGCGCACGAGGGCTCAGTGATTAAGCCTGCGGCAGTGCCTAAGCATATGTTTCAGTTTAGCGGTAAAGCGGTGGTTTTTGACTCTGAGCAAGCGGCTATTGATGCGATCGTTGCCAATCAGATCGTATCTGGTTCTGTGATTGTGATTCGCTATGAAGGGCCGAAAGGTGGAGCAGGATTACCTGAGATGTACAAACCAATGAAACTACTCGAAGGGATGGGTCTCTCTGAGTCTTGCGCTCTGATCACAGATGGAAGATTCTCTGGATCCAATCGCGGTTTGTTTGTTGGCCATATCTCACCAGAAGCATACGAAGGCGGTGTGATTGGGCTGATTGAAAATGGCGACCAAGTCTCGCTTAATATTAGTGCTCGCACTATTACGCTTGATGTCGCAGAGGAAGAGATTAACAAGCGTCGTCAGCAATGGGAGCCGGTAGAAAAAACTATGCCAAATGGGATTCTTGGTCTCTATCGTGACCGTGTTTCATCTGCGGCAACGGGGGCACTACTACGATGATCAAACCACAAGATATTTATGGTGTTAACCCGATAGTCGCGATGCCATTTGATGATAATGGTGATGTTGATATGCCAAGTTTTAGGCAACTAGTCGTGCACTTACTGTCGAGTGGCTGCCATGGAGTGACGTTGTTTGGCATTGCTAGTGAGTTTTACAAACTTAGTGACGTTGAGAAAGATGAACTCGCCGAGTGTTTTTGCCAATTGACCAACAGTAGTTCTGTGTTTAGCTCTATTTCGGTTACCGAGCATTCAACTGAGCTTGCAGTGAAACGTGCGCAACGATATCAACAATTGGGTGCGCAAAGCCTCATGTTGCTTCCACCGCATTTCCTGAAACCAGATAACGACAAAATTATTGCTCATGTTAAGGCGGTATTGCGTGCGGTTTCTATTCCAGTATTGATTCAATATGCGCCATCGGAAACTGGTGTACCAATTGAGCCGCAAGTAATGAAGGAGATTACAGACGAGTATGACAATGCGGTTTTTAAGATCGAATGTAATCCTCCAATGGACTATACGTCGCATTTGCTAGCGCTAAAGCCTGATGCCGTGGTGATGAATGGCTATGCCGGACTTTACATGTTGGATATGCTCTCTATTGGGGGGAAAGGTGTAATGCCAGGCTGCTCTTTCAATGAAGTCTACATTGCTATTTACGATCTGTGGCAATCAGGTCAGCAACAGAAGGCTAAGCAGCTGCATAGTAAACTACTTGAGTATATCTCTAAATGGATGACTCATTGTGAATACATCATTGAAGTTGAGAAAGTGATACTGCAAAAACGCGGGTTAATTGAGTCGAGTTATTGTCGTAAACCAAACTATGGGTTGTCGCCGAGTGACCATCAAGATATTGACGCGTTTATATTGGAGTTTCGAGACTATTTTAGTTGAGCGTTACAGTTGCCATAGTTAAAGCACAATGATGCGGTTTACTTGAGGTGAACGATGTTGTGCATACTTGGTTACCAACTTTGCTTTTTCTTCGCTACGCAGATTAGGTATGTAGATAAGTTGCTTGTCATTTAAGAAGAACAAACGCGCGAGCTTGCACTAGGGCACTTTAGTGCCCTATCTGTTCATCTATGGATAAAAGTCTGCATTTGAACTTTCTAATCTCGTAAATCTTGATCAACTACAGATAATGGAAAGCGCTACGGTTGAGTCGTTCAGAGCTAGCGCTAACGGTTAGAGTTGGCTCACAGCATCTTTACTTACAAGCCGATACTTGTTCTAATTCCAAATCCTTTTTTTGCCATATCAGAGAACTGTCAATTTTTAAGTACTAGAACGTATTAGTGGCTTTTATCTGTTATCATCATGAGATAGCAGTAACAAAAAAGTATTCTATATGGCCAAGATATCCGCTGAAGAAAAAGCAAAAAAGAAACAAAGCATGGATGATAAGATTTTCTCAATCTTTATTAATGAAGGCTGGGGAGCAGTCACTTATGATCGATTAGCAAAAGAGTTTAATGTGCGAAAGAGTAGCATCCAAGCCTACTACCCAAGCAACATTATGTTCGCTACGGCTCTCCAAGGAAAAGTGTTCCCATTAGTTATCCCTCTTTTAGATTTTTCTACAAAGCAAGGGTTCATCGATTCATGGTTAATAGCTTATAAAGATGAAGAACAGCATTTATTCAAAGAAGTTGTGGAGATGCTATTCGACAATATCATGAAAGATGGGACAAGCCCTCACTCTAGAGGTTCAGTACTTCGACTACAGCAAATACTCGCACAAAATATCGGTGAAGATGATGCAAAGATGGCAATAAAAATAGTCTTTGGTGAAATAATTTACATAAAAATGCAGATATAAAACAAAACGTTAAGAATAAAAGCACATGTTCACTGATTATTTTTATAAAAAAAACGCTTGTAATGCGTACTGGTACCAATTAAGATTGGCCTCATCAATACGGAGCAGGCATGTCCTTCTTCGTTTTTTTTAAAATCTAATGCGTACTAGTACGTTCATGGGTGTGTGTATGAAACAAGTAATTCTAACTTCAGTATTCATGGTAGCGACTTCTTTCGGTACAAGTGCTACTGAATTAACAAAAGAAAAAGGTACTGAGCTATGTCCTGTTGCTACATACGCTTCAGGAGGCATCTGCTTGATGGAAGAGGGCGGTTCTACATATGTCTACACTAAAGACATTGAACCAATCATCGTTCCTGAACCAGTAGTTCCTCCTCGTGAACCAAAGCTAACTGATGAGCAGAAGTTCAAGGTACTGGCTGTTGCTTATATTGCTAAAAATAATGGCGATACCGGTACTGACCCAATTGAGGAACCAATTGTAGTTAATCCTCTTCCACCTGAAGATGTAATAATCGAACCTATTGATGTGGTAATTACTCCAATTGACCCTGGTTTCCGTGTAGACCCAATTGAAGTTGTGCCTGGTGAGCCAGTGGATGAGCCGATCAAGGTTAACCCAATCAAAGATGAGCATGACTTGGATATGAGTTGGAAGAGTCCTATTAAGATCTTAGACCCTCGTGACCAAGCAGGCTGGAACAAACTGTATGCCTTGGCTCAGAATGATGAGACTCGTTCTTCTATCCAGACAATGATGCAATACATGGAGCGTTGGGCTACCTGTAATGATTGTACCGAGACTACTCCAGAAGAGTTTGATAAAGCTGTAAAAGATTTGTTCACTAACATTGATGCTCTTCAACCTGTCCAAAAAGTACTGGCTATGGCAGCAATTAACAACATCAGTGTTAACCATACTGACTATGTTTCACTTCTTGACCAGTTAGTTAATGGTTTCGGTAAAGGGACTCCTGAACAGAAGACTATGTACAACAAGTTCCAATCTCTACGTGATAGTAAAGGTATCCGTGACGCTGCACGGAACAATGCCGATGGTTCTCGTAGTGACATTCGCCAAGAGCGTCGAACTAAGAATGGTTGGACTCGTGAGAAAGCTAAAGCAGCTTACGCATCACGCTAATAACTAAATTTGAATGACCATATCTAATACAATTAATTACAAACAAAAAGAGCCTCACTGTGAGGCTCTTTTTGATTTATGATACTTCCTGTATCCGTAGACAATTCCTATCTGCAGTATCTTTACAGATATCCAGATCATCAAAATCTCCAGTAACGATGTATCAAAGTAAATCTAGCAGGAACAGTCCGCAGACTCAATATATCTTGCATAGCTGTGACTTGTTAACTGGTTGACTTACTGATTTTGTAGCAACCAAGTCTGAATCGCCCGATGCACTTCACCATCTAAGTGATCAGCACGCCAAAATACTTGCGGCTGACAGTGCTTTTGTGGTGAGTCGAACACCTCTAGCGCAATAAGCTGACCGTCATCAATATCTTCATGCATCACGTTCAATCCCAATGGCATATAAGCCCAACAATAAGACGATTTGACCATAATGATCGCCGAGTTATAGCTGGAGCAGTGACAGACTTTAACTGCGGTGGCATTACGACCCGAGTCTCGGCTGGTTTCGACAATGACTTGGCGATGCATTTTCAGATCTTGCAGGGTGACTTGCTCCAAGGCACTCAGTGGATGCTCAGGGCTGGCTAGGTAGGCGTAAGGCACGCTCGGCATGGTGTGGCTAATTAACTCTGGTAAAGCTGACATGCTGCCGAGTGAAAATCCAATATCGGCTTCGCTAGTTAACACCCATTGGGTGACTTCTTTAGCTGTCCCTTCCAAAATATCCAGTTGCAGTTCGGGATACTGTTTTTTCAGATGCTGAATTAACTGAAATTGCCTTGGCATATCGTAAAACGGGTCGATGGCGATGCGATATCTGCTCTCAAGTTGGGGGCCATAACTATCGGCAATGCGATGGAAATTTTCCGCTCGGCATAGTATCAACCTCGCCTCAGATAACAGAGACTCGCCTACCGATGTTAGTGTGACACTTCGCGCGCCCCGCTTAAACAGCACCTTGCCACAATCGGTTTCAAGGTTACTAATTGCCAGACTTACCGACGATTGCGCCACCCCCAGCTTTCGCGCTGCGGCAGAAAACGAACCTGTAGTGGCTACTTTCTCGAATATCTCTAATTGGCGAAAATTCAACTGCATAGATATAGGTAATCCCGATGGCTAGCTAATTATAAGTATCGAATACTAGCATGTATATTTCAACTAAACCAAAACGGAGTGACAAGGCTGACACCAAGAGAACCCAGTGTACACCGTTCTAGTTTTAGTCTTGCTGACGCTAGTACAAAGTTACTAAAGAACTTACTTAGGTTCAGCAATAACACAATCCATCACTTAAGGAGTTCGTTATGAACAACAATGTAACCACCGCCTCACAAGAAGTCGATCCAGTCAAACAATATCGTGATAGGACTGGCGTAAACAAAGCCTTCTACGACCGCATTGTCGCCAACAAAGAAAACTGGAAACTAAGTAGGAGACACGTTCAGCCAATCCACACCGGTGAAGCCTATTTTGTGCCTGCTGGCAGTGTGTTTACCATCCGCCAAACCCATGGTCCACAAATCAATGATGTGATGTTTGCCAACGCACATGATTTGCGTGAAACCTCAAGCTTTGAGACCACTATGCAGCTGGAAGGCTTCCAAATGACCACTTTAAACCGCGCTTGGACTAATGTGCCTTACATGCGCCCGATCGCCACCATCATTGAAGATGGAGCCAATTATAGTGATAAAGACTCACTACCAGATGACAACACTAAGTGGCATTTCTTTGGCCCGCATTGCACCACTGAGTTGATTGAAGCGGCGAGTGGCAAATCGAATCACCCATCATGTCAAACCAATTTTGAAATGGCGTGGGGTAAGTTAGGTGTGCCAGCTGATGATGCGCGTACGCGTCAGGCTGATTTGAATGTGTTTCAACCGAATGATTTTTCGGCTAAAAGTGAAGCGGGTTTCAGTGTCGGTGCACTACACCCAGGTAAAAACTACGAGGGAGGTCAGTACATTAGTTTTTATGCCGAGATGGACAGCTTTGTGCTAGTGAGTATGTGCCCATTCGGCAACCAAGATGCGCCTATCTTGGAAGTAACCAATTGGCCTCAGACGATGGAGATCTATGACTCGGGCATTGCGCCAGAAGAGAATCCACGCCACTTCTCGCATCAAGAGGAATGGAACCTGCGCAAAAACCAAATCGAAGGCACACCAGAAAAGCCTGTGATTGTACGTATACCGGGCGTCACTACTCTGGAGAAAGCGGACACCAGTTATAACGATGCCATCTAATCGCTAGGTGTAGCGCGTCTCAACAGGTGCGCTAACTTTTTCAGTTCAAACGAGAGGTTATTATGTCGACGTTAAGAAAATCCACACCCACTAAGTTAGACACCAGCACGAATGCGCCTCAATTGAAGGATTTAGTGAACACACCGTGGAAGAAGATAGTGTTTATCGGCTTAATATGCAGCCAATTACTCATTTTTGGCTTCTTACCCATCGCCGCCGCCATTGGGGGAATATTAGAACTAACTGCCTTACAAATCGGAAGTCTAGGTGGCAGCTTGTGGGCGCTTGGTGAAGTGCTTTTTTTTAGTAGCATCGTTATTCTTGGTAAGCCTGTATTTAACATTTTAAAAACGAAAGTGTTGGCTTTTTTTAGTCGGAAGCAAGCTAAGAGCTGATTGGTTAGGTTCTGCGAGCTTCGAGCTTGCTGTATACGACTTATGCTTAACTCGGGAAAGGGCCAAAATAAGCCCGCCTCGTCAGGCAGTTAGCGGAGGTGGAGCATGTGATTCAGGGGACGCTGTTGGTGGATTCCTGCCTTCGCAGGAATGACCGCATTTGGGCTTGGGTACTTGATGGTAAGTAGCCTCGAAACGGTAAGAGACGGTTTAGAACCACTGAACTAAACCGTTTCGATCAGGAGAGAAAAAGTACCTTCAAACTATTATCTCTTATCGTGAGCTTATCTAAAGGTTAACGAAAACTTGGGATAATCGCTGGTATCCCTGGTAGAAGACCAACCAACGCCATCACACTACTTAACACAATAAACATAACTCCAGGCAACACCCAACGGCTCATTTTACTTAGCTCACCGCTACGTTCTTTACAACCGACTAAGCCTAAGTTGTCTAACAACATGGTGAGAGACCAGCCGAATGCTGGGTTAACTAGTGCTGAAGAAAATACAACAATAGCCGCCGATTGTGTGGTTTTCCCTTCACGAGTCATTTCCATTCCAGCTTCTAGCAATGGAACAAATACTCCAACAACTAACGCAACACAAAGTACAGGTTGCCATATAGCTAAATCCATAGGGTAGCCCCAAACAGCCGCTATGATACAGAACAGTGCCGTCAGCAAAGCACCTGCAGGAATAGGGCGTTTAGCAATAGCCGCTGGCACGATATAAGTGCCCCACGAAGAAGTAAAATTAGTACCACCGAGCAGAGAGCCGAATGTTTGACGAATTGAAGCCGTGGTCATGGTATCGTCAATGTTCATATGTACTTTTTCTGTACGTTCTGGATAGCTGATTTTTTGAAACACTTGATGCCCTAAAAAATCTGGCGACCACATGGCCACTGCTAAAATAGCAAAGGGCAGTACCACCATGAAATGTTCTATTGTAGGTAAGCCAAGCATCCAGCCAGTATCTTCTCCCCACCAATACATAGGGTTCATATTGGGTAACCCAGGCTCGGTTTGAAAAGAAAACGGGGCACCCATGGCAAAAGCTAACGAACCACCTAGCAAGCAACTAAGAGGCACGGCTAGCCAACGTTTACGAAAATGTTCCAATAAAGCATATAAAATAATAGTGCAAAAGATCACGACAAACGCAATATGACTCATGCCTATTCCCTCAGCCCAAGTGAACAGCTTTTTAACTTGAGAAACGGTTCCCACAAAGCCAAGGTAGAGTAATAGACCGCCACACACACCTTTACTGGTGAGACTTGCTAACATGCTGCCGCCTTTACTGATGGCTAAGATTAAGCCAAAAGCGCCAATCAGCAACCCAAAAGCCATAGGATGCCCGCCTGCTGCAACGACAATGGGAATTAAAGGGATTAGTGGGCCGTGTGTACCTGCGAGATTAGCAGTCGGTAATAAGAATCCTGAGAAAAGAATAATGAAAACAGATGCAATGAGTAATTCATAACGAACATTTTCCAAAACAAAGCCTTCATTTAGCCCAAGCGCTCCAGCAAAGGTGGCTGCAATGGCTCCCACCATAACTACTTTGCCAATGGTCGCCGCCATCGCTGGGATGGTATCTTCGAGCTCAAATCGATAATCTTTAAACGGCAGATTGGCACGCCAGCGTTTGGGTGCCATGATTTGTAATTCATGTTCTAAATATTGTTCTCGGGTAACAAATTTCGATCTTGGTTTATGTTGTTGTTCATAAGTCAGTTCATCCTCGTTGACTTGAGGCTTATCTGTTCGTATATGTACGGACTCTATAGTACTGCTCATTTTGATTCCTTTCGTTCACACTCTAAGGTGTGTTTCTCCAACCAACGTTATTTACTCACTGTACGAAGACTATGCGAGTAGTTGTCTATATATTATCGGCTACAAAGACTCGATGACTCTTTTTGTAACCCATTGAAATTCAGTTGTTAGTACCTTATACCAATCGAAAAAAAACAAATAGTCTCAGACAGTTAGACATTAGTCGTAGAGTGCGGCTGCTAGTATTAGCTTTGTTGTGGCATTCGATAGAGTCGAATTCAGTTAGACTGTTATCCTCGCGAAAACGAAGAGCTTCTGAAGCGTGTAAATAACTGAAAATTTGAAAGTAAATCATGTAAATTAGGTTTACAAAACGTTGTATGAGACTCTCTTTTTCAAGGGAATGACGAATATATTGAGGTGGATGCGAGACAGAAAAGGGGAGAAAGTAAGCCATCGTCGACGAGCAACTATCAGAGGTGAAGTATATGATTCTGGTGACGTGCTGTTGGTCGATTTCTATCTTTGCAGGAACGACAGGATTTGGACTTGGGCACGTGCTGGTAGGTAACTTAGAAAGGAACAAAAGTGCTTTAACTTGCCTACGCCGTCTAACTTGATATAGCCAATACAACGAAAAAACCCGCCTCGCAGCGGGGTTGGTCAAAGAGCTTGATTATGAACTTATCAGGACCATAAGTTACCAATAGTGAGCCTGTGAAGTCTCAATTAAACAGACTCTAGGTACGTCGCTAGTATGGTAATAACCGAGAGACAGTACCATTCCCTTGATATTGGTAAAGGGGGAAGTCAGCAAAGAAGCGGAGCACGATGCTTTTTGCTGACCACAAACTTAGCCTAAAGCTTAACTTGGAAGCTTCTCGCCTGACACGGTTTTAGCGATCCAAAGGATTGCATCTCAACGTTCGTATCTCGAATTCGCTCGTCCATACTCACTTCTCTCCAAGAGGTAACCGATTCATTGAATGCGATATTGTCTTCAACGACTGAAGTCTCTGATGGGTTGTAGACTCGGAGAATTAATGCGTTTTCATCTTCTGCTTTCTTAAGTACGCTCAGAACGGCTCCTTTTTGACTCTTATTGAGCAAGGAGTAAGTCAACGGTTTGTTTTGCTCGCCCACATTCAACTTCATCGCGTTATAAGGAATTTTGTTGTAGCACTGAACTGGCGTTACATTGTCACGCGACTCTGCCATGATGTTGGCATCTATGTGGTTGCCAGCAAAACCAAACAGCGCGAACTCACACACGATCTTGCCGCGAGTTTGAGAATGTGGTGTTGGGATCTTAATACCAGATGGTCGGCCAGGTCGAAGAAGAAGGTTCTCTTTACCAAGGACCCCAACACCACGGAATAGCGTGAGTGCGAAAGTATCACGTTGCGCGTTACCTTGACTGGAAATGACTTCGAATTCACGCAGACCATTGGACATTATTGCCATACCGCCCGTGTTGTTCTCAACCGCTGCGAAGTTCATCAGTTGATAAACGGGTACGGGTGCTTCTTTCCAGCCTTCTTGCTCCCAAACATCCATCGCAGGATCGTTCGTCGGGCGAGTGATGAGACCAAACTGGTTATCGGCAACGACAGTTTCAGATACGAATGGTGTAGGAACGAGAACTCGAACACGGTGATCGTCGGCTTGGTTGTCCATTTCCATGCGGACTTCAATACGACGAGAGCCCTGTTTTAGAACCACTTGGCAGTCCACATCAACAAATCCGTTTTGGCCTGAACGCGCTTCGCGCTCTTCAAGGTTTGCAGGTACGTTCATGCGAGTTTTGATTGTTGCAACAGACTGGAAGCCTTCATGTTTGATGCTGGTTTCAACGTCAAACTCATCGGAATACATCAGCCATTCTTGGCGAGAAGGTGAGTAATCGTACTCGTCGCCATCGTCAGAACCATCTTCGACACGCAATACTTGGTCGAACGACATTTGAGTGTCTTTATCAAACACAGTCAGTGTACCGTTGTTGTTAACTGTTATTTGGTAGAACTCATTTTCAAGTATGTCGGCGCTTGAGTGAATCGCTTTTTGTGCGCCGTCTTGGTTACCTTGGATGTGAAGCGTAGTGTAGCCCATTGCAGGTACTGAGTATTTAATCTGGATATCGTACTCAATAAATGGGTCATAGTTACCATAGTGAACAATTTGGCGGTCAATCTTGCCTGGGTCGATAATGCGTTGGTCTTGGATATAGTAGTCGACCGCCTTGCCATCATCATCGAACAGATTGAACTTGTCAGCGCGAATGGTGATGGTTGTGTTGATCACTTCCTCACGTTCGTAAGGTGACAGGTTAAAGAACGCTAGCTTGTCACACCCTTCACGTGCAGGCATATGGTCAACAATCTTACGCTTGTAGAAATTGATCAGGTTGGTCGCCATATCATCCGCTAGGATGTAACGGTTTAAGATCTCAGCGTGAACTTTATCAGAGCAGCAGCAACCAATAGAGTCGTGAGCATGGTTCTTCATGCTCTCTTTCCACATTTTTTCGATAAGACCGTGGTGGTATTCAAATCCAAGAGCCCAAGCAATTGAAGCGAGCGGCTCTAAGATGTTGACGATCTTATTTTCCACTTCAGCATGGATCAATTTGATGTCCATACGAGTCGATGAAATTGTGCGGTGGACGCGCATGTACTTGCCGTCGTTAAACTCACCTTTGATGGTATCGAGGTTGTCACGCTGTTCACGGATACGGTCGAAGACCTCTTCAAAGCGGCTCATGACGAACTCACGCTCTGGATAGATCTCGCGTAGTTTGTCCATCACGTCAAAGATATCTTTTTGAATTGGCATTTGGTCGTGACCGTTTGGCAAAAGGATATCTTTAGTCACAGATGGCTTTTCAAGTACTGGGAAATACTTGTCGAGACGCGCACGTAAACCTTCTTCATCTTGCGGTAGGTATTTACCAATCGCATAACCAAGCGGAAGTACTTGTGTCATGACTTCTGAGCCATCGTTTGATTGCCAAAGGAATTCGGTTTTGTCGGTGCCATGACGCTCAGAACAACCACGCCAGAACATAGCGGTGTCGATATCGAAACCGTTATAGATCATCGGCAACTGAGAGCTCATTGAAAACGAATCAGGTAGGTAACCAATCTTCATTGGCTCACCAAGAGAGAGACAATCGCGTAATCCATACATCATGTTTCGTACGATAGATTCACCTGAGACTTGCATGGTGTCTGTTTGCGAGTACCAAGGACCCACAATCAACTTACCTGCTTCTGCGAGGGCTTTCACACGCTCTTTGTTTTCTGGTTTGATAGCAAAATAGTCTTCAAGAACCGCTGTTTGTCCATCAAGTACGTAGTATTTGTACTCAGAGTCTGTCTCCAGACGCTGCATAATTTCTTCCATATTGTTCACCAGAAGAATGCGCGATTCTTCTGTCGTGAAATACCATTCACGGTCCCAATGCATGTGAGGAGTGATATGAACGCGAGATGTAGTCATTGTGTTAACCTTTGGACTGCTTTGCAGTGAGTTTGAATTCTTTAATATCAAGGGATTGTTTCTATTTGCTGATTTAGGGCACAGAGAGCCTGTGCCCTTCAGCTTATTGATGGTTTATGCCATTAGTTTTGAGTCGCAACCTGAGCGTCAAACTTGCCCTTTTTTACGGCATGCGCTCTCCACGCTAGCAAGGTTACGGTTGAGATAGCGGTACCAATTAAGGCTGCACCGAACCAGATCGCTGCGGCCATGAAGCTGCCAATACCAGCGTCGTGCAGTAGGAAAATTGAGAAGATACCCGCTCCCGGTGTTGATAGACCGATACCTGCAGCACCAATCATCGCCCCTGTTACAACTGAGCCTAATAGGAACGAGCCGATAACACGGATTGGATCTTCAATCGCCATCGGGATAGCACCTTCGGTGATACCCGCAAGACCAAGTAACCATGTAGATTTACCGGTTTCAATTTCAAAGTCTTTGAATAAACGTGGTGCAAGCATGGTCGATGCAGTTACTGTGAATGCCGATACCATTTTCACTGAGCCGAAGATAGCGTATGGGCCGTAAACACCGTTTGCCATTGCACCAAGACAGAATGCGTATGCCGCTTTGTTTACTGGACCACCTAAGTCGAATGATACGAAACAGCCAATCACGGCGCCCAGAAGTAGAGCGTTTGTGCCAGACATGCCGTTTAGCCAGTCAGTTAGGCCTTGGTTAAGCCATGCAACAGGCTTGCCGATAACAAACAGCATTAGTGAACCCGCAACCAAAGTGCCAATAACTGGATATAAGTAGAAGGTTAAGAAGCCGTTGAAGGCAGGGCTAAGGCGAACATTCTCTTTCACCCAACGCATTACGTAACCCGCAATCAGACCACCAACTACGCCACCTAAGAAGCCTGAACCGATTAGGTTGGCAGCGATACCTGCAGCAAAACCAGGACCAAGTGCTGGTTTATCAGCAAGTGAGTAAGCGGTGTAAGCGGCAAGTACAGGAACCATCAAGGTGCCAAGCAGACCGCCGCCAAGCTTGCGATACATCCATAGCCACGAACCATCGGTTGCATACAATTCTTGCAGATCGAAAATTTGAGCAATAAGAACGGCCACTGCCAGAACTGTACCGCCAGCCACAATAAGAGGAACGGCATAAGAGATACCGGAAAGCAGTGCTTGTTTTAGCTCTGTTTTCAGCGGTAGTTTTTTCGGTTTATCGTCCGTTGCGATAGTACGCTCAGCACCAGCACTGTTCTTGCCTGCTTCAATTGCGTCGTTGAGAATACGTTCTGCGTGTTTGATTGGCTCTGCCACTGGCACTTCAACACGTGGGATACCATTAAAGCGTTCAACTTCTTTGATCGCGACTTCTGCTGCAAATACAACAGCTGTGGCTTTGTTCAACTGTTCTACAGTCAAACGGTCTTCAATCCCGTTCGCACCTTGTTTCTCAACATAAACCTTGTAGCCTAGCTTTTTACCTGTCTTTTCAAGGTACTCGGCTGCCATGTAGGTATGAGCAATACCAGCAGGGCAGGCGGTCACACAAACAACGGTTGGCGCATTTGTATCTAAGTTGTCTTGTTTTTCAGCTATGTTGTCTTTGCCGGTCAATAAACCCAGAATTTGTTCTGAAGTTGTAGCATTGAGAACCGCCTGACGCACATCATCGTCAACCAGTGTCGTGGTCAGCTCGGTAAGCAGGTGCATATGTGTTGAGCCTGCTTCTGCATTTGGAATTGCAATTAAGAAGATGAGATTAACGTCTTCATCTTCATCAAGTCCTTGCCACTTAAGGTCTTTTGAAAGGGTGGCGACTGCGAAAGCGGCTTCTTTCACCGCGTCAGTTTTCCCATGTGGTACTGCTAAGCCTTCTCCTAGCGCTGTTGGGCCTTGAGCTTCGCGCTCGAATACAGCCTTTAAATATTCTTCCTTATTGTACAACTTGCCTTGTTGGTGTAATTGTTCGGCAAGGGCTTCAATCGCTGCATCACGACTTTCAAATGTCGTTTGTAGGTTTATCAGCGATGGGTTGGTAAGAGATGTTAGGTTCATAACTTTTGTCCCATTGTTACATTCATCTATTGTTGTCCTGTCAACAATGAGTGAATAATACCTATTTGATACAAATGATCCATGATCAAGATCTCATTTATCTGGAAATATGTATTGTTGTTGTATTTAAATTTAAGTTTTTTGTAGTAACAACTGCTTGTCATTGGTCTATCAATTCGTATCATATTGGTTAAATATAGTTAATGTTGAGTGCTCCGACTCAATTGACGCCGTAATCAGGTAGTAGAGGTTAGTATGGCGAGATTACCGATGTATCGCAGAATTGCCGATGCGATCCGCGAAAAAATTAGTAGTGGAGAATATAAAGTGGGGGAAGCATTGCCCACTGAAGCCCAGTTGCGTGAAGAGTTTTCTGTGAGTCGGGTGACTGTCAGGCAGGCTATCAAGTTATTGGTAGAAAACCAGGAGCTAGAGAGTATTCAAGGTAGTGGTACATATGTAAAAGAAAACCGTGTTAATTATGATATCTACCAACAAACCAGTTTTGCTGAGAAATGGGCTCACCTACAAGGTGTGACTCACAGTGATGTACTGGCCTTTGAGATTCAAGCCGCATCCATCACTATGGCTGAACATCTAGAGATCTCAGAAGGAGAACGTATCTTCTACATTAAACGCGTTCGCTTCTTGGACGATAACCCAATCACGGTGGAAGAAACTTGGATGCCAACGAGTATGTTCCCAGACCTGACTTATCAGGTCATGCAAGGCTCTAAGTACGATTTCATTGAGAAACAAAAAGGCTTGATCATCGATCGTAGCGAACAAGAAATCATTCCTGTATTACCACCGGAAGATATTGCAGACCTACTGCAAATTAACCCAGCACAACCCATCATAGAGAAGCGAACTAGAGGTTATTTACGCGGAGACACAGTGTTCGAGTATAGTCGTAACTACTTTAAATCTAGTGAGTATAAATTTACCTTGGTGGCTAAACGACACTAACGCAAAAACCCGCAGCTAGGCTGCGGGTTTTGCGTTCAAATGCTCGATAAGCCAAAGGAGCTCAGCGCGCTTCTTGTACTGTCGACGTGTCGTCGTTAAGGACGTTCGCCAGCAGCAAGACGTTTTTCGATATCCGCTACGACGTCTGGGAGGTCGGCGATGGTATCGATGAGGTAGTGCGGTGATGCTTTGCCAAGTTTCGTGCGAGCGCGCTCACGAGCTGCATCAAGAGTGGCGTGATCCGCTGATTGGTATTCGTCAAACGTTAAGCCTGCTTCGTTGCCTGATAGCAGCAGGCCAACGGTCCACATTCCTGCATTATGACCTTCTTCGATGCCCGGCGCAGCGTCATCGACTTTCACACAAGCACCAACACAGCCAACACCAAGTTCAATAACGTTTTTCAGTGCCATAAATGGTGCAGGGCGGCCACCTTGAGGGAGATCATCTGTGGCAACCACATAATCCGGTTTGTAGCCATAGTCCGCAGCGACAGGAATAAGTGCATCCATGACCTCTCTCGGGTAACCAGAGCAAGAGCCAATCTTGATTCCTTTATCTTTGAATGAATTCACCACCTCAACGGCATTAAGAATCGGCTCGGCATGATCGGCGACTTTGGCTTTTTGCAAAGGCATGAAGGCAGCGTAAATTGCGTCTACATCTGAATCACTCATCTCTTTGCCGAATTGCGCAATCCAGCGCACTTTTACGTCTGGTAATTGGCCGACCGCTTTAATGTGGTCCCATTTACCAATGCCCATAGGCTCACGAGCTTCGGCAAGCGCAATATCGAAGTCGAAACCTTGTTTAAATGCTTCCACGAAAATACTCGTTGGCGCAAATGAGCCAAAGTCCACGATAGTTCCTGCCCAGTCGAATACAATAGCTTGAATTGGAGATGAATTAGACATAGTTGAAATCCTTACATACTTTAGTGATTGCTTGCTCGAAAATATCGAGTGCGGTCGTCAGCTCTTCACGAGTAATAACGAGGGGGGGACTAAGCTGAATAACGTTGCCTTGCGACACCTTAAAACTCAGTCCGTGGTTCAGACATTGGTAAAGAACTTGCTCTGCCTCATCGAATGCGCGTGCTTTAGTGACATGACTCTTCACTAATTCCACACCCCAGAGTAGACCAATACCGCGTACGTCACCAATGACTGGATACTGTTGTTTCATCGTTTCTAGGCGAGCTTTGACATACTCACTGTCACGACGTGTTTTTTCTAAAAGATTCTCTTGTTCAATGGCTTCCATGGTAGCCAGTGCCGCCGCGCAGCCAAGCGCACTTTTCTCGTGGGTATAGTGACCCAGAGAAATCTCTGCAGCGGTGTTGTATTTTTCTTTGGTTACCATGGCGGCGATAGGCACCAAACCACCACCGAAACCTTTACCAATGCATAAAATATCCGGTTCGATATCAAAGGCTTGATAGGTGAACCACTCGCCGCTTCGGCCCATACCGTTTGGGATGTCATCGATAATCAACAACACATTATGCTTGTCACAGATTTCGCGTACGCGTTGCCAATAGGCTTTACTTGGCACTTGAACATCGGTATTGCGAACACCTTCAGCAATAAAGGCACCTATGCCGCCTTCTTTCTCGATAACGTATTCGAGATAATCTGCATAATGTACATCGCTGCCATCTTGAGAAGGCAAGGCACCTCGGTAGGACACGGCGGGTGGAATACGTTCAACGCC
>NZ_LQXO02000023.1 GCF_001639065.2 Vibrio barjaei
AATGACATTCCGAGAAGACTTAACACTCATCATTTATTGTGCTTGTGAGAGTGAGTCTACCTCTCGTTGTTAGCTTTGCATCTTATTCGATAGGGTTCGTTATAGTGTGTGTCCCTTTTATACCTCTTTTATTTACCTTTTCTGTGTACATGCAAATAAAACTATTTCAATTTAAAGGGTGATTCGCACCAATACAGTGGTCCACACCGAGTGAATCGGAGAGACTTTACTGGAAACTTATAAAAACGTGGCCAATTTGACTTGATCACTACGGTTATTCCTAACAGACTTGTTGTTATCTCCTGTCGCCCTAGTGAATTAATTAAAATTCGAAAAATACGCCGTATGGTCTTTGGAAGTCCATCGCCCAAACGTACTGGGTATCAAGCGTATCGAATAAACGAATGCCTTGCTCCTCAAAGAGTCGAGAGGTTCGAGCTTCTACAATCGAGGCTTCATTTGCTGTGAGAGAAGGGTGCATTTCTTGGATTTTATATGATCGCTTGGGTCTTCTGTATGCTAAGGTGGACCACACTGTTGACTGGATGTTGTCTGCCTCTACACCGCCCACACCGTGTTCATATCTACGTTGCATTTCTTTTTGCGCACAGGGGACATTTTGATGTGCAAAGTTAGAGATAAACTCTATATCTGCCGATTCAATTTGACCGTTGAAATCTTCATAAATACTTTTCCAAAAAATCGCTGGGGTATGGTTGAGTTCAACGGCGCCTGAGAGTAACCGGAGTGCTTCGAGTCTATCCTTTTGCATATTTACGTGAGCGTGCGTCACCATAGCGTATGGGTTCTGCTTTTTTATCGCTTTCTCTAGCCACTCAGTAGGATTTAGGTACGAAAACCCGTCAGGATTCGATCTTTGAAGCGCAGCTTGAGCAACATATTTAAGATAATCAATATCGCGATGCTCATGTAAATCATGGCATTGACTTAATAGACGGTTAGCTTCTTCTAAGTGTATCTCTGTTGGAAACTGGAAAATATATAAGTAAGCAAGCATAAGCTTAGCGTCGTCGAAATGGCGGTCTGCCGCAAGTTTGAACCATTTCATAGCTTCCTTTAGATCAGGCTCGACTAGCGTACCCGTTGACCAGTATCTCCCCAAATAAGAAGCCGCCCAGTTATTCCACAGATTATCACTTTTAGCCAACCCCTCTAGAATACGAATACCTTCGCTTTCATTCTTCTTCATAGAGTAGTCATTAAGCTCCATACAAGTGCCATTGAAGTAAATGTTCAGCAACGTTATTAATGCTTGTTCCGGAATTTGAGGGTATTGTTTAGGAACCTTCTCGTAGCCCACGATGCGCTTAAGATCGTAAATTGCTAAGTCGTAATCACCACTTTTATGGTGTTTCACGAACTTTTTTTGAGCCATAGTTACTGAAAATACTTCTTTAATGCTACCGAGAATACTCATGAACCGACCCTGTCATTGGAATTTAGTTTAAATTTTATCAATCGAAGTTCTCGATCGCGCACAATGATATTGTTGAGCACTTTATAAACAAGGAATATCATATATTCTTTAATAAAGATGAGGTACTTAATGGCCAGCCCCTTGTTTGTGGCGACTCTTTGTTAAGCAAGATTGAGAACGTTTTATGGCAAAGTTATGCTCTTTGCCTTTCGAATTAACTGAAATATGATTTGATCTAGCTTTCGGTTAAACACGGTAATGGGGCATTTCTGAGCCATGAAGTGCCAATTGTGAAGGTTTCTATACAACGCCATTATAAGCTCGTCCCCATCCCACAACGTTAATTAGACAGTCATCTTTGTGAAAACGAAGGTCTTCTGAAGCGCGTAGATAACTGAAAATGTGAGAGTAAATTAGGTTTACGATGCGCTGAATGAGACTCCCTTTTTCAAGGGAATGACGGTAATTTGGGGGGGGGGGGATGTTATGAAACACGAAAAGGGGCAAATTCGTGTTACCAATGGCGTCAGTCGTGACCCTGCTCGCATGACCAAAAGTATGGAAAAACTCTATATACGTGGCCAGTTTTAGTGAATCACTACAAGATGTCTGGAATAGCTTGATCAGAATAGAGGCCCCTAACAGGCTTAAGGCTTTAGCTTGGGTTTATCTTGGTAGGGTCATAGGGGGCGGTGTGTGTCTTGATTCTAAAAGCTGACTAGATTTCAGCGTGGTTTGATAGATATCTACTGAAGAAAGACCAAGAGTAGACGTGATTGTGAAGCTCTAATATCGGTCCTTAACATGATAAAAGCGAGTAGCCAAAATGAAATGGCTCTCGCTTTTTTAATCAATTACCACGTTCGATTCGAGATAAAAATTACCCAGTAAACTCTTCAGAATCGGGACGATTGGTAAACTGCACACCATTTAAGAAGTCACACAGCAGTTGGTCCTCACACTGTTTGTAGTTTTTGTTGTTTGGCTTGCGGAAATACGCACCAATTTCGTATTTACTTAAACTAATACCAACCACTTCTAATACGTCCAACACATCTTCTGCTTTCATGCCTAGCGCAATGTGGAGCTTCATGAGAATCATGTTGTTGGTCAACGCGACTTCTGGCTTAGGTTGCTCGCCGTCTTTTTTTCCTCGCTTGAGGTTAATAAAGCCATTTAAGAATACCGCCAACTCTTGATCCTTCATCTTAACGCAAGATTTGTCGCTTTCATCTTTTAACCAGCTTGCCACTTTATCGTGAGCTACAGTGACTTCGGCCTGCCCGAAAGCTTTCATTATCTGTGCGTTTTTAAGGTTTAACGCGTGTTGGATACGACGTAAAATTTCGTTGTTAGTCACTAGGGATTCCTAAAATGAGTTCTAAGGGTGAATAAAAATCCATCAATTACATGCGATCTGTGGGTGTCTTCATTCAATAGCGTAGTTGACGGTGACTCTAACAGAGAACACGTTTCTTCGGTAGGTTAAAAAATGGAAATAAGACGGCCTATTCGAACTAGTTGGCTAAGTTGGTAAGAGCCCATTTTCATAGACACTAAGCTGATTAGAAGAAGTAGGTCAAACCACCTCACTGTGATTTGTGAGGTTGAATGTTACTGGCAAGGAATAGGGCAATAATAAGCTAGCCTCGTCACTCAGTTTGCGGAATGGACCATATGATTCAGTGGGCGCTGTCAGTCGATTCCTGCCTTCGCAGGAACGACCGGATTTGGATTTGGGTTATTGAGGCAGAAAGGGGCAAAAATAAGCTAGCCTCGTCACTCAGTTTGCGGAGTGGACCATATGATTCAGTGAGCACTGTCAGTAGATTCCTGCCTTCGCAGGAATGACAGGGTTTGAGTTTGGGTATTTTTCTTTGGAAATTTGCCCATCCTGAAAAGAGCAGGGGAGTCGAAGAGTTACAGTGACGAATGTTGTAAATGTCAGTGCATTAATGAGTGATCACTCAAGATTTGACAGTTTGTGTTGGCGAAATGACCAGACTTGGCTAGCTTCATAGAGTGACTACACTAACGACAAGGAGAATGCGATGGATTGTAGCTCGCTTGCGGTTTGCATGAATATTAACGGAACGGATTTGACGTTAGCATGGGGACCTAACAAAACTAAACAGCAGTGTCTTGACGAATACCACAGTATAACGGCCGACCTTAATGCTAAAACCTATACGCTCAACCTGAAAGATCATGCTGGTTCAACGCTGGTTAAACCGATTTCACACCGAAAAGCCTCTGAATTAATGGACGAGTGGGGTGATATACAAAACAACTTGAACCAAGATCTAGATATCCACTGGTAGCGGTTCGAATAGAAGCTTCTAAGCCCTTGTTTGAATTTGACCAAACAAGGGCTTTTACATTAATGATTTGCATAACTGCCGCTATTATCTCACGACGGGCTGTTTAAACTGTAACTCCACCAAACGCTTATATAGTTCGCAATTTTCTAGCAACGAATGATGATCGCCAATATCGACCAAACGGCCATGGTCTAACACCGCAATCTGGTCTGCGTGCTGAATGGTTGAAAGACGGTGCGCGATGATGATAGTGGTTCTTCCGATCATTAACTCTTCTAATGCTTGTTGTACATGATGTTCACTCTCACTATCGAGGGCGCTTGTGGCTTCATCAAGCAGAAGGATTTTTGGATCTTTGAGGATAGCGCGCGCAATAGCGATGCGTTGGCGTTGCCCTCCAGAAAGTCGCACGCCCCTTTCTCCTAAGAAGCTGTGGTAGCCATCTGGCAACTGCATGATGAAATCATGGGCATGGGCTTTTTTCGCCGCTTCAATCACTTGCTCATCGGTCGCGTCTGGATTGCCGTAGCGGATGTTGTGAAAGACGTCGTGACTAAACAAAGCGGGCTGTTGTGGAACTAGGGCCATTTGCTTGCGAAGTTCATGAGGGTCAAACTCTCGAATATCGACGTTACCTAGCTTCACTTGTCCGGCTTGAGGGTCGTAGAATCGCTGCAAAAGCTCAAATACCGTTGTTTTACCTGCTCCAGATGGCCCAACGAGTGCAAGTACTTTGCCTTCGTCTGCTTTGAGGGTTAACCGTTCAGTGGCAGATTGAGAAGGTCGGGAAGGGTAGTGGAAGGTTACATCGTCAAACGTAACTTCAGATCGCAGCGTATTGGTAGGATTGAAGATGCTTTCAGGCGCCTTGATATGGCTGTCAACTTGCAGGATTTCGACCAAGCGCTCGGTTGCGCCTGCAGCGCGTTGCAACTCACCTAAGACTTCTGAAATAGTCGCAAGAGAAGAAGCCACCATAATGGCGTAGAAAACAAAAGCACCAAGGTCACCGGCTGACATGGTACCGTGGATCACGTCGCTGCCCCCAACCCAAAGCATGCCAGCAATAGCAGTAAAAACAATAACGATAACGCCAGAAATCAAGATAGCGCGCTGCTTAACGCGCCTACGTCCAATGTCATAAGCTCGTTCTACTTCCTCAGCAAAAGCCGCACGCTCTTGCGCCTCAAAACTGTAACTTTGGACCGTTTTGATATGTTCAATCGCTTCGCCAGCGTAGCTGCCTACGTCCGCCATAGAGTCTTGGCTTTGACGTGAGAGCGCTCTTACACGACGCCCGTAGAACAAGATGGGAATCAAAATAAACGGAACCGATGCTAACACAATGAGCGTCAACTTAATGTTGGTGGCAAACAGCATGATAATCGCACCAATACACATAAGCGCACTGCGCATTGCCATAGAGAAAGAAGAACCAATGATACTTTGCAATAGCGTCGTATCCGTGGTTATTCGAGACATGATATCGCCGCTGCCGTTGGTCTCAAAATAACTCGGATGCAGAGTAATGATGTGATTGAATACCGCGAGGCGAATATCTGCGCTGACACGTTCACCAACAGAAGAAACTAAATAGAATCTAAAAAAGGTGCCAATGGAAATGCATACGGTGACCAACATGATAAATTGAATTGCATTGCCCAAGTCTTGCAGTGATTGCTGAGCAAAGCCTTGGTCAATTAAGATTCGAACTCCATGACCAACAGACAGAGTGAGGCCTGCGGTGAAGATGAGTGCTACCAGAGCGGCAAATACCTTGGCTTGGTAAGGGCGAATGAAGTTAACCAGTTCTAATAGAATACCTAAGTTTTTGCTCTTAGCTCTGGATTGATCTTGTTGTTGCATTGATGTGCCTAATCGTTCGCTTTATTACTTAAGGTTATGGGGGTGGATTAACAAATAGCAACAATAATGCCTATTTCTGATCGCAAAAGCGTGAGCTTGAATAGCCAGAGAATGAATTTTCATGAAATATTTCAACCTAAAGTAATGATTAATATAAGTTAAATTATGCAAATTATCTAAAAGTTTCATGAGTGAGAAGGTTTCTGTGCAACGCTTTTTAGTTTTAACAAATAGGCAACCCATTGCCGATCCAATGTGGTTTTAGTCACGTTTATAAACCGAATTCCTCGCTAGTATCCTTGAAAAACAACGATAACGAACTTCGCCTACACAGTTCATAAACAAGGATAGATAGATGAAAAAAACGCTGCTTCTTACTTCTGCAATTGCTGCATCAATGGTCATCCCCGCTCACGCTGAAGAATCATCTTCCATGCCAAACTTGAAGATTCTCAACGAATTCTCAACTGGCTGGGTGCGTAACTTTAACCCTTGGTTTGGTGGTCGTTCAGACTTTGCTTATGAATCGCTATACATCTTCGATATCTTAGACTCGAAAAATGTCCATCCTTGGTTAGCAACAGGCTATGAACTGAGCGATGATTTGACGGTACTGACTGTTGATCTTCGTGAGGGTGTTCTTTGGTCTGATGGGAAACCGTTCACGGCTGATGATGTTGTGTTTACTTACGAGTATCCGAAAGCACATCCAGAGATCGATACCGGCGGTGTCAGCGGTAAAGTTGACAAAGTCGAGAAGGTTAATGACCTACAAGTTAAAATCTATCTAAAAGAACCGAATGCGTTTGCAGCGCGCGATGTTCTTGGTGAAACGGTTCGTATCGTCCCTAAACATATTTGGGAAGGTAATGATTCGCCAGCCCAAAGCACGAATGATAACCCGGTGGGCACGGGCCCATTCACAGAAATCCAGCGTTTTACACCACAAGTTTATGTTCAGTGTCGTAACCCAAATTACTGGAATAAAGACCTCAAAATCGACTGTTTAGAGTTCCCGCAATTCTCAAGTAACGATGCAGCGCTTGAGATGCTTTCAAAAGGAATCGTGGACTGGGCAGGTATCTTTATTCCTGATATCGAGCGTACGTTTGTTTCTAAACATCCAAATAACAAGTACTGGTTCCCATCAAACGATGGTGTTCGAATCACATTCAACTACAAAACAGAGAATGAAGGCGCAAATAAAGCCTTCCATGATGTGAACTTCCGTAAAGCGGTAAGCCTATCAATGGACCGTGAAGCCATGATGATGATTGGTTCTTATGGTTACGTTGTCGGTGGAAACCCAGCAACAAACTTACCAAAAGGTATGTGGAATTGGCGTGACGAACAAGCCGACAAAACTTGGGCTGAAGTGAACCAGTACGACATTAACAAAGCTAAGCAGTTATTAGCAGACGGCGGTTACAAAGATACTAATGGAGACGGTTTTGTTGAGAACCCAGATGGCAGCAAGTTAACCTTTAAGATCCAGGTACCAAGTGGTTGGAGTGATTGGGTAAACAACACTTCTATTGCGGTAGAAGGTCTGCGCATGGCAGGTATCGATGCAACGGTAATTACTCCAGAAGCTAATGCGTATGCGAAAAACTGGGAAACAGCGAACTTCGATGCCACATTCGGTGCAGGTTCGATGCAATCTTCAGTATGGAAGTTCTACGATTTCACTATGGGTTCTGAATACGTACAAAGCCCAGTGTGGTGGTCTACTACCGTTAGTAACTATGTTGACCCACAACTTGACCAGTGGATTTCAGAGCTAGGTTTGACTAAAGACGAAGATCAACAGAAGAAAATTGCGGCTAACGTAGAACGTTACTTTGCTGAAAATGTGATTCAAATTCCTCTTTACTACAACGGTATCTGGTACGCATATAACGACTCTCGCTTCGAAGGTTGGGCTAATGAAGATAATCAAATCGGTCACCCTGCACCTTGGAATGGCATGAGCCGTCTTGTTCACCTAATGAACCTAAAACCGAAAGGTTAATCCAGTTTAGCGTGGTCTCTTGAGCGAGGGAGGCTGCGCTTTTTTCTCTCACTTCTCTTACTTGTCGGCTCCCCATAGGGGGGAGCTGAGGGGAAAGTCTAATTGGAATTTAGGTTATGAGATATTTATTAAGCCGATTTGGCTTCTATTTGCTGGCCTTTGTCGCCGCAGTAACCATTAACTTTTTCTTGCCAAGATTGATGCCTGGTGACCCAATTCAATCATTTTTGGGGCGTCTTGCACAAAATGGTGGGCAAATTACACCAGAGACCATCGCTTCTCTTGAAGCTCTTTACGGTTATTCCACCAATACACCATTGTTTCAACAGTTTTTAACTTACCTACAAAGCATCATGACGGGTGAGTGGGGGACATCGACACGCTTCTTCCAACCTGTATTTGATGTTCTTGGCCGTGGCATGTTGTGGACGTTGTTGTTGGTTGGTTCTTATCTTGTCGTGTCTTATACCATCACAACGTTGCTCGGTATTTGGGTGGCTTGGAAGCGAGGCACGTGGGTCGATTCTGTCATCACTGTGGGTTCGGTAGTGATATCGTCGATTCCTGCCGTAGTAATGGCTCTACTTATGTACTTTATCTTTGCATCAGATCTCGGCTGGTTTCCGACGAGTTATGCTTACGACCCATCGCTCGATCCTGCAATGAGTTTTGAATTTGTCAGCAGCGTGGCTTATCACTTAGCACTGCCATTGCTCAGCATGGTACTGCTTGGAATGGGCAACGTTATGGGCATGCGTTCCAACATGATCAACCAGCTTGGTGAAGACTTTATTGTCATGGGCTGGGCTAAAGGTGTGAAAGACAAAAAAGTGATGCTGCAATACGGTGCACGCAACGCAGTGCTGCCAATGATCACTACATTTGCTATGTCGGTTGGCGCCATCTTTGCGGGCTCGCTGATTATCGAAATCATATTCAATTATCCGGGATTAGGACAGGTCATGTTTCAAGCCATGCTTGCGCGTGATTACCCGTTGATTCAAGGCTACCTGCTTATCATGACCATCATGGTATTAGGCGCTAACTTTATCGCAGATTTACTGCTGTTCGTGCTTGACCCACGTCTTCGCACTGAGTTGGGTTAAAGGAGTTAAGAGCATGAAATACTTTAAAATGGCTAAACAATTTTTCTTGGATAACCCCAAAGCTGCGGTTGGGATCTTCTTAGTCGCAACAGTGGTGTTGATGTGTGTTTTTGCACCGCTGCTTACCGATGTATTGCCGGGAGCTCGCGTTGGTCGACCACACCAAGCACCAAACCCAGACAATATTCTAGGTACGACGCGTATGGGGCGTGATGTCTGGTCTCAGCTTCTTTATGGTGGTCGCGTTTCGCTTATGGTTGGCTTCGTCGCTGGCACGTTTGTGATTGTAATGGCGATGGTGATAGGTATCGCTTCTGGTTACTTCGGTGGTGTGATTGATAACGTATTGTCATTCTTTACTAACTTAGTGATGGTTATTCCAAGCCTACCGTTAATGCTGGTATTGGCTGCGTTCTTGGATCAAGTGTCGCCTCTGGTTATCGCGATAATAATTGGTGCAACGTCATGGCCGTGGGGAGCTCGCGTACTACGTGCTCAGACCTTAGCGATTCGAAATAAGGACTTTGTTCACGCCGCTGAAGTGATGGGTGAAACCAAACCGAGAATGCTGTTTGCTGAAATTATGCCAAATATGATGTCGATTCTGGCCAGTAGTTTTATTGGTACGGTCATCTACGCCATTATGACGCAAGCGACCTTAGAGTTTATTGGGTTGGGCGACCCTCTTGCAGTGACGTGGGGCGGTATGTTGTACAACGCCGACCAAACTTCTGCGATACGTATCGGTGCGTGGTGGGAAATTATGGCCCCTTCTGTTGCGTTAGCGTCGGTTGCCATTGGTCTAGCGCTTATCAACTTCTCGATTGATGAAATATCAAACCCGAAATTGAAGGCTCAACGAATCATGGCTCGTTATCGTCGTGAAGAGAAGAAAGCAGCGAAACAAGCTGCGAAGCAACAGCGCTTAGAAATGGAGAGTGCCAATGGTTAATTTCACACATACAGAAACGTCTAAGTTGGTAGATGTCCGAAATCTCTGCGTCGACTACGTGACTTTTGATGGCAAAGTTCGTGCAGTGAACAACGTCAGCTTTCACATTAACCGTGGCGAGATTTTAGGGCTAGCGGGCGAGTCAGGTTGCGGTAAATCAACTATTGCTTACTCGTTAATGCGTTTGCACAGACCGCCTGCATTGATCTCAGAAGGTGAAATCCTATTCGAAGGTCAAGACGTATTGAAAATGGACGATGATGAATTAAGAAACTTCCGCTGGAAGGATACATCGATGGTCTTTCAGAGTGCGATGAACTGTTTGAATCCAGTGAAAACCATTGAATATCAATTCTACGATATCTACGACGCTCATGGCTTGGTATCAAGTCGCGAAGAATCTATTGAAAAAGCCAAAGAGCTTCTGCGTATTGTCGATATTCCAACAGAGCGTTTATTCGACTACCCACACCAGTTTTCTGGTGGTATGCGACAACGTGTCGTGATTGCCATGGCGTTAGCGTTAAATCCAAAGCTTCTCATTATGGATGAGCCTACGACTGCACTTGATGTAGTGGTACAACGCGAAATTCTGCAAAAAGTGTATGAGCTTAAAGAGCGTTTTGGTTTCTCTATTCTGTTTATTACCCATGACCTCAGTTTGATGGTGGAGCTATGTGACCGTATTGGCATCATGTACTCAGGTCAGCTGGTGGAACTCGCGCCATCTAAGATTATTTTGCAGCAACCAAACCACCCTTATGCGCATGGCTTAGGCGACTCATTCCCGACATTAAAAGGCGAGTTACAAGAGATGAAAGGAATTCCAGGCTCGCCCCTCGATCTTAAAAATGTACCTTCAGGCTGTCGTTTTGCGCCTCGCTGTTTTAAAGCCACCGCACAGTGTCGAACACAAGAACCTAATTTGGTCAGTTTAGGAGAGTCGCGTTGGGTGGCTTGTCATACCCCACTACAACTTGAAGCTGAAGGAGTGGCGTAATTATGAATGCAAGAAGTCCTCATATTGACCAAGCCGCATTTGATGCAAAGCATCCGGTTATTTTGGAAGCTAAAGACCTTTGCATCGATTTTCGTAAAAAAGGTGACTCAATTTTCTCACCAAAGCAGTACTTACGTGCTGTGAATGGACTCAATTTCCAACTACGTGAAGCGCGTTGTGTAGCAGTGGTTGGGGAGTCAGGGTGTGGCAAAAGTACCAGTGCAAAAATAGCGACGAAAATTCACAAAGCCACAGAAGGTGGTATCTATTATCACGGCACCAACATCGATGAGTTTACGTCCGGAGAAGAGCTAGATGCTTATCGACGTGATGTACAGATGGTATTCCAAGACCCGTTCAGTTCGTTAAACCCGCTGCACACGATTCGCTATCACTTGATGCGACCAATGCAGATTTACCACGGATTAAAACCGGGTAAAGAAATGGAATATCGCCTAATAAAAATCCTAACCCAAGTGGGCTTAACACCGCCGCAAGAAGTGTTGGATAAGTTTCCACATCAATTGTCAGGCGGTCAACGTCAGCGTGTTTTCTTGGCAAAAACACTGGCTATAGGTGCGAAAGTGATTCTGGCGGATGAGCCAACGTCAATGTTGGATGTCTCGATTCGAATTGGTGTGCTTAACTTAATGAATCGCATGAAGCATGAGATGGGCAAGTCATTTATGTATATCACCCATGATATTGCTACGGCACGCTATTTTGCAGAAGACACCATAGTGTTGTACTGCGGTCATATGGTCGAGTGGGGAGACACAGAGCAAATCACGCAAAACCCACAACACCCGTATACCCAGCTATTGCTTGCGGCAGTGCCGGATCCGAGCCGCAGCATTCACGAGAAACTACCAACGCACCGCTCGATGGAAACACCAATGTGGTCACCAGAAAAGAAAGGTTGCCCATACGCAGGGCGGTGCCCTCAGGCGAAAGCGGAATGTTCGCAGTATTTGCCTGAACCGGTAGAAATTTCAGCTAATCACTTTACTCGTTGTCATTTATTCACATAGTTTTGTATTTAGGAATTCAAGATGTCTTATCAAACACCTTATTTTAAAGAATGGCCACAAATTAAATCTGCAATCGCTAAGGACGCTGGGATAGAAAACGAAGTCGCAAGCATTGTGGCTCAGATGACTACCGAAGAAAAACTGGGTCAGATGATTCAGCCGGATCTTCGCGGTGTAAGCCCAGAAGAGGCTAAGCAATACAAATTAGGCTCAATATTGAATGGCGGCGGAGCATGGCCAAACGAGAATAAGCACTCTAGCGCTCAAGATTGGAGCGACAAAGCGGATGAGTTCTGGCATGCCATTGAAGAAGCCTATGCAGACAGACCATTCCGTATTCCATTTATGTGGGCGACTGATGCGGTACATGGTCATAACAATGTATTTAGCGCGACAGTCTTCCCGCACAACATTGGTTTAGGCGCAGCACGCGACCCTGAGTTGATTCAACGAATTGGCAAAATTACGGCGGTTGAAGTTGCAGCAACAGGATTAGACTGGACCTTTGCTCCAACAGTAGCAACGCCACGTGATTTACGTTGGGGACGTGTTTACGAGGGTTACTCTGAAGATCCTGAAATCACCTTCGCTTATGCTGCTAAAATGGTCACGGGCCTTCAAGGGACGGCGGATGATCTGAAAGGTGAGCATCATGTGGTTTCTAACGTGAAACACTGGGTTGGAGATGGCGGTACGCTCACTGGGGTAGACAGAGGTAAAAATGGCTACTCAGAAGATCTACTCAGAAATATCCATGCAATGGGCTATTTTAGCGGTCTAGAGGCCGGTGCTCAAGTAGTCATGTCTTCATTCAATACATGGGAAAATGAAGCGAATTATGACCACAATCCCGAAGTAGGTGAGCGATATAACTATAAGATTCATGGTAGTAAATATCTTCTAAATGATGTGCTCAAAGGCAAAATGGGCTTCGATGGTCTTATTGTCACGGATTGGCACGGGCATGCAGAAGTCAGCAAGTGTACCGACGGCGATGCAACGTATGCGATTAATGCAGGCAACGATGTGTTAATGGTTCCGGTGCATGAGCACTGGATAGCGGTGTACCACAAAGCGCTAGAAGACATTAAGTCAGGTGTAATCCCAATGGAGCGTATCGACGATGCGGTTACTCGTATTCTCCGCGTCAAAATGCGTGCTGGTTTATGGGATAAGCCGTCACCGAAAAAGAGAGCGCTAGCAGGCAAGCAATCTTTATTGGGTGCGCCAGAGCATCGAGAAGTGGCACGAGAAGCGGTACGCAAATCTTTGGTGTTATTAAAAAACAAAGACCAGCTATTACCTCTGAATCCAAATCAAAAAGTATTGCTTACGGGCAGTGCTGCTGACGACCTACAGAAGCAGTCTGGTGGTTGGAACTTAACGTGGCAGGGGGATGAGAATACACTTGATGATTTCCCAGGAGCAACGACGTTTAAAATGGCTCTTGTCAATGAACTGAGTTGTGACAATGTCACTTATGATCCACAACTAGAGTCGACTATTCAAGCAGGCGATGTTGCCATTGTTGTTATCGGTGAAGATCCTTACGCAGAAATGATGGGTGATATCAAGGCCTGGCAAACACTAGAGTTTGGCAAGCTTAAACGCAGCTACAAGGCTGATGTCGAGAAAATCCACAAGTTACACAAACTGGGTGCTAAAGTGATTACAGTATTCTACAGCGGTCGTCCTTTGTACTTGAATGAAGAGATCGCTAAGTCGGATGCCTTTGTCGCTGCTTGGCTTCCGGGAAGTGAAGGTGAGGGCATCACCGATGTGTTGATTGCTGACGCTCAAGGTAACGCTCGTTACGACTTCCAAGGTAAGCTGTCATACAGTTGGCCAAATAAAAAACGAAGTGCAACGGTTAGCCGTATTCCGCCACATATTCCAGATTATCAGGTGCCTGAGTTGGAGCAATCTCCATTGGGTGAGCACGCTCCATTATTTGAATACGGGTACGGACTCAACTATTCAGATACGCTTCAGCAGGCCGACCTTGACCAGATCGAGCTGGATGAGGCTGGTACTCAGGGCGAAGGTGTCGCCGATAGCGCTACAGAGATATACGGTATTAAATCGACAATTGGTGATTTCCAACTGAAAGTCGCTGATTTTGTTCATTGGATCGGTAGCGATGTATCGCGCAACAATCCTATGTCTTTGAGCACGATAGATACCAAACCGTATAACTATCAGCAGCAGCAAGATGCGGTAGAGTTGACGTTCAAAGGTGGGTTTGCAGCTGCGTACATCCAAACTGGTGATGGTGGTATCGAGAACTTATCTGGTTATAACTCTGCCAAGGGAATGCTGAGTTTTGAGGTTAAGGTTTCTAAAGCACCTAAGCAGCCAGTTTATTTGTCTCTGCAAAAGTGGACGGAGAATAAGCTTCCAGATGACGTGGCAAAAATTGATATTGCCGATAAGCTGCAATCCATTGACGAGTTTGTGACTATTGATATTCCGGTCTCACTTTTTGTTGCTCAAGATGTGGATCTCGCATTTTTGGATACGCCGTTCATGCTATTTAGTGAAGGAGAGTTCAAAACAGTACTCGCTAATATCCGTTGGCATAATGACTAACAAGTGACGTTCAAATTGTTTAATCAAAGGCTCCTAATTAAGGAGCCTTTTTTGTTTGAAAAGCACTAGCGAGAGGTATCCGCTTTAATATCATTACTCCAAAAATCGGCAAGAAAATCTATAAACTGTCGAACGATAGGTAATTGGTAACTTCTTGAGAGATATACTGCCCAAAGTGTACTGGTTGGAATAGCGTAGTCTTTTAGAATTGGGGTAAGTGATCCCGATTCGATTAGCGGATTTGCCAAGTCACAAGGCAGTAAGACGATTCCTTTATCTCTTTGTGCCGCTTTCACTAATACGCCTAGATCATTTGCCTTTATGGTTCCACTAACGTTAACTGATACTGTCTCACCACCTTTGACTCCCTCCCAAGAAGTACGCTCCAAATGGAGAAAGCAGTTGTGATTGCTAAGATCATCAAACCGCGTTGGCTCGCCATGTTTTTCGATGTAGTTTTTTGAGGCACATATCAGTGAGTCGATAGACATGAGTTTACGAGCAATAAGGTTGTCTGCTGGTTTGTTGGTATAACGAAGTGCGATGTCGATACGCTCGTCAACTAATTCAGCAAAACTGTCCGAGGCAAAAAGCTGAATAACAACGTTGGGGTGCTGTTCTGTGAACTGCTCAACAGCATCCAGTAAGATGTTTTGTGTTAAGCCAATAGGCGCCGCAACACGAACCGTACCGGAGAGATAAGGGGTTTGTGGCTGAGATGACAGTTCTAACTGTGACGTTTCGTGCAAAATGCTTTCACATCGCGCCAGTGCTTGTTCACCAGCTGTCGTTAGACTGACTTTGCGTGTGGTTCGGTGAAGCAACCGTTGCTCCAACCACTGTTCTACTTCGTTAACGTGCCGAGAAACTTGTAAGCGACTTAAACCAAGGCGTTCGGAGGCCTTAGTGAAACTGGCACAGTGAGCTACCTCGACAAAACTGCGCATCGCTGTAAGTCTATCCATCATCGGCTCCTGTTAGATATGAAGCTTATTAGTAACTCAATTAGATACAAACTGCATCCATTTCGTGAATTTATCTCGAAAAAAGGTTCTATTAGACTGTCAACGTCATCAAGAAAACACCAAACAAAACGGAGAGATAATTATGAAAGTAGCAGTGGTAGGTGCAACAGGTTGGATTGGTAGCCATATTTTAAACGAAGCTAAACAGCGTGGTCATGAAGTTGTGGCACTGGTTAGAGAAGTGAATCGAGTTGAAGATCTAGATATTGAAGCTAGAGCGTTTGACCTCACAGCGCCTATCGGCGAGATGGTCGACTCATTATCCGGTGTCGATGCCGTGATTGCTTCCATCGGCGGACGTGCGAAAGGTAATCACGATATTGTGAAACAGGCAGCTAAAACGCTACTCACGTCGCTCTCGGAAGCGAACGTAGGGCGTTTGCTGTGGGTAGGTGGTGCTGGCTCTCTGGAAGTTGCACCGGGGGTGACTTTGATTTCAACTCCAGAGTTCCCTGAAGAATATAAAGCTGAAGCCATCGCACAGGGGGAAGCGCTTGATGTGTTCAAGCAAACTGCCAACGGCGTGAATTGGACATTTGTATCACCAGCTGCGGAGATTTTCCCGGGAGAAACGCTATCAAAATACCGTACTGGTGGTGAACAACTATTGCTTGATGAACAAGGCAACAGCCGAATTTCAGTAAGCGACTACGCTAAGGCTATGATTGATGAGTTAGAGTCTAATCAACACCCAAACCAGCGAATTGGTGTGGCTTATTAGAAATCTGATATTTATTAACCGGTGATTTGGCCAAAGATGACAAACCATCTTTGGCCCTGTTTTCAGTGTTACTGCCATTGATTATCAGCAAATTGATGTTGTTGTAATAGTTCAATAAGAGCGTTTAGTACCGGGCCATTAGTACGACTGCGTGACACAAGACAACCAACCGTCGTCACCCAGCCACTTTTTTCATGAGCTACAGGTAGCGCAACCATTTTCCCTTCAGCCATAGGCTTCTTAACTAACATTTCAGGTAAGTTAGACCATCCCAATCCTTCTGAGACCATATCAACGAGCGTTTTGTGGTCGTTTGCGTACCAAATATTAGAGCTAATACCGTAGGTAAACCATAGCTCCTGTTTTTCAACACTTCGGTGGACACATTGCCGAAAGTGCTTTAAGTCGGAGTCCTTGACCACTGGCAATCGTGTGAGTTCGTGGTTTGGAGCGACAACGGTTAAGAAACGAGCTTGACCGAGGATGAAAATATCCATGTCTACTTTTAACTCACCGTCGGCATAAACAATACCTATCTGTGCTTTGTCTTGCCGAATGAGTTCTTCGATATCAAACGTTGAGGCGCAGATAAGCTCGAAGTTAGTAATAGGGAACTGAGCCGCCAATGGGGACAATAGTTTAATAAACTCCTGACTCATCAAGCTATCGTCGACAGCGATGGTCAGTTCGTGTTCTGAGTCATTGGAAAGAGCTTCGATCTTTTGGTCGAAGTATTTTTGCTGATGCAATATAGAGCGAGCAATAGGAAGAAGTGCTTTGCCATTTTCGGTGAGCTCGGGTGTGTTTTTTTCTCGACTAAATAAGGTTTGATCAATGGCGATCTCCAAATTAGAAATGGCTTGGCTTACCCCTGATTGGGCTCTTTTAAGCTTACGGGCTGCGGCGGAAAATGAACCGTGCTCGCAAACCGATACAAACACTTTAAGCTGCTCAAAACTGTACATTGTGATACCCCAAAAAGTCGAAATGCCAATTTAGGCTATCACGATGTGTGATGGTTGTTAACTTTCTATATTGCTGAGAATACCGATAATCACCGCATACGATGTCCCCAAACAAAAAATAGTGAGGAATTTATAATGGGAATAGTAGAGCGTGTCTTTCACTCAGTGCTTTTTGAAGCGTTGGCAGTGACGTTTTCAGTTATCGGATTAGCGTTGTTTACCAACCATGATGTTGCTGCATTATCAGGAACTATGATAGTTATTGCTACCATGGCGATGTGTTGGAATTACCTTTTTAATTTAGTCTTCGATTGTTTCGTTAAGGGTGAGCGAATCGAACGTTCCTTTCGAATGCGAATTGCACATGTAATTTTATTTGAGGCTGGGCTATTGATAGTGACGGTGCCAGTCATGGCATACTTACTGAATGTCTCTTTGTGGGCTGCATTTATAATGGATCTTGGTGTGACGTTGTTTGTCACTCTGTATGCCTTTACCTTTAATTTGGTTTATGACCATATTCGCGCTTGGCTAACGAATCAAAGGTTACAATTGGCAAAATAAGCTGAGCAAGATGCTAGCCATACAAAGCTTTAACGGATGTATGGCTAGCCTTAGTTTTTTAATTAGATTGAGTAAACGCTAATTGATGTAGCTTAAGTCCTGGTTTCACAAATTCAATTTGGATTTGGTAATGACCTTTGTGTAAGCGCACTTGGAGTCCTTCGATGGTCTGGATGTTACCATCCGTGCCATTCAGAGGAAGTGACATACTGAATTCACCATTGATACTCAAACTACAAGAAGACTGCGCTAGTGAGTTTCTATCATAACTTGCAGTGGCAGATATTTGATAAATTCCGTCCTCCTTCACCTCTAAGCTTATCGCTGTGTTTGAAGTGCAATTGAGAGAGATGCTGTCATTGATGGAAACAACAGGTTCACTTTCAGTATGTTCAGCCGAATCAAATGATCTTATTGGCTCATAGGGTACTAAACGGCGAGACATCACTGGAGCATTCATTACAAAACGGCAAATGTTCATTGCGGAACGTTGCAGTTCGCCTAATGTAAGTGTGTGATTTTCTAGAGCGTCTAAGGTGTCGTCGTTCATTGCATTACGTTCAGCACCGTCATTTTCAACCACCATATAAAGGTCATTTTGAGCGCGAATCATAAATGATGTAAAAGACTTGTCTTCTTTCCCAGCTTCGATAGGGCTATTCATTTTGGCCCACCAATCAGACATTACAATCCCCTCAAAGCCCCATTCACCGCGTAGAATCGTGGTATTTAGGTCGTAATTTGATGCGCCCCAATGACCATTGATTGGATTATATGAGGTCATAATGGTTGTTGCACCACCGAGTTTAACAGCCATCTCGAAAGGCTTAATGTGGACTTCTCGTAGTGCGCGTTCTGACATGATGCTATCGACATCAAATCGAGCGGTTTCTTGATCATTGGCAGCGTAGTGTTTGATTGTACCTGATACTCCAGCGCTCTTCAGACCGCAGACCTGTGCTGCAGCCATTGCTCCAGTCAGCATAGGGTCCTCTGAGAAGTACTCGAAGTTGCGACCATTTAATGGGTGGCGATGAATGTTAATACCAGGGCCCAGTAGCGTGTCAATTTGATGGCTTTGCAACTCTTGACCGACTAGATAGAAGAGGTGCTCGTTAAGCTCAGTATTCCACGTACAACCAAGTAAGGTACCAATAGGAACCTGCGTCGCTTTATGTCCACTATCCATTCTGATACCTGAAGGACCATCTGCAGCAGCTGCAACAGGAATGCCCAGCTCAAACAGGTCATTACTCACGCCGCCAAATGCTGCAGCGGTACCAGGTGTGACTTTAGGACTACACATACCTTCACCGCGAACGATAGTCGCAAGTTGCTGAGGAGTGAGTTGAGCAATAAAGTTAACTAGTGTGGCCTGACCGGACTTAACATCAGAGAGTTTTATGTTTTGCTCCCCAGTAAGCTCAATGCTTTCAGGTAAACGGGACAAAATGCGCTCTTGCATATCGACTGTGCGAACTGCTGTATTTTCTTTTGTTAGTGAATAGATGCCTTGAGCAATCTGCTGGTCAGGCCTAATACGCTCGAAACTCGTGATAGGCGCTGCCGCTTCAGTTAACTGTTCTTGTATCAGAAGATTATCTAAGTCGAGTGTTGCTTCTATTGGTGTTGCGGCTTGAACACTGTCACCTAGATAGAATTGGTAACGACCTTGTTCTAAAACATAACAAGACTTGTAGCCAGTAACTCCAGAATCGTCATATGAGGCGAGGAGTGCGTAGGGTACAGTGACTCGAATTAACTCAGATTCACCGGGAGCTAGGGTTCTGGTCTTATTAAATCCAACCAAAGCACGCGTAGGTTTGCCAAGTTTGCCTTGTGGCGCTTCTACGTAGAGCTGTACGACTTCTTTGCCGCTATACACATGTCCGGTATTCGTTACTTTAATGTGGAAGTGCAGAGCTTTATTTTTGCCTTCGCCATGTTGAGTAAGAGAAGCAAGATCACGTTCAAATTGCGTATAACTTAGTCCCTCACCGAACGCGTATTGCACTGCGTGTGGTTTGAAGGTTGAAAAGTAACGGTAGCCAACGTAGATATCCTCTTGATAAAAGTTACGATCTCGATTGCCAAAGTTAGCAGAGGTAGGGTAATCCTCGATTTGATAAGCAATAGTGTCTGTAAGCTTTCCGCTAGGCGAGGTATCGCCAGACAGCACATCAGCAAGCGCGTGACCACCTTCCATACCAGCGGCCCAGCTGTAGAGAATACCCTTGATAGATTGTTTGTTAGTAATCGTATCTGCCCAAGACATATCAATAATATTACTGACGTTGAGAATAACAATTACATCATCGAATTGAGCGCAGACCTTTTGTAGCATGTCGTATTCAGTGTCGGTTAAAAGGTAGCTGCCTGGTTGAACTGCATTATCTTGGTCTTCTCCTGCTGTACGACCGATAAAGACTAGAGCTTTATCAGAACACTGCTTCGCTGTTGTGACAACCAATGTGGTTAGTGGCATTTCTTCTTGGAACCATGGCTCGGCAGCCCAACCGCCGCCGCCATCGTCAAACGGGTGCTCAGCTAACCACTCGTGGTATACCTGAACGAGCTCTTCATTTATGTTTATTGATGAATGGCCTCTTAACCCTTCAAGTGCGCTAATAGAATAGGGGACATTAACGGCGCCGCCGGAGCCAGTACCACTTCGATATGTATCAACGTGGCATCGACCAAAAAGGGAGATTTTGCATTCCTTATGGAGAGGCAAAACATTGTCAATGTTTCTTAAAAGAACAATGCCTTCTGCCGCCGCTTGGCGACTAACAGGTGCAAGCGCTTGTCTTGCGTTTTCGAATTTTGTGAGTGGCATATTTGGCTTCCAGTTCATAATGGTTTTGAGTCTAAACTAGCGAAGTTATAAAAATGGGTTGTGCAGAAACAGGCAACGACGTTTTTTTAGCGCTAAAGTTTGCTCAGTTTGTTGAAAGTAGTGTTGGTATAGTGATTCGAATTTGCCGTTGTCCAATATGATATCTAAGCCTTGTTGCAGCCTTTCTGCTAATTCGGGAAAGTCGGCGTTGATGTAGAAAACAAGTGGAAATGGATACTGCAACATGACGTCATCAACCATTTGGATTGGGTAGTGATTAGCGACCCGGTTTTGGAATATCTCCTCTGCTTCATTAGCTCCAAATCCGATGAAATCAAACTCATCGTTAGCTAGTCTATGAAATATATCGTCAAAATTGCCACGTTCAGCGACTTGGTAACCATTTTGCCTAAACAGTTCAGCATCAACCCATGTCTCAGGAACGCCTACTGTCATATTTATAATCTGATTGTTGCAGGCGAATTTATCGAGGTTTGTGGTTTTGGCAAATAGGATTCTTTGACCTAATAATTGTTTGGTTATTGAAAAAGGTAACTCTATGAACTGTTTTCCCGAGAACTTGGCATTACCTTTTACTGTAACCAAAAGATGACTACCGTTCTCCAGTACAGCGCCTTCGTCGCGAGCATCTGGATAGTCTATGGTGTCTTCCATTATGTTGACGGTGCCGTAATTGTCTTCAGTTACGTTGATTAATAGCTTTAGCATATCGAGCTCATATTGCTGTCGATAAGCTGATTTGTTTCCGTTCCAAAAATGTATAGATTTCATAATAAAGTAAGCGGTTTCTTTTTGTTAAATGGTATCAGTTTCGATATTTGTTGAAAGTTGATGGATCACATAACGAGAAATTGCCAAATAAAATTAACTAACATATTGTTATTTAATGTAAATAAATGAATCTCTCTAGTTTTAAGCGTTTTAGTATTTGGAAATAACATCATTTCTGGTTGATTATTATCCTAAAGCGCTTTCATAAGGTATGCGAGATCACATTTCTCTTACTTACTGTTTTATTGCATTTGAATTTTCATAAGTTGTTGAAAAATATGAATTAAAATCTGATGACTTAACGTTTTTTTTGAAGGTGTTTTTTATAAGTTATTGTAATTATTATTGAAAGTTGTTTGTGATCAACTCTTTCTTTTTTAAGCTTTATTTTGTCAATGTCAGGAATATTACATAGCATCACTAAGAAAGCGCTTTCACGATGTGTTGCCCCCGAACTGAATACTCAGTTTCACTTGGATGGAAATCGCTATACACACACTAAAACTAAAGGACAAAGTGATGCAAAAGAAGACATTTATCGCCTCAGTGATTTGTGGTGCGTTGTTTGCGGGAAGCGGAGTAACAGCGCAAGCGGAAGAGATTAAGCAGGGTGGTACACTGACGGTTCCAATCATCAACACTGGATTTGTTGACAACTTCAACCCATACACGGTGAAAGACCTATACAACGGTACTATGTTTGAACCATTAATGGTGTTCAATAACATGACTGGTGAGACACACTGGCGATTGGCTGAGTCGGCAGACTATTCGGATGATCTAAAAACTATCACTATTAAACTGCGTGAAGGCCTGAAATGGTCTGATGGAAGTCCTTTGACAGCTGAGGATGTAGCATTTAGTTTCGAGATGACTAAGAAAGCACCAGCATTCGACTTAAAAGGTATCTGGTCGGGTGGCAATCTACAAGGTGTAACCGTCGTTGATAGCACCACTCTCAAATTAAACCTCAAAGAAGCAGATTCAACGTTCCTTTGGAACTTAGCTGATTACCATATTGTTCCGAAAAAGGTTTGGAGCAAAGCTGCGGACCTAACGACATTTACTAACCCTAATCCTATTGGAAGTGGTCCAATGACAGAGGTTAAGTATCTGAAACCTCAGCAAATGGAGCTGTGCCGTAACCCAAATTACTACTTAGAGAATCGCCCTTACCTTGATTGTATGACAATGCGCTCGTACAACGATAACTCTCAGATTCAGCCTGCACTGATTAAGGGCGAAATCGATTGGGGTTCAAACTTTATTGCAGATATCGAAAGTACGTTTGTTAAACAAAACCCTGAAAACCACCATTTCTGGTATCCAGCGAACGATGCAATTCACTTATATGTGAACACCAAAGAAGCTCCGTTTGATGATATTCGTGTTCGTCAGGCACTGTCTATGTCCCTAGACCGTGAAATGATTGTTGATATTGCTGCCTATGGCTACCCAACAGTGAACTATAACCCGGGGGGGATCGGTGAGCTTTACAAGACAAGTATCGACCAAAAGGTGACTGATAAGTATCGAAATTTAACTACTTATGACCCGGAACAGGCTAAAAAGCTACTGGATGAAGCAGGGCTAAAAGATGTTAATGGTGACGGTTATCGCGACCTACCGAATGGTGAGAAATTTGAGTTCAATATAGAGGTGGTTAATGGTTGGACTGACTGGATTCAAGTCGTTCAAATGGCGACTGAATTTTTCGATGAAGTTGGCGTGAAAGCCAATGTTAAAACGGTTGACTGGGCGGTTTACGATAAGAACCTGAAAGACAGCAATTATAAAATGTCCATCAACTGGTCAATGGTTTCAACTAACCCGATTCTAGCGTACCAAGCCTACTTCTCATCGGCTTACGTAGGTAAAATTTGGCATGCGGGCCATGGTGTAAATACGCCTGAAATCGATGCGTTAATTGATAGCTTCGGTAAGACGGGTGATAAAGTTAAGCAACAAGAGATTATCTCTGAGCTTCAGGAGTTTACGGCTCAAAACCTACCATTCATTCCTCTGTTCTCCAACGCAACATGGTTCCAATACAACACTAAGAAAATCGTTGGTTGGCCAAGTGAAGAGAATCCATACATTCAACCTGTATTTTACGACGGTGGTAAGCGAGTCATCATCTTAAATAACTTGCACCTTAAGTAATCCATAACACTTTTGGGGCCTTCTACAAGGCCCCGTATTAAAGGGTACTGCTATGTCGTTTTTAGCTCGCCGTTTTGGCTTTTATTTTACTGCGTTTCTTATCGCAATCTCTTTCAACTTCATGTTGCCACGTTTGATGCCTGGTGATCCTGTAGACGCGTTATTTGCTGCGGCACAAGGTCGTATGGACCCGGCACAAATGGACGCTGTACGAGAAATGTACGGTTTCGTCGATGGTAATGTGTTTGTTCAATATCTCCACTATATGAAGAGCGTATTTACCTTAGATCTAGGTCCATCGGTATTGATGTTTCCAGTTAATGTGTCTGAAGTGATTTCGATGGCTCTGCCTTGGACAATGTTTCTCGCACTTGGCTCATTGATTGTGGCTTTAATCATCGGGGTCAGCATTGGTACTTATGCTTCTTACCGTCGTGAAGGCTTCTTCGGTCAAGTTGTGCCACCAGTATTGGCATTCATTAGTAACTTCCCATACATCGTGACGGCATTGTTGTTGTTTTACTTCTTTGGCTTAAAGATGGAACTGTTGCCATTGGCATACACTTACGACCCTTCGCTAGAGCCAGGCTGGACTTGGGAATTTATTGCAAGTGTCGCAAAGCACGCGGTACTGCCAGTAGGTTCTATGGTGATTGTTGGCATCTCAACTTGGGTATTCAACATGCGCAACGCCATGATCAACGTGTTAGGTGAAGACTATGTGACCATGGCAGAAGCCAAGGGCCTTAGTAGTTTCCGAGTGATGTATCGCTATGCAGGTCGCAACGCAATTCTTCCTGTAGCGACAGCGATTGCGATGGCGATTGGTTTCTCATTTGCCGGTTCGATCATGACCGAAGTAGTGTTCAACTATCAGGGACTAGGCAACATTCTGCTCAAAGGCATTGTTGCGCGCGATTACCCGCTGATTCAAGCCATCTTGCTTATCTTAGTGACCGCAGTTTTGACTGCGAACTTCATTGCCGATCTTCTCTATGTTTGGCTTGACCCACGTATCTCCAACTAGGCTGTATTATGGAAAAGTTAATTGACGCGCATAAGTATGACCATGAGTCAAAGTTAGCTGTTAGAGAGTCAGCTTTCTCGTGGAAAAATATTAAATCTAAGTTCGGAAAAATCTATGCTTTCTTCTATGGTAATCCGCCAGCAATTATTGGTGGTTTCCTTCTCTCTATCGTTTTAGCCGGCGCAATTTTCGCACCAGCGCTGGCTACTCATGATCCAGAACGTCGAGTTGCTAGACCTCACGTTGCACCAAATGCAGAGCATGTTCTTGGGTCGACTCGCAGTGGTCGTGACGTTTATAGCCAAGTGCTATATGGAGCAAGAAAGTCATTGACTGTAGCTTTGACAGCAGGCGTTATTGCTATGAGCATTGCTGTGTTGGTGGGGGTTTCTTCTGGTTACTTCGGTGGCAAAATCGACGAACGTTTAAACTTCTTAACCAATGTGTTCTTGGTCTTCCCACAGTTACCGTTACTTATTGTTCTCGCAGCATTCTTAGGGCAGGTGGGGTCCCTCGTTATTACAGTCTTGCTCGGGATTACCTCCTGGCCTTGGGGTGCAAGGGTAATACGTGCACAAACCATGGCAATTCGTAGCAAGGAATTCATTATTTCAGCAGAGGTAATGGGGGAGTCGAAAGTTCGCATCATCCTTGTTGAGATCCTTCCGAACCTTATCTCAATCGTGTTTGGTGGTTTCTTAGGAACGGTTATCTACGCGATGGGAGCGGAAGCAGGTCTGGGTATTCTTGGTCTTGGTGATGCGACGGAAGTAAGTTGGGGCTCTATGTTGTATTGGGCTCAAACCTCATCGTCACTGTATACCGGTGCTTGGTGGGAGATGTTAGTCCCTGCAATGGCATTAGCGATTACTGGTGGTGCGTTGGCGCTGATTAATATGTCGATTGACCAAGTGAGTAACCCGAAACTTCGCACTGGTCCACACATTAAACTATGGCACAAACTGAAGAAAGAAGCGGATAAGAAAAGAGGTCTACGATGAGCGCATTACTTGAAATTAATAACCTTTGCGTAGACTACGTATCACCGAATGGCGTAGCACGCGCAGTGAATAACGTGAGCTTAACTATTAATGAAGGCGAGACGCTGGGTATTGCAGGTGAATCAGGTTGTGGTAAGAGCACGCTAGCCTTTGCTATCTCTCGTTTACACAAGGCTCCTGCGCTTATCTCTGAAGGAGAGATCCTTTATAAGGGTGAAGATGTCCTTAAAATGAATGACCGCAAACTGCGTGAATTCCGTTGGAATGATGTGTCAGTGGTATTCCAGAGCGCGATGAACTCACTGAATCCGGTGATCACCATTGGTGAGCAGCTAACTGATGTGATTCTTGCCCACAAAAAAATCTCTTATAAGCAGGCACATGAAAAAGCAGTAGAGCTACTTTCTATTGTAGGTATTCACGGTGATCGTATGGGAAGTTTCCCTCACCAACTGAGTGGTGGTATGCGTCAGCGCGTTGTTATCGCAGTGGCACTGGCACTCGAGCCAAAGCTCATCATTATGGATGAGCCAACGACGGCGCTTGATGTGGTAGTAGAGCGAGAGATCTTAAATGAGCTATATGACCTTAAAACTAAGTTTGGTTTCTCAATCTTATTTATCAGTCATGACTTGAGCTTGATGGGAGAAATTGCTGACCGAATTGGTGTGATGTACGCCGGTAACTTAATTGAATTGGGTGAGGCCCAACAAGTCTTTGGTACCCCTGAACATCCCTACACTAAAGGCCTGGTAGCGTCGTTTCCGACTATTCATGGTCCTAAAGAACGTCTATTTGGTATTCCTGGTAACCCGGTCAATCTCTTGGATATCCCTACGGGATGTAACTTCCAAGCACGTTGCTCAGAATGCTTTGATAAGTGTCGTGTGGTTGACCCTGTTCTATCTACTCTGGCGACTGGTCGTCAAGTTTCTTGTCATTTAGTGTAAGGAATCAGAGATGCAAACTAACGACGTAATTCTATCGGTAAAAAATCTCGTCAAAGATTTCCCGCTAGGGCAATCGGTAAAGTCCAATTTGATGCGTGCGGTAAATGATGTCTCTTTTGACCTGCGCAAAGGTGAAGCGCTCGCTATCGTGGGGGAGTCAGGCTCTGGCAAAAGTACAGGTGCTAGAATCTTAACGCAAATCTATGACAAGACAGCAGGGGATATTCATTTCAAAGGTGTGCCGATCAATGAGTACATTGAAGCCAATGGCCAGTTGGAATATGCACGTCAGGTCCAAATGATTTTTCAGGACCCGTTCGGCTCGTTAAACCCAGTTCATACAATCTATCATCATATTGCGCGTCCTCTGATGATTCATAATCGTGCTGATAAGAGAGCGACCCCTCAGTTGGTTTACGATTTGTTGGAGATGGTTGGATTAACCCCTGTCAAAGAGACCGCAGAAAAGTACCCACATGAGCTAAGTGGTGGGCAAAGACAACGTGTTGCTATTGCGCGAGCCATTGCGGTGGACCCAGAAGTCATTTTGGCTGATGAGCCTATATCAATGCTAGACGTTTCGGTTCGCCTCGGTATTTTGAACTTGATGGCGGATTTGAAAGATAAGCACGGTATCTCATTTATGTATATCACTCATGACATCGCGACAGCTCGCTACTTCGCAGAGAAGACTGCAGTTATGTACGTTGGTCATATGGTGGAATGGGGTGAGAGCGATAGCGTGACTCAAAACCCGCAGCATCCATACTCGAAGCTATTGCTTTCGGCTGTACCTGAAGTTGGTAAAGCGGGACGTCGTGATCTAGCGGTTAAAAAGGGTGAGATCCCGTTATGGAAGCCGTCAAGCGTTGGGTGCCCATTTGCAACTCGCTGCCCAAATGCCACAGAGGTATGTGCTAAAGAGATGCCGCAAACTACGCAAATATCAGAGCAGCATTTTGTGCGCTGCCACAACATGTAATTCAAAGCATTTAAATTCAGCGCACAAAGAAAGCGCTTACAAAGAAGAAGTGACGATATTATGGAACAATTAACAATGAATCACGCGTCTGAGGTAGAGGGAAAGTTCCTCAACCTAAAAGGGGAGCGTTTCTATCAAATTTCAAATGTTGACCAGATGGCTCCATTCTTTATTAGTGTGGTGTCCGCCAGCAACCATTGGTTATTCATCTCGTCGACAGGCAGTCTCTCAGCGGGTCGGGTTCGCCCTGAGAATGCGTTATTCCCATATCGTTCGGTTGATCATATTCATGAGAATGCTGATAACACGGGCTCAAAAGCGATCATCAGAGTGACGACAAGTGATGGCAATATCGCTATGTGGGAACCGTTCAATGAACATCACAACGGGTTGTATGAGGTTCAGAGAAATCTTTATAAGAACTCTGTCGGCGATAAAATCCTATTTGAAGAAGTTAACCACACCCTTGGGCTTGCCTATCAATACAGTTGGGCGACTTCAGACCGTTTTGGATTTGTTCGTGAAACAGAACTTATCAACTTAACTCAGGTATCGGTTTCGGTAGATATCATTGATGGTATTCAAAACCTCTTGCCTTCGGGGGCTCCTCTTCAAGCCTTGCAAACTCGTAGTGCTCTCGTCGATGCTTATAAATGGAGTGAACGCGTTTCTGATTTGCCGATGGCTACATTTAGCATGTACGCCAAACTCAGTGACCGAGCGGAGCCAGCGGAGTCGTTGCGAGCAACAACGGTATTTAGTGTCTCTGCTGGCAATGAGCAAGTTTCACTAAGCTCTAAAGATCTTGTTCGATTTAGGAAGGGACAACCTTTAGCTTTGGAACCCTTAACGCGCGGGGAGCGAGGTGCTTATTTAGTTTCACATTCCTTAAAGCTTGACGCGAAAGCTTCTAAATCTTGGATGATTGTAGCTGATATAGACCAGTCGCATTCAGATGTGGTTAATCTTAAGAATCAGCTAGTACTTGATGATGGAATGACTCAATTCATCAAACAAGATATTCAGGTTAATCACAATGAACTCAAGTCGTTAATGGCAGGCGCAGACGCTTGGCAGTTGACATCATCGGAAGAAACGAGCGTACACCATTACGCGAACGTGCTGTTCAATAACATGCGTGGAGGTGTATTTGTCTCTGGATACAAACTGGATGTTGAGGATGTCGTTACGACATTTAAGCGTACTAATAAAAATGTTGCAGATAAGCACGCTGTATTGCTAAGTACGTTACCAGAGAACTTGTCGCACCCTAAACTTGTCGCTATTGCTAAGGAAACGGGTGACCTGCAATTGCTTCGAATGGCATACGAATACCTGCCCCTTACGTTCGGTCGTCGTCACGGTGACCCAAGTCGTCCATGGAACCACTTTGAAATCAAGGTACGTGATGATGAGGGTAATCGACTACTTTCATATCAAGGAAACTGGCGCGATATTTTCCAAAACTGGGAAGCTATGGCGTTAAGCTATCCTAACTACATTGGCTCTTTTGTCTCTAAGTTTGTTAATGCTTCAACAATTGATGGTTACAACCCATACCGTATTACGAAAGACGGTGTTGACTGGGAGTTACTCGATCTGGATGACCCGTGGAGTAACATTGGTTATTGGGGCGACCATCAGATCATCTATTTACTTAAGTTCCTTGAGTTGGCAGATAAATACCAGAGCCATGACCTTATTGAGTGGTTGACCGAGGAAGCTTACAGCTACGCCAATGTCCCTTATGAAATTGGAGGTGCGGATAAACTGTTTAGAAACCCTAAAGACACGGTTTCATTTAATGAGCAAAAACAAGTAGCGACGGAAGAGCTGACAAAAGCGATTGGAAGTGATGGCCGATTGGTTATCGGCGATAATGGACAAGTCTATCAAGTTAACTTACTTGAGAAACTATTAGTACCGCTATTATCTAAACTCAGTAACTTTGTGATTGACGGTGGTATTTGGCTCAATACTCAACGTCCAGAGTGGAATGATGCAAACAATGCGATTGTGGGTAATGGTCTGTCGATGGTTACGCTGTACTACATACGTCGTTATGTGTCATTCATGCAAAAACTACTTTGTCGTGCGCCAATAGACGTTACTATGTCCAACGAAGTGGCTACCTGGCTAATGAAAACGAGTACGGTACTATCAGAAGCCGCTTCCTCGCTCAGGGTAGAGAAGGTAACACCGAAGTCACGTAAAGCGCTTTTGACCAAACTTGTCCAGGTGGCAGAAGAATACCGCTCAGAGGTTTATTCGAACGGCTTTTCCGGTAAAGCGGTAGTTGATATGACGCGAATAGAAGATCTACTGCGCGTTGCAAAAACATTGCTTGACCACACCATCCATAATAATAAACGTGAAGATGGGCTTTATAACGCCTACAACATTCTAGACCTTAAGAATGATGAAGCACATATTGAGTTACTGTACCCAATGCTTGAGGGCCAAGTTGCTATTCTCAGCGCAGGTATTCTTGATGCTACTCAATCTGTTGACTTACTCGACAAGCTATTCGCAAGTGATATGTTCCGCGAAGACCAAAAGAGCTTCATGCTCTATCCAGATCGCGACCTAACAAGTTTCCTTGGTAAGAATCACATCACCAAGAATTTAGTAGATGACAGCTCACTCCTCATGGAAATGCTAGAACGTGAAGATAAGCGCATTGTATCTAAAGACCTAGAGAACAAAGTACATTTTAATGCAGACTTTGAAAATGCAGCCTTTTTGGAGCAGAGTATTGAAAATGTCCATAACGACTATGCCCATTATTCCAAAGCTGATTGGGATAAGATTCGGGAGATATACGAGCTAACATTCAATCACAAAGCTTTTACTGGTCGCTCTGGAACGATGTTTGGCTATGAGGGCTTAGGCTGTATATATTGGCATATGGTGTCGAAGCTTTTGTTGGCAGTTCAGGAAAACTATCAGAAGGCTTGGGTTGAACTTGGTGAGACTGATAAAACCCTTCAATTACGTGATTACTACTATCAGGTGCGAGATGGGATTGGTTTTAACAAGACTCCGAATGTCTATGGCGCATTTCCTACGGATCCATATTCACATACGCCTAAACAAGCTGGAGCACAACAACCAGGCATGACTGGCCAAGTAAAAGAAGAAGTGATAACGCGTTTCGGAGAGCTCGGGATTAACGTTGTTGACGGAGAGATTCAAATTACGCCTCATCTATTATTTGAGGAAGAGTTCTTGACAGAAAATGTCGATTTTGAATACTACGCAATTGACGGTGAAGTGTGTCGTTTCGAAGTGCCTAAGGGAAGCCTTGCCTTTACCCTGTGTCAGGTACCATTTGTCTACTGCTTATCGGAGAGTGAGCCGGAAATTTCTTTGAAAGTAGAACTATTTAATGGTCCTGTTATCGAGAATGTGTCGAATACCATTCCTGAGAATCTCAGTAAACACCTCTTCGACCGAACGGCACAGATCAAAAAAGTAGAAGTTGTGATTCCAAAGCATCGGCTAGCGAATAAATAATAGCGCCGACAAAAAAGCAAGGCATTGGTTGCCTTGCTTTTTTATTTCTGGGAATGGTAGAGGTCGGTTATTTGTTTAGATTCTTAACCGATGCTCTGACTACAACACTTGGCTCTATGGGCTCAATCGGCTGGCTAGCGCTGCTTTTTCCCTGCACAATTGCCATGACTTTTCTCGCTGCCGCAGAAGCCATTTCTTGAATAGGGAAGTTGATGGTGGTGAGGCTTGGGGTCATATGCTGGCCAAAGGATACATTATCAAAGCCAATAATCGAGATATCTTCACCAACACGAATGCCTCGCTCTATACACATAGTATAAGCGGTCATTGCAATATTATCGTTCATACAAAAAATCGCACTAAGAGGAACGTCTCTATCTAAAAGTCGGCGAATTGCATCGTGATTGGCTTTATGATCAAAGCGACCTTCAACAACCGCATTAGGATTATAATCGACACCATAATGGCTGAGTGCATTTCGGTAACCTTGAAGTCGGTCTCGACTATCGACTTTACTGAGCTGACCCGTGATACAGCCTATTTGGGTGTGTCCATTGTTGATCAAAAACTCCGTAGCTAGAAAGCCGCCTCTTTCATTATCAAGCCAAATGCACCGATCAGCCATTTCAGGAATATATCGGTTAATAAGAACGGTCGCTTCCATGTCACGAGAAATTTCAAGTAACTCGCTATCGGATAACGTATCAACAGTGAGGACTAAGCCATCGACTTTTTTAGAACGAAGAAAGCGAATAGACTCGTGTTCTTCGTCGTATTCTTCATGTCCACTAGTGATAATAAGATGATAGTTCTCTGCTCGAACTACTTTTTCAACCTCATGCATCATAGGGCCGTAGAAAGGACCATCTAATGTACCAACTAGCATGCCTATGCTGCATGATCGGTTAGAGGCAAGCGCTTGAGCAAAAGTGTTCGGTTGATAACCAAGTTGCTCCATTGCAGCATAGACTTTTTCTTTATTCGCCTCCTTAACTGAAGCATGTCCATTGAGCGTGCGGGACACAGTGGCTTGTGAAACTTGCGCGAGCTCAGCAACTTCTTTAATGGTAATCAATTCTATATCCTTTGTCTTTTGTATCGCAATCTTATTGAAATTATTGGATATTTCATACTGTTAAGCGACAAATTATATACTAATTTCGTCGCAGGTACTTTCTACTGTCTAGGTATTGTTCGCTTGTTTCAGAAAAATGTGACCTAAGTAGGGCATTGTTTACGACCCCGAATCATATCTTAACTCAATATAACGTTTAGTGACTCAAAACACACTTACAAAAGAAAGCGCTTTCTTTGGGTTGATCACCTTCATAGTTCATGAATCAGGACGTGACCATGCTCTATACAAGAAAATTCAACCGTACTAGGATTAAATCACCCCTAGGAAAGGCGCAGGTTATACGAATTAGAGAGAATGGAACTCCAAATGTTGTAACTATAGAGAAAGCGCTTACATAGAAGCAAAGAAAATATTCGCACTTACCTATATTTAGGGATTAAATATGAGAACACGGAAATCTAGGTTTATATTAGGAAGCGTAGTACTATCACTACTTCTCAGCGGCTGTGGAGATGAATCTTTACAGTCTCAATTAATGACGCCGCCTTCGGCTGGTAATGAGACTGGTGGTGATATTATTGATGGCAATGAGAGTGGTGGTGATTTATCTGAGAATGAAAGCGCTTACTTTCATGATTTGGTTATTTTCTCAGATCAGAGCAATGCTCATTGGGCAGCTTATGATTGTTGTGCTGGTACAGAAGCTGAACTAGTTGACGATGGAACGAGTTACCAAAATGTAATGCGATTCTCCGTTACCGAAACACCAGCAGTACTAGGTTTTGAACGAACCTCTAACGCCGGACCATTGAATATTGAACCAATGGTCAATGATGGCGAGATTAGTTTTGATTTGAAGGTCGAACAGCAACCGAGTGGCGGCGAAACAACATGGAAACTGAAGGTTGAAAGTGCGTCTGGTTCAGCTTTCTATGAATATGACTTGCAGCTGCCTATGACTAATACTTGGCAACATGAATCGTTTCCACTCTCCCTTTTGCAAAGTGATGGTATTGATTTAACTAGTATTGAGAAAGTTCTAATATTTCCAGAGTGGGGGACAGGTGCTGGTTCAAGCTATCTCGTTGATAACCTGAAATTCGCTTTACAAGGGACTGCTAGTAGCAATGATTTGATCTTATCTTTAAGCGAACCAATGGTGGACTTTGGTGGAGCTATAACCCAAATAAGTGCAGATAATCCAACTGCACTCGCTTCAATGTCTGCTGTCTCTACTATCCCTAAAGTAGTGAAAACGACAAAGTCGACAGAAGCAGAGCTTTGGGCAGGCACAACTATTGGGGATGAAACTATAGTTGCACTAGCGAATGATCGAAATCAGATGACACTGTGGGTCTACTCACCAATATCGGGAATGCCCATACTACTTAAAGCAGAAGAGAGAGATAATTCTGCAAGTTATGTAGAAGCGCTCGCTATGACTACTTCCTCTAACCAATGGGAACAGCTCACTTTTGACTTTGGTAGTGTAACGCCCGCTATTAGCGAAAGCGCAGGATATAACAAGGTATCAGTTTTCTTTAACTTTAATCAAGTAAGTGAAGAGGAACTGGTTATTTATTGGGATGACCTCAGGTTACTAGAGGCTACTGAGAGTGTTAACCCTGTACCTTCCGCACCTTTTCTCACTATTGATTTTGAGTCTGAACCTTTACCTCTTTGGACAGTATTCGAAAATGGTACTGACTACAGTTTACCTGCTGTTGGCAATCCACTACCTGACGAGGTCAATAGCTCGGAAACTGCGATTCACTTTACCGCTCAACAAGATGGAATGCCTTGGGCAGGCATGTTCACCGAATCTATAGAACCTTTTTCACTCGAAAGTACCAATTCGGTTATTCGTATTAAAATGTTTAAAGACAAAATTAGCCCGATACAAGTCAAACTTGATTTTCCAAACTGGCAAGATGAAAACGGTAATCCAAAGCTTGATGACAATAACAATCAAATGACCTTTTCGGCTGATATAACTGTATCCAATCAAAAAGTGGGTGAATGGGAAGAAATTACATTTGATCTCTCTCACTTTATTACTTCAGAGCCAAATAAAGGGCTAGCAACTAAGTTAGTTATAATTCCTGACTTTCCTGAAAAAATAGACGGTAGCTTTCCCGGAAGAGAGCAGGAGAGCAATATATATATTGATGACATTGTTTTCGGAAATAACTAACTATTTCAGAGTTTTCTAGTCGGGATGATGTTGGTAAGGACTTGCAGTGGAGTTTGTAAAGTCTATTGTCCCGACAGTTTTATAAATTAATTAATGGTGACATATGTGGTTAACAAAAATGAAAACCTACTTATCCGTTTTATGCCTAATTACTGTATTTGGCTGTGGCGATGAAGCTCTAACATCGGGCACAGATGTTGGAGGTAATAACGGAGAAGTTAACCTAGTCTCTCAGCCTGGCGTAAATGAAAACCATCCAAAGGCAAGAAATGGCGATACATTATTAGGTAATAGCAGTTACCAAGCTATTTCCTATGGTGCATTTAGAACAACAGAAAGAAATGAGGCTAACGTTCCATCGATTGCTGAGTTGAAAGAAGACTTACGCATTCTGAAAGCATTAAATATTAAGATACTGAGGACTTATAACACACAGATATTTTCTGATACCGATAAGTTGTTGACTGCAATTGCAGAACTCAAGGCGGAAGATACAACGTTTGAGATGTATGTGATGCTAGGTGTCTGGATTGATGCGTTAAACTCTTGGACAACTAATCCAATAGACCATGAACAGAACTCACTAAGAAATTATGATGAAATGGACAGAGCAATTGAGCTTGTTCAAACTTATCCCGAAATCATTAAGGTGGTCGCCGTTGGTAATGAAGCGATGGTGCATTGGGCTGAGTATCATGTTTCCCCTACTATTATTCTTGAACATGTGGAGAGGCTTCAAGGACTAAAAGCATCTGGTGACTTGCCGCATGATTTATGGATTACCAGTTCAGATAACTGGGCAGTTTGGGCGGGTCAAGGAGACTACAACCATCCTGATTTACCAGCATTAATTGATGCAGTGGACTACGTGTCACTCCACACTTACCCATTTCATGATACGTACTACGATTCAGAGTTTTGGAAAGTACCGCCTGAAGAGCAAAGTCTAACGGAACTGGGGCAAGTCAACGCTGCGATGCTTCGAGCAAAAGTACATGCATTGGAGCAAGTGGCGTCAGCTCAGGCATACATGCTGTCCATAGATAACCTGAAGCAAATCCATATTGGAGAAACAGGTTGGTCTAGCTATACAAATATTAACTATGGTGAATCAGGTTCACGAGCGGCGGATGAGTACAAGCAAAAGGCCTATTTCGAATTAATGTCAGAATGGTCTGCTGACTTTGGCGCCTCCCTATTTTTCTTCCAAGCGTTTGATGAGCCATGGAAGGGAGCAGCGGACAATAATGGTGATTCAGAAAAACATTTTGGACTTATTAATATCGACGGAGAAGCTAAGTATGTACTTTGGGATGCAGTCGATGCTGGGGCTTTTCTTGGGCTAACTAGAGATGGCTATTCGATTATCAAATCTCAAGGTGGTATTGAGGAAAATGTTCTAGACACAGTTTTACCTCCACTGCCTCAGCCAATTACTGGTGAAGGTATAGAGAGTGAGGAATATCAGGTATTTGATTCTGCAATTGTTGGCTCTTGGGAGCCAATAGGGTGGGAGAACACAGGCTATCTTAGGGTGGATGGTGAAGCACTACGTCTAACTCTAGCTCCTAATGGTGGAACAGCAAAAGACTGGGGGTGGGGAGCTGGGTTGGTTCTAACCGGTCAATTGGGAGAAAACCTGGCTGGATTCGAAGCCGGAACGTTGGAGTTTCAAATCAAAGGCACTTCAACCTCCACATTTAACATTGGGTTCCAAACGGGTTTGTATGGCGATAGTGGACGTCCTCAAACTAATAACGCAGTCACATTTGGTGCAGGGCAATCACGTCAGCTAACCGATGATTGGGTGGAGCATAGCGTAGATATGACGGAGCTCATTGCTGCTGGCGTGGACCTTTCTGATGTGACGTCCGTGTTATATTTCTCAGGTTCGACTCAACCAGATGGAGGTATCATTGAGGTACGCAACGTCTTTTATCGTAAATAGTTGATATTACGAGTTTCTACAGGCAATTATCAAGAAATTAACGATAGGTCTCTTTTATTACTAAGAGGCCTAGAAGGAGAGAGATATGCGTAGTTCTCTATTAGTTTTAGTCCTAACTGCTTTAGTTGGTTGTTCACAATATTCGACTCAAGACCTTTTGGGGTATATGGCACTTGATGAGGCAATGGTTTGCTGCAAAGACTACAGTACTCTTACTTACCAACCACTTGCCAGCTCGGGTGAGCATTGGATAACAGTTGGGAAAAGTGCTGAAGCTTATCAATTTACATCCGGAAAATCATTTTATCAGGCATTTAAACTAGATAGGAAAGAGAATGTCGATATTAATTTGACCTCAAATGTCGGGGAGTCTGTTTTTATTCCGAGCGTGGTTATATTGGATGTTAACTATCGAGTGATAGAAGTTGCTAGTAATGCGAAGCTTAACTCTGGTGTGGTATTTGGTTCGGGTGAGTATCAATTGAGTATTGATAATCTAGATCTAGATGCAATATATCTAGTGATATTTACTACGGCCAAGGATATGTCTAACTTAACACCTAGGGAAGAGCCTAGTTCAATTGTGGCAGAAACAGGGCAAACAATGGCAAATAAAGAACTTCTTTTTAGTTCAGCTATTCCTCATAGTGCGGTAGGAAATGTGCTATTAGATATAGAAGAAGCCAGTATGACTGCAAAGGAATATCAAGATAATAGTGGCGATCTCACTCAATTAAATGAGAGGAACCTCTCTGAGCTACAAAAGAAAAATTATGCCATTGAAATTATCGATGCGGTCGATAAACAACAATATGAACGGGCTGTGTCTTACATCAATATGGCTCCTGACAGAAAGATTGCTCTGGATATTTTTACTAATGCAATAAAGTCAATTAAGTAATTTAACACCGGAATAAATATCACATATCCCATTAGATTGGGAGGAGATGCCTCACATCTTAAAAAGGAATAGATATGAGTACGAAGCATAAATTAAAACATATTTCAGCGTTAACTATAGTAATAGCAACATTATCGGCTTGCCAAACTACAAGTGAACCTTTGTCGTTTACGACAGAGGATCTAGTTGATACCACTGGCTCACCAGATCCAGTTTGGATCATGGTATGGAACGATGAGTTTGACGGTGAAAAAATCGACAAATCTAAATGGAGTCATGAAGAAAATTGCTGGGGTGGTGGTAACAATGAGAAACAGTGCTATACCAAGCGAAAAGCAAACTCTTTTGTTAGAGATGGTGTGTTGCATATTGTAGCCAAAGAAGGGAGTTACACAGGTGCGAATAACCGAGAAGGCGACATGCGCAGTAAGGCCACACTGCCGTTTACCTCTGCAAGGCTAAGAACGTTAAACAAAGGGGACTGGAAATACGGACGTTTTGAGATTCGCGCACGTATGCCATATGGCCAAGGGACTTGGCCTGCGATTTGGATGTTACCGACCGATAATGTTTACGGTACTTGGGCTGCTTCTGGTGAGATTGATATTATGGAAGCCGTTAATCTCAAAGTACAAACTGATCGTAAAGGCGCTACTCCAGGTGAGTTAGAGGACCGAATTCATGGCACGCTTCATTACGGACGACAGTGGCCGGAAAACGTAAGTTCAGGTAGTGAATACCATTTGCCAGATGGTATTAATCCTGCTGATAGCTTCCATACCTACGCCATAGAATGGGAAGAAGGTGAGATTCGTTGGTATGTAGATAATGTTCAATATGCGACCCAACGAAAGGAAGGCTGGTACAGTCAATACAAAAACAACGGTCAACTGCTTAACGGTGAATCTGGTGCGCCATTTAACGAACGATTTCATCTACTGCTGAATCTAGCTGTCGGTGGCTCTTGGTCGGCAAACACGAATGACAAAGGTATTGACAGTAGTATCTTCCCCCAAACTTTAGCTGTTGATTATGTGCGTGTATTCGAATGTAGTCTAGACCGAGAAACAGGCAAAGGTTGCGCGACGAAATCTAACGAAGATTATCTAGTAAAAGGCAATCCAGCTCCCCCTATCATTATCGCCGATGCTGACTATGCAAAAGGTAAAACTCTCGAAATCTTCAGTGACCAGCTCAACAAGCATCTGACTCTCAGTGGCTATGACCCTGAGGAGAACATTCGTGTCAGCTTTGTTCCAGATGGGGAGAGAAGCAAAGTACTAAAACTGACAAAAAAAGGTGCGACGGGCAACGCTTACTTCATTACTCCTGAAGTTGACCTTTCTAGATGGCAAAAATCAGGTGAATTGGTTTTTGACCTCAAAACTGAACCGCAAGACATAAAGACAGAATTACTGATCAAAGTCGACAGTGGTTGGCCATCTGTTGGGGATTACAGCATTCCAACATCTGGTACTCAAGAGTGGAAACAAGTACGCATCAAGTTGGCTGATCTCGTCAGTAATGGCAATCGATTTGCGACTGGCAACACGGTTGATCTCGAAAAGGTAAAAAACCTAATGGTACTTGAGCCTCAGGGAGAGATGACCATTTATCTGGATAATATTCGCCTAGAACGATAGTGATGTTTTTTCTCGGCGATCTTTGAATATTAAATAATTAAATCAATAAATTAGCGTCATCCTGTAACGTTGATTCTGATATTAAGCAGGGGTATTTATGAAACTTTGTCAATTAACGATGTGTATTGCTGCCGCGATTTCTATTTCTGGAATAGTGCAGGCAAACGAAACAGAAGGGTTTGAATTTCACGGATACTTTCGTACTGGTATCTTGTTGAGTGCAGAAAATGATTACAAGCGCTCTAATTATGCTGGACAAAAAGAGACATTAGGGCGACTTGGATTAGAAGCTGACAATGACTACAAGGCGAACTTCGCGAGTACATGGGACTTCGAAGATGAGCGAAGCTTTAAGATTCATTTTGGCTTGAGCAAGAAAGGTAAGGAAGCGGCACTGGCCAGTGGTTCGGACGCTATCGATGTTGGTATTAGTAACGCATTTGTAGAGCTCAATGGTATTACCGAATCAGGAACATTTTGGGCTGGACGAAGAGAATATGGCAAGGCTGAGAACTACATATTCATGACAGACTTTTTTTATACCGATATGTCAGGTACAGGGATTGGTATTCAAAGCTACGAATTGGGAGAGTCTTTAATAGATTTGGCATACATTGGCAGTGACAGAGTGAATGATGATGTTGACCGTTGGACTGATTCCCCCGCGCAAATAGGTAACAATGAAACAAATCTAAATAACCTGATGCATGCGCTGAATATAGCAAGCACGTTTGGAAATCTTAAAGTTTCAGCTTTGCTTAAAGCAATGCCAGATAACTGGGACCGACAAGGCAATGAGTGGGCTGAGTCAGGGTATGATCTAACGGCCACGTACAATTTGAGTAGCTTCTTCGGTTTGCCGGGTAATGGGTTCTCTAAAATAATCGTACAAGGGGGTAAAGGGTTAGGTGCAGGTAATTTGTTAGGAGGAACGATTACAGAATATAACGCTTATCATCCTGGTTCTTTGGCGCAGGGGCAGCATGATGATTGGGGGCCTGCTGGAGATGCAACATACCTTTTAACACAGCTTGAAGATGATGATACTTCCGCACGGGTACTATTGTGGGGCGGATATACGTTTGACAATGAAGTGAGCTTATTTCCATCGATTCAGGCTCAGTACAATGATTTAGCGACGGGAGAGGCTAGAACTTCAGGCGGATACAACTTTTGGGCGTCAGCGATGATTCGACCAACAATTCCAGTTAGCCAGCACTTTTATCTACAGGGAGAAGTGGGCTACGTCTATAACAACTGGGGCGGGGATTCGTGGAAGCAGAGTAAATATACTATTGCTCCAACATTTATCCTGCCAACCTCTCTAGGCGTAGCGCCGGAAATTAGATTTTTGGCCACTTATCTACCTGAATCATGGACTCATAAAAATGAGCAAGGTCAGCCGGACAAAGACTTTATTGTTGGATTCCAAGCAGATGTCTGGTGGTAGTGAGGGGCATCAAAGTAAAATGAACTAGAAGCAAAATGGGCGGAGTCGGTATAATTCTGACTCCGTTTTCTAATTGAAAGATCAATTTTCCGTATAAAAGTTGAACTGTGTAGCTCTAATCATGTGATGTTGGTTCAAAAATGTGGGGCATCTACCAAATTTAAACTTTTGGCTTAAAAAATGAGATCTCGTCGAAGCAATATCTCTAACTAGGGTTTAGACTCTATTATTCGATATTCAACGTTATGCACTTTTTTTACAATTTATGCTTGAACTTATATTGTCAGCACATCAAGGTTCCTCCGAAGAATTACTAGGCTTATCCGAAGTCTTTGATGCGGTGGATGCTTATATCTTCATTAAAGACAATAAAGGGAAGTACCAGTATGTGAATCGTAAAGTACTCGACAACTTTGATGTCACAATGAAAGGGATAAAAGGCAAAACGGATTGGCACCTGTTCAACTTCAGTGTTGCTAAAAAAATGCGTATCAATGACAAAAAGGTGATTGCAACTAAGAAGCCGACGCAGCAAAAAATCCCTTTCAATATCGATAATCAGGAGTTGTACCACTTAACGGTTTCGTCACCCATTATCAAGAACGGCAAAGTGCTTGGAGTTATTGGGTTTGCTGTTGATGTCTCAAAGGATATGGAAGAACGTCAGACCCTGCTAGAAGAAGCTAACACCGATGGCCTTACCGGATGTTTCAATCGACGTTACCTGCATTTAGCCTTAGAACAGCAAAAACAGAACTTCGCTCAGAGCCAAACGCCAAGTTCACTGCTTATTATTGATGTAGATCGCTTTAAACCAATTAATGATAAATATGGGCACTCTATAGGAGATAGAGTATTAATTGATGTCGTTAAGGTTATTAAACGCTTCACGCGTGAAGAAGATATGCTGTGCCGATATGGTGGTGATGAGTTTGTACTTTTGTTACCGGGCAGCAATATCGATCAAGCCTATGCTTTAGCGGGGCGTTTGTCCGAAAAAATAGACAAGCTAACCTTTAAGAGCAGCGGGGGTAAGTCGTTCAATGTTTCTTGCTCCATCGGGGTAGCGACTCATACGGTCGAAGACGCGAACATCATTGAGCTGGCTGATAAAGCTTTGTATGTCTCGAAGAAAGGCTGTTCAGAAAAAGTACATATGCATTGTCCTAAAACTCAACAAATCCTTCATTGTCACTATTGTGATGCAGAAGTGAGCGCCTAGCTCCAACTGTTGCAAAGATTAACCGTTTATTAGCACGCTAGAACCTTCCTCCCCTTGAAAACCCCGTGAAATACAGCTATTTATATCAGTATAAATACGTTTAAGCATCACGATGATGATAAGAAGAGAAAGGACGTTTCAACTCGGCCTTTCTCTATTTTGGGGAGAAAGGAATGGCGCTATTGAAGAGAGCAGCAATGGCTGTGGGAGTTGGTTTATTCACGAGCAGCGTATGGGCTGCCAATGTAATAGAAACGACAACCTTGGTGGGTTTTGGAACCGCAAAATACCCCGCAGACTTTAAACACTTCGATTATGTCAATCCTGACGCACCCAAATACGGAAAAGTAACCTACGGCCAAAACGGCACGTTTGATAACTTCAACCGATACGCCTCTCGAGGACAACCGGCTGCCGCTACTGGTAACCTCTACGATACACTTATGTTCTCTCCAAGCGATGAGATCGATGCATTTTATCCTCTGATTGCTGAGAAAGTGCGTTACTCAGACGATTACTCGTGGCTTGAAGTCGATATCAATCCCAAAGCGAAATTTAACGATGGTGTTCCTATTACCGCCAAAGACGTTGAGTTTACTTATGCCAAGTTTGTAAAAGAGGGGGTACCGCAATTTCGTGCGTACTATAAAGACGTTAAAAGCGTAAAAGCAATTTCTGATCTCACTGTGCGTATAGAAATGTCTGTTCCAAATAAGGAAAAGTTATTCAGTTTAGCGCAAAGTACTCGTGTACTGCCTGAGCACTACTGGAAAGATAAGAACTTTTCTGAGCCGCTAAATGAACCGCCTGTTGGCAGTGGTGCGTATAAGATCGTCGATTATAAGATGGGACAATCTCTAACTTACCAACTCGATGAAAACTATTGGGCAAAAGATCTTCCGGTGAATGTCGGACGGAATAACTTCAAAACGATTCAGTACGATTACTATCGTGATGACACGGTTATGTTAGAAGCATTCAAAGCAGGGGAGTTTGATTTTAGAGAAGAGTCCAGTGCTAAGTTTTGGGCTAGTTCCTATAACGGTGTGAATTTTGATAAAGGTTATATCAAGAAAGAAGAGATTGAGCACCACAAACCAATGGCGACTCAGGCATTTGTGTTTAACACGGAGCGTCCTGTATTTAGCGACCCCAAAGTACGCGAAGCTCTAAACTACGCCATGGATTTTGAGTGGATGAACAAAAATATGTTCTATAACCAATACACTCGAACTCGCAGTTATTTCCAAAATACGGACTATGAAGCGAAGGGGCTACCATCTGAAGCAGAACTTGAGGTCTTAAATAAATATAAAGGTAAGATCCCAGAGCGCGTCTTCACAGATGAATATAATCCACCAGTCACCGACGGGTCAGGTCGCATCAGACCACAAATGCGCAAGGCCTTTGCACTGCTAAAAGAAGCCGGCTGGCAGTTAAAGAATAAAGTCATGACTAACATGGAAACGGGTGAGCCGCTGAGCTTTGAACTATTGATTTATAGCCCAACTTCCGAACGATTCGCGATTCCGGTGCAAAAGAACATGCGTGCGATGGGTATCGATATGCGTATTCGTACTGTCGACACTACGCAATATTTGAAACGTTGGCGTGATCGAGACTTTGACATGGTCTCATCTCGTTACACAGCTCATCCATACCCAAGCTCTGACTTGAAGATTGTTTGGAATTCTAATTTCATCGATTCGACCTATAACCAAGCGGGCGTTAAGGATCCTGTTATTGATGATCTGACTGACTTGATTGAACAAAATCAGCAAAACCCTGAAAACTTATTAGCGTTGGGAAGGTCTTTAGATAGAGTACTTCAGTGGAACTTTTACATTATCCCTCAGTGGTATATCAAAAAATACCGTGTAGCCACTTGGGATAAATTTGAGCGCCCTGATGTCTTACCTACTTACGACTTAGGTGTCGATACTTGGTGGGTGTCTAAAGAGAAAGCTGAAAAGCTTCCTGCAAAACGTCGATAAGAGGGATAGATGGCGGCTTATATATTCCGGCGTTTGTTGCTGGTGATTCCAACACTTTGGGCAATTATAACCATTAACTTCTTTATTATTCAGATTGCACCTGGAGGGCCTGTAGAACAGGCTCTTGCTCAAATGCAAGGTCTGGAATCTGGAGTCATGGAGCGCTTTAGTGGCGGCGGGAGCGAGGTTGATCTTGATTCAGGCCCTAGTGATGAAGCAACGGGATACAAAGGTTCTCGTGGGCTAGATCCTGAAGTTGTAGAGGCGATTAAAAAGCAGTTTGGTTTTGATAAACCAATGCATGAACGCTATTTTGATATGCTCAAAAACTACGCGATGTTCAACTTTGGAGACAGTTTGTTTCGTGGCGGTAATGTCATAGATCTCATTAAAGAGCGGCTGCCCGTATCGATATCATTGGGGTTATGGAGTACCCTAATTATCTACTTGATATCGATACCATTAGGCATTCTTAAAGCGATACATCATGGTTCTCGCTTCGATATTTGGTCGAGCGCAGTTGTCATTGTCGGTTATGCCATCCCGGGTTTTTTGTTCGCTATTATCCTCATCATCTTTTTTGCCAGCGGCAACTATTTCAGTTGGTTCCCATTAAGAGGTTTGGTGTCGAGCAACTTTGATCAATTGACTTGGTATCAGCAAATCGTCGACTATTTTTGGCATTTAACCTTGCCGATTATCGCTATGGTTATTGGCGGTTTTGCTACGCTCAGTATGCTGACCAAAAACTCTTTCCTAGATGAAATTAACAAGCAATATGTGGTGACAGCTAGAGCGAAAGGGCTCGATGAAAGCAGTATTCTCTACAAGCATGTATTCCGAAATGCAATGCTGATCATCATTGCCGGCTTCCCTAGTGCTTTTATCAGCATTTTCTTCACCGGCTCTATGTTGATAGAGGTAATGTTCTCGCTCGAGGGGATAGGGCTACTCGGTTTTGAATCTACTATTCAACGTGATTACCCCGTGGTATTCAGTTCTCTCTACATTATGACGTTACTAGGTCTGATCTTGAGTATTATTTCTGACTTAACTTATACGTGGGTTGACCCTCGTATCGATTTCGAGGCGCGTTAAATGGCAATGAATCCTCTTACAAGAGCTCGTTGGCAGCGCTTTAAAGCCAATAAACGTGGGTACTGGTCAACATGGGTATTCTTCGTTCTCTTTTTCTTGAGTCTGTTTGCAGAGTTTATCGCCAACGATAAGCCACTGCTGGTGGAATACGACAACCAATGGTATTACCCGATTTTCACTCAGTATGCAGAAACCAAATTTGGTGGTGAATTTGAAACGGAAGCTGATTATACCGACCCATATGTTATTGACCTTATTGAAGAAAACGGCTTTATCATTTGGCCGTTGATCCGCTTTAGCTACGACACCATCAACTACGATATTGTGGCGTCAGTGCCGTCCGCACCGGATAACGTCAACTGGCTGGGTACAGATGATAAAGGTCGGGATGTGTTAGCTCGGATTATTTATGGCTTTCGAATATCTGTATTGTTCGGCTTTATCCTAACCATAGTATCCAGTGTGATTGGTGTTGCAGTGGGTGCGACACAAGGTTATTACGGCGGTTGGATAGATTTATTCGGTCAACGCTTTATTGAAGTGTGGTCTGGCATGCCGACTCTGTTCTTATTGATTATCTTATCGAGTTTTGTTGAACCAAACTTCTGGTGGCTACTGGGTATTATGGTGTTATTCAGTTGGATGAGTTTAGTTGGGGTCGTTCGAGCTGAGTTTCTAAGATGTCGAAACTTCGATTACGTGAAAGCAGCTCACGCTATGGGCGTAGACGACAAACGAATCATGCTTAGGCATATGTTACCCAATGCGATGGTCGCGTCACTGACGATGATGCCATTTATACTCTCTGGCTCAGTGACAACGCTAACATCGTTAGACTTCTTAGGATTTGGTTTGCCCGCAGGATCGCCTTCGCTAGGTGAACTACTTGCGCAAGGTAAAGCTAACCTACAAGCGCCTTGGCTTGGTTTATCGGCGTTTGCTGTTCTATCGATAATGTTAACGCTCCTTGTATTCGCTGGTGAAGCGGTACGAGACGCATTTGACCCTCACCAGCAAGGTTAATAGGCAACGTATGACGAAAGATGATCCAAAACACGTACTTGCTATTGAGGACCTGTCCGTTGGGTTTGGTAGAGGTAAGCAAGTCGAACAAGTGACCTATGATGTGTCCCTAAAAATCCGCAAAGGCGAGACTTTAGCGCTAGTAGGAGAGAGTGGTTCAGGTAAATCGGTAACCGCCAACGCGATTCTTAAGCTGTTGCCGAAAGGCTCTAGCCATTATCTCAACGGTCACATTACGTTTGATGACATCGATATGCTTAATTGTTCCGAGCGGCAACTTCGAGGAATTCGAGGCGGGCGTATCGGGATGATTTTCCAAGAGCCAATGGTGTCATTGAACCCGCTGCATAAAATAGGCAAACAGCTGGTTGAAACTTTGGCGATTCACCGAGGTATGAGAACCAGTAAAGCAGAGTCGCTGGCGATTTCATGGCTGAAGAAAGTAGGCATTCGATATCCAGAGCAGAAGATCTTAGCCTATCCACATGAGCTTTCTGGTGGAGAGCGTCAACGTGTCATGATTGCCATGGCACTGATTAACGAGCCTGAACTCCTTATTGCTGATGAACCTACCACTGCACTAGATGTGTCGGTGCAAGCACAGATTTTGGACCTTCTGAAAGATCTACAACAAGAACTCGGCATGGCGATGCTGTTTATTACTCATGATTTGAGTATTGTGCGCCGTATTGCCGATAGAGTTGCGGTGATGCAACAAGGGCGTCTGGTTGAGGTTGGCGAGTGTCATCAAGTGTTTAATGCACCTGAACATCCTTATACACAAAAACTGATCGACTCCGACCCTAGAGGCTTACCTGTTGAGGTTTCTGCCTCCGCGAAACCACTGCTTGCGGTTGATGATCTGAAAGTATGGTTTCCTATCACTGGTGGTTTGTTCAAACGCGTTGTCAGTCATGTAAAAGCGGTAACCAATATGCAGTTTCAACTTAAGCAGGGTTACTCGATTGGTCTAGTTGGAGAGAGCGGTTCAGGCAAATCAACGACGGGCATGGCGATTCTTAAGTTAGTTCAAAGTGAGGGTATCATTGAGTTTGATGGCCAAGATATTCAGACGTTGGACCGCAAAGGTATGTTGCCTTTTCGAAGCCGAATGCAGGTTGTGTTTCAAGATCCTTTCTCAGCGCTAAACCCTAGAATGTCAGTGGCACAGGTCATTGGAGAAGGATTAAGAGTTCATTTTGAGCACGACGAGGCAACTTTAGACAAGATGATTTGCGACGTGATGCAAGAGGTGGACTTGGATCCTGAAACAAGACACCGATACCCAAATGAGTTCTCTGGGGGACAAAGACAGCGTATTGCGATTGCAAGGGCGTTGATTCTCAAACCTGAATTTATCTTGTTGGATGAGCCTACGTCTTCTCTAGATAGAACAGTGCAAGCACAAGTTCTTGATTTGCTCAAAGAGTTACAAGTAAAACATGGGCTAACTTATCTATTTATCAGCCACGATTTGAGTGTTGTAAAGTCACTTTGTCATTACACCATCGTAATGAAAGATGGCGAAATTGTAGAGCAGGGTGATACACAAACGCTGTTTTCTACGCCTCAGAAAGACTACACCAAAACCTTAGTTTCGTTATCGGCATTCTAGGATTGTTGTTATAAAAATCCCCCCTACCAAAACAGAGTGGTAGGGGGTGAGCTACCATGAAACTTGGCAAAAATCTAAAAGCTCCAGCCGATTCGTGTAATGAAGTGAGTGAGTTGCCCATTGTGAGAGTCCACCAAGCTGGTTTCCAATCCTCCTGATAGAGTTAAACCAAAATCGAAACTAGCAAGTACTCCGGTGCCTAGTGCAAGAGCTTTGTTGTCCTCATCTTTGTAACGATAATCACCCACACCGCCTGAGAAATAGAACGCGACGTTATCAGTAAATCCGTAAGAAGCACCGAGCATATAGGTTTGAAGTGACGGCTTTTCTCCACGTATCTCAGAATACTTTAAGTGTTGGTAACTCAATAACGGCGCCCAGCCATCCTTACTAGGCATTTTCCCAGCCATGGCACCGATATTGTGTTGTAGAGAGTTGCTCCATGTGTCACTCCAAGCAAAGCCTGCTGACACGAATAGTTTGTTTTTGTCTTCACTGTTAATAGCGTCTTCTTGTTTCGCTTCCGCAAGTGAAAGCCCTCCTAATAAAAGGAAGACTGTTGCAATTAATTTGGATACCCAAGACGGTTTAGCTTGCACTGATTGCATATTCATATTGTCACTTCTATTTAAAGTTGAGATTGAAACCAAATTCGTAAGTACCTTCCGTGGTACGAGGTTCACCTGGACGCACACGGTGTTGCCCGTATAGGTACTTCACATAGGGTTCAATGTATTTGGGTCTAAAAGTAAGAGTAAAGTCGACGTGATAAATACTAGGTTCTAGTGTGGTTTCCGACATAATTCGCTCGTAGTCTTAATACATGCAAAGTTGACTATATCTAAGAAGTACGACATACATTTCTTACAATGAGGCGAGTTTACGCTGGATGTTAAGGTATTCTAATGAAAGGATTGAATGAGATAAATTACCTTCAGTTATTAATAAACAAAGGTAATGGAAGTGATAACTAAATGGAATTATTCCTTTAGTATGTCGAGGAGCTTGGTATGCAGCCAGCGAGTCGTGGCATTATTGCGATTTTTGTAATGGTAAAAGGCGTTAATATCAGTATTGACTGTTTCGCTTGCAAATAATATTTCTAGCGAACGAAGTCCTGGGTTGGCGTCAAGATTGAGGTACCTTGAGCCAGGAAAAAGAACATCGCTATTCTTAACAATATCAATGATAGCTGAAGGTAGCTCCGATCTAAATACGATGTTGGCTTCAACTCCGTGTAGTTTCATCATTTTCTCAGTGTTGGAAATATTAGAGTTCCAGTCTGCCGCAATTAAAGTCGCGATATCAAAATTACCACCTTCTAACAGGTCTACTTGGTTCTTGTTAAAAGGGTGTTCATTCCTTACATAGGCACGAAAATCATCTGTAACCAAAAATCTCTGAATGAGTTCTTTTGGTGCGTGCGAGATACTGTAATTAAGCCCAATATGAATGTCATCATTAACAATGTCTTGCAGAGTAGTCTTACTCCAGTTCAAAAACTGTATTTGTACTGATGGAGCCTCGCGACGCAAAGATTGAAATAGTTTGGTTGCAATACCTGAAAGGAAAAATGGGGAAATAGCAATCTTTATTGTCCCTTCAAGTTTCGCAGGTTCGAACTTTGAGGAGTGGTTTAAGGCGCCTGCCAATTCATCCATTATAGGAGAAATAGATTCCGCCAACTGGGTAGCTTTCTCCGTAGCTCTAAGCCCATGATGAGTTTTTACAAATAGCTCATCATCAAAATGGTCACGAAGCCTTTGAAGCGCCTTACTAATAGCAGGTTGCGAGACAAATAACCTTTCAGACGCCTTACGCATATTTCGCTCTTGATTAAGAATGATAAAGGTTCTTAAAAGATTCAAGTCAAGGTTGGCGAATAAGTCTTTTGCCATTAGAGGTATCCTAATACTGCTTAGCTTCTATTCAATATTAAGTACAAACACTTACCTTCGCAAAGAGTTGGTAACAAATCGTAAAACAAAACATTGAATTTTTGAGATAGATGCCGATATAGTGATGAATTAATCAGGATTTTATAGAGGTTTAAGGATGAAGCTCTCGATATCGGGTAAGCTCAGAACAAGTTTTCTGGCGCTTGGCGTACTTTTTATCGTCTCATCACTTTTTGTGTATCGCAGTGTCGAAAGCGTGCAAGTAGACACTCAGTCTTTGTTATTACATGACCTTCCAACGGTCGATGCCAGTCGGCAACTTGGTCAGTCAATTCAAGAAACCGTTTCAGAATTGCGAGGTTTTCTGCTCTTAGTGGGTCCTGAAGAGCAAGTCGAAAGTTATCGTGGAGAGGTTCTCTCAAAAATAGATCATGTCGATATCCAGCTTATTAGCTTGGAGTCCCTGATATCTTCTCAGCAATACCAAATCATCAATGATGAATGGAGCACTATTAAAGCAACTTCAGCTGATATTTTGGCAATAAGCCATACCGATGAAAATTTGCCGGCGCACTCTTTATTTATTAATGAAGCGGCTCCCATTGCGGAAGTGGCTCTGGATCAGTTGCAAGGACTGATCAACGATGAGGCCGGAAAAACGGAAGGTGGAGAGAGAAAGCGACTCTTTAAGCTTTATGCCGATGGCTATAACTCTCTAGCTAATGCCTTAGCGGCTCTACGTGACTACTTGCAGTATGGTGCGCAGGACTATCTAGATAAATACGCGGACTTAATGAAGTTTCATGATCAAGTCGTGACTCAAATCGGTTACAAGCAATCATTTATGAGTGATAGCGATCAAAGCTTATGGTCTCTTTTTAACGAAATGAAAGCGTTATATATTCCGCTCGCGAAACAAGTTATAGAGGTACGACAGTCAGAAGATTGGAATCGCTCGAATAGTCTTATGTCTGACGTTTTGCTTCCTTCGATCAGTGTCGTTCAAAACGAACTAAATGGTATCGTCAGCGCGCAACAACAAAAAGCGTCATCGACAGAGCAAAGTATCCGCAGCAGCGTGACCACTCTTATTGTGATGCTAGGTGTCAGCTGTATCGCGGTACTTGTCGCAGCATTCGTCATTTCTCATATTATGGGGCGCCAAATCGGGGGGCGTATTTCCCTAATTGTCAAACGAGCTCAAATTATCGCGGATGGCAACGTTTCGAGTGAGGCACTAGCGGTGTCTGGCAGTGATGAGCTTGCTGATCTGACTAAATCTATTAACGCCATGAACCATGCGTTGGCAACATTAGTTGGTCAAGTAACCAACAGTGTAGAAACAGTTGAGCTGAGGATGGGGAATTTAACTCAAAACAGTCGTGAAAGTTTGACTAATGTTGAACAGCAGTCACAACATGTTGATGAAATTGGTCACTCCTTGTCTGAGGTCGCAGTAGGGTCTGAACAAACGGCTAGTCAAGTACAGTTGTCATCCTCTGCATTGGTTGATGCGAAACAAGAACTGGTTTCCGGTGAAAGCGTGTTGACTGAAAACCATACAAACATGACTTCGTTAGTCACGGCCATTGAAATAACACAGCAGTTCGTTGAGCAATTAAGTAACGAAAGTCAAGCGATCGGGAAAGTGACTGAGGTCATCGAAGGATTAGCAGAGCAAACCAACTTACTGGCACTCAACGCAGCGATAGAAGCAGCGAGGGCTGGAGAGCAAGGGCGAGGTTTTGCAGTTGTTGCCGACGAGGTGCGAATGCTCGCAAGTAGAACGACGGAGTCGACAACGGAAATCAACACTATTATTCAAGCTATTCGAACCTCAATAAACAAAGTCGTAGAGCAAATCAATGTCGGAACCACTATAGCTTCCGAAGCTATGGAGCAAACCAGTGGTGCGTTGAGCCGAATTCAATCATCCGGGGAACAGGTTGAACTTGTGAATGACCAGATGGCAAGTTTGGCGGCAACAGCGGAGCAGCAGGCTGTTGCCACTCAGTCTATTTCGAAGCTCGTTAACGAAATTAACGAGTCGCTCAAATTAGTGGCGGAACAATCTCGCACCACGAATCATGTGACAGAGCAAGTCACCAGTAACGTGGGAGAATTGCACGCTCAGGTTGCAAAATTTAAGGTCTAGAAAACAAAAAATGCCCTTCATTTGAAGGGCATTTTTTACATATTTTGAGCGCTTTTGTGCTAAACCAGAATATTCATTAGGAACATAGCGCCAAAGGCGTTCAAGACAGAAATTGCAATCATTACTGGAATATAACGACCTTCTGTGCCAATTGGACCCATGATACGTCCCATATATTGAATCTGAGAGCCCATCAAATAGATTGCTGGAGCTAGAATGGCAATATGAGTACCGTTTAGAATACCTTGGTCAAATAGGGTGATAACTACACCAACAGCGCCGCCCATAGACATCCAAGCACCGATAAGTACTGCGGCAGCTTCACCCGGTAAACCGAATACAGCCATCACAGGAGAGAACAAAGCGCCCATTGCATCCAATGCGCCCGTTATCTGTAGAGCTTTAATAATGACAAATGCCATTAGAACGTTAGGAACCGTGGATGTGGTTGCAATAACCCAACCTTTCTTAGCACCTTCAACAAAGATGTCTGTCACCATAGGTTTTTTTGCTTTTACTTCACTCATGATGCAGCCTCTTGTTTCGTCATAGTTTCATCGTCTTTTTTCGACTTGTCTTCTTTACCTTCAGTAATATTTAGGTAAACACGGAATAGGTTTGCACCAACAAATTTAAACAGGAACATAACAGCTACGGCTAAACCGATTGACGAAGAAACCGCCAGTGAACCGTCCATCATCGTTAACGTAAACAGCACCGCGCCAGAAGAGAAGAAGTTAACAATTGCTGCGCCAGCAGTGAACTGGAACATAGTGAAAACATCAGTTTCGCGTTTGGTCAAATGACCTTCGTCTTTCAACTGACGAGTCATTGCAGCACCAGCATCAGTACTTTGAAGTGAAGCGATAAGCGCCAAGCCAGAGTTACCCGGAATGCCCATTAGAGGACGTAAAAGAGGAGAAAGAAGTTTGCGAGCCGCATCAAGTGCGCCGTAGTGCTCTAGAACATTGATCATGCCCAGTGCAAACATAACGGTAGGAATTAGTGTTAGTGCAAAAATGAAACCGTCACGAGCACCGCTACCACCAACACCTCGAAACGAAGTGGTAGCAGCTTGTACGCCAGCTTCCGTTTCAGTTACGTTGTGGGCAACTTGTCCAAATGCACCGTTTAGGGTTGTAAAGTCAAATACTCCATACCATTCGTTGGATTGGAGTAACCCAGAGAAAAACACAATAGCAAAAGCCAGCGCGATGTAGCTTCCTATTGTTACCTTACGTTCTTTAGTTGAATCAGTCATATGACAGCCTTGAGATAGTGGAACAGTGTGCATATTTTGAGGAGTTTGATGTGCTAGAGAGATGATCGCGGTCAATTAGAATATGTATTTATATGAAGCGACTGTAACAAAATATATATCTGTGAATTAGCTTTGAAATTAGATATAGCTCTGCTAATCCCAAGGTTAAATTTTCTAATGAGAGTGCGGGATTTGTATTCAATTTGGTTAAGGAACAGAGTGGGCATTAGTCATAGTATGTTACCTAACTATCCCGTGTTTTACTTATTTCGCAGCAGCATAATTGGGACACTTTGGGATACTTTTAGACAGTAGGTTCCTAATTATGATGGAAAAACATGGTATTTCATATTGGTACGCAGCAGCGTTTATGTTTGGTGCGGTACAGTTGGTGGCGTTACCGATTTTGATTCCAAGTCATATATTTGAAGTAACAGGGTCGATGGCACATACTGGCGCAGCTCTAGCTTTTGTGGGATTGAGTGGTTTTGTTGCGCCAATCATAGGCAGTGTGATAGATCGTCTGCGAGTGCATGCCTTAGCGCAGCAGCTCGCCTTGTTGAGTCACGTTGTTGCGATGGTTATTTTTGCGTTTGTCCCTCAAACATTGGCAATGTATTTGGCTACGTTTCTTGTCGGCTTGGGCTCAATCACTTTAATGACGGTTAATCCTACATTTATTGTAGCTGCGGGTTACAACGACGAACAGCAAGCTCTGCGTCTTACTCGAATGAACCAAAGTATTTTTGTTGGTGCTGTTATGATGGGAGCAATACTCCCCCTGAGTATAAACCTGAGTTCTCAAGTAGCATTTCTTGTCGTAGCTATTACCGCGGTACTCTCATTAATGATCAGTGGAATCGACAGTAAGAAAGCGGCATCACGTTTGGTACTAGAAGAGCCTACTGAGTCAGAAACAATGAAAAAAGGTCATTGGAATGCCACGTTCGTGACGTTTTTATTGGCGGTGTTCATTGCTATGATTGCGAGTTCTAATCAGGTGGCGCAAGGTCCTAATCTATTTGAAAGCTTATTCTCAATCGATAAGTCAGCAACTTCATTATTATTGGCATTCTCTTCTGTAATTAGTTTACTAACGTTGGATGTCGCAGGTCGAGCGTTAACGAAATTTGGTGCAGGGAAGGTATGGATCTTCGGTTTAATCGGTTATGTTGTTGTCGGTTTGGTATTGTCTTTACTGGTGACAGGGCACACGCGATTTTTCTATTTGCCGTTAGTCATGCATTTGTTGTTTATGCAATGCTTATCTATGGTCGACATGGTTAAGCCGGCTATTGTTGCCAAAGTAACCACTCTGCCTCCGGCTTCTACACAAGGCTTGCTACTGTTTGCCATCGCGGGGGGTTATGCTGTTGGTACAACGATGGGTGGAATCACCGCAGAATGGTTTGGTATGGCGAGTATTTTTAGTTTGGTTACAGGCGCTTCAGCGATTGCTGGGCTGTTTGCTGTACTTACGTTATCAAGAATCAAATCTTAGAAGAAAAATTGGCGTGTTGACGGTAAACGCAGACACGCCATTATACTAGTTATTCAGCAAACCAATAGCCTTTATTGACTAGTTCAGTGATTAACGAAATCGCAGCGGAGTTTTGTATTATCGATTCTCCGCTGTTTTCAAGACAAATAGTATCTTGGTTAGTGAGCAATTCTGCGAAGCTGGTTAACTCTTCAGGAATCTTGAACATTTCACCGTTTACATAAACTATGTTCGGCTCGGTTTCGTGTGAAAGTGTTCTTAATCCAGCTACTTTGAATATATCGCCACCACTTTCTAGGTGCTGATATACATCCTCGCAACTCCACTTTGAACTAGGTTCAATAATGTTCAGTTGGTGTCGAGATTGGCTCAGCATGCATCCCATAAAATCTTTGATAGTGTCTTCGTCATCCAGTTTCGCTTTTAGCATACTGACTAGGGAATCTAAGTCGCTTGTTGAAATCTTACCAAAGTTATCTTGTGTGCGAAGATCGGGCTTGTGGAGATGCTCATCACCATAATCGTGAGCCAAAATGTAATCAGCGAAGTTGCTGATAAGTTCTTGTTCTTTGGGAGAGCGGAATCCAACAGAGTAGCTCATTGACGGTTCAAGGGCGTATCCATCGTGTGGGAAGCCCGGTGGAATGTAAAGAATGTCACCGGGCTCTAAAATTTCATCAATTTCTGCTTCGAAAGACTCGATTTGGCGTAGCGCTTCGTGACGCTGAGTTTCTTTATACTGTCCAACATCTTTTGCGCCAACTCGCCAGTGACGTTTGCCCATGCCCTGAATAATGAATACGTCATATTGATCGATATGAGGACCAACACCACCACCCTCGACAGAGTAGCTAATCATTAGATCATCAAATAGCCATTGCGGCATAGTTTGAAAAGGTTTAACAAGTTGCGCGGCACCGTCATGCCAATGGTTCGCGGCCTGAACGATAAAAGACCAATTACTTTCTGGCAGAGAGGCGAATTTATCATCATCAAAAGGACCGTGTTCGGCTTGCCAATTATTCTCAAGATTAGATACAAAGCGTGAGTCGACCACTTCTTCCATCGTTAATCCTGCAAGTTCTTCGGGCGTGATAGGATCTTGGAATTCTGCGAATCCCCCTTTGATGATTGTTGGCTTTTTTTGCCAATAATTGCGTAAGAACTCGTCGAGAGAGATGGTCAATTTATACATGGTTTTACCTAGTCTTCGTTTGATTGCGGAGGGATTCTAACAAAAACCGCTAGCAACACCCACGATAATCACGATGGCTCACGTTTTTCACTCTCGACACTGTTTATTAAGTGAGTGGCGCCTATGCTTGAAAAGGTGTCAATTAAGGAGGTCGGGAGCTTGAAAGTAAAAATCTTGGTGTTATCGATGATGTTAGCTGTGATGGGATGTACAAATACGCTTCCGACGCAGTCAGACTATAAGCCGCAAGACAATTATCGACACTTTGCGGCGGAAACCATAGGTAAGTACGATGGCGTTTCTTGGTATGAACAGGGCTTTAGTCTCAATAACTACGCTGTTCTAGAATTAGGAAGCGTCACCGCGGAGCGTAAAGCAAACCAAGCGTATGTGTCACAGAGTGTCGTTGATACATTGCGTTCTGAACTCGAACAATCGCTTCGAAAACAGATAGAGAAAAGCCCTGCGGAATCATCGATGAATAGCGAACAAACTCTGGAAGTGGCTGTGGATGTACAGAACATTGAAGGGGTTTCCGGCGCAGTGAAGCCAACCGATTTTATGCGGTGATCGATTTAGCTAAGGTTGTGTCAGGCACTCGTGATCGTAACCTGCGATTGATTGTTTCCATCGAACTTGTTGAGAGCGTGAGTAAACGAGTAGTTGGAAAGCGGTTATTCGTTATCACTGATAAAGGGGTCTTGGAGAATCGAAACTCAGAAATAACCGTAAAGTTACTTGAGCCAGATGTTAAAGAAATCTCTGATAACGTTTCTGCGTTCATCGAATATCTGAGTCAGAGAAGTTAGCCCACTCTAATAAGAGCGGGCCAAGAAGATGAGCAGTTAGTTCTGCAATACTAACCAAAATCCCCAGAAATATAGCGCCTTGTGCGCTCGTTTACTGGGTTATGGAAGATGGTCGCAGTATGTGAGAACTCTTCGAGCTCTCCCAAATACATAAAGCCTGTGTAGTCAGATATGCGCATTGCTTGCTGCATATTATGTGTGACGATAACGATCGTGTATTTTTCTCGTAACTCCGTAATCAAGGTTTCTATTGCTGCAGTCGCAATAGGATCAAGTGCCGAAGTCGGTTCATCCATCAAGATAACTTCTGGTTCTAGGGCGATCGTACGTGCAATGCATAGCCGTTGTTGCTGTCCACCAGAAAGGCCATTGGCATCGTGATGCAACTTATCTTTTACTTCTTCCCAAAGGTGCGCTCGTTTAAGTGCCGATTGAATACGAGCATCAATTTCGGCTTTTGATAGCTCACCTTGTATCCTTAATCCAAACGCCATATTGTCGTAAATAGACATTGGGAACGGTGTAGGTTTTTGAAATACCATACCGACTTTAGAACGCAGTTCATTTACATCTGTATTAGAAAATATGGATTCTCCATCAAGAAGAATCTCACCTTCTGCGTACTGGTTACCATAGAGATCATAAATACGATTTAAGGTACGTAGTAGCGTGGATTTTCCACAGCCTGACGGTCCAATTAATGCCGTTACTCGGTTTTTATAAATCGGCATCGACACATTCTTCAAGGCAGGATTTAACCCCTTAGCATAAAAAAAGTTTAGATTCTGAATATCCATACGGTGTGTCAGATTAGACACGTCGTTGGCGTTGTTTGCCTCACAATCAAGGGTAGTAATGCAGCTTCCAAGAATAGATTGTTCGCTATTTTGAATTATGTTTGCAGTAGCCATACTTATGCCTTTCTCGCTTTTAGAAGTTTCGGCAAAGCTGTTGCCGTGATATTAACAATCAAAATAAAGGTGGTAACGATGAGTGCGCCCGCCCATGCCAGTTCTTGCCAAGAGGCGAAAGGACTCATAGCAAATTGATATATGGTGACAGGAAGGTTAGCCATTGGTTTGCTTAAATCAGTGGTTAAGAAACTGCTGTTCAATGAAGTGAAAAGCAGAGGAGCCGTTTCGCCAGAAATACGTGCAACAGACAGTAATATGGCAGTTATAATCCCGGGGCCAGCAGCTCGATATCCAAGCTGGGTGATGACTCGCCATTTAGGAGCGCCTAGGCCACTTCCAGCTTCTTTCAATGTTGGTGGGACCAAGCGAAGCATCTCTTCTGTAGACGCTACGATCACAGGCAATGCCAATATTGCTAATGCAATTGCACCTGCCCAGCCTGAATAACCTCCGGTTGGAACGACGATAACCGCATAAACAAACAAGCCTACTAGGATTGATGGTGCACTCATAAGCATTCCGTTTAGGAAGCGAATTGATTCTGCAACCTTATTGCCAGGCTGAGCCTCCGCTAACCATGTTCCAGCAAGTACTCCGATAGGTGTAGCTATGAGGATGCCTATGGTGGTGAGCATTAGGCTGCCCAATAGAGCATTTTTGAGTCCACCATGACTGCCAGGACCTGGAGTAATCTCAGTAAAGACTGCCCACGTGATGCCTTTGATTCCTTCACCCACTAAGGTATACAGTACGCAGGCCAATACAAAGACACCACATGCTGCAGAGAAGGTACAGAATGCGAGAAATAGTTGATTCTTTAGCTTTCTTATTTTCATGATGCTTTCCCTACTAGACGACGAGCAAATCCCATCACGAAGAACGTAATAAAGAAAAGCACGACGCCAAGCGCAATCAGTGATGCAATATGTATTGGATCGGTGGCTTCATTAAACTGCTGGGCAATAGTCGACGAGATTGATGCAGCAGGCATAAAGAAAGAAGTTTCAATACGGTTTGCACCACCAATCACAAAAGCGACCGCCATGGTTTCGCCTAGTGCGCGACCCAAACCTAAGATACCAGCACTCACGGTTGCGTTTTTCACTTTAGGAATCAGTACCTTGGTAATTACTTCAAAAGGTGTCGCTCCAGTACCATAAGCCGCTTCTCTCAACACATTGGGGATAGACTTTAGTGCGTCTCGTGTAAGTGACGTCATGATTGGCAAAATCATGAAGGAGAGAATAATGCCCGCAGTAAGAAGTCCGATGCCAATAGGCGGACCATTAAACCAAGATCCGATGATAGGGGTTTCAATAAGGTGTTGACCGGCCCAGGTTTGGAAGCCATTTGAAAACCAAGGAGAAAAGACAAAAAGACCCCACATACCATAAATAATGCTTGGAATAGCCGCTAGCAATTCGATCGCTTTACTTACCGGTACACTGACCCATTTAGGCGCTAACTCAGCGAGAAATATTGCTGTACCTAAGGCAATAGGGACGGCAATAATAATGGCAATTAGTGATGTCACTAGAGTACCGTAGATGGCTGACGCAGCGCCGAACTGGCCTCGAATCGGATCCCACACGTTATGGAATACAAAGCCCGGTCCGAATTCCTTAAATGCAGGCCATCCTCCATCAATGAGTGACAATAAGATTCCAGAAAGAGTAACAAGAATAAGTATGGCACTAGTAAAGCTCAATCGTTCGAAAATTGAGTCGCCATTTACTTTGTTGGATAAAGTTAAAGTAGTCATAATACTGGGAATACGAGCCTAGACCTCGAGAGGCGAGGCTCGTTAATAGTGAATTATTTAATAATGGCTTGATTGTTGGTTTTTAGACTTTGTTTCCAAGTGTCATTAACCATGCTAACGACTTTCTTCGGCATTGGAATATAGTCGAGTTCTTCAGCAGCTTTGCCTTGGGTATAGCTCCATTCAAAGAACTTAATAATCTCTTGTGCTTTCTTGGCGTCAGGTTGATTCTTATGCATTAAGATGAAAGTTGCGGCGGTCATTGGCCATGAATTAGCCCCCGGTTGGTTATTAAGAAGCAAATGATATCCTGGAGCGTCTTCCCAATCGGCGTTTGCGGCTGCGGCTTGGAATGTTTTCATGGTTGGCATTAGATATGCGCCATCGCGAGCCTGCATTTGTGTGTACGCCAAATCATTTTGTTTAGCGAATGCATATTCTACATAGCCGATAGCACCGCGAGTGCGCGTAACGAAGTTGGCGACACCAGCGTTACCGTTTCCACCAATTGCCGTCGCTGCCGAAGGCAATGCGATGTCTTTGCTTGCACCGATTTTTTCGTGCCATTCGGGGCTAACTTGATCAAGATATTCAGTGAAATTGAATGTAGTACCTGACCCATCAGAGCGGTGGACAACATAAATAGGTTGGTTCGGGATCACTATATCTGGGTTAAGTCCCGTAATAGCTTTATCGTTCCAGTTCTTGATATTTCCTAAGTAGATATCAGCTAATACTTTGCCTGTCAGTTTTAATTGACCTGCCTTGATACCTGGGAGGTTGATTACAGGGACAATCGCGCCCATGACCATAGGAAATTGAATCATGTCTTCTTTGTTCAACTCTTCGATGGTAAGCGGTGCATCTGTCGCGCCAAAGTCTACCGTTTTTGCTGTGATCTGACGAATGCCACCACCAGAACCGATAGCTTGATAGTTGATCTGGATACCCGTTTCCTTTTGGTATTGCTCAGCCCACTTTGCATAGATTGGATGAGGGAAAGTCGCACCCGCACCGTTAATAGTGGTCTTTGCTGCCAAGCCGAATGATGCAGTGACTAACACAGAAGACAAGAGAGCTGCTCTGATAAATTTCACAATATATCTCCGATATAATTCGTTTAGTGTGGGCCATTAAAAAGGAGTAATACTTTTTAATGGCCCGGTTTAGTTTTGTGTTCAAATAAAACTAAGGTGATTGAAACTACTCAATCCATTAATCGGTATGTACCAATCAACAAAGCGGAGATTAAGAATCAAATATTACAGTTATATTAAGCAAGTACGTGTCAGTGCTATTTAACGCAAAGATTTATATAAAAAGATACTTATCTGATAATAAAACTTCACAACATTTTACTTGGTTGTTTTAGCATGTAATACTTCTATTAATAGGTAACTTGACGATGTGAATTAAAATATTACAAAGTATGGATGAATTACTTACTTTTTCAGTTTATTTGGTTTATGGACTCGCTTTCTTTGCGATCTTTTTCGCTATATTGTTCCGAGACCTGAGTCAAAGTCGTATTTCAATGGCATCGGCATTACCGACGCTTGCTGCGTTCGGTTTATTACATGGTCTGCATGAGTGGTCTGAGCTTTATCTTGTTATTTACGCTGACGACCTAGGAAGTGTCACGGGCTTAGCAACCTTCAAGGTCGCCAGGACGAGTTTCTTACGAAACCTTTTAACCTCACTACGGTTTCGACAACCTTGAAACGAATTCATACTCAGCGATCTCCTAAGTCCCCCAAGCTAGAACGGGATGACGATTTAGTGTTTAGCGCTCTGTCGAATCCTATTCGACGACAAGTGCTTAAACAATTACGACTGCACCGTAAAATGAAGTTCATGGATTTATGTCGAGTAGTGGGAGTCGAGGATCACACCAAATTCAATTTTCATTTGCGTCAATTAGTTAAAGCAGGGTTGGTGTTTAAGGGGGAAGGGAAAATTTATTCCTTGACCCAAATGGGACTACAAGTCCATTCGGGGCTATTAAAGTAATGATGGGGTTTTAATTAACATAACAATTAAATTCCTAAGAAAAGCGTTGTGCATTATCTATCAAACTATGACGTTAATATAACTCAATAGGTTGTTGGTTAATTCAATATTTAAAATTCTAAAAAAGGAGCTACTAGTAGCTCCTTTTTTATCTACCTTATAAAAGGTCTCGAACTCTAAAATAAGACATGGCCAAAACTAACGCTGGGGTTCTAAACATTCGGCCACCAGGAAAGGGCATGTGTTTGATTCTATCAAATATAGAGAATCTCTCTGCTGTGGTCGCAATACACTCCGCCATTAATGTACCCGCCATACCTGTCGCGGCGATACCATGGCCTGAAAAACCTTGCGCAAAATAGACGTTTGGTTTTAGCCGGCCAAAGTGGGGGGCTCGATTCATAGTGATGGCGACATTTCCGCCCCAAGCGTATTCGATTTTTGTGTCTTTAAGCTGTGGGAATATATCAAGCATCCGCGCGCGCATGGCTTTTTCCAAGTTAAGTGGTGCGACGCCTGAATAACTCACCCTTCCGCCAAATAGCATACGGTGGTCACCGGAACATCGGTAGTAATCGAGAACGAAGTTGATATCGCAAGCTGAGATATGATCTTGCATCAGCGCTCCTGTTACTTCCTCGCCCAATGGTTCGGTCGCACAAATATAAGTGCCAACAGGCATTACTTTATTTTCGAGTTTCGATTCCAGCCCTTCCATATAGGCATTACAAGCAAGAATGACGTGATTTGCTTTTACTTTTCCATCTTTAGTAAACAGCGTTGCCGGATCACCATGTTCAATCTTGTTTACTGCGCTATCTTCATAAAATTCTGCCCCGGCGAGTTTGGCTGCATTAACTAAACCTAGGGTATAGTTGAGCGGGTGTAAGTGGCCACTGTTACTATCAAACATTCCAGAGGTATACTTGGTACTAGCAATGCGGCTGGCGACTTCATCTTTGTCCCACATTTCTAATGATTCATACCCATAGTTTTCAGTTAAATCGTCATACCATGCTTGTAACTCTTTATCGTGACGAGGCTTCATACCCACATGAACCATGCCATCACGCCAGTCACAATCAATGTTGTATTTGTTGATGTTCGATTTCGTTAATGCCAGCGCTTCAACCGAGATGTCCCAAAGCTTTTTAGCATCGGATTTGCCGACTAGTTTCTCAAGAGTGTCTTGCTCTGATGCCCAACCGAAGATCGCTTGGCCTCCACTGCGACCAGAAGCCCCCCAGCCAACGCGGTTAGCTTCTAACACAATGACTTTAAAGCCTTTGTTAGCCAACTCCAATGCAGCGGTGGCTCCGGTGATTCCGGAGCCTATCACACAGACGTCGGCAACATGTTCTCCCATAAGTTTGGGGAAATCGAAATGCTGATTTCTTGATGCTGCATAGTAAGAGTCTGTGTGTTTGACTTTCATTTTGTATCCTTACTTATTTGTACCACTGATATTCTAATGGAGAGACTTGTGCTGAAAAGCGCGCCTGTTCATGTTTTTTATTAGCAAGATAGACTTTACAAAACTCTTCACCAAAACTGCTTTTCATAAACTGACTGTTTTCAAACTCATGGAGAGACATGTCCCATGAAATAGGAAGCATAGGCAGTTCCAGTAGGGTAGCGTCACCTTCAATTGGGGCTGGTGGCGTCAGTTTGTTTTCTATCCCATCAATTATTGATGCTAGTAACACTGCGACGGTGAGATAAGGGTTTACGTCCGCGCCAGAGAGTCGATGTTCAATTCGTTTGTCTTCGGTACCGCTCGCTGGAATTCTTACCGCTACAGTGCGATTGTCCCATCCCCACGTAGCGTGAAGTGGTACAAACATATTGGGTTGAAGTCGACGATAGGAGTTCGCATTGGGGGCAAATATTGCCATGCTATCTTCTAAATGAGCGAGAACGCCTGCAATGGCATTGAGTAGTAGTTCTTCATTTTCACCAAATACGTTGTTGCCGACTTCGTCTTGCAGGCTGATATGGACATGGCAGCCGTTACCAGCATACTCTGTGTAGGGCTTGGCCATGAAATTGGCGTAAAAGCCGTGTTTCTTTGCTACTGCTCGCACTACGCGTTTTAGCAACATAGCTTGGTCACACGCCAGAAGTACATCGCTCGTATGTTTGAGGTTGACCTCGAATTGCCCAGGTGCGTATTCGGCGGTGATATTGTCGGCAGGGATATTTTGAGCGTTGCAGGTCTCAATCACCTCATCGAGAAACGCTTTAAACTCATCGAGCTCTTCCAGTGAGTAAACTTGCGTTTGTGTCATTCTTTCACCGCTGATTGGCATCAACGGTGGTTGCGGGTTACCCGCCTCATCAGGTTCGAGGTCTTGCAAGTAGAACTCGAGCTCAACGGCAATACATGGCTTGAAGCTTTTCGTAGCTAATTTGTCTAGCTGTACTTCTAGTACGTGGCGAGGGTCGGCAAAAAACGGTTGATTGGATGTGGGTTCAAACATAGTCACAATGGCTTGAGCACTGTTTTCCTGCCATGGCGTGATAGCCAAAGAACTTGTGACCATACGACAAATTCTGTCACCATCGCCTTTTTCGAATCCTAAGCCGGTCTCTTCTACGGTTTCACCACAGATATCTAAGGCAAACACGGAAGCCGGAAGACAAATACCTTGCGCTAGCACTTTATTGAGTTGTGATACAGGAACGCGCTTACCTCTCACTACGCCGTTCATATCGAACAATATGAGATCCAATGTTGTTACGTCCGGGTGGTGTTCAATAAATCGTTCAATTGTTAGCTTATCGTGACTAACCTGTATTGGTTCTATGTTGTCAGCACTGTTTGAAAGTTGACTTGTTCCCACTGTGGTTCCTCCACTTATCTCCAACCTATCCATGTATAGCAAGCCTTTTGTTTTGAATCTTGCGCCACTGGTTGCTTTTTAACCTTAGACATAATGTTCAGTAAAAGACAACACAAATGTATATAAAATGTTAATCAGTATCTCAAAAGTTACAAAATAATTAACATATTTGTTTGACAATTGTACAGCTTGCTGCCAATCCTAAATGGAGCTTATTGATAAATTCGTTGAGCAATTTTTGAAAAAGAAGGATTTATGGAAACGATTAGGAAATGGATAGAAGAGAACCGTATTACTGAAGTTGAGTGCCTGATCCCCGATATTACAGGCAACGCGCGAGGCAAGATTATGCCTGCGAAAAAATTCCTTCGAGAAGGGGGCATGCGTCTTCCCGAAGTGGTTTTTTTCCAGACCGTTACCGGAGACTGGCCAGACGATGAGAGTATGATCGACCTGACAGAGAAGGATATGACTCTGGAGCCTGACCAAAACACCATTCGCTTTGTCCCTTGGACAAAAGAACCTACCGCTCAGGTTATCCATGATTGTTTTACCGTCGATGGCGATCCGGTAGATATTTCACCGAGAGCCGTGCTGCGTCGAGTGCTGAGCCTCTACGCCAAAGAGGGGTGGCAACCTGTCGTAGCCCCAGAACTTGAATTCTTTCTGGTACAGAGAAATCTAGATTGGGACTACCCATTAGAGCCGCCAATTGGTCGCAATGGACGCCCTGAAACAGCTCGTCAGTCTTTTAGTATTGATGCGGTGAATGAGTTCGATCCTATTTTTGAAGACATGTACGACTACTGTGAAGCACAAGAATTGGACGTCGATACCTTGGTACATGAATCTGGCGCTGCACAAATGGAGCTGAACTTTGACCACGGTGAGCCGCTCGACAGAGCTGACCAAGTGTTCTTATTTAAACGCACAGTCCGTGAAGCGGCTTTAAGACATGATGTGTATGCCACCTTTATGGCAAAACCAATGGAAGATGAGCCAGGCAGTGCGATGCATATTCACCAGAGTTTGGTGGATAAAAATGGAAAAAACCTGTTTGCCAACGATGATGGTACTAACAGTGACCTTTTCTTGAACTATATCGGCGGTATGCAGAAATACACGCCAGCGGCTATTGCGTTCTTCGCACCTAACGTGAACTCCTATCGCCGTTTAGTATTTGGTGACTCTGCACCAACGAATGTGGCTTGGGGTGAAGATAACCGTACTGTTGGACTACGTGTGCCTATCTCTGACAAAGAGTCTCGCCGTCTTGAAAACCGTTACGCTGGCGCGGATGCAAACCCGTATCTCGCCATGGCATTGACGTTGGCATGTGGCTACTTAGGTATGAAAGAGAAGCTTACACCAACGGAAAAAAGCACTGGTGATATGACCACTGAGCCATACTCACTTCCTCATAACCTAGAAGACGCTTTGGTGTTGTTAGAAAACAGTGATGAGCTAAGAGAAATTTTAGGTGACCGATTCGTATCTGCTTACGTGGCCATCAAACGTAAGGAGTACAGAACGTATTTCCAAGTCATCAGTTCTTGGGAAAGAGAGTTCTTATTATTGAACGTTTAAAACAGGCAACGCTATAGATAAAAGCAAACCCGTTAATACAGCGAGAAATGGAATTAAGTTATGTCAAAACAAACTGGGTCTAAATGGATTGAACAAGATAGTGCACACTGCTTGCACCCATTTACCAACTTTAAAGCACTCAACGATAAAGGCTCACGCGTTATTACCCGAGCGGAAGGCATTTATATTTACGACGAAGATGACAACAAAATCCTAGATGGAATGGCAGGGTTATGGTGCGTCAATATGGGCTATAACTGCCAGCCACTTATCGAGGCTGCGACGAATCAACTTCAAGAGTTGCCTTACTACAATTTGTTTTTCCAAACCACTCATCCACCAGCTGTAGAGCTTTCAACTTTGCTTGCCGAAGTAGCGCCTGAAGGCATGAACCACGTGTTCTTTACCGGTTCAGGCTCAGAGTGCAACGACACCGTGGTTAGAATGGTGCGCCATTACTGGGCAAGCTTAGATAAGCCAAATAAACAAACCATTATCAGTCGTAAGAATGCATATCACGGCAGCACGATGGCAGGGGCAAGTCTAGGTGGCATGGCATTTATGCATGCCCAAGGTGGCCTACCACTACCGAATATCGTTCATATTGATCAACCTTATCATTTTGGTGAAGGACAAGGGACCGACGCGAATGAATTTGGTCTAGAACGTGCGCAGCAGCTAGAAGCAAAAATCCTAGAACTGGGTGAAGACAATGTTGCTGCGTTTATTGCGGAACCTATTCAAGGTGCAGGTGGCGTTATTATTCCGCCGGACAGTTACTGGCCTGAAATTCAACGTATCTGCGATAAGTATGAGGTCTTACTTATTGCTGATGAAGTCATTTGTGGCTTTGGGCGCACCGGTGAGTGGTTCGCAAGCCAAACATTCAACATTAAACCTGATCTGATGTGTATGGCGAAAGGCATTACTTCCGGGTACTTACCACTTGGCGGTGTAATGGTTCGAGACCATGTTGCACAGGTGCTAACAGACGCAGATACTGAATTCGCTCATGGCTTTACTTATTCGGGTCACCCAGCGGCATGTGCAGTTGCTATCGCCAATATTAAAGAGATGCAAAAACACAATATCGTTAATCGTGTACGCGAAGATATTGCTCCGTATTTTGCTTCTCGTTGGAATGAACTTCTTGAACACCCAATGGTGGCAGAAGCTAGAACGAAAGGACTGGTCGGGGCTATAGAATTAGTGAAAGACAAGACCACCAATGAGCGTTTTGACAAAGAACTCGATGTCGGCACGAGATGTCGTGAACACTGCTTTACCGCGGGTGTCGTGTTGCGAGCTGTTGGCGACACCATGATCTGTTCACCACCGCTTATCATTACGCGTGCAGAAATTGATGAGTTTATCGACAAGGCAAAAATAGCCTTAGACAACACACTCGCCGACGTTTCGCAGTAGCCGACGAGATTTATACCCAAAGGTATTAACCAAAGAGCAAACAGGAACGGAGATCCAAATGGAGAAAACAAAAGCATGCTTCGGTATCGCGTTAGGGATGACGATAGGACTTAGCTCAATGACATCCTATGCGGCTGAGGAAAAAGTGCTCAATATCTATAACTGGTCAGACTATATCGCAGAAGACACGATTAAAAAGTTCGAAGAAGAGACTGGTATCAAGGTTGTTTACGATGTATTCGACTCAAATGAAGTCTTAGAGGCGAAGATATTATCTGGTAATACGGGCTTTGATTTAGTCGTGCCAAGTAATGACTTTTTGGGACGTCAAGCGAAAGCTGGCGCATTCCAAAAGCTGGATAAATCAAAGCTAACAAACTACAAAAATCTAGACCCTAAATTAATGGGAATTCTGGCGGACACGGTCGACCCTGATAACGCTTACTCTGTGCCATATCTATGGGGCACAACTGGCATCGGTTACAACGTTGCTAAAGTCAAAGAGGTACTGGGTGAAGACGCGCCAGTGGATAGCTGGGACTTAGTATTCAAACCAGAAAACATGGAGAAACTTTCTAAGTGTGGCGTTGGTTTCTTGAATGCTCCGACAGAGATCATGGCAGCGGCGCTGAACTATATCGGCAAAGATCCAAACAGTACGGATCCTAACGCTTATAAAAAAGATGCGCTTGCACTGCTTAAGCAAGTTCGTCCTTATGTCACTTACTTCCACTCATCACAGTACATTAATGACCTAGCTAACGGCGATGTATGTGTTGCAATTGGTTGGTCAGGCGATGTACTGCAAGCGGCAGATCGTGCAGCTGAAGCAGACAATGGCGTAGAAGTGGCGTACTCGATTCCGAAAGAGGGAGCGCTGGCTTGGTTTGATTTAATGGCGATTCCAAAAGAAGCGAAGCACCCAGAAAACGCTCACTTGTTCATCAACTATCTACTTCGTCCAGAAGTGATTGCTGAAATCAGTAACTATGTTTGGTATGCGAATCCAAACCCACCATCACGTGAGTTTATTGACGCAGAAATCTTGGAAGATCCAGGAATTTACCCAACAGAAGAAGCGCAAGCTAAGTTATATAGCTCAAAGATGTTACCGCATAAAACATCACGCGCTATGACTCGCGCTTGGACGGATTTCATTAAGAACTGATCAAACCCTAATTTGGCGACTCGCTTTGAGTCGCCAATTTTGCTTGGAGACTACCATGACAGTGATGTCACTTGATACAGAACTCAATCACCAACATGTTTCGCCAGTGCCACCAAAACCATTATTAGAAATTCGAGGGCTGACAAAGGACTTCGGCGGCCATCTTGCGGTAGATAACATCGATCTTACCATCAACCAAGGTGAGCTGTTTGCGCTATTAGGCGCATCGGGTTGCGGAAAATCGACCTTGTTACGAATGCTCGCTGGATTTGAACAGCCAAGCGCGGGACAGATTATTCTTGATGGCGAAGATCTTGCCGATATCCCTCCATACAAGCGACCAGTCAATATGATGTTTCAGTCGTACGCACTGTTTCCTCACATGACAGTAGAAAAGAACATTGCGTTTGGATTAAAGCAAGATGGTATGCCAAACCAAGAAATTGCCAGTACCGTAAAACACATGCTTGAACTCGTTCGAATGACGGATTTCGCGAAGCGCAAACCGCACCAATTATCTGGTGGTCAAAAACAGCGTGTTGCGCTCGCTAGAAGCCTAGCCAAAAAACCAAAACTACTCTTGCTCGATGAGCCAATGGGCGCTCTGGATAAAAACTTACGCGAAAAAATGCAGCTTGAGGTTGTCGACATACTAGAAAGTGTGGGTGTTACTTGTGTGATGGTCACACATGACCAAGAAGAAGCCATGACTATGGCAACACGTATCGCCATTATGAACAAAGGCCAATTTGTGCAAATTGGTTCTCCAGAAGCGATTTACGAACATCCGAACTCTAAATTTGCTGCGAAATTCATCGGCTCAGTCAATATTTTTGAGGGTGTACTAGAAACCAATCTTAGCGACAAATCAACGGTTCGAACGCCAGACCTATCGAATGTGATTACTATTAATCATGGTATTTCAGGTGCACCGGGTATCCCTTTAATGATAGCCGTTAGACCAGAAAAAATGACGTTATGCGACCATACCCATCACTCTAGTAATTCGTGCAGTGGGGTAGTGGAAGATATTGCCTATATGGGCAACCAATCCATTTACCATGTTCGTTTGGATTCTGGCAAGTTAGTCACTGCAACACTGCAAAACACGAGCCGTGTGAGAAAGGGTATGCCGACGTGGGAGCAAAGAGTCAATCTTTGCTGGGACATGGAAAGCTGTGTGGTACTGAAACTATGAAGAAACAAGCCAAACTCAATATTTGGCGTATTGTTCCCACGCCAAAGTGCTTATTGCTTGCTGTTCCCTACGGATGGTTACTGCTTTTCTTTCTATTGCCGTTTCTGATCGTATTCAAAATCAGTTTTGCTGAAGCTCAAATATCGATTCCACCTTATTCTGAGTTGCTTAGTTATGCTGAGCAGCAATTGCAGCTATTACTCAATGTCGGCAACTATCAATATCTGATAGAAGATGACTTATACGCATCGTCGTATTTACAGTCGATTCGTATCGCGCTTATCTCAACATTACTTTGCTTAGTGATTGGTTTTCCGATTGCCTGGGCTATTGTTCACTCGAAGCCGTCAACACGAAATGTACTGTTAATGCTGATCATATTGCCGTCCTGGACCAGCTTTTTGATTCGAGTTTATGCGTGGATAGGAATTCTTAAGAATAACGGTCTTCTGAACAATATGTTGATGACCCTTGGTGTTATTGAGGAACCGCTAAAGATATTGCACACAGACACTGCGGTTTATATCGGTATTATCTATACCTATTTACCCTTTATGGTTCTGCCACTTTATACCGCATTGATGCGAGTGGACTACTCCTTACTGGAAGCGGCAAGCGATCTTGGGGCGAAACCAGTAACGACACTATTCACGGTACTCGTACCATTGACACGTGCCGGTATTATCGCAGGCTCGATGTTAGTGTTTATCCCTGCTGTGGGTGAGTTTGTTATTCCTGAACTACTTGGCGGGCCTGATACAGTACTGATTGGTAAAGTCTTATGGCAAGAGTTCTTTAACAATCGAGATTGGCCAGTCGCTTCGGCGGTAGCTATCGTAATGTTGCTTATTTTGATGTTGCCTATCTTATGGTTCCATCGTTATCAAAAACGTGAACTGGAGGCGCAAGCATGAACGACATTCCGGTCTATAACAGCAAACTGAAGTGGTGCATTTTGGCGGCGGGTTTTACCTTTCTTTATCTGCCAATTTTGATTTTGATTGTTTATTCATTTAACGAAAACCGATTGGTTACCGTATGGTCTGGATTTTCGTTTAAATGGTATTTTGAGCTATTAGAAGATGATCTGCTCATGGGCGGTGTAAAGCTGAGTTTGATAATTGGCTTTTTATCCGCCAGCGCGGCTGTTGTTCTGGGCACTATCGCCGCATTTGTATTGAACCGCTTTGGGAAATTTAAAGGTGAAACTGGGTTTGCCTTTATGATCACGGCACCCTTGGTTATGCCAGAGGTTATCACAGGTCTTTCTCTACTATTGTTATTCATTGCGATGGGACAAGTGTTTGACCTGTTTAGCCAGCGAGGCATGATGACCATTTGGATTGCGCATGTAACTTTCTGTACGGCTTATGTCACGGTAGTAGTGAGTTCTCGACTTCAAGAAGTAGACCGCTCTATCGAAGAAGCTGCCATGGACTTGGGAGCGCCACCTTGGAAAGTCTTCTTACAGATTACCCTACCTTCGATTGCGCCCGCTATTTTGGCGGGGTGGTTATTGGCGTTTACCTTGTCATTAGATGACTTAGTGATTGCGAGCTTTGTATCTGGTCCGAGCGCTACAACATTACCTATGGTGGTATTCTCAAGTGTCCGTTTAGGTGTTAGCCCTAAAATCAATGCATTAGCAACACTGACCATATTAGCGGTGTCTTGTGCCACGTTTATTGCGTGGTGGTTGATGGCGAAGGCGGAAAAGCGTAGGCTGCTTGAAATGAAAATGAGTCAACAATAGTTCAGCAAGTGGTTGATGTTAAGTAATCAGTTCTAATTTGGGAGAAAGACATGGATGTAGGTAAGCAACTAAAAACAATTCGTACCATGCGAGGGATGTCACAACGTGAACTCGCTAAACGAAGTGGTGTCACCAACTCCATGATCTCTCAAATAGAACAGAACTTAGTAAACCCCTCAGTTGGCTCTTTGAAAAAGATCCTGGATGCCATACCAATCTCAATGGGTGAGTTCTTCACCCTCGACGTTGAGCCTAAAGATGACATCTTTTTTAGTGCTGAGCAGATGGCGGATTTAGGGGATGGACAGATAAAAATGTTGCTGGTAGGTGCAAAGCGAGAAGGGCGCCAATTAGCCGTCTTGAGAGAGATTTATCCGCCAGGCTCCGATACGGGTACTGACTTCATCGAGCATGATGGAGAAGAAGGTGGTGTCATTATTCGAGGAGAAATTGAGATTACGGTTGGCAGCCATACCAGAGTATTGAAGGCGGGCGATTCGTATTACTTTGAAACTCGCAAACCACATCGCTTCCGTAATAAGGGAAAGGTCGAATGTGAACTTATTAGTGCGGCAACGCCTCCTACTTTCTAAAGTCTTTGAATAAAAAATAGCGAAGCATGAGCTTCGCTATTTTTTTCAACACTAGAAAACTCTAGTCTAATTCAATCCACGTCGATTTTACTTCGGTGTATTTATGCAGAGCATGTAACGACTTATCACGCCCGTTACCACTTTGCTTGTAGCCACCAAACGGCATGGTCATGTCACCGCCATCCCAGTTGTTCACGAATACCGTTCCCGCTCTTAACGCACGAGAGCATTTAATGGCTGTTGACATGTCAGATGTCCAAATACCTGCCGCCAACCCGTATTCGCTATCGTTAGCAAGTTGGATCGCTTCATCAATCGAGTCAAAACTGGTAACACATAGAACGGGCCCAAAAATCTCTTCTTTATAGATACGCATATCGGGTGTGACATCAGTAAACAAAGCGGGTTGAATAAAGAAACCATCGGTGTGGCTCATTGCAGGCTTACCACCGTAAGCCAGTGTCGCCCCCTCTGTCTGACCAATGTCGATGTAACTTAACACACGCTCAAACTGTGCAGCATCTACAATCGCACCGACCCGTGTATCACTCTCAAGAGGATCGGCAGGCTGCCAATTTGCCATGTATTTCTTAACCAGTTCAATAAACTCATCCTTTATAGAGGAATGAACCAGAAGTCGTGAGCCTGCCGTGCATACTTCCCCTTGATTGTAACAGATAGCGGAGGCTGCTGTTGCAGCGGCCTTTTCTATATCTTTAACGTCGTGATGCACAATGTGGGGGCTTTTGCCGCCACATTCCATAAATGCACGTTTTAGGTTAGATTCACCCGCGAAAGATAACAGCTTTTTACCTACGGCGGTTGAACCAGTAAAAGTGATACAATCGACATCGTTGTGAAGCGCTAATGCTTGTCCTGCCTCATGGCCAAAACCGGGTAGCACTTGAAATACTCCGTCTGGAATACCTGCTTGTTTAGCCAAGTCAGCGAGCAAAATAGCGGTGAGAGGTGATTTCTCGGAAGGCTTCACAATGACCGAATTACCAGTTGCTAATGCGGGGCCAATCTTCCAAGCCGCCATAACAGTAGGGAAGTTCCAAGGTACGATTGCCGCGACGACACCTAGGGCTTCGTGAGTCACAAGTGCTAATGCTCCCTCTGTTACTGGGGCTACTTCATCATAGACTTTGTCTATGGCTTCGGCGTTCCATTGAATGCAGCGCGCGGTAGCAGGCGCGTCATATCCCATGGCATCTGATATCGGTTTACCCATATCGAGTGATTCGAGAAGGGCAAACTCTTCTTTATGTTCGTCAATGAGCTTAGCGTAGTTAAGTAGGATCGCTTTACGCTCTGCGGGTGGTAGACCACACCAGACTCGGCTCTCAAACGCTTGGCGAGCAGCATTTACTGCAAGCTCAACATCTTTATCTGTGCAGCGGGCTACATGCGCCAATAGGTGACCTGTAGATGGGTTGATGATTTCAAACGTATCGCCGAAGACTGAATCAACAAAGTGTCCGTTGATAAAAGCTTGGGTACGAAAACTCAACGCTTCGGCTTTATCATGCCAAGTCATAGTGTCCATATTGTTTACCTTCTTCCTTAAAAACTGGCTGGTGAGTTTGCACTGACAATGATGCAATCAATATCAGAAGTATTTCTAAATCGGTGAGTACGTGTACTGTCGAAATAATAGCTGTCGCCTTCATGTAGGACGACGACTTCACTGTCGACCGTGAGCTCTAACTCGCCTTGAACAATAACACCGCATTCTTGACCTTCGTGAGCGAGCATCTCATCTCCGGTGTCTGCACCTGGAGCGAGTGTTTCTCTCAACATGCCAATTTGCCTGTCGTCGTGATAGTGGCCAATCTGGCGATAGCTAATCTTTCCTCGGCCTATTTCTGGTTGTTGCTGTTTGCGTGAGAAAAACTGATCAGGTTTTGGCTCATCAACCGCAAAAAACTCCGCCATAGATGAAGGGATCTTGCTAAGTAGTTTGCTCAGCGAAGCGACAGACGGGCTTACAGCGTTACTTTCAATCTGAGAAATGAATCCATTAGTCACGCCGGCTCTTTTGGCTAACTCACGTTGTGACAAGCCTGCACGTTCTCTTAGTGCTTTAAACCTTGGTCCTATTTCTGTTTCCATTGGGCGAAATCTCCAACTCTTCCCTTTGTGATTAGTAAACTAAACACAATCCTAGCTCACTAAACAGAAAAAACCAGCAAATGTTTATAATTTAATTATTGAATAGGAAAATAAAACGTTCTATAGTCAATTTTGTTCATTATTTAATAACATTGCATTTACATGTTGTAGTTCGAGTGTTTAGCGGTGTTTAGTAAAAGAAACAATGCTGTTCAGCATTTTTAGTTGGAGTGCACGATGCAAGGTATAAACAAGCAAGGTACAACTGGTTCAGGAAATATGGATGCTTTTTGGATGCCGTTTACTGCTAACTCGCAGTTTAAATCAGCGCCACGCATGTTAGTTTCAGCTGAAGGGATGTACTACACGTCAGAAGATAAACGCAAGATACTCGACGGTACAGCAGGTCTATGGTGCTGTAATGCAGGACACGGGCGTCATGAAATCAGTGAAGCGGTGGCGAGTCAGATTCACAATCTAGACTTTGCGCCAACATTCCAAATGGGCCATCCATTGCCATTTGAATTTGCTGAGTCACTCTCAGAAATCGCTCCATCAGGTTTGAATCGCGTATTTTTCACTAACTCAGGTTCAGAATCTGTTGATACCGCACTAAAAATTGCGTTGGCTTATCAGAGATGCATCGGACAAGGGACTCGTACGCGTCTAATTGGTCGAGAGCGTGGTTATCACGGTGTCGGATTTGGTGGTATTTCGGTAGGTGGAATTGTTAATAACCGCAAGACATTTGGAAGTCTGTTAACTGGTGTCGACCACCTTCCACATACATTGAGCATTGAAAATAGCGGCTTTAGCAAAGGGCTACCTGATTACGATCCCGGCTGGGCGGAAAGCCTAAACAATATCGTTACTCTGCATGATGCGAGTAACATTGCTGCGGTTATTGTTGAGCCGATTGCCGGGTCTACAGGGGTAATTCTTCCTCCTAAAGGTTACTTGAAACGTCTTCGTGAGATCTGTACTCAACATGGCATCCTATTGATATTTGATGAAGTTATTACTGGATTTGGTCGCATCGGTAGTCCTTTTGCAGCGCAAGAGTTTGACGTCAAGCCTGATATTATTACTACCGCTAAAGGCTTAACTAATGGTGCTATTCCTATGGGAGCCGTTTTTGTCAGTGACGAGATTTACCAAGCGATGGTGGCTCCAGATAGTCAAGCTATCGAGTTGTTCCATGGTTACACCTATTCCGGCCATCCAGTAGCAGCAGCGGCTGGTTTAGCGACACTAGATATTTATCGCAATGAGAATCTCTATACACGAGCGGCTGAGCTCTCAGACTATTGGGAGCAAGCAGTCCATAGCTTGAAAGGGCTACCTCACGTAAAAGACCTTCGCAATTATGGTTTGATTGCTGGCATTGAGTTAGAAGGGATTGCGGGTAAACCAGGCTCTAGAGCGTTCCAAGTATTTACCAAGTGTTTTGAGAAGGGCGCACTAATTCGTGTCACTGGGGACATCATCGCACTTTCTCCGCCGCTGATTATTGAGAAGCAGCATATCGACGATTTATTTACTCTGATTGCAGACGTTTTGCAGAATATTGATTACAAGGAATAAGACTATGTCAGTTTTGGTATCTAATTTTATCAACGGCCAAATGGTAGAGAGCCACAGCGGAAGAAACGCAGACTTGTTTAACCCGGCAAATGGTGAGTTGCGAGGACAAGTCCAACTATCAAGTGCTAATGAAGCGCTAGAAGCTGTCGCTGTGGCGAAACAGGCGCAAGAAGCTTGGCAAGCAACACCACCATTGCAACGTGCTCGAGTCATGTTCAGATTCAAAGCTTTGCTTGAAGAGAACGCGGACGAGCTTGCTACGTTAATTTCTACCGAGCATGGCAAAGTACACAGCGATGCACTAGGAGAACTGACACGTGGGTTAGAAGTGGTTGAGTTTTCTTGTGGTATCCCACATCTGTTAAAAGGTGAACATTCACTCAATGTTGGACGTGAAATAGACAGCTATTCATTGATGCAACCAGTTGGTGTCTGTGTCGGTATTACACCATTTAACTTTCCTGTGATGGTACCGCTATGGATGATCCCAGTAGCGCTTGCCTGCGGAAACAGTTTTATCCTTAAACCATCTGAAAAAGATCCGAGTGCGTCTTTGAAGCTGGCGGAGTTGCTGAAACAAGCAGGTCTTCCTGATGGCGTTTTTAATGTTGTTCAAGGTGATAAAGAAGTGGTTGATGCGCTTCTTGAGTCACCAGACGTTGCAGCCGTGAGTTTCGTAGGTTCAACGCCGATCGCTGAAGCTATCTACAGCAAAGGAAGCGCAAATGGCAAACGAGTTCAAGCGCTAGGCGGAGCTAAGAACCACTTAGTTGTTATGCCTGATGCAGACCTTGAAGGGGCGACAAATGCTATTATGGGAGCTGCATATGGTGCGGCGGGAGAGCGTTGTATGGCTATTTCCGTAGCAGTTGCTGTTGGTGATGAAACTGCCGATCGATTAGTGGAACAGCTGAAACAAAAAGTGGAAGCACTGCGCGTAGGCCCAGGGCTGGGAGTGTCGCCTGAAAACGAAATGGGTCCATTGGTGAGCGAGCCTCACATGAATAAGGTAACGGAATACATTCAAAGTGGTGTTGACCAAGGCGCAACGCTTGTAGTGGACGGGCGAGGCATCAATACCTCTGCTCCAGGTTACTTTGTAGGCGGGACGTTATTTGACAATGTTACTCCAGACATGACCATTTATAACGAAGAGATTTTTGGTCCCGTTTTGTCGGTCGTACGTGCTAAAGATTATCAAGAAGCACTGCAACTTATTAATGAGCACGAATTCGGTAATGGTACTGCAATTTTCACTCGTGATGGTGATACCGCGCGCGACTTCTCAGAGAAAGTAGAAATCGGTATGGTAGGGGTTAACGTGCCAATTCCAGTGCCAATGGCATTTCATAGCTTTGGTGGTTGGAAGCGCTCAATCTTTGGACCTCTCAATGTTCATGGCAATGATGGCGTGCGCTTCTATACTCGTATGAAGACGGTTACTGCTCGCTGGCCTAAAGGGCAAAGAGAAAGTGAATTTGTAATGCCAACTATGAAGTAGGTGATAAATGAAGATAGGGATATTAACGTGCGGCCATGTGGACTCGCCATTATCAGATGACCATGGTCAATACGCAGACATGATAGAGGCCTCTCTCTATGAGGTCAACAATGAGTTCACTTTTCAGAACTACGATGCGACAAAAGGAGAGTTACCTCATCATGATGAATGCCATGGGTTTATAATCACAGGTAGTGTACACAATGCTTACGATAATCATCCCTGGATTTTGAAACTCATGGACTGGATAACGCGCTGTGAAGCACGTCGACGTCCATTAGTAGGCATCTGTTTTGGTCATCAGCTTATTGCGAGAGCTCTCGGCGGCACGGTGCAAAAATCGGAAAAAGGATGGGGACTTGGCAGTTACGAAGTTCAAATCACCGCTCAGAAGAAATGGATGAATCTGTCTGTAGACTCCGCGCGTCTTTTGGTGAGTCACCAAGACCAAGTGATTATTGTCCCTGGCGGCGTGAAAGCTATTGCTACTAATGATTTCTGCCCTAACTTTATGCTTGTGAAAGATAATCATATATTCACAGTACAAGGACATCCTGAGTTTAGCTCCAGCTTCACAGAAAAATTGGTAGAGAAGCGAAAGCATCTCCTAACACCTCAGCATTATGACCAAGCGTTCATCGAGATAAGCAAAGCACAAGACTCTGCGTTAATACTACATTGGATTGATAACTTCTTTGTAATGGCACAGCAAGGTAAGTATGCCGAAAACTTGCAACAAGCTGTTTAGCGGTAACTAGGAAACTAAAAAGAGCTCATATTGAGCTCTTTTTTTGGGGGTATGATACAAAAACGAGTTTGAGACTCAGTCGCTGAAACCGCCGTCACCCCTGCGTAGTCAGGTAGGGGAGCTACTCAAAACTCCCTTCAAGCCTAGGGAACATTCCGATCTTAACAACTAGAAACACATTGGAATGACGATTTGTTTAACGCCTAAGCAAACTCTTTTTGTAGATAAGAAACAATGTCGGAAGACTCATACATCCATTTCTCTTCACCACCTTGAGTGATCTTCAGGCAAGGTACTTTTACTTTACCGCCACCCGCTAGAAGCTCGTCACGTGCAACAGAATCGTTTTTAGCATCTTTCAATGCAATGTTGACAGATTGACGTTTCATTTCCCTACGAACCTTCACACAAAAGGGACACGCTTCAAATTGATAGAGCTGCATAGATTGCGCTTTTTGATCGGCTTGTTGCTGTGCTTCGGGAGTGCGTTTAACGCCACGTGGAGAGAAAACGAAATTTAATAGCAGTATGATTTTACCAAGAATAATACGGATGAACTTCATAAATAACCTGTTGAGCAGTCTTGTTGTTTTTTAGAAAATTATAATGACGGTATGCGAGACATACCGTCGGATATTAACATCTTATTTACGATTCTGGTACGGTAAACATTAACTGCGAGAAAGGGTGTGGCTTTTGGTCACACTAATTCCCAATCGCTTCGATAAGCGAATCAGGTTAGCTCGATCAGTTTTAAGGACTCTGCTTGCCTTAGCCCAGTTATAATCGCATTCTATTAAGGCATTGGATATCAAGCTTCTTTGATATTCTTCGGTGGACTCTCGAATGCCTTTCGAGTGGTCAATCATTGGCGCACTTGTTTTACTCTGCTTTATCGCAGTGAGACGGCTTTCATCGTTAAAATGACCACAGTCGTCAATGCTTACGGTGACCACCTTCTTATCAAACAGCCTTGCTTTCGCTTTGAGAGCTGCTCGGTTAATAACATGTTCTAGTTCTCGAACATTACCGGGCCATGAATAGCGGTTCAAATGAGATACGACATTTGGACTTAGCTTGATTTGGTTAATGCCAAGCTTACGTCGAGCTTGCTCCAGAAAGAAACCAGCCAGTAGCTCTATATCGCCGTTTCTTTCACGCAATGGCGGTACAGAAATTGGGTAAACACTAAGTCGGTGATAAAGATCTGCACGGAACTTGCCTTGTTCAACTTCTTCTTTGAGTTCACGGTTGGTTGCGGCAAGGACTCTGACATTGATCTTTTGAATCTCATCCTTACCGACAGGTTGAATTTCGTTATTCTGCAGGGCTCGTAAAAGCTTACTTTGTGCAGCAAGTGGGAGCTCGCCAATTTCATCCAAAAATAGTGTCCCGCCATCGGCTAGCGCAAATTTACCCATGCGATTTTTATCTGCACCAGTGAACGCCCCTTTTACATGGCCAAACAACTCACTTTCGATAAGGTTTTCAGGAATTGCCGCACAGTTAACATAGACTAACGGATTTTGACGGCGAGTTGATTGGTAATGTAGATTACGTGCCACCAACTCTTTACCAACGCCGGTCTCGCCGTGAATCAAGATATTAAAATCTGATGGCGCGACAATTTCGATATCAGATTTCAACACGCGCATTAATTCGCTATCACCGATCATATCGCTGCTATCTCGTTCCCAAGCTTCGACGTTGAGCTCTTCAAGCAGTTGTTTAGATTGCTTGGCTTGGTATTCCAGCTGAGAGAAAGTTAGTGCCATTTTTAATGTGGATGCAGCAATGGCAGACAATACTTCTAGACTGCGCGTCGGAATGTGGTCAAAAGCGTTAGTCCCAAGGCTATCGAGGGTGAGGGCACCCAACATCTTGTCGCCAAAAATTAAAGGCAAACCCATACAAGAGTGCATTGGAAGATCGCCATGGTGGTCAATGAGCAAGCCATCAAATGGGTCAGGCAACTCAGAATCGGCATCAAAGATAACCGGAGATGTTGATGCGCAAATCTGAGCAAATCTTGGATGTTCGCTAATAACGAACCTGCGCCCTAGAGTATCGCGGCCTAAGCCTTGCATCGCGAGCGGGACAAGCGTATCACCTTGAAGTGATAATAAGGCAACACAGTCACACATGATGGTTTTTCTAATGGTATTGATAAGCGAATCGAAGCGTTCTTGGTCGTTATTGCTGCTGGCTAGGCCAATGGTCAGCTCCATTAAGTTGGAAGGAGAAATGTCTTGCATAGGAGATTACAACTTATGGTAATGAGTATGCTAGGCATTATAGAGTCATATTGACCCAAATTAAAGCGGTCATTTTGACCGATATTTAATAGTTAATTCTTGAATAAGCGAGGGTTTTTAAGGTTTTAAGAACTGGCACGCTCTGTGCTAAGTAGGTAATCGTTGAAAAACAAATAAGTGTGATTCTCAACTCGCACTATATCCGAGAGAAATATCTCACGGGACACAACTAAAACTATAAAAAAACAATATGAGACAGTCGAAGTTCGTACTGTAAAAGTCTAAGCCTTCTAGGGAGCGTATATGCTAAATAACAACCATATTGAAATCATCAAGAGCACAATTCCATTACTCGAGTCTGCAGGTCCTGCTTTAACTCAGCATTTCTATCAAAGAATGTTCTCTCACAACCCTGAGCTTAAGGACATCTTCAATATGACGCACCAAAAGACAGGGCGTCAAAGTGTTGCTCTATTCGAAGCTGTTGCTGCGTATGCTAAAAATATTGAGAACTTAGCAGCGCTTACTACAGCCGTTGAACGTATCACGCACAAACACACTAGTTTTAATATCAAAGCGGAACATTATCAAATCGTTGGTCACCACCTCATTGAGACTTTAAGAGAGCTGGCGCCAGATGCATTTACCAAAGAAGTTGAAGAAGCGTGGACTGAAGCTTACTTGTTCTTAGCGCAAATCTTTATTGATCGTGAGGAAGAGCTATACCAGTTGCGTGAAAAAGCGACTGGTGGCTGGCGCGGTACTCGCCGATTTGTTGTAACCGATAAAAAGCCTGAATCTGAACTGGTGATGAGTTTTGTTCTTACTCCAGAAGATGGTGGTAAAGTTCTTGATTATGAAGTAGGGCAGTACCTAGGTGTACAAGTCACACCTTCAAAAGGTGAGAATGTAGAGATCCGCCAATATTCTCTTTCACAAGCTCCAAATGGTGAAAATTACCGGATCTCTGTTAAGAAGGAAGGAAATAACAGCGATCAGCTAGGTCTGGTATCTCACTATTTGCATGATGAAGTGGAAGTGGGTGCAGTGATCGAAATACTGCCTCCAGCAGGGGACTTCTTCTACACAGAAGTTAATAAGCCAGTCGTTCTAATTTCGGCAGGTGTTGGCTGTACGCCAATGCAAGCGATGCTTCAACAGTTGGCAAAAGATGGAAAATCCGACCCTGTTACCTACTTACATGCCTGTGAGAACGAACAGCAACATTCTTTCATTGATGAGGTAGATACGATCGTATCAGCAAAAGGTTGGAACCATAGAGTGTGGTATCGTGAACCACTTAGTGCAGAGGGTATCAATAATTCGAGCACAGGTTTAATGGATCTGGCACAAATCAAAGATGCACTTCCAACAAACGTTGGTCACTTCTATACCTGTGGTCCGGTTGTCTTTATGGACCATGTTGTGAAGCAACTTGAGTCGATGGGGGTTGAGCGAGAAAGAATTCATTACGAGGTATTTGGACCTCATGCCAACCTTTAATCACCGATAACGGGTTGACTCAGCTAGCTAGTTAAACCATTTCTCAAACCACCGTTTCCATCCAGAAGACGGTGGTTTGTTTGCTTCAAATTCTCGAAAACCAAGATAATAGCTTTGGTTAAAGTCGGTACGTAGAGCATCAGCGCTTTGATCGAGCAATCCACTAATTGCGTTACTGGTTTGTGTCGCGTGATCATTCGCCAAACTATAATCCATACCCAGATAGCCTTGAATATATAGCCATATATGCGTGACGAGTTGCAACTCTTCTAACACCGGTATCCGAAAAGCCTTCGCATGTTTTTTTTCAAGTTGTTGATCGAATACGGATTTCATTTCAGAGATTTGCTCTATATGAGATTCAACTGAGGAAAGGGCTTCAATGTTTAACTTAGTGAAAAGGCCAAGAAGCAGGTGAGTTGGGCTAGATCCTGGCTTGTTCTCTTGAGCTGTTGCGTACAGCAAGTTTTCTCGTTCACACAAATTATCCAGTGCTTCAGACTGAGCGTCGACAAGGTGAATTTGATTAACCCTAATACTGTTGAGCGCTTCCCTCAATTCGATCATTTGTCTTGCAGCTCCTCAATCGTCACTTCTGCTGAGCCGGTTTCTGCGTCAACAAACAATGAAGTACCGGTAATCATGACAGAGAGATCCATCGTGCGAGTGACCAGTGAAGAGAGGGCTTCAATCGAGTCATTATTGAAGCGGTACACGCTAGCATCAAGGTAACCAAATTTGCCTTGGTTTTGCTGCCACCATACATCGCTTTTGGTGTTGAAGCTGTATACTTTGGTCTTTTTAGCCAAGCGTGTCGCTTTTTTGACGCGCTCTACGTCAGGCTCACCGATATCAATCCACAGTAAGGTTTGATCATCTAGAGATTTTTCCCAAATATCAGGCTCTTCAATCGTTGATAGCCCCTTTGTGAACTGCAGATCAGGAGAGGCATTGAGACAAAAAGCCATGAGCCTTGCCATCATGCGCTGATGATTTTCGGATGGATGCAGAGCAACGGTCAGATTAAGAGAGTCGTAATAATCTCGATTCATATCCGTTAACGCTACGCGAAACTTATATATGGTTGGTTTTAGTGCCATGGGAGTGTCTAATTCGTAGAATAGTGATGTCTATAGTACGCTTCTGGGCGCAAAAGGGTATAAACAATAGAACGAATGTGCTTCAAGTGATATAAAAATAGCCAGCTAGGCTGGCTATTTATCGAAGGTATTGCTTACTGGCAGTTAAACCAAAGTAATCTCTTCAGCTTGAGGACCTTTTTGGCCTTGTGTCACTTTGAATGCCACTTTTTGACCTTCAGCTAGCGTGCGGAAACCGTCTGCTTTGATGTTGCTGAAGTGAGCGAACACGTCAGGACCATTTTCTTGTTGAATGAAGCCAAAGCCTTTAGTTTCGTTGAACCACTTAACTGTACCAGTAACTGTGTTAGACATATCTATATCCTAAATTTTACTATCTTTTGTTTCTTGTTTGCCAAATCCGGCAGCTATAGCGTGGAAAAGTAAATTGCTATTGCGTACAACGCGTCGGGGGAATTCCGAGAATTCAACGAATGCCTTTTGTAAACAATGGAACTAATTTTCTAGCCAGTGATGAATATAAGGTAGTTCTTACCTAAGTCAAAGATAGTTACTTGGAAAGTTGCTGAATATTTGAAGTTCAGCTCGTTTTTAAGTGTCAATTACATGACATTTCAAACAAACGAGCTTATTTTTATGATCTAAGTCAATACAGGTGTTGTTGCTATAACTTGTTGATATAAAACATTATTTCGACTAGTGAATTAATAGTTTTGTAAAGATTTTGCAAACAATTCTATTATTATGAACTCCAATGGAGTTCTATAAAATAATCTTCTTACTAAGTATTTTATCGCTCAATCTTTGGTGAGTAGATTGAATATGCGGTTATTTGTCCGGCTACGATAGCAGAAAACATAAATAATGCGGATAAACCGATGTTTGGTATCGGAAGAATCGATTGTTCGAACACTGATTGACTTGCACTAACGAGAACGCGGCTACCAGGAACAAGAATAATAATGCCTTGAACAATATAAATTGAGCCTGTTAGATCCAAGCGTTTGGCTACCCATGTTCCGTATAATGTTATCAACACAGTAGTTACCCAAGTACCGACGATCCAGCCGCTATCAAAGCCTAGATAAAATGGTCCCCACATGCCTAGTACAGCAACAGGAAGACCTAACAAAATATCCTTAGGTCTAGCGTTGAAAATCACACCGATTGAGGTAGAGATAAGTAGCAATCCAAAGCAATGAAGCCAGAGTGGTACTTCATTGGTATAAGAGAGTGACTCTGCTTGTCCCCAAAGCGCTTCGCCTATATTTAATCCCATTATCGCCCCTATAAAGAGTTTGATGAGGGTGAGGGCACTTTGTCCCAAGAGTGCTGTGCCTGAAACGAGATCATTGAACGCCAAACACTCTAAAGAGTTAGCAATGGATAGGCCGGGCACAAATAGTACCACCGACGCAATACATAGCGCCCAAATAGGAATGGCCGCACCTGTACTTGCAATGAAGGCAACCAACACGCCTGTCAATAACGCAGACACAAACTCAACTGCAATGGAGTTGCGACCTTTATAAATAAGCTGGCAAATCCAAACCATCAAACCTAACAAGATAGAGAAGCCAATCGCTTCAAGCGTACTTCCTACCAACATAAGGTAGGCTGGTGGAATCCCCATATTGGCGAGGGCAACCACCCATTTAGGGTAACCAACGGGTTCAGGAAGTGGTTCGTTACTTGGTTGGTTGATACGAATAATGGTGTTAGCAAGTAAGCTGAGGTTAATGGATGCTGGCTTTAAACGCTTCATTACCACGGTGTTGTTTTTATCTGGAAACTGATAGTTGATAGCGGTTGGCGTTGCTTGAACCATAACATCAAGACCGTGCTTTTGAGCATAGTATTGCGCGTACTTTTCCACTTTATATGGAGCACAACCACTTCGATGAAGTGTGTCGCCAATTTCTACGATTTTTCTAATGGTTTGTGGAGAAGGCATAGTTCCGTCTAATCAATTAAAAGCACTCGACTTAATGGCGTAAAGGTAACAGAGCTTAATAGAATTATCGAGAGTGAATATTCGAAATACTGTCAATTCTATGCAGTTTTATAGTGGCGAAACTGTGAAAAGTGCAAGCGATTGCGTTCACTGCTCTCTATAGGGAACTTAGCAGTAGATTATCGACAGTGTTACTTGAATTATTATTGGCAAAAGAGATATTCTGCACCCGGCCGTTTACTAAACGACTAACTTTGGTGATTGCTTGGGTCAGCTACATAAATTCAGCGTAAATCACCATAAAATCCATAAGTTTGTGGGGTCTGTCACAGTTTAACTGGAATCAGACATTTGAAGCGAGTAAGAATTGTTCGTTAAGAATAAAAAATGTGCAAACAAACACTTAAGTCCTAATTAGTGCTTTTCTTTTGTCTCAGATATGGCATATTAACTCTCGTTCCACGATGATGCGTGCATCGTATAATGGCTATTACCTCAGCCTTCCAAGCTGATGATGCGGGTTCGATTCCCGCTGCACGCTCCAATTTCTCCCCCATGTTATTTACTCTTCACATAACACCTGAAACAACTAAGTATTCTAGAATTACCTTCCTAAGCTTTCGCTCGCCATAAATGAACTACACCATTTAGATCAAAAGTTGTCTGCTTGGACATCTAGGGTCTTCAAAAATCGTGTCTGCTTATGTTGCAGTGATGATAGTACCGCCCGACTTGCATAGAGGCGGCACATAATAATATTAATAGAACGTTACCTTCGCGTTATATTCTACTTGGTCATCATCGCCCACAACATTCTTGTAGTAGTCAACAGTAAAGTAAATAGGTTTGTCCTTTTTGACTTTTTCAGCAATCTTCTTGTCTAAATTCTTAACAGACTGGAAGTCATATACATGGAAAGTGTAACCAGGTTTTAGGTTCATCTCTTTAGCTTGTTTGCTCGTAATGTAAGTTTCTCGATAGATGGGAGATAAGTAAGAATCAAACTGCTGTCTAACCTCATCGCCATCCGATACTTCATATCCAAAATCATTAACAACCAACGTGCCCCTTTGTAATGATTCCATGGACGCATCCATGTTCTCTTTATCTGAGCTTTGTGTTGCAGTACAAGCGATGATTAGTATAGAAAAAGATACGAGCATCATGAGTCTGAAAATAGATTTATACATATTTAACCTCATACTTCCTTTTAGTGTTAATTTAGTCATTAGCCAGAGTGTTACTGACAGCTATATTATAGGCAAGATTATGAGTAGTTCCATTGGTTGATTTTATCTATGGCAGTTATTTTAAGAGTTGAAGGGTGACAAGGCGTTTTTTATAAAATGATATGGGGCAGTGCTAAGTTAAAAATGCATTAAATCAAAATGCTATCGTGTTTTTTATCTCTAGAATCCGTACTCTAATAAATACTCAAGTGGCTAAATAATTGGCTAACTCTAAATCCACTCATCAGAATAGTAATCTATTCAAACGTTAATTAGGTGTCCTTTATACGTGTAAAATGACTATCGTATTGATAATCAAGGCTTTTATTGATTTAGTAATGCTAAAGTCTCTTTGAAGTATAATTCAGTAGTCGTTGTGATATCTTCGCATTAAGATTAAATCACGATATTTCAGCTAAGCATGAGATTACTTGGATTTACAATTAGCACGAGTTAATCGTATTGTGATTAATTTGGTTTTGTTTGTTGAGATTTATAATTAACCTGTATTTTATTGAGGGTTTCTTTTCGATAATTGTTTAAATGAAAGAAACTTCTTCGAGGAATAGATATGAGTATTGAAATACCTATACCAAATTGGTCTAAAACGATTAAAACGGTATATTTTGGATTTGATGGTACGTTAGCTGAGGATGGAAAGCTCATTGGGGGCGTCGAAAATAAGCTAAGAGAGCTTGCTTCATTAGTAGATATTTACGTGTTAACTGCGGATACATTTGGCACTGCCAAAGACGTTTTGTCATCTCTACCCGTTAATGTAGTCACTTTAGACCACTGTAATACTCAAAGACAGAAAAGCGAGTCTATGTCTACACCATCCTCAAGCTCTGTTGCTATTGGTAGAGGTCTAAACGATGTACTTATGCTTGAAAAAGTGACGTTAGGCATTGTCGTTCAGACAGCGGAAGGCGTTCACCCAAAAGCACTTATGCGAGCAGATCTAATCTCTAACAGCATTCACGAAGCCATCGATTTACTTTTGAATCCGAAAAGATTGGTATCTGGTTGTCGTATATAAGTTCATTAGCAACATATTCAACATAACTAATATGCGGAGCAATCCAGTGGAAAGTTAACTGCTTACCAGTTGAATACGAATTAATAACCACGTGAGAACAAGAAATGAAAAGAAAATTAGTACTAATGATATTAGTTGCACCACTAACTCTATTTGGTTGTGCAAACAACATACACCAAGCCCCTAAACCGGTGAAAACTGAGGTTCAGCATTATTGTGAGGCGAATGGTGGTAGCTTTATATCCGCTTCTAATGAGTGCAAACTCGAAGATGGCAATATTATGGATGCGACGGTTTATTTTCAAGATCATCAACCGGACTATTAATCATAATACTTGCTGATGTTATGTCTTTAGTGATTCCTTGGGTTTAGGGAGATGAAGATGATTGCTCTGCATTAAATCCGTTGCGGATATTTGTGAATGTAATTGCTGCGAAGAGCGTTATCACCATTGATAAATGCCAAGGTTCACTCAAACCTAACCGAACCAATCCCATACTAACCAGGGACGATACAATCATCTGCCCACCTCCAGATAACGCGGCGGCGACACCTGCTTGTTTTTTGTATGGAAGAAGGACCATTGCTTGAGAGCAAGGGAGTGCGATGCCGTTACCTAAAATCATCAAAAACTGACCTATCATTAGATAGATAGGTTCGAGGGGAGAGAGAAATAACCAAAGTGCCGCAATTAAATGTATGAGAGGCGTACAAAAGAGCATGTTCCTTGTACCGATGATAGGACGTATTCGATTACATAGTGTCGTACCTAATATCATACCGAAAGCCGGGATAAGCGCCCATAATGCGTACTCATCAGAATTCATACCAATTTGATTCTGCATGATAAAAGGCATAACGGATACGGTAGTGATCATTAAACTGAAGTTCAGCCATCCGATACTGGCGAAGCTCATAAAGTAGGTCGAACGCATCAGTTCCCAGTATTGGCACAGCATTTTTCGTGGAGATGGTATTGAAGATTTTTGAGCTACTGTTTCTTTGAATTGGAAAGCAATAACGATCCAGGCCAATGCGACATAACTAAACAAAGAAACGAAAACCATGCTCCAACCGAAATGGAAGTTAATGAAACCACCGAGGACTGGCGCAACGACAGGGGTTATGGAAGCGGCCATTGCGATGTAGGACATAGCAATTGGAAGATCAGCACCGTTAAACTGGTCTCTGGTTGATGCTCTAGCGAGTACGGCACAGCATCCCGTCCCTAAGCCTTGTAAAAATCGGCCTAGTACCATCCCTTCAAACGTACTCTGAAAGACAATTATTGTTATTAGCCCCATTAAGGAGATGATGAGTCCCGATAGCAGGACTTTTTTTCGTCCCACAGCATCTGAAATGGGACCATACAAGAATTGAGATGGTCCGAAACCCAATAAATAGATACCGACTAGAAGCTGTGCTTGGTCCAAAGAGATATCAAAATCAGCAGCAATCCAAGGCAGTGATGGGAAGACTAAGCCCATACTCAACTGACCAACGCTAATAATTAGGCAGGCGAGTAGTATTACTTTGTAGCGAATTCCATTTGTCATTGGTGTTCCATCAAGAGATGCTAAGACTAGGGTGAGGGGTTGGGAGTTGAATTTGTATTACATGATACTCTGTTTATTTCGATCATGCGCTAGGTTTGAATGTAAATCTTGGTAAAAAACCAACGGTAACAATGGGCTACCGCTGGCTCGGTGGGGCTTAAATACCTTTCGAATATTGGTGGTTAGTTGTTGGCGAGATGAGAGTCGCTATAACAGCACCTGATGTTTGCTCTGGTTTAGCTAGCCAATGCAAAAATGTGTTGATAATTAGCTGCTTATCGTCGTTGACCTTAGTTTCTGTTTGAATGTCGCGCATATCAATGAATACATCCGTAATTAGATCGTTGTGGTCATTGAGTACTTCTAGGTTTAGAACATTCAGCTCACTATAAAGGCTGTTAAACGAGCCTTTTTGTTTATCGACCACATATGGGTTGTCTTTTAAGTTAATAATGGATGTACGTTTACTGCATCGTTTCAAACAGCCATTGTTTACCTTAATCTTTTTACATCCTTCAGTTTGTTGGAATAAGCACTGACGACTGGTAAGTAACGTATTTGGATGATAAACACTGTAGAACGTTCGCATGGTAGTTGGGCGGCGGATGTATTTGAGCTGTTTTTTGCTCAGTTCATTCGATAAGAATGCGCCACTGGCGTGGTATTCGTCGTTTAAACATTTGAGCGAATACGAGTTCGCAGTGTTCATCTGAGGGCCAGCGATCCAATTCAGCCCAGTAAGTTGTGCGTAAAAGCCGACACCTGAATTATTGGTTATCAGCATCGATGGATTAATGGCATCTAACAGCTGTTTCGCCGCCTCAAAGTCATCACCAATTAAAATGGCAGGGAACCATGGTTTGAGTCGAGGACTAGCTTCAAAGAGCGCAATGAGTGATGCTAACTCAGCTTTTAAACCCATAGGCAATTGATAGTAGACATCGACATTATCGTTAAGCGTTAGACTCACGTCCTGTTCCGATGAAACAAGTATGGAAAGGCGCTTTTCACTACCAATTGTCAGGGTTTCAGGTAGAGGCGCTAGTGTAGGAGCTTCAATGGAGCCTTTTAAACTGGTCGCGGTATTTGTTGTACCGAGGCCCATCGCCGAAATTTCAGATTCAACATGTTGAATAATTTTGGTTTTCTTATCGTAAAGACGGCGTTTTATGGACTGAATTTCATCACTGGTAGTGCACTTATAGACCGTTGAGAAGTGCTTTACTGCGTGATCACGCGGGTTGTCGATATACATGTTTTTTCCAAACTCACCTTGCAGGAAGCCATTGGAAAAATCACGATTAAATACGGTGTAAAGATCGGTTGTATCATTGGAAAGTGCTTCGCCGTCGCACAGACGGTCAATTTGTTTTCTCCAGTTATCAACGACAGTATAGACGTAATGAGGCTTCTTAATACGGCCTTCTACTTTGAGAGAATAAACTCCAGCATCGGCTAATGCTTGCAGATCATTAAAAGCGGAATTGTCTTTTAAATTTAATGGGTAATCGGAACCTGCTTTTGTCGTTTCATACTGCTCACGACACGGCTGGCTGCAACGTCCGCGGTTGCCTGACGCACCATTACGAGCAGAGCTAATATAGCAAAGGCCAGAGAATCCAATGCAATATGAACCATGGACAAAGACTTCCATTAACACGTTGTGCTGGTGGCCGAATTTGGCTAAATGACCAATCTCTTTGATATTCAACTCGCGCGAAAGATTAACTCGACTTACCGTCATCTGCTTTAAGAACTCAATTTGCCCAGTATTGTGGGTATTGAGCTGAGTAGATGCGTGCACATCTAATTCAGGAAAATGGTGCTTGAGTAGGTAAGCAAGTCCTAGGTCTTGAACGATGACGCCGTCAATATCAGTTTGTGCTAGCTGAGCAAGCAGTCGCATGACGGCTGGAATCTCACTCTCTAGGATCAACACATTAAGCGTCACGAAAATCTGGCAGTTGTTAGCGTGTGCGAGTGCCAAAACACCTGTTAAGTTTTCTAAGGTTAAGTTTGCTGCACGGTTCCTAGCGTTAAAGCGGTCTAGCCCGCAATAGACGGCATCAGCGCCTGCCGCAATTGCTGCTTTAATAGATTCAACATCACCACCAGGTGCTAAAAGCTCAAACTGATCTCGTGTCACAACTTATACCCTACCAATAAAAACGAGGGCGTATTCTACGGGAACTGAAGCAGAATTTCTCACCTTATTAACTGTAAGGATAAGCAAGGTGCTAACGTTTGAGTGAAACCGCGACCGATTCATAGGTGAAGAGAGGATTAGAACCAAGCACCATTGACTCCCCGAGTACCGATTGAATATTGACAAGGTAGTTGGTTAATAACTCACGATAATCGGAACGTGCTGAATAGATCGCTTTGTGCACTACCATGTCGAGCTCACTTGGGGCATACAAACGTCGCCACTGTTGGCAGTGATGAATAGTATAAAGTCGTAAGTAACGCCTCAGGTTTTGCAGCGACTGATGGATAGCGCGCTGCACCACCACAGCTTTGTTTGTTGGGATAAGCAATTCAAACATTCCCACTAAATGTTCATCGATATGGTAAAAATTGGGCAGGTCAGGACCATTCAGTTTAGTGCTCTCGCCAAATTTGCGAAAGTGACAAAGCAACTGGTACTCCTGAACTACCTCACCGTTTTCTTTTTCAGGCGCTACTCTTTTGTTAGGTAATAGTTGGTGGCACAAGAAGTCAACAATGCTGTTTAGTTCGTCCATTGATAGAGGAGCAACACATGCTCCATGATTAGGACGATAGTGAATAAAACCAGTATGTGATAATGCTTGAACAGCCTCTCTTAGAGGTGATAAGCCCAGTGAGTAGCGTCTAGCGAGGTCTTTAATTACTAATCTTTCTGATGGTCTAAGAAGTTGCTCTATGATGTCTTTTTCGAGGTATTGTTGTGCTTTTACTTTTATGTTGCTCATGATTGTTAATTTATAAAAGAATTTCTTCAATTATGTTTAGCTAACCTCGAAGTAAATAGAGTAATTTTACGGAATGATTAATTAAGGCTAATTCTGATTCAGTAAAATTACGGTACGACTCGTAACTTTTAATGTGCATGCTAATTCAATGTTTGACAAATAGAGTAGTTAAAGTATGAAGAAGCTAATAGTAGCAGGAATGATAATGAGTGCGTCTTTTTTATCAATGGCACAAGAACCAGTGAAAGGTGGAGACATTATTGACCAAAAATCCAAGCTTATTTTCAACTACGATAATGTCACAAAGGATGTTGCGGAGCAGGAATTGGCACACTGTCAAAACCTAGCAAATCAAACTCAAGAAGAAGTGACCTCTTCGCGAGGCAGCGGAGCTAGAGGGTTGCTTAAAGGGGCTGCCGCTGGGGCTGCAACAGGGGCAATTGCAGGCGGTAGTGGTTCTGACGCTGCAAAAATCGGTGCGGCGGGTGGACTCTTGGTCGGTCGTGTAGCGGGCAAAGGAAATGAAAGTGCGCAACAGCAAAAGAATTTAGAAAATTATAAGACCGTGCTTCGCAATTGTATGGTTGAGAGAAAGTATGAAGCACTTAACTAAATAGGATGCTTATCTAAAGCTTATTTCAAAGACGCTAGGTTATGAATGACTTAGCGTTTTTTTTAGGCAAGAATAGCTGATTTTTATGCAGTAATTTGCAGGATATTTTACCGATGCGTAAGTCGGTTATTTATTGTGTAGTAAAAGCTTGCTAACAACGTGGAATATCCTATGAACATAAATAACCGATTTCAAACCTCAATTGATGCGTATAAGGCGAATACTAACCCCTCCTTAGATCAACGATTGGAAAAGCTTCAGAAATTGAAGCAGCTTCTTGTTGGTAACATTGATACGTTTGCTGAAAGTATCGGCAAAGACTTTGGACAGCGCAGTTTACAAGACACGATGCTCGAAATCCTACCTATCATCAACAATATCAATTACACCATCGATAACCTAGAGAAGTGGATGCAACCGTCACTGCGCCATCCGGGAGTTTTATTAGCGAGTACTTCGCAAGCGCAGGTAGTTTATCAACCTAAAGGTGTGGTTGGCATCATTAGTACATGGAACGCACCATTAATGGTGACGCTAAATCCATTGACCACCGCATTGGCTGCTGGTAACCGCGTGTTAATCAAAATGAGTGAGTTTACACCGAATCTAAACTCAGCTTTGAGGAATGCACTCGCGACTGAATTCAGAGAAGATGAAGTGTGCGTAATCGAAGGGGAGGCGGATGTTGCTGCACAATTCAGTGCACTACCTTTTGATCATATTTTGTTTACTGGTTCAACAACAGTTGGAAGATTGGTCATGAAAGCCGCAGCGGAGAATCTCACACCAGTCACGCTCGAGCTTGGCGGGAAGTCTCCAGTTTTGATAGATGAAACCATTACTATTGCCAAAGCCGTTGAACGTATCGTTGTAGGTAAGAGTGCGAACAACGGCCAGTATTGCATAGCACCGGACTACGTTTTATTGCCAGAGGATAAACTAGAGGCTTTTATTGCTGAATATGTAGCACAATATCAAGAGCTGTTTGTTGATGGTGTCGATTCATTAGAGATGACGTCACTGGTAACGGAAAGTCAAATGACGCGGATTCATAATTATTTGGAAGAGTCGCAAAGAAAAGCAGAGCAGATAGTATCATGCCACCCTAATGGATATCGCTTTGAAGATCGATTGTTATCTACTCAGCTTATTATCAATCCAGCTGCAGATTCTTTGGTAATGATGAATGAGATTTTTGGGCCACTATTACCTGTAATCACTTATCAAAATTTGGCAGAGGCACTTGATATTATCGAATGCAATCCGAACCCGTTGGCGCTTTACTTAATGAGTGAGTCAGATGAAAGACAAGATTGGGTGACGAAGAACATAAAGTGTGGTGGGATGTGCATTAATGATGCTTTGTTCCACGCCGCTGTTGATGATGCGCCATTTGGTGGTATTCGAGAGTCTGGAATAGGGGCTTATCACGGTATAGAAGGTTTTCATACCTTCTCTCATGCCAAAACCGTACTGAAGACTGGTGACATATCTGTAGTAAAACAGATGTTTCTGCCAGGAGATAATGAAGTCAAGCAGATGATATCAACGTTATTATCCATCTAAATAATAAACCAGCTTGTAATGAGCTGGTTTTTTAATATGAGTCAAAGGTTAAAATCAGTAAATTTACCGTATTAAATCTTAGTGAATTGGTTTTTTTAAACTGGACAATCTTACCCTGTCGTAATGTCCGCTTTTGATAAATTAATTAATGTGAAGTGCCGCACGTGAATAAATAAAGTTTCAGTAATATTACCGTATTTATACCATGTTGGTTGATTCAATATTATCCCCATCGAAGGACGTTTACGTTCAAAAACATAAGTAAACCAACATTACTATCGGGATACAAAAATGAAAAAACTGGCCATTGCTATCGCTATGATCTTGTCGGCACCTGCTTTAGCAGAATCAGACGCAGCAACTATCTCAGCAGAGCAATCATCTGCAGCAAATATCTCAGAGCTATCTTCTACTGCTGATAAACCAAATAACTTGTACGATTTTATTGAGAACGATAAATTGTCTGGTGTTGCTTACGCAGGGGCAGAGCTAGGCGGTAACGTATTATTTGATGACCAAGCAGATGGAAACTTTGACCAAACTTATATGTTTAAAGTAGGTGCGGACTTAAGTTATTCGGTGACAGATAGCTTTTCGATTCTAATGGGTGGTGAAGCTCGCTACGCTTGGAGTGGATTAGATACAAAAGTAGAAGCGACAAACTATGTCGACCGCTTTGTATTTGGTACTAAAACGGTAGCAGGTGTCACGACTTTTGGTAAACAATGTGGTATTGCGGATGTATACCTTGGCTTTGGTGATATCTCTAAAGAGTACGGTTTAGGTGCAGAAGCTGATGAAGCTGCGTGTACTGACGAGCAACTTAACCACCACTATTTTGGTGAAAACTTCGATATCGGTGCAGCATGGGAACACACTAATGATGCATGGGCTGTTGGTGGTTCTGCAACGGTAGGTCCAGTTGTTATCGGTGGTACTTATGTGGATATCGCAAAAGGTGAATATTCAACAGACGCAGTCGACCGCAGCGAAAAAGTCTACACGATTGGTGCGGTAGCAGTATTTGATAAGTTTAACTTTGCTGCAAAATACGATTTTGCTGACGTAGAGTCAGATGGAACCAATGCGGTAAATAACGAGGAAACAGAGGGTTATGCACTAGGTATCGCTTACCAAGCGACAATGAACCTTTCTATCTCATCGACATATAACTCGGAAAACTACAATTTCGATAAAGAGAGTAACAAAGGTGGAACATTTGATAAAGACGACTGGTTCACTATCGGTGCTTCATACCGTCTTAACGAACACCTTGAGTTAGTGACTGATTACAAATTCACATCTGAAGATGATGACAAGCTATTCCTACGCGCTAACGTGAACATCTAATTTAGTCTTTGACACTGTTCTATTTAACCCTTTGCCAGTAGCATTAGCTACTGGCCTTTTTTTGCCAAGAATTAACATTTAATAAAATCCCAATTTTTAGCCCACACGTTGACACTTTTTCCAGATGGGCTAGCTTTAAAAAAACTATAACTATTAGTCTGTTGTATCGCGAGAATTAGAATGAAGAGTACTTTTGAAGAGTTGTTAATGAGTCAATCAGAGCGACTGACTGCCTCAAAACCTAATGAGTTTCTGGACAATTTTGTAGAACTTGCTGAAGAAGCATTAGAGTGGTTCAAGCTCGATAGGCTAACAGTGTTTCCAAATTCGATGATTCTTCTCAATGATGGAAAGACGATCTCCGTCTCCCGTAAAGGTATCCCTCCACTCGAAAAACAACGATTCCTTAGAGGCAACTACAAAGACTATCTAAGAATCTTACGTTCAAGACAAACGTGGCAGATATTTGACAGCGAAGCGTTATCCAAGCACTCATTAGATCCGGTAAAAGAACTCTATCGTGAAGGTGCTAGATGGCACGGTATCATTCGTTTGGAACTATTCGGTCAAACGTGGGGAGCGCTTGCCTTTTCCCGTTTTAGTTTAGATGAACCGCCATTATCAGAGGAAAACTTAAAGCGACTTCGCTTGTTGTGTGATATTTGGTTATGCTTCTGGCAGCATGCAACCATGACTCGTAATCTAAGTCTTGATGATAGCAATGCCGTTGATGAGAGTGAGAAGCTGCTACTTTTGAGCAAAAAACAATGTACAGTTCTTACTTTACTCGCCCAGGGCTATACAGCAAAACAGTGTGCCGAAAAGCTGTTCTTGAGCCCAAGAACTATTGAGTCGCACAAATATCGAATGCTCGATATATTGGATTTGGATAATCATACAGAACTAGTGCAATTTGCGCTTAGGAATGGCTTAGGTATCGAATCCGTTGACCGCTAACTAACATATTTTACCAATTCTTAGCCAATTATCTTATCGATTATAAGGGGTGATAATCCTTTACCCCTTAAGTACTACTATTGCAGTATTAATTACTGCATATTCCTGCATAGTCAGTTCGTATACTTCCTCTCAATAATAGAGCAGCAGTTCTAAAGAAAAGTCGAATTTCAATTATCGAGAGAGAACCAACGTATGAAAAGCATTATGAATAAGACCGTTCTTGTAACAGGTGGTGCGAGCGGCATGGGTAAGGCTTATGTGGAGCGTGCAGTTGCAGAGGGCGCAAAAGCCGTCATAATCTGGGATTTAAACCAAGACGCATTGGAGCAGGTTAAGCAAGAGTTTCATGGTAGCGAGACTCAATTATACACGTTTCAAGTCGACGTTACTGATACTCAGTTGGTTTATCAAACTGCGGAAATCATTCTGAAAAATATCGGTGCGGTCGAGCTCTTAATTAACAATGCGGGTATTGTTGTGTCTGAACACTTTATTGACCACGACCCAAGGAAAATTGATCTATCAATGCAAATAAATAGTACTGCACCTATGCATATCGCGCGTGCTTTTTTACCTGCAATGGCGGAAGTAGATGAGGGTCATATCGTCAATATTTCCTCTGGTGCCGGTTTCATGTACTGTCCAAGAATCACAGTGTACTGTGCTAGCAAATGGGCAATGTTAGGTTGGTCTCAGGGATTACGCGTGGAACTCGCTGAGACACTACCGCATATCAAAGTTACCACTGTTACTCCTGGGCACATTGATACAGGAATGTTTGCCGGTGCACATTCTAAGTTAATGCCAATGATTTCGACAGATGAAATGGTCGATGCGGTTTGGAAGGGGATTAAAAAGAACAAAATACTCGTAGCACGACCGCGTGCTGTAGGAGTTATTCCATTTATTCGTGGTTTGGTTGGTTTTCGTGGTTGGGATTGGATCTCTAAGATAACTGGCACGAATGACTTTATGGCCGGGCATAATGATACTCGTAGAAAATAATAATTACGGTATATAATTACTCAATTCGAAGCCGTATCTCACTGTATATTTTGGTATGGGTACGGCATTAATTTATTTCAACATACCGCCTTCACAAAATTCCATTCGTTCTTTCCGGTGCAGTATTTTTACCGATCATTTCACAAGCTCAGTTTTTTAAAATTGAATTAGTTAAATAATCAATAGAAGTGCAGCTAACTGCACATGAAAATTTCCTAATATATTCTTTTAGAGCGAATTCACATGAAGAAATCTACGATCGCATTGTTGCTACTAGCGCCGACAGTTCAAGCGAGTGGTTTGTTATTGCAAGAGGCCGTTACGGCCAACGCGGGTGCTGCTGGTGCTGGTGATGGTGTTTACACTAAATCTGCTGCCGCCACCTGGACTAACCCTGCCTCAATGGCCTTTATGGGTGAGCAATTGACGACGGTCAATGCCATGTTGCTCAACCTGAAAATGGATTATGACGATAAATCTGGTATAGCCAACGGTGACGGAGAAGCGACCACTACGATGCCTTCACTTGGGGTATTTTATGTGCGACAACTGAATGATTCGCTTCATCTTGGTGTGAACTTTGGTGTTGTTGGTGGTTCATCAATTGAATACGGTAGTGAGTGGGCAGGAGCGCCGTATCTAGATAAGGCATTTATGACTGGGGTTCAATTGAATCCCAACATGAGCTACAAGTTGAATGAAAACTGGTCTATCGCACTAGGTGCTCAGATTAGCTATGGATTACTTGAAGTATCCACGGCTTCATTGCAAACAGACTTGGATACTGACTGGGCTTATGGCTATACCGCAGGTGTTATGCATAAGCAGCAAGATTGGTCCATCGGACTTAGCTATCGCTCTAAATTGGAACACGAGTTTGCTGTTACGGCAACATCTGTTGACCCTGCAATGTCGTTACCACTTCAAACTGAGTTGTTAGTACCCGCCATTGTTGACCTGAGTGGTCGTTATGATGTTAACTCGAAAATCGCTATTTTGAGCTCAATTCAGTTCCATCAATGGAGTGATTTTGAGGAAACGCCGTTATATACCGACAACCTAACAAGTTCAGTAGATAGACAGTGGCAGGATGTTTGGAAATTTGCAGTGGGTACAGAGTATAAACTCAACAACGGTTGGGCATTAAAAGCTGGATTCTCCTATGAAACTTCGCCACAAGATGATCCCTCTTTGCAGTGGGTAGATCTGCCAGTTGGTGAGCAATATCGTTATTCATTCGGTGCGAGCACTGAATGGGGGGACAAAACAGTCGACTTCTTTTATGAGTTTGCAGACTTTGGTTCTATACCCGTGGAGCGACAAGTCGGGGCACTAGATAACGGGTTGAATACGCCACTACCAGACCTTAATGGTACTTTTAAAGGCCATATCCATTTTGTAGGCGTTAATCTAAGCTTCTAAACTCTCACCTTTCAAGTAGCGCTATTCTAGCGCTACTTCTACTCAGTTCGTTCGTTATATACCGTAATTCTTACTGAATACTCAGCAGCTGCCATTGGATAGACTCTCGTTATAAATTGATTTTTCGTCAAATTATTTTCGTTAACGTTCGCAAAGTGGTGCATTATGTTTTTTAATCGATTCTTAAAACCGTTTCTCGTGGTTGGTGGTTTAATTACGATGTATGCGGGGATATACGCCGTCAATCCCGAGTCGGCTTTACGAGACATGAATAACCTTCCTTATGATGCTAATTATGTGTTTCTATTTCGACACTGGGGAATCATGGTTGGCTTAATGGGTTTCTTTATCGCTGCATCAGCGTTTATACCACAATGGAGGGAATCTATTATTCTCTATTCGTTTTTGGAGAAGTTGTTCATGGTGTACTTGTATGTATCTAACTTCTTTAACCCTGAAACTGTACATCTAAATGCCAGCTTTATTCCATTTGCGATAACAGATATCACTATTTGTACTTATACATTGGGCTATTGGCTTGAGAACTGGAAGGCAAAAAAGCTTTGATGCGATAAATCTGAAGTTACAAAAAAACCTCGGCAAAAGCCGAGGTTGTTACATCTAGAGTAGTTTACTTCATTGGCCAAACATACTTTAACCAAGACATCATACGCAACAAAACTCGACGTACGATTGAAGTATGAAGAATATCTCCTTCATGATTCAATACGACAGCTTGGCCTTGAACACCCATTGGTAGTTCATAATTATCCAGGTCTTCGTCAAGCTCGATAATTCCAACAGCAAAACCATGTCGAGTTAAAGTACTGGCTGATACTAAGGTACCATTTGCTTGCACTTCACCTTCTCGCATTGCTGGCAACACACTGACCAATTTCCCTGTAAACACTTTACCAGGCTGTGAATCTAAGATCATTTCAGTTTCTAAACCTGGTTGGAGTCTTCGTAAAGAGTTCTGCCAAAACATCCCGGCAATTTGACGTTTTCCGGTATCTGGAATGAAGACCATTGAGGGGCGTAGCGGGATCGATGCAGAGCGAAAACCCGGAGCTAAGGCAATTTGAGTCGGTATACCATCGGCTGGGGCACGAACGATGGTGTATTCCAAATCGAGCTCTGCTTGTTTTACTGCTTCGATTAATTGTGCCACACGAGTATTTTCTCCATAGATATTTGAGTCTGCATCTAGGCGAACTCGCTCTTGCTCTGATTCGGCGGCATCTAGGGTAGAACGAGCGATATCAACACTGGCTTTTGCCGAGTTGTAGAGTTCTTTCTGTCGTTCAATTTGACCATCTGTGAATGGAGAGTTTTCGCCGCCTTTCGTATGAGCTTCGGTGTAACGTTGGTAGGTTGAAAAGGTACGGTTTAAATTGGCTTCTGCTTTTTGTACTGCGGCTTGTGCTTTTTCAGTGTTTGCAATTGCTGAAACTAATCCCTGATCTTTCTGGTAGGCAATACTTTTCGCTTCTTCTAAAGCAGCTTTCGCTTTACGGAGCGCAATCTGCTGTTTGTCATTTTCCAAAGTAAATAGAATATCGCCCTTTTTAACAGGCACATTGGCTTTGGCGTGAACTTGTTTAACAGTCCCCGTGACTTGAGGGATGATAGGGACTGAGACAAACACTTCTTTAGAAAATTTAGCATAAGGGTGGTTGTAGTTCATCGCAATCATAATGGTACTTAAAATCCCAATCCCGCCTAAAACGGCTGTAGGAACCGACCATTTATTAAGAGGAATCTTAAACAGTTTAAAGATACCAATACATAAAGCCGTATAAGTTAGAATAATCAGCATGTCCATATTATTAACCCTCTGCCTTATTTATATGCTGTTTAAGTTCAGCAATTTCATTTTTTAGATGAACGAGCTCAGACTCTAGTTGAAGTTTTTGTTGTTGAGTGAATCCCCACCCGGTGCCAGGCTTGTACAGCGTGGCCCAAATCCATAAAAAAGGCCATATGGCGTGGAGTGTAAAGAGGCTAACCCAACCTGCTACGTGTATTGCATCCTGATGTGGGTGGTTACGCTTGTGAGCGATTTCGTAGGGAATGTCATGAATGACAATTATTCCATAAAATATTGTAATAAATACAAAAAAAACCAGAAATAGAGCAAAGTAATCTAACATAAAGACACCTGAGTTTGGACCAAGATATTATGTCGCTCAAAATGGCGACTCTGAAATGAATAGGTGAAGGGATGATAGGGAGTGGAAATAGAGTGAAATACAGTAAATGTACTGAACCAATAGGACATTTGAACTACAACCATTAAAAAGCTAGTAAATTATGATTAGGGTCAATTTTCTTTATCGATTATTATTGGCACTTATGGTTTATAGTGACGGGTAGCGCCATTTAACTATCTATGAATTAAATAAGCAGTAATTATACTGATTACCCAATACATCGCTTTTTAAATAATAGTTCTGATTTATTTCTAATCCAAGGTCTGAACTATGTTTCAAAAGAAAACGTTCCTACAACTAGCGGTAGGTGCAGCGTTAGCTGCGACGTCAATGACAAGTTTCGCAACAACCGACACTTCACGTCCAAATATTTTGGCAATATGGGGTGATGATATCGGTATCGATAACTTAAGTGCATACACTAAGGGCCAGGCAGGTCACTGGACTCCAAATATCGACCGCATTGCTAACGAAGGTGTCTTATTCACTGATTTCTACGGTGAAAACTCATGTACAGCAGGTCGTGCAGCCTTTATTACAGGTCAACACCCAATGCGTACTGGTTTGACTAAGGTAGGTATGCCAGGAGCCAAACAAGGCTCAAAAGCTGAAGACCCAACGATTGCGACTGTGCTTAAAGAAAAAGGCTACATGACAGGCCAGTTCGGTAAAAACCACCTTGGTGACCTAGATGAGCACTTACCAACTAATCACGGCTTTGATGAATTCTTCGGTAACCTATATCACTTAAATGCTGAGGAAGAGCCAGAGCATCAAGATTATCCAAAAATGCCTTGGTTCAAGAAGAAATTTGGACCGCGCGGTGTGATTCACTCCTATGCAGACGGCAAGATCGAAGATACGGGTCCATTAACGAAAAAGCGCATGGAAACAGTGGATGAAGAGTTTCTTGCGGCAGCTCTCGATTTCATCGACCGCGCTCACAAAGAAAATAAACCGTTTTTCGTTTGGTTCAATGCGACTCGGATGCACGTTTGGACTCATCTTAAAGAAGAATCAAAAGGTCTTTCAAAGCGCGGCGGTATTTATGGCGATGGCTTGGTAGAGCACGACAATATGGTTGGTGAGCTCTTAGACAAACTAGATGAGCTAAAGATTGCTGACAATACTATCGTAAGTTACACAACAGATAATGGCGTTGAGAAACTGTCTTGGCCAGACGGTGGTACAGCTCGTTTCCGCGGCGAGAAAAACTCATCATGGGAAGGTGGTCACCGTGTCCCTGCCATGATGCGCTGGCCAGGGAAAATTCCTGCTGGCTCTGTTGTCAACGAAATCGCAGCGCACAATGACTGGATGCCAACATTTGTTGCAGCAGCAGGGGATACTACGATTGTAGAAGATCTGAAGAAAGGTAAGAAGATCAATGGTAAAGAGTACAAGGTACATCTTGATGGCTACAATCTGCTTCCGGCATTAGAAACAGGCAAGGCGACAACACAACACAACTTAACAACGTGGCCGCGCCAGTACTATATTTATGCAACAGATGTTGGTGATATTTCGGCGGTTCGCGTCGGTGATTACAAGATTATGTTCAGTGTGAACAACTGCCATGGCTTGGAAACTTGGAACTGTTCATTTGAAGAGTTACGAGCTCCTAAGATGTATAACCTCCGTCAAGACCCATACGAGGTCGCTGATCACGAAGGCATGTACACTCAATGGTACATCGAACACTTGCCTTACCTATATTTAGGCGCTGCGACCACAGGTCAGTTCCTTCAAACGTTCCAAGAATTCCCACCTAGACAAGTTCCTGGATCTTTCTCTATCGACCAGATTGTAGAGAAAATGAATATCTGGCAAAGAGCTCAATATAAATAAAGCTATTGTATTGCGCATCAAAGCTCGACGTTAATGTCGGGCTTTTTTTATTTCTAAATATAAGCAACTGCGTTGAAGCTAAGCAGTAAAATTACCGATTACGGTGAATTAAAGTGGCGGGATAATGGCACTTCAATGAACACAGGGAAGCGCTTGTCACAAGGTTCGTGACACCAACGCGAGGCTTTAATATGTCCCAAAAAACACAGCATCTCGGCCAAACACTTCCGCTAAAGCAACCTGCTAAGCGTATGAATATTATGACTAAGCCTATTGGTTCAGCCTGCAATATTGACTGTTCATACTGTTATTACTTGAGCAAAGAAGAGCTGTTGGGGCATGAAAAAGGGTGTGGCAGTCAAATGTCACGGGAAATGTTGGAACATTATATTAAGTCTTATATTGAACAACAAAACTTCCCTGAAATCGTCTTTCACTGGCAAGGTGGGGAACCAACATTACTGGGTGTGAAATTCTTTCGTGATGTGGTTCGTTTACAGAAAAAGTATCGCCCGAAAGGCGTGAAAATAGAAAATAACCTGCAAACTAACGGCACTTTACTGAATGACGAGTGGGGTCAGTTTCTTAGTAAGAATAACTTTATGGTTGGACTAAGTATTGATGGCCCAGAAATGATCCACAATACCTACAGAACAAATCGCTCGGGCAAGGGGACTTTCAAGCAAACTATGCGAGGTGTGGATATCTTGCACAAGCATAAAGTTAACTTTGCTACATTGTCTTGTGTGAACAACATATCTGGTTCTAATCCATTAGAAGTTTATCGTTTCTTACGTGATGAAGTGCGCTCGCCACAGATGCAATTCATACCTATTGTTGAACCTAAATCTTTTCGAGAAACCGCGCCTCAACATTGGCCCGAATCAGAAATACTATTCCAAGGAATGCCCGAAACAGAGCCAAGTCATCCAAATTCGATACTAGAACCTTGGTGTGTATCGGCAAGCCAATGGGGCAATTTCCTTTGCACTATTTTTGATGAATGGCTCGAAAATGATATCGGCCAGGTCAATGTTCCGTACTTCGAAGCATGTATTGAGTCCTGGATGGGACGAATTAACCCACTCTGCGTGTTTGCCCCTATGTGTGGTAAAGGTTTAGCCATTGAGCACAACGGCGATGTGTTTGCCTGTGACCATTATGTCTATCCGGAATACAAACTGGGCAATATCAATGACGTGGCGTTAGAAGATTTACAGTTTTCTGCAGGCCAACAAGAGTTTGGGAACGCCAAGGAAGGCACTCTTCCCAAACAATGCAGAGAGTGTCAGTACCAGTTTGCATGTTTTGGAGAATGTCCAAAGAACCGATTTATCAAAACACTCGATGGGGAAAGTGGTCTTAATTATCTATGTGGTGGCTGGAAACAGTTCTTCTCCCATATCGACCCATATATCTCAATGGTTGTTGCAACGATGGGGTATCCGGTACACAAACGCATCAATGCCGATGCAATGAAAATTCGGTTTAAGTAGGGACCTGAAATGATGAATACCATCCGTAATATGGTTCTCACCAGTTTATTGGCGTTGATGTCTAGTGGAACAGCCGCTTCCGTGAACACAACTGAAAACATTGAGACTTTATTCCCTGTTGAACAGGTAGAAAAGATGATTGATTTGGCATTTGAGAATATGAGTATTCGGTATACCGTTTTTGCTACTCAGTTCAACTACTGTCAACAACATCCTAAACACTCTGATTGTGGGGATTCATACCAGAAGAAGCGAACGCAGTATCAAATTGCAAAAGGCAATCATGACGTACTGGAACAGGTGTTTAATCAACAGATGAAGGCATTGGTTATGCCAGAAATGGCTTATCCAACTTTAGTTGATTCCTTACGCGAACTGGCATATTTAGATTCCTCCGCCAATTCCGATATACGCTATATCGACACCTTACACGCTGTAAATGAGTGGCTCGATATGCATGAAATGCCGCAGACCGAACACGTCTATTTTCTTCACGCCTTAATTATCAGGACAGAAGCGTTAAGCCAACAGATACGTGATGAGGACCTATCATCATGAGATCGCTCATTAATATGATTTTTCTGGTCGCCAGTGTTTCGCTTCCAGTGATAGGTAGTCCTAACACGATAGATAGTACTAACACGACAGAAAGGGCTAATACAACAGATAGTGCTAACGTCTCATCGCCACAAAACACGACGTACGAGTACAGCAGAGAAAATACGTTATCTGAAATGTCTCAGGATGTGACGTTACCGCTCAGTCAGCGTATCGCTGCAACCCAGATGTTGGGAAACTACTCAGGTGCGAATACGTTAATAGCGCTAGGTCGTGCATCAAGGTCAGAGTATATAGAGCTCAGGATAGCAAGTATTACCGCTGCGCAAAAATGGCAGGGCAGAGCAAGGTGGGATCTCATTTCGCCGTTACTAGAAGACTCTGAACCAAGAGTGCGTTCGCGTGCGGTAAGCGCATTAGCACCATTATGGACATCACTTCCTGACCAATATCAACAAGTACTAGACGCTGCGATAGAACAGCAACTAACAGTGTCTGACGATACGACGGATGGGCGAGTAGAGAGTGCCTGGCTATACCGTATGCGCCAGCAATACAACGAAGCTAAGCTGTTATTGCTTAAAGAATGGAAGAATGAGCCTAGCGTTCAAGTTGCGGTTGAATTGGCAGAACTCTACAAAGCAATCGGACAAGATCACGACTCGATACGTGTATTGCGCCAAGGGCTTGAAGCTCATCCAACATCAGCAACACTACACCACAGCTTAGCGCTCACTTATTGGCGAAAGCAGCAAAACCAATTAGCAATCGAACATATGCAGCGAGCCCATGAACTAGAGCCAGATATCACTCAATATACTTATTTACTCGGACTTATGCTGGCCGAAAGTAACCCTGAAAGGGCGTTAGATTTGTTTGAACAAGCATACGTTCAGTTAGGTGTACCTCATTATCTGTACTCACTTTGTGAAGCAAAGCTAGCCATGGGCGCCGACGCCTCTACTTGTTTAACACAGCTACGCAAACTCTACCCTGAAGAGGCCTTGATGTCGCTCACCAAAAAACACGCTCAAGCAAAGAACGCTAATTAGAATAATGATGACTCAAGATATCCAACACACAGTACTTACTAGGCTTATTAGTCAGGTAAATCGAAATGTCATTGGCCAGCAGCATGTAACGAAATCTATGGTGATAGCGTTATTAACTGGTGGCCATATTTTATTGGAAGGATTACCGGGTACCGCAAAAACAAGAGCAGTAAAGACCTTAGCGGATTGTTTGAATCTTGATTTTAGCCGGATTCAATTTACTCCGGACTTATTGCCTTCTGATATTACAGGGACTCAAATCTACCAACACGAAGAAGGAAAACTGAAATTTCAGCCAGGACCGATCTTCAGTTCAATTGTACTTGCTGACGAAATCAATCGCTCTCCGGCGAAAGTACAAGCGGCGTTACTCGAGGCGATGGCAGAAGGGACCATCACTGTCGCAGGGGAAACTAAGTCACTGCCTCAACCTTTCATGGTGCTAGCAACGCAAAATCCCATAGAACAAGAAGGAACCTATCCTTTACCTGAAGCACAAATGGATCGCTTCGTTATGAAAGTCACTGTGGATTATCCGAGTAGCCAATCAGAGATGGATATTATTCGTTTAGTTCGAGATGAGGATAGAAACGAGCACAAGTCGGCGACAAAGATGAACGCGACCTTTGAAGGCAACGAATGGTTTTCAGTTGAGACATTAAATGCCGCGCGCGAAGCTGTAAAGCAAATCCATGTTTCGGATGCGATAGATAGGTACTTGGTTGATTTAGTGGTCGCGACTCGTTGCCCTGAAGCTTATCCACAAAGCGACTTAGCGGATTGGATAGATGTTGGTGTAAGCCCAAGAGCATCGATTGCATTGGATCGTTGTAGTCGTGCTCATGCGTTTTTATCAGGTAGGGACTTTGTGTCGCCTGACGATGTCAGAGCCGTTGCTCCGTTCGTATTAAGCCATCGCTTATCTCTCAGCTTTGACGCTGTTTCTGAGGGCATAAACACAACGCACGTCGTCGATGAGCTATTACGTCAAGTGCCGTTGAGTTAGTTTCATGAAGACGACTGCTGTGGATCCAAGAATCGCAACTACCTTAAAGGAGCTCACGCAAGTAAAACACCGTTTACATGCGTTTCAGTTTCCACCATCGAAAAAGGTAGCAAGTCGGCTTGTTGGAGGACATTTATCAGGATTTCGAGGACGAGGTTTGGAGTTTGAAGAATTTCGTCATTATCAAGCGGGTGATGATGTCCGAAATATCGATTGGTTAGTGACGGCCAAAACAAATCAACCGCACGTCCGAGAATACCGACAAGAGAAAGACCGAACTGTACTGCTCTGTGTTGATCAGAGAAGCAACATGTACTTTTCTACCGTCGAGATAATGAAATCCGTTGTGGCGGCACAAGTGACTGCTGCACTCAGTTGGCAGGTTCTTCAGCAAAGCGACCGTGCCGGCGCCCTTGTATTTGGGACTCAAGGTCTAAGCTGGTTTAAACCTAGGCGATCACATAGTGAGCTTCTACGATTGTTTCGCTTACTAGAAACAGAAAATAATGAACTGGTAAAACGTAATAGTGAAACTGAGAGAGTGACTTTTAACAGTGTTGTACAACGCTTGCTGCGTCAAAAATTAAAAGGTGCAGTGATTGTTGTGATTTCAGATTTCTCCGACTATGACTCTGAAACACGTTTTATGATTCGTCGACTGCAAGCACATAACGACCTAGTATGTGTTTCAATTCAAGACCCGATGGAGCAAGAACTATTAATACAGGAGGCGATTTGCTTCAGTGACGGTGAACTTCAAGTCGCAGTGGATAGCAGTTTTCAAGAGAAAATCGACAACTACAATACTCTGTGGCAACAACATCACCTCAGTGTTAAACAGGAATTGCAATCTCTGGGGATACCTTATCTTCAACTCGATACGTCAGGACAACATTTCTCGCAATTAAAGCAACAGTTGAGTGAGAAAGTACATGTCTAAAAACAACATATTACTACGAGATTTAATTGATCCAGCCATACCCGAGATGACGCCATTTTTCCCGCAGACAATCGGCTGGAAAATAGCCGGAGTTTTTATATTGCTCAGTAGCTTGCTCGTCTTGTTGAGGTGGTGGAGAAGTTATCAAGCCAACCGTTATCGACGTATCGCATTGAAAGCCATCGCACGCTTACCCAAGAATCAGCCGAATTACTACTTAACGGTACTCAATAGCGTTTTGAAACAAACCGCGTGTCATTGCTATCCGCATTCGAGTGTTGCTTCCTTGTATGGCGAAGCATGGCTGTTGTTTTTACAGTCTAAGAGCAATTCAAATATGTTCTCGAGTTCAATTGCTCAACAATGGCAGCAGGCAATCTATGCAAAAAACCGGAATCAAGAATGGACACCCAGTCAATTAAGACAGCTTGAGTTAATGGCCTGTGACTGGATTAAACAGCATCGTTAAGGTAAGACAATGATCGAGTTAGAATATCCTTGGCTTATGATTTTGCTTCCATTGCCATATTTCATTTATCTCTGGGCTCCAAGTTATAAGACAACACAGCAGGCACTTTCTGTTCCCTTTTTTACGCGACTGGTCAATGGACTAAACCTTCGTGCAACTAAAGGGGCAGCCAGTCTTAGAGCCAGTCGTTGGCAGCGTGTGTCGATTATCGCTACGTGGTTAATGTTGGTGATAGCAATTGCAAAACCAATGTGGTTGGATACACCTAAAACCTACCAGCTTAGCGGCCGTGATCTCATGTTGGTGGTGGATTTGTCAGGTTCCATGTCCGAAAGGGACTTTCTAGATAATTCTGGAAAAGAACAAGATCGTTTAACCGCTGCCAAATCGGTGCTCGAAACATTTGCCGCAAAACGAGAAGGTGACCGACTGGGGTTAATTCTTTTTGGTGATTCCGCCTATCTTCAGTCCCCGTTTACTGCTGACCATGAGGCGTGGCTTGCTTTGCTCGATCAAGCCCAAGTAGGAATGGCTGGAGAGAGCACACACTTGGGAGATGCGGTCGGTCTAACGATAAAAACATATATAGATAACCCTGAGAATCAGACGGTAGAGAAAGTCGCGATCATACTGACAGATGGCAATGATACAGACAGTTTAGTGCCACCCATTGACGCTGCAAAAGTCGCTCGGGCATACGGTATTCGACTGTATATAGTTGCCATGGGCAGCCCAAATACGACAGGCGATCAAGCCATAGATTTTAGCACGATAGAGACAATGGCTACCGTCACCGGCGGGCAAGCGTTTCTTGCTATGTCCCAAGAAGATTTGGACGCTGTATATCAGACCATTTCGGTGTTGGAACCTAAGGAATATCAGAGCTTTACTTATCAACCTAAAACTAGCTTGCATTTTGTGCCAGTGCTGTTGGGAGTTCTGAATCATCTTATGTTTATGCTCTATCGGCTAATGTTTCAAACCAAAGTCTTTCGTTCTCGAGTAAAAGCACAGCCTAAGAGGGAACTATGACTGGTCAAGCGCTAATAGAGCAGTTTCATTTTCTTCGACCGTTCGGGCTGCTGTTGTTGATCCCTTTACTTAGCATGGTTTATTTGCGTTGGCGTAACGAAGCAAAGAGAAGTGAATGGATGACGAGTTTGCCCATTCACCTGCGTGATGCATTGCTGGTGGGGAGGCCAAACTGGTTTAGCCAATTGCCTTTAAAGGGGCTGACGTTGGTGGGCGTTATCGCGATTATCATTGTTGCTGGCCCAAGTTGGTATCGACAAGCCTCTCCTTTTGCAGAAGATACAGCGCCACTGGTTGTTGTTTTGGATGTCTCTAGCTCAATGTCGCAGTCAGATGTTGCTCCAAGCCGACTGTTTATTGCAAAGCAGAAAGTACTCCAATTGCTCAAGTTGCACAATAAGGGGAAAGTATCTTTAGTCGTGTTTTCTGGAAGTGCTCATCTGGTTATGCCTCCGACGCAAGATCTAGCTCTATTCGAACCGCTCCTTAACGCGATTAAGCCTAATGTGGTACCAAGAGACGGAAAATTTGCTGAATACACCTTGTCACCAATCCACCAAGTGTTAAGTAAAGCAAAGTCATCGGGCACGGTATTATTAGTAACAGATGGGCTAAGTAACGAAGCGATAATTACCTACCAAGATTACTTCTCTAGTCACAATCATCAATTATTGATTTGGGGAATCGGTCATAGCGATACCGATGTTGTTTTTCCTATAGAGGAGAGGAAGCTTGCGTCGTTAGCAAATCGCGTTGACGGTCAGTCGGTGATGTATTTGCTAAATAACGAGGATGTCGTTGAACTTGCTTCATTGATTGCGAAACACGCTCAGTTATATGGAGGTGAGAGTGAGCCATGGTATGACTCTGGCTATTACTTGCTTGTGCCACTGATGCTGCTGTATCTGTTGTGGTTCCGACGTGGGTGGTTAGTTCAATGGGGGATGGTCATCGTAATGTTATTGGGCTCGGGATATAGCCCTACTACTTATGCTGATTCGATACATTGGATGGATATTTGGCTGACTAAGGATCAACAAGGTCAGCGCTTGTTTGCTCAACAGGAATACGAGTTGGCGGCTAAGACTTTTGAGGAACCATATTGGAGAGCAACCGCTTATTATCTATCAGGCGACTACATTAGTGCTCAACAGTACTACATGAGAGTCGATACTACGGCTTCACAGCTTGGCGCGGCAGCATCACTTGCACATCAACGGGAATATATGGCCGCTCGTCAGCTTTATCGTGACATATTGGATCGAGAGCCTGCAAATGTGACAGCGACTCAAAACCTAGAACTAATGGAGAGGATCATACAACACATAAATGAGTTTTCAGAAGGCCAATTAACCAGTGGTGAAATGGAAGCTAGCAAGGAGTTAGGAGATAAGCCACAAACTGCGGAAGGGGTGACTCAAGAAGTTGATCCTTCGTTGTTACAAGAGCAAAAACTCACAGCAGAAGACTTGCTTGCCGATTCTTCCGTTCACGATAAATGGATGAAACGCGTCAATAGTGACCTCAGCGTATTTCTTACTTATAAATTTCATCGACAGTTGGAGATGGGAGTTGCTACGCAACGTTACGTAGAGCAGAAGGGAAATCAATGAGAGTTAGGTGGTCGTTTTTATCTTTTGTTGTACTGGTCTTAATAACGTGGAGTTGCCAGGCAACAACTATGAGTGAATTGCAACAAAAGGGACGAGTATTTATCAAGGCTTCGGTCACTCCAACAGGCACCGTCTCCCTTCGTCAACAAACAACCATTACGATAGAGGTTGGCACGGATACGTGGTTTACCAAAGGAACTCGAGTACATCGTTTTGAAGTAGAAAATGCGCTGATTGCCAATCGAAGTCGGTTTGCGATTAATGGTACTCAGCGACGATATGGTAAAACTTACGCGATACAACAATGGGAAGTGACCCTTTACCCTTTAACAACGGGGAAGCTAGCCATTCCAAGTATTACTGTCGAATTGCAGGTGAAAGGGGACAATGGTAATCCTGATGTGGTCGGTTACCTTGTTACAAATCCAGTAACTTTTGAGGTCAATAAGCCGTCAGCAATGATGGTGCCAGATAAGACTTGGTTAGTGAGTTCGAACCTATCTTTGCAACAGGAATGGTCATCACCATCGTCCAAAGATCAGTTTGTCGTGGGAAGTGCGCTTCAGCGAGATGTAGAACTTCAGGTGCAAGGTAGCACCATAATGCTTCTGCCAGAGCGGTTAAGTGAGATACAAAGTACAACCGATTATCAGGTTTACTTTGAAGCCATCAACAAACAAGACCTTGCAAATCGAGGGGAATACGCTGCCGTGCTGCAGGAACAATACACTTTTGTGTTCGACAGTGCTGGAAAGTTTACCTTACCTTCTATCGATGTATACCAATGGAACCCAAAAACACAGCAATTAGCGCGGCATGAACTACCCGGTAAGAGCGTTTTTATCAAGCATACGTTTAGAAGTTACTTGAGTACTTATTGGATCGAGTTGTTCGTCCTAGTTATCACAATCTGCGTACTAGGGTTTGCCGGGAATGTGAGTTTTCGGCGTTATAAAATGGCTAAAGAAAGGGGGCGGTTACCATTGCTGTGGTCTTTCCTTCTAGCTCTTCGAACCAAGGATAATGTCCGGCTAGAGAATGTCGTTTACCTTAAGATTATGACACTAGGGTGTAGTGAGCTGACGCAAATATCGTCAGATGTTAATTTCGTAAGAATAATCAATAAGATAAATCAGAGCCGCTACATCATGAACGTAAGCCAACAAGCCCCATTGTCCAAGTTTGATTGGTTGACCATTTGGTACAGAATTGAGCGCGCGCCTAAGGCAAAGCTTCCTCTTATTGGACGTTCATCTAGCAAACGTATCTACCAACCGGATTAATATGACTTTCACGGAACTGTAAAAACCTCATAAGCAGGAACAGTTCCAATAGTGTCGACTCTAAACACGAATATCTGTCGACATTAAGGAAAATGAAATGAAAAACCGTTGGATAGGAGCTCTATTACTCGCAGGCTTAGTCTCTAAAAACCTACATGCCTCTATGCCTAAAGCCATTAACCTCGGTATCTTAGGAGGGGAAAACGCCGAAGCACAAATCGGCAATAACCAATGTGTTGTAGAGTTTATGCAGGAGGAGTTGGGCGTCAAAACCAACATACGAAACTCGAGTGACTATAACTCAGTGATTCAAGGCTTACTGGGGAAGAAAATCGACTTAGTGATTAACATGTCGCCGAAGGCATTTGCTGAGGTATATCTCAATGATCCTGAAGCCATCGATATCATTGGTTTGATTGCAGACAACACAGATAACTCAAGAGGCTATCACTCGGTGGTCATCGTTAAGGCTGATAGCCCTTATCAAAATATTGATGATTTACGCGGCCACTCGTTTGCTTTTGCAGATCCTAACTCAACATCAGGATACCTGATTCCCAACAACCAATTAGAACGTCAAGTTGGTGGAACTATGGATAACCGCTTTAATGGCTTTTTTGAGTCACTGAGTTTTTCTGGAGGTCACGAACAGAACATTGTCGGAGTTATCAACGGTCAATTTGATGCAGCGGTCTCCGCTTCGAGCATGGTCGGTGACAGAGCGAGTGGTTATTCAGCTGGTGCGCTTCATCGATACGCCAAGCACGATCCTGAAGTGATGGACAAGATTCGTATTATTTGGCAATCACCACTGATTGCCAATGGCTCTACTATCGTGAGTAATGATTTAGACCCAAAATTTAAAGCCAAGCTTGTTGATGCAGTAAAAAAACTAGATAAAGAAGACAATGCATGCTTCTCGAAAGCAGCTGGTGGCTTAAGACATCTTGCCGACACCAGCATTGAAGAGTACCAGTCCGTTATTGATCTTGTTTACGCGACCAAATTTGTGCAGCGATAAAACCTGCTAATAAGCAGACCTGTTGAACGCTTAACACAGCGATATCTAGGCTCATTCGATGAGCCTAGTTCTTTCAGTTAGCTACTTTTCTAGACACACTTTCTGAAAGTCATTCCATTCACCCACCCCCGGAGCCACTTCTAAGCAGCCTTCTTTAGTGTCCATAACTGCGGTTAGCGTAGAGATAAAATCCGACCCATATGCTGCATGTTGAGCGATAGGTTTGGTATTAAGCACGTACTTTGCTGCGTCTACATTTCCCTCAGGGCTATTATCGATAAACTGTTGAGCAAACTCTGCGCGCCATTCAGTGTAGGCAGTAGCGATGGTGCGTTTTCTGCTTTTGTCACCTAACCCTACTGATTCAGCAAAAGACTGCATCACGCCCGGACGTTCGGAATGGTTCGCATGACCGATACCTGCTGGACGTTTTATGACGTAATTATCGCCTTCTAGCATTTCTATACCAATGGTATCGCCATTTGCATCTGCAAAATTAAAATGAGATGCAACAACCGTTCGGTGTTTCTCTAGAATTTTCTCTGCTTCTTCCACGCTTTTGGCATGCCGAGCTAAGTAGTTTTGAAGAGCGCCAAGTTCGATTGCACTATTAGATTGAAGACCTACACCTTTTGAGTCAGTACCCTGAAAGTTAATCACCACACCAATGTCTTTGCCAAGCGTTTGGCCAGAGCCATAGAAACCGGACGCCATGACTTGAACATAATCGTCAGCTTGAAGAACCCAATAGTTGCCGCCAGATAAAGAAGGGGTATCGTTGACTTGCCCAACCACCCCAGTACCTGCAAAACTTATGGTTGTACAGCCACTTAATGATGATTGGGCTGCAGACGCTAACGCGGCGTCAAGTTGAGACAATGTGAACATCCTTTCTACAGAAATACCTCCTACTTCCGCCAATGCTTCTACTACTTCAAAGTACTCGGGATTGAGTTTTCTCGAGTTCTCCAATACTTTCATGGAGTCTTTTTCGAATTCGACAACATCAATTCCCGCCAGTTTGTAAACATACTCTGCCTCTTTAATGCCTCGTCTCACCTCATCACCAATTTGGCTTTCAAAAACCGTGACATAGTTTTTGGAGTCAAGACCTCGAATATCCACAATCGGCAAGCTTTTCTGTTGTACAAATGTCTCTGGAGCGTAATAGGGCTGGTTAACATTCAAACCTTGCGCAGGCTCGAGAGATATTGCGTTTGCACCACTAGACAGCGTTAGTGCAGCGATGATTAAAGCTTGATGAGTAGTTTGCATAAAGGTGCCCTCAGTTAAAATATAAGGTTTGATAACTAGTGTTGTGTGTAACCTGGTATAAACTTATCATTTGATATATCCGTTATTCGGATAGGATGGGTATGTAAATTCCACATAATGGACAAATCGAAATGGCAGAGATTGAAACAGAAGGTTTTGAGTTTTTTGGGGTCGAGGAACAGGTGTTCCGAAAAATGGTTGTAGAGAGAATAGAAGCATTGATGGTTCAGACCCAGCTTTCCAAGAACTCACTGGCAAAAAAAGCCGGAATTGGTCGCTCTGCGCTTTATGAGAAAATGGATAGAGAAGGAAAGAGCCATTTTACTATTCTAGATTTTTTCCGTATTGCGAAAGCACTCGATGTTAGTCTTCTTCAGCTATTCCCCATGACCAGCTTAGAGCGACTTCATGGCGGGCAATTACCGTTATCTGCCAGCACGTTGAAGTTTCTGGATCTTATGCTGGCAGCTCCGAAAGAAGATGTTGAGTACTTATCAGAATTCTACCGTACATTGAAAAAACGAGACGCGCAGAAAGCATAGCAATTACTTGTTCATCAGGTCGTAAGTAGAAACGTCTTTCCATATTCCAGACAAAGTGGGGCTATGCTTTCCATATAATGGACATTGTCTTTGATACGATTTTTGTCGTTGGCACAGTTGGTGTGCCTGCCGAAATGTTATCGGAGATCTTGTATGAAAACCTTATTTAGAACTGTCCCACTGTTTTTATTCTTGCTGTTACCGTTAACCGCAAGTCACGCTGCTTCATCTCCCGAGCCTACTGCTCGTGAGTCCCAAACCGAACAATACGCTATGGTGATCGCATCCGGAAAACTCTTAAGTCTGACGAAATGGAAAGTTGAAGTCGACTTTGGGCAAGAACTGGAGATTAGCGTTAGGAACAAAGACCTATTACGCGACGAAAATGGCAAAACCATTGCGTTTAACTCGCCAATGGATGCTCTAAATTACATGAATAGTCAGGGGTGGGTGCTTGTTTCTACAGCCACGACGGAGAGCAAGTTTACCGCTGTAATGAAGCGTGCAGCGCATCAGTAAGTAGGTAGGTTGTGCGTATGATGAGCAAAGTAATAAACGTTTCGATGACTGACGTAGATAAGCAGGCTGAGCTGTGGCGGAATAGAACTGTAGCACCTCGACCCAAGGTTCCTGCTTTGTGTGTGAATTCCGCGTTAACGTATGTTCGAAACCTATTTCTTCAAGAGTCGACTCTGCAAGAGCCGAGCCACGGCTGCGGTTGGTTAGATGATCTTCTAAGCGAATGTTCTCGATATAGCGCTCTGCAATACAGTGAAATCTTAGTCGTCAGCAGTTTGGTAATAAAGCACCGTTTGGAATTTGAAGGCAATGGATTATCAATTAAACCAGCATTATACGGTGAGGCGCTTGATGTTGAACCTATGTGGGGAGAGGGGGGAGATAAGCGCCAAACGCTCATTCATATCTTGTATTTGCTTAGTAATATGGTGAAACGAACAGGCACGCCAAGTAGTTCGCTTATTACTAGTGCTTTCGTTAGTGCTATAGAGTGCTTCGATGCGATTGGATTAGAGTGCAGGTCATGTTACTTAATCAAGACATCTAGTGGGATGCTGCAAATAAAAACGGCCACCTTGTCTTAGACAAGTTGACCGTTTAATTTTCAGCTGCGCAAACGTAGATTAATCGCAAATCTCAATTGTTGTATCGCCTTTATTCACAATAGCCTCTAATTCTTTAGTCAGAGGCGCATCAGTGAATAAGCAACTTGCATCACTAATTGGACCTAATTCAATGGACCCCTTTGGGATAAACTTAGTTGAATCCAAAGCGACCAACACATGTCGAGCCGATTTCATTACTGTTTGAGTAATCAGAGTTTCGCTTAAGTCATATTCCAATAAGGTACCATCAACATCGATAGATGCTGCACTGGTAATAAGGAAATCAAAACGGAAGTTGGAAATAAAGTCCAATGCTTCAGTCCCGACAATACCACCGTTAAATGCCTTGACCTTGCCACTTGGTATCAGAACATCAAATGTCTTGTTACCGTGTAACACATTCGCAACACGTAAGCTGTTAGTAATAATCTGCAAGTTACTCTTGTTAAGCAGATGACTCGCAATAACTTCAGCGGTCGTACCAATAGTGATGAATACCGTTGAATTATCAGGAATCATCTCCGCAATACGTTTAGCAATAGCGTTTTTCTGTTCGGTCTCTGACACCTTACGGACTTCGTAATCTAGGTTCGTTTTGGTAGCAGGAGAACTTGCTCCACCATGGTGACGTATTACAAGGCGCTCTTCACTGAGTTTCTTAATATCACGACGAATCGTTTGAGTCGAAACGTCGAGCATTTCTGCGAGTTCTTCGACGGTGTAGTAACCTTTGTCGTTAACGAACTGTAATAATTTATCTTGTCTTGGATTAGTCACGATAACCCTTCTTTTTTATTATTAGTTTTATATAGTGTCATCCACTTCTTTTCGGGTTGGAATACCTTCGCGGCCTCCAAGTTTCTTACATTTCAGCGCAGCTACGGTATTGGAAAAGATAATGGATTGACGCGTTTCCATACGCTCTGCAACAGCGACAGCAAGTGCTCCGTGGAAGACATCGCCTGCACCTGTGGTGTCAACAACATCTACTTTCAGACCTACTTGATGTGCGAGTTCGCCATTTTCAAGCCAATAACATCCTTTTGAACCGACTGTAACATAAACTCGTCCAGTTGTCTTTTTTTGAGCGATTTTGAGACCTTCAACAGGATCGCTTGTTCCAGTGAATTTTTCGAGACCTGGCTCACTAAAAGCGACGTGATCTGCTAATTCTATAAGTTCATCAATGGGTTCGGGAGTTATGTCTGCATCTAAAACCGAGGGAATACCCAGTTCTCTTGCTTGCTGTAGTGCATATTTTGCGCCATCTATCCAACGAACATCTGTAAGAATTGTGGAATATGTCGAAAAATCAACATTTTTAAGAGGGGTAGCATCGCGCAGCAGAGACTTGTCTTGATAGTTGACTATCATTCGTTCGCCTTCTTCATCGACGATGACGGCTGAAAATGCAGAGGATGCACCTTCGATTTTCACCATCTTGTCTACGCCAACACCATAGCTGGCCAATTCGGTCAACATGGTATCAGCAACGCTGTCACAACCAACACGACCTATGAAGTCAACGTCATGGCCTAACTTAGCCACTGCGACCGAAGCTGTAGCGGCTGGTCCACCACCAACTTCAAAGTAATCGTGTGCAACATATTTGCCGCCCTGAGTCGGGAGTTGGGAAACCAATTGCACTCGGTCTAATACTGTAATACCAACACAAGCTATCGCCATTTTATATCTCTTATCGTTTCAAACATCATTGGAAAAAAAGCGGTGAAACTATCGTTAGCTTTAAGGAAAAATCTCCGTCGAAAACCATCGAGTGCTTTCACAACTCATGGGCTCATTATAAGGACTAAATAGATTTGCGATGAGAGTATTCTCACAAAAAGATAATAAATGGACATAAAACAACAAAATGTGACAAATGTTGTGGTTATTAAATCTCGAATGATTATAGTAAGTAGCAATTCAATAACAGAACTAAGGACTTTTTCATGTCAACAGTAGGATTCATCGGTCTAGGTCAAATGGGCAGCCCAATGGCAGCAAACCTTATTAAAGGTGGCCACTCTTTACGCGTGTTTGATATCAGCGAAACTGCTGTCGCAAAGATGGTTGAGTTAGGTGCTACAGCCGCTACATCACCAGCAGACGCTGCATCTGACGCTGAGTTTGTTATTACTATGCTGCCTAATGGCGCACTGGTCAAAAGCACACTCTTTGGTGACAGTGGCGTTACAGAAGGCTTAGATAAGCAGGCGTTACTTATCGACATGTCGACCATTCACCCGTTTGAAACTGATGCGCTTATTAACGAGATGTCGGAAAAAGGCTTCTCAATGATGGAAGCACCAGTAGGTCGAACATCTGACCATGCGATCAAAGGTGAGCTGTTGATTCTTGCTGGTGGTACTCCAGAGCAAATCGCCAAAGCGCAACCATTATTTGATTGCATGGGCTCTGAAACAATTGATGCTGGTGGCCCGGGTAAAGGTATTCGCGTAAAAATCATTAACAATTATATGAGCATTGCTCTTAATGCATTGTCTGCGGAAGCGGCGACACTGTCTGAAGCTATTGGTCTTGAGTTTGATGCAGCATTGAAAGTCATGAGTGGTACTCCAGCGGGTAAGGGTCACTTTACAACAACGTGGCCGGGCAAAGTATTAGCAGGCGACTTAAGCCCTGCATTTATGCTGGATTTAGCGCATAAAGATCTAGGAATTGCTTTGGATCTTGCTAACCAAGTGAATGTACCAATGCCTTGTGGTGCGGCATCTCGCGAGCTATATAGTGTTGCTCGTGCAGCAGGCCGAGGTCGTCAGGATTGGACTGCGGTATTTGAACAGCTACGCGTTACTTCAGGTCTTGAAGCAAAAATTAAATAACGGATAGAGGCAATCACGTGAAACTGACTCAAGAAAACTGGGGCCACATTGAGGGTCAAGAGGTACCGGTTAAGCTCTTTACGTTGGCGAATGAACGCGGCATGACGATACGTGTAACTAATTACGGGTGTATTGTCTCTTCCATTGAAGTCCCAGACCGTAACGGCCAGATTGCTGATGTGGTTCTAGGTTATGAAAGCCTTGAAAAGTATGTTGCTGGCCACCCGTTTTTTGGAGCAGTCGCGGGGCGCTTTGCAAATCGAATCAGAGATGGCCGTTACCAATTAGATGGACAAGTCTTTCAGTTAGAAACGAATGAGCTTTCGACGGGGCAGCATTTGCACGGTGGCTCAAAAGGGTTCGACAAATACGTTTGGAATTATACGCTAGAAGAGCAAAGTGAAGCGATTTTTGTTCATTTCAGTCGAATCTCTCCGGACGGTGAGTCAGGGTTTGGTGGCAACTTAGTCGTGACACATTCAATCGGCCTGGATGAACAGAACCAAGTCCATTATAAGTTTACTGCCCATACCGATCAGTCAACGGTCGTCAATTTGGTCAATCATAGTTATTACAATCTTGGTGGCCATGATTCAGGAACCGTTGATAATCATCAACTAACACTGCACTCAGAGTTCTATACTCCAGTGGATGAAACCATGATTCCAACGGGCGAAATTTGTTCGGTAGCGGGCAGTGATCTCGACTTTACCTCTCGCACAGAAGTAGGCCCCAGAGAGTTTGACCACAACTTTATATTAAACGGCGATACAGACCGACAAGGTTATCGAATTGCTGCTGAACTGTATGAACCTAACAGTGGTAGAGCAATGACGGTCTTTACTACTCAACCTGCGGTGCAGTTCTATAACGGTTTCAAGTTGTCGAATAAGCCTTGGTATGGTCGCAACGGTCATAAGTATGAAAATCGTGAAGGACTATGTTTGGAAACGCAGCATTATCCGGATAGCCCTAACCAAGCGCATTTTCCATCCGTACGTTTGAATCCTGGTGAACTGTTCGAAGAAAAAACTATTCACCGTTTTGAGGTGAAATAGACCTAAAAATCAGCGAACCGCTATTGCCGTTCGCTAGATAACAATAATGATACTGAATTCAATGCGATGGACTGATAGGGTCGGTCGCAACAAAAAATAACGAGGAAACACCCTATGAAATGGATTAATACCCGATCCCATAACACATGGTTAGATAACGAAACTGACCGCATTTTTGAGTTTGGCAGAAACTCTGTGGTACCAAACGGTTTTGGTTGGATTGGTAACAACGGCAATGTGCGCGAAGAGATGGGCACACGTCTTTGGATAACTGCGCGCATGCTCCATTGTTATTCCTTGGCTGCACTCATGGGACGCCCTGGCGCCTATGACCTTGTCGAGCACGGTATTAAAGCTCTAGAAGGCCCGTTGAAAGATCAGGCTCACGGCGGTTGGTTTGCGACAATTGATAACGAAGGCGAAGGCATTGTTGATGAGTCAAAACAAGGCTACCAACATGCGTTTGTGCTCCTTGGCGCAGCGAGTGCAGTCACTACAGGTCACCCTCGTGCGCAAGCACTTCTAGAAGAAGCCATTGCCGTATATGAAAAGCACTTCTGGGTCGAAGATCGTCAAATGTGCTTCGAGTCTTGGGACAGAGAATGGACTGAAACCGAAGATTACCGCGGCGGTAATATGGCGATGCACTCTGTAGAGGCTTTCTTGATTGTTTACGATGTGACAAAAGATAAGAAGTGGTTGCAGCGCGCACTTAACATCACCGAGTTTATGATCAACAAAACAGCGAAAGGGTTAAGCTACCGCGTTAATGAACACTTTGATTCTGAGTGGAAACCTCTTCCTGATTACAATAAAGAAACACCAGCAAGTCATTTCAGAGCATATGGTGGTACACCAGGCCACTGGATCGAATGGGGACGTTTGATTTGTCACTTACGTGCAACCTTGCTAGAAATTGGCGAAGATTGTCCAGAATGGTTGTTAGAAGACGCTATTGGACTATTTGATGCTACGGTGCGTGACGCATGGCATGTGGACGGTGCGCCGGGCTTTGTTTATTCGGTAGATTGGGATGGCAAGCCAGTAGTTCGTGAGCGTATCCGCTGGGCTCCTGTAGAAGCGATTGGTACTGCCTATGCTTTATTTACAGTAACGGGTGATAAGAAGTACGAAGATTACTATCGTACATGGTGGGACTATTGCCGTACCTATTTGATTGATTATGAGGGATGTTCTTGGTGGCAAGAGCTGGACGTAAATAACCAAGCTGGTACTAGCAAGGTATGGGATGGTAAACAAGATATTTACCACTTAATGCATTGTTTGGTGATTCCTAGATTGCCACTGACTCCAGGGTTAGCACCTGCATTATCTCAAGGCTTGCTTGACCAAGATATGAGATAAAATCCTAATATCATTAGATATTAAATTTAAGTCTTTCCGAAAGATGACGGTGTAGTGCCGTCATCTTTTTTTTGTTTTTGACATTTTGGTAGAGAAAATCAAAAAACAACATAAAGATGTGCTCTATAGCTCATTTTTGTCCTTAATTGAGCATTTGTGTCATAAAGTGATACATAACTAACAGAAGTGGACGTTTTGTACTGGTAAATTACTACAGTAACGAACAAATACAGAGGAACACTCACAATGCCTTATATGTCAGGTAAAACAATGATTCAAGAAGCGTGGAACAATGGCTATGCCATCGGCGCTTTTACTGCACACAACCTAGAAACAATTAAAGCAGTGCTTCTTGCCGCTGAGAAAGAGCAATCACCAATCATGCTTCAAATCGGCCAAAAAGCGATTAATGAAATGGGTATGAAACCGTTACGCGATGCTGTTGACTCTCTAATACAACATCACCAGATTTCAGTGCCAATCTGTATTCACCTTGATCATAGCCGCAAGTTCGAACAGTGCATGGAAGCAGCAACCCGTGATTTCCAATCGCTGATGTTTGACGGTTCGGCACTTCCTTTCGAAGAGAACATCCGCATCACTAAAGCCGTCGTCGACGTAGCTAATGCACTTGGCTTAGGTGCTGAAGGTGAGATTGGCAAAATTGGTGGTACGGAAGATGACATCACTGTTGATGAGAAAGATGCAATGATCACCACGGTTGAAGAAGCTCTGGACTTCTCTGAACGCACGGGTGTTGATTATTTGGCCGTTTCTATCGGTACCGCTCACGGTGTATATAAAACAACACCAGAACTGAAATTTGACCGTTTAAGCGAAATCAAAGAAGCAGTGAAAAAACCAATTGTACTTCATGGTGGCTCAGGTGTACCTGATGACCAAGTAGTCGAAGCTGTGAAACGTGGTGTAGCGAAGATCAACGTTGATACTGAGTTACGCCAAGGCTTTATCAAAGGTGTTCAAGCTCACTGGAAACAGAATGAAAATGACTTCATTTTAGCGGATGTCATGAACACAGGTATTGAATCAATGATGGAAGTTGTTCAACACAAAATCCGTCTATTTGGCTCAAACGGTAAAGCTTAAAACGACCAAATGTCCATAATGTGACATTAACCCTACAAAAAACGACATATTGTTGCTCAGTGTGAAAACACTCACGGTTAAAAATTACTAACTGGGTTATCAATATAAATAGAGTGGACAATATGTCGTTTAAATAACAAAAATTATTATTTTTTATGGTGGTTCTATGCTTAAAGCAATGGAAAACGCTTTAAATACGATTAATGCGCCAATAGCGCGCTGGACAGCAAATATAGCAGGTTTCTTCTTGTTAGTGATGACTGTCATCGTATTGATTCAAGTAGCCTTTCGCTACATTTTAAACACTCCTTTGGGGTGGACAGATGAATCATCTCGTTTCTTGATGATCTACATGACTTACCTGTGCCTACCAATCATCTACCTGGATGAGCGTAATATCGCGATGACATTCGTCACCGACAAATTAAAAGGGACGCGTATCTTCGAACTCTTGATGGTATTTGGCCACGTCGCTAGCTTGATCTTGTTTGCGGTCTGGATTTACTTCGGTTACGCATTTTACAAAACAGGGTCGGTAATGGCGGACAGTCTTCCTATTCCAATGTTTGTCGTGTATGCGATTCCACCGATTATGCTGGCGATTTCGTGTCTATTTGCTCTCCAAAAGTTACTTGGCGCATTACACAACCTGATTCATTTCGATCCTGCTGAACATAATTCATCAGCAGTAGAAGCGGCCGAGTAGAGGTAACGTTATGGTTTCCCCAATTTTCCTAGTTTATTTTCTAGCATTCCTATTAATGGGTGTGCCTGTGCTGATGGCATTAGGTTTGTCGCCAATCATCACATTTATTCAAAATGACCAAGTACTGTTCATCAACATGCTTTATCAACGCTTGTACTCTGGTCTTGATAACTTTCTTCTACTAGCGCTGCCATTCTTTATGTTGGCGGGTGAGTGTATGTCGAGCGGCGGTATCACGCCACGTATTATCTCTTTCGCTCAAACTCGAGTTCAGCACCTACGCGGTGGCTTAGGACACGTAGTTATTCTTGCATCCACACTGTTTGGTGCACTAACCGGCTCGGCAGTGGCTGCGACATCGGCGATCGGCAACATGCTGATTCCAGAAATGTCTAAATATAAGTATGACAAGAGCTATTCGGCGGCGTTAACGGCGGCTGCGACGGTGCTTGGTAATATCATTCCACCATCTGGTCTGATGCTGTTGTATGCATTCGTAATGAACACTTCTGTCGCTGCTATGTTTATTGCTGGTATTGTCCCAGGCATCATCTTCTGCGTCGGCTTGATGCTGGTAAACCGAATGCAAATTCGTAAGTATCCTGAAGTACAAACTCTGCCGCGTGCTACTAAGCTAGAGCGTAGTCAAAGTTTGAAACTGGCGATTCTGCCGTTGTTGACACCAGTCATCATTCTCGGTGGTATCTATGGCGGTATCTTTACACCAACTGAAGCGGCAGCAGTAGCAGTAGCTTATGCCATCTTCCTGTCGGTTTATGTCATCAAAGTGACTAACATCAAAGCTACCTATGCGTTGTTTGCAAAAGTAGCGGTGAACGCAGCAGCCGTACTTATCATTGTTGCAGCGGCAAGTGGCTTTGCGTCAGCGATCAGTTTCTCAGGTATTTCGAATACGGTTACAGAGTTCTTTAATAGCATTACTCGTGACCCTCTGATGCTGTTCTTCATCATCAACATCTTCCTATTCATCGTAGGCATGTTCTTAGATGCTGGTCCAGCAATCCTAATCTTCGGTCCTATTATTGCGCCAATCATGATCAATGCGGGTGTCGACCCAGTGCACTTTGGTGTGGTGATGTGTGTCAACCTATCTATTGGTCTTGCGACACCACCTATGGGACTGGTTTTATTCGTTGCTTCGGGCGTATCCGGACAACCCCTACAGAAAATTTCGAAGGCGATCATTCCATTCTTGATTGTAGAGTTCTTGATCATCTTCCTCATCTCATTCTTCCCGGAATTAGTGATAGGCCTACCTAAGCTGTTGGGCGTGATGTAGAGCTGATTCAAAAGAATACGTGAAACAAAAATTTATAAAGATAAAAGGAACATAGAATGAAAAAAACACTACTAGCCGTCGCTGCCACAGCCATGCTTGCTTCTGGCGCCGCTTATTCAGCAGACTATAAACTGACGGTTCCACACGTGTCTAACCTAGATAGTTATAACCATCAATCGCTACTGGTTTTCAAAAACTTTGTAGAGTCTCGTTCTAACGGTGCGATTGAAGTAGACATCTATCCATCAGGTCAGCTATGTGGTACGGCGAAAGAGTGTATTGCTGGAGTTCAAGCAGGAATGTTTGATTATTTCCAAACGACAATTCCTGAGTTAGCGAACTTCTGGCAGCCTGTTGGCGCATTCGACTTACCTTACATGCTTCCAAATGACCGTGTTGCTGAGTGTGTATACGACAACGAAGAGTTCATTGGGGATGTACGTGGTGAGCTTCTTAAGAAAGCGCCTAACGTTCGTCTAATGATGGTATCGAACTCTGGTGGTTGGCGTAACATTGCTACGACTAAGAAGCAGGTGAAAACTCCTGACGACGTGAAAGGTTTGAAGTTACGTACTGTACCTGCACGTATTCAACAAGAGCTTGTTAAAGAGCTAGGCGGTTCACCAACACCTATTGCATGGCCTGAAGTGTATACCGCTCTATCAACGGGTGTGGTAGATGGTACTAAGAACGGCATCGTTGATATCGTTCAAAACAAGTTCCACGAAAGCTTGGACTACATCATCCTTGACGGTCACGCGTACATGGGCGGAGCTTGGGTGTTCAACGACATGAAATTCAAGTCTATGCCTGATGAGTTGAAAGCAGTGCTCATTGACGGTGTTGCAGCGCAAAACCAATACCTACGTGCTTATCCGAAGCACAAAGAGTTTGAAGCTTACGAAGAGTTCCGCAAAGCGAAAGGGACTATCTATAACCCATCTGTAGAGGAACGTGCTGAGTTCCAAAAAGTGGCTGGTCCAGTGAAAGATTACTTCCTAAGTACTGCTGGTAAAGAAGGTGAGCAATGGCTACAGCGTTTTGAAAATGAGATCAAAACGTGTGAAGCGAAGATTGATGCTGAATACAAAGTTCAGTTCAAGTAATACGCCAGCTTTTGATTAACGATAGTAGGGCGCTAGGGCACAGACTTTAGCGCCTTCTTCAAATGATTTTTCGATTCAGATTTCTGAATTCTTTAGGGTTAATAAGATGAACTTAGTCGTTACAGAGCAAGGCTTTACCTTGCAACATAAAGGCCGCACGGTTGTCGAGCATAGCGTGTCTAAGCCTGCTCTTTATTTGGGTATTGGTGAAGGCAACTTCGACATGTATCGCGGTAATTTTGATATCACGGATTATGTGACTGAGCGCCTGCCATTGCGTCAATTCAAAGTGGATAGTTTCACTCGTGAAGGCCAAGATTTTCATACCATCGGTTTCTATTTTGATGGTAAAGAAGTCATTAAAATAATTGTTGGTGAGACAGCTGAGTCTCGCTTAAAAGCGGAGTTTGAGGCGATTGATAAGAGCTTCAACCGTTTCTGGATGCGCGTCGCAGCAACTGAAGAAGAACGTGTTTTCGGCTGTGGTGAGCAGCTAACGTATCTAAATTTACGTGGTAAAAATTTCCCGCTTTGGTCATCAGAACCAGGCGTTGGCCGCAACAAGAACACTTACGTGACATGGCAAGCGGACGTGCTTGATAAAGCTGGCGGCGATTACTACAACACTAACTACCCGCAACCAACCTTCGTTTCAGACAAAAAGTATTTCTGCCATTTAGAGACTACGGCTTACGCAGATTTTGATTTTACCAATTCAGAATTCCATGAGCTGCAAGCTTGGGATATCCCACAATACATTCTGTTTGATGCAGAAGACAGCTACCCAGAACTCATGACCAATATCACCGGTGTCTTTGGTCGTCAGCCAGAAATGCCAGACTGGGTGCATGACGGTGTGATATTAGGTATTCAAGGCGGTACTGAAATTACCATCGAGAAGGTGGAAGCTGCTAAGAAAGCCGGAATTCAGGTAGCGGGTGCCTGGTGCCAAGATTGGCAAGGTATCAAGATGACGTCGTTTGGTAAACGACTTCAATGGGATTGGCAGTGGAACAAAGACCTATACCCAGAGCTAGATACTAAGATTCATGAACTGAAACAGCAGGGCGTACGTTTCTTGGGTTACATCAACCCATATGTGCTTGAAGATTTTCCTCTGTATGACGAAGCGCAACAAAAGGGCTACCTAGCAACGAAGGAAGATGGCTCTAAATATGTTGTCGACTTTGGCGAGTTTTATTGTGGCGTCGTTGACTTTACGAACCCAGAAGCTTGTGAATGGTATAAGGGTGTCATCAAAAACAACATGATTGATTTCGGTCTTGACGGTTGGATGGGTGACTTTGGCGAATACCTCCCTACAGATTGCTCTCTAAGCAACGGTGTAAGTGCGGAAATCGAACACAACAAGTGGCCTTATCGTTGGGCGAAAGTGCAGCATGAAGCGATTGAAGAAGCGGGTAAAACCGATGATATTTTGTTCTTTATGCGCGCTGGTGGTACCGGCATTCAAGGATATTGTCACACCTTATGGGGTGGCGACCAGTCGGTCGATTGGTGTCTTGATGATGGTCTGGCTTCTGTTATTCCAGCGGCTCTGTCTTCAGGCTTAATGGGTAACGGTATTCACCATAGCGACATCGGTGGTTACACTACATTGCATGGCATGAAGCGTACTAAAGAGTTATTCCAACGCTGGGCAGAAATGGCTGCATTTACGCCAATTATGCGCAGTCATGAGGGTAACCGTCCCGGTGATAACCACCAATATGACTCTGATGCGGAAACCATGAGTCATTTGGCTAAGATGACTAATATATTTGTCCACCTTAAGCCATACATTAAAGATGCAGTTGCACTTAATGCTAGGGAAGGTATGCCGGTTCAACGTCCATTATTCATGCATTATGAGTCTGACGACGAATCCTACGACATTAAATATCAGTACTTATTCGGCCGCGATATCCTAGTTGCACCAGTATACAACCAAGGCGAAACCGTAAAACGTGTCTATCTCCCTAAAGACAAGTGGATTCATGCTTGGACTGGTGAGGTATTTGACGGTGGATGGATAGATGTGGAGGCGCCAATTGGAAAACCTGCGGTATTCTACCGCGAAGCATCTAGTTATCGTACTTTGTTAGATGGCATTAAAAACGCGTAAATTCAGATAGTTATAGAACTAGTTAAAGCCCTGTGTTAGCACAGGGCTTTTTGTTTTGTTGTTTTCGACATAAATGGACAAATAATTACAAATTGATATTGACGTGGTTCACAAAAGAGCGCAAAATTGCGACATAAATCACAAGGTGGGCTGGGTTGCAGTTCGCTGCTTCTAAAAGGAAAACACATGAACAACACAGCAACTATTGCTCTTGAACAACCGGTTGAGCTTATTGATTCAAAATCTAAAGTCATACTTCGTGAAGCGTTATCTTTAACAAAAATGGCTGCATCCATTGCGGTACCTCTTTTGCTACTTTCTCTTGCTTGGATCTAATACGATTCGTTATGCACACATGGAAGTGCATTACTAACCTTATCCTCTAACTTTCTCAACATCTCCCAATACTTTTCTACAGATTAGCCTATTGCCGATCAGGCAAGGCCTAATACTAAAGAGTCAATTTTCAGTTAATTCTAACCAATTCTGACTAAGATCAGTGTTATTCGAATTAGTCATTAATGTCCATTCGTGTTGTGAATGCGATCACTCTCATTAATAGCGCAAGTCAGTAAAATACAGGGTCTGCACGATGTAGTCAGCCTACTCGTCAATTCGTATCCGTTTCGCTCAAAAGCGAACAAATCTGGTTTATCAATGCTGTCCATAGAAGATAACAAAAAGAAATGGGATTTTTTCCAGAAGCATCATTGGGTTTCCCCGGAATTCATGTTGTCACCAATTCTGGAATCGTGGGAGCGCTGCTCCAAGCAATCTAGCCCTTATAATTGGTCCAAGCCCCACATTGCCTCAGGTTATACCCTCAAATCACTCATCAAGCGTAATGAGCGAGTGATTACCTGTGCGACTACAGTCATTGAAGATACTTATGATTTGCTGCGTGATGAAGCAGTCATTCTATTTGTGACAGACGATAGTGGTTGTGTCTTATTTACTGTTGGGCATGACGATTTGCTGCGCGAGGTGAATGAACTTGGTTTAAAAAAAGGCTGCTTTTTTTCTGAGGGCAAATTAGGCACCAATGCCATCAGTTTGACTTTGAACACCCATATGCCAGCGGAAGTATTTGCGGCTGAGCATTTTAATCGACATTTACATCCTTATGCCACAACGGCAGCGCCTATTTTCGATACGTTCGGACGCTTAAGAGGCACGATTTCTTTGCTAAAACGCGCTAAGGAGTACAGTAAAGAAAACCATGTGATTATTTCGTCCTGTGCTAAGGAAATTGCGTTGCAAATCCATGTGCAAAACGAGCAAGAGAATATGAACCGATTGCTGAATGCGCACAATGCGACATTAGAGTGTATGGATGACGGTTTACTAGCATGGAATGATGAAAACCGTATCACGATGACAAACCTTCAGGCAGAACGATTACTTAAATTCAAGACGTTAGATGTTATTGAAAAGGATATCTTTTCTATTGTTCGTTTTGCGCCTTCTATTTTGAGAAGTATCGAAGAAAACAGCACGATCCGCCGTAAGCAAACGACGGTAGAGATTGGTGGTGAGTTTATTGAATCGATCATCACACTCAGGCCATTAGTGGATGGCTCTAAACTGCTTTTTATCCATCCAATCGATAAGATTCGCGAGTTAGCACAACAGCAAATTGGCGGCAGTGCGAAATACACCTTTGCTAATCTCAACGCTCAGTCAAAAGGCATGAAGCATGTTATTACTGTAGCGAAGCGAGCGATCAAGTCTAAGGCACCAATTTTAATTACTGGCGAAGAAGGCGTGGGTAAGTCTGACTTAGCTATGGCGATACACAACGAAAGTGACTTCAAAGATGGACCGTTTATTAGTATCAATTGTCGCTCACTCACTTCAGAAGCAATGATTCGCGAAATGTTGGGTTACGACGATGAAGATAGCCATGGTTTGCCTTCTAAGTTCGAATTGGCGCACAACGGTAGCTTGTATCTGGAGAAGATCGAGTATTTAAGTCCCGAACTACAAACTGTGATTTTGAAGTTACTCAAGACTGGTTTGGTGAGCCGTAGTGACAGTCAGCGCTTGATTCCAGTGGCATTTCAACTGATTACCAGTACCACATCTGATATTAGTGAATATGTGGCGCAGCGCTCTTTTGGTCGTCAGCTCTACTACGAAATCTCTTCCAACGAACTCAATATCCCACCATTAAGAAAGCGCAAAGAAGATATCGAGCAATTAGTGATGATGATTATTACCAACTATGAAAAGCGTCATAATGTGGCGGTGTCGATTGAGCGCACAGTAATGGAGGCTCTGGTGCAGTTTAGTTGGCAAGGTAACAATTCCGAGCTGAAAAGCCGTATGGAACGAATTTTACTCAACCGCAGTTCCAATATGATTTCACTCGCAGATATCCCAGAAGAGATTAAACATAATTCTAACGACGCGATGGGGAAGAGTGGTAAGCAAATACTGACGCTCGAAGAAGTAGAGAAGAAGGCCATTATTCAAGCTTGGAATATGTTTGATGGCAAGATGCAAGATATGGCGAAAGCGCTTAACATTGGTAGAACAACCTTGTGGCGCAAGATCCAAAAATACGGTTTGGATGATCAAACATTAAGCTGATGTACTAAGAGCATGTTTTGTACGGCGCAATTCTGCCGGATTAATACCGTAGTGGCGCTTGAATTGTTTGCAAAAGTAACTGACATCACCGATGCCGATTTCTTCGGCAATTCGACCAAGTGGCAGGCTTGAGTTGGCTATTCGCCAATGTGCATGCCCAAGGCGCATCTTCAACCAGTAGCCTTTTGCCGTGGTATCGTGTGCTTCCATGAACAAACGATCTAACTGGCGTCGGCTTATACCAATCTCGCTCGCGATAACATCGATAGTTTGTCTCTTCGATAGCATTTGACGCATTAACGCTATTGCACGTTTGGTTTGCGTAGGAGAAGCAGCATTGCCATCCTGCCCAAAAGAGAGGGATTTCACTCCATGCTGACTCTGCCTTGTCTCATCGATGAACATATCTGCGAGTCCTTTTAGCGCCTTTTGTCGACCACAATGTCGACTGATTAACTCAACGGCTAACTCAATCGCAGCGGTGCCTCCAACACAAGTTATTCGATTTTTATCAACGTAATAGAGCTGATCAGAGAGCAATGGAATATCCGGAAATTCACTAGCAAACTCTTGTTCGTGACGCCAATGGACGACAACACGATGTCCATTCAGCAACCGACATGCCGCGAATAGGAAGCTAGCATTATCGATAGCAACTAAAGTTGCACCTCGTGTCACGGCTTTTTTTAATAGCGGCTTATATTCGGTCGCGTTCTCCATACTTTGTGCGGCGCCTCGTGAGCCGAAAACAACAACATAATCGTAATGCTCAAATTGTGCGTCTTTTAACGCACATTCAGTTTCAACCGCAACGCCACTGCTTGAGGTGATCGCACCATGTTTTAGAGAGGAGATGTTCCACTGACAGTAGCGCTGCTGGCTGTAATCTTCTTCGTCGGCTGAAAACCGTAATTTATCCAAAAAGCCGCCAAAAGGTAGCATGTTGAATTGGTCTAGGATGACTAAAAGAAAGCGAACATCTGTATGGTCAGGTGAGGCTGTCATGAGAGCTCCGTTGATAATGTAATGTCCAAAATTTACCGCACTAAGTCTATATATCACCTAAGGCAAACGCTAGTAATTCGTATACTGACGTTATAAGTAATTCAATTTTATGGTTAACAATGACGTTTGATGTTTGGTTAGTGTATCTGTTTAGTGTGGTGTGTCTGTCCTTGGCTCCTGGTCCGAATGGCATGCTCGCATTGAGTCATGGTGTCGTCTATGGCAAGGCAAAAGTGTTAGCGACTATTACTGGTGGTGTGATTGGCTTTGTGTTGTTGATTGCACTGGCGATGTTTGGAGTAGGTGCCGTCATGTTAGCGACTTCGGAAGCACTAACTATCCTAAAATGGGTGGGTGGTGCGTATCTCATCTATTTGGGTTATAAGCTTTGGAATAGTCCGAGTCCAGAAGAGACAAGTGTCGAGCAAACTGATAACGCCAAAAAACGTGGTTTGTTTATTCAAGGCTTTTTGGCGGCGGTGTCTAATCCCAAAGTGTTGTTGTTCTTTGGTGCGTTTCTACCTCAGTTTATGAACTCCACCACACCGTTGATGCAGCAATTTGTGGTTATTGCTGTAACCTTTGCTGTGGTGGAATTTGCTGTTGAGTATCTCATTGCTCGCTTGGCAAATAGATTGCGTCCTTGGTTGGCTCGGCATGGCAAGCGTTTCAACAAAGGGTGCGGCTCTATATTTGTTATATTGGGTGGCAGCTTTATCGCCTCTTAAACGAAGTCTTACGGCTGACTGTAGACGACTTCGCCTTGTAGCATGGTCATCATAAACTTTGCTGAAGGGATATCCTCTACTGCGACCTTCGTGATATCACGATCAAGAACAACAAAGTCAGCAGATTTTCCGACGCTAATGCTGCCAGTAATATCACTAATACCCAGACTCTTTGCGGCGTTAATTGAATAGGCATCGATTGCTGCTTTTACATTAGGAAGTCCCTTACTACCCATGTGAATACTATTGGCTATGCCAACCAATGGGTTGATGTCATGCACATTCCAGTCACTGCTTAAGGTTAAGTTCGCACCGCTAGTAAATATAGCGCGCAAGTTCATCAAAGCGTGAGCCCGTAGTGCTCCAAGAAATGCATTTGCCCATTGATGGTCATTGTTGGCTACATAGTTGGAACCCACTTGAAAGTCGGCGGTGACATTTAACTCGGCAAAGCGAGGAATATCATCGTTGTCGATTAACTCCACATGAGTCAAGGTGTAGGGTTTAGTAGAACCATGGCGACGAACTTTTGCTATCGCGTTGAGTGATTCTCTGATTGCGCCATCGCCGATAGCGTGAATGTGCGCGCTGTAGCCAATTTCATCAAGTGCCGCCAGCCATTTCTCCATATCGACTGGGGGGATGTAATTCAGGCCGTAAGGTTGGTCGGGAATATAAGTATCCAAGTAGGGGGCTAATGTTTTCGCCGTTCCGTTAATAAAGATGCCATCGCTGTACATTTTGACTTGGTCTACAATCAGTCGTTGCGAGGAATCGCTAGCGTGTATTTTCTTCAGATAACCTAATTGAGGTTTCATAGTGTCAGTTGGGTAAATCCAAGGACGCAAAGATACACGAGCGGTTAAATCGCCGTTGCGCTCGGCTTCTTTCCATACATCAAACCAACCTCGCTTCCAATACATGCGTCCGTCACCAATCGTGGTAATGCCATGAGCGGCTGCTTGTTCTAGCCCAACCATTAAACCGTCATAACTTTGGTCGAACTGGTTGCTCATGCTATTCCATGCCAACTCCATAACGATGTCGCCAGCGTTATCCAAAAGGATACCGTTGAGCTCTTCGTTCTCTCGATCTTTGAGGATTTTTCCGCCTTGAGGATCAGGCGTATTGCTAGAAATTGCTGCGAGTTCCAAAGCCACGGAGTTGACCCACATAGAGTGTGAAGTTTGCTCCATTACGATAACGGGACGGTTGGGGAATATCTCGTCCAGAACTTGCAACGGAGTGTTTTCGTTGTCGTCACTTAGAATAGCCTCTAGCGAAAAGCCGTATCCAATCAACCAAGAGTTGTCAGAACTGTGGTGCGCGCAGGCTTTTAAATAGGGGACTTGCTGTTCTAATGTTGCATCCAATCCCAACGCACAGTTTCCGCCAGCCTCCGAAGCAGCTTCAAATACGTGATTGTGATTATCAATAAAACCAGGTAAGACATAAGCTTCTTTAAGATCGACAACCTCAGTGTGTTTATCTTGGTAAAACTTAATCTGTGAGAGGTCACCGATAGACTGGATTTTACCATCCTGAACGGCTATGGCCGTTGCATTGTCGTAACCGTATATATTGGCATTAATCAATAGAGTATCAGCGCTGCTGGTAGCATTGGCGAAACTACTAACAGTGAATCCAAAAGCAGCAAGTAGAGCGTAGGTGTTTTTCATGAGCATTCCTTCTGTCCCTCACTCATTATGAAAGGGATTGTAGAAAATGACTACTACTCAAAGTGATTGATTTATAGAAGAAATTAAAAATGGGCTCTGCGTACGGTAACGGCAATAATAGCTATAAAGCCGGCAGCTACGCCGACTCGCGAATGATCAGTTGAGGTGGTTGAATAAGACTATACGGTTGAGAATGTTCTTGTTCTAGTTGGCTAATAAGACGTTTCGCTGCCTGTCTACCCATTTCTCTTGCGTTGAAGTTGACGAAAGTAAGCGGAGGCTCGGTTAACTCTGCTTCTTCTACGTCATCAAATCCGATAAGTGACACTTGTTCTCCAATAAACTGGTCTTTACCAATTTGTCGTCCAGAACGATGAATACCGTATACAGCACCAAGCGCCGTAGAAGAGTGGTGGCAAAGAATTGCGGTTACTTGCGGGTGTTCGGACAGTAGCGTTTGTACTGCATTAGCGGCTGCCTTTTGACCTTTTTCGCACTCCACCACCCACTCTGGTTTAAAGGGCAGACCAAATTGCATGAGGGTGGAACAATATCCTCCGATTCGCTCCGCCCTGCACAACGAACTGCTTGCACCTCCAACGTATGCGATTCGGCGATGTCCTTGTTTTATTAGATGTTCGGTTGCTAGCTTCGCCGCATAGTTATTATCAGGGCCGACAAAATCTATTTGCTTGTCGAGCGATGCACGAGAGACGCAAACCAAAGGCAGGTTTTGTTCCTTCATTTTTTCGATATTAAATTGCTGGTTGTCAGCGATAGGGCAGAAAGCGATACCACCGACACCTTGCCGAGACATTGTCATCATGCACTTTTCAAATCGTTCCTGACTATCGCCACTTTGAGCCAGAATCAACATATACCCTTGGCGTTCAATCTCTTCGCTAATTCCAGATGCGACTTCGGAGTAATAAGGGTCACTAATGTCTTTAAGGATCAGACCGATTATTTCGCTCGAATTTGAACGTAAGTTTGCTGCAGCGCGATTACGAATGTAGCCAAGCTCTTCAACAGCTTGGTTAACCTTATCTATAGTGTCGGGAGAAATACGTCCTTTGTTTCCCAATACCATGGAAACAGTTGTGACGGAGACTCCCGCATATTTAGCGACTTCTGTAATGGTCACTTTTTTTGATGACATAGTTTCACTTAATGTAGGAAAAACGTTTTATCAAATTACTTTACCTTCATTGTATTGTTTTTTAAAGCCTTACTTTGGATATGGGATTTGTTGTTTAAGTGGATCACAGATTTGCTGATAAAACGTTTTATCAAAAGTTTTATCAGCTTATATTTGCGTCATAAATACAAAATATCATGCCCATCAGCAGTGGTGAGTATGAGCCCTACAAGCTCTTAATCTTTTGGAGACGTACTATGTCTACACGCAATAACAAATCGACCATGTGGGAGTTTTTGCAAAGCCTCGGCAAGACTTTCATGTTGCCTGTCGCGCTTCTCGCCTTTTCAGGTATCTTACTTGGGGTGGGGAGTTCGCTGTCGAGTTCGGCAATTAAAGAAGCGATTCCTCTACTAGATAACATTTTGTTGCAATACCTATTTATGTGGATGACGAAAATAGGTCTCGTGGCGTTTATCTATCTTCCGGTGATGTTCGCGATTGCGATTCCGCTAGGTTTAGCACGCGAAGAAAAGGGTGTGGCGGCATTTGCGGGTTTTGTTGGTTATGCGGCGTTTAATCTTGCCATTAATTTCTTCTTGACCGTGGCTGGTGTGTTGGGTGATGACGTACAGGAAAAAGCGTATGGCGTAAAAAGCATTATCGGTATTGAGTCGATTGATACGGGTATCCTAGGCGCGGTCGTCGTGGGTATTATCGTCGCGAAACTACACCAGCGTTATTACACTTTCAAAATGCCGGATGCATTAGCCTTCTTTGGCGGTGCACGTTTTGTCCCGATTATCTCTGCGATTGTACTAGGTGTGGTTGGCGTATTTATCCCATTTGTTTGGCCATACTTCGCAGCGGGTATCAATGGTATTGGACATGTTATCGAAGGTGCTGGTGAGTTTGGTCCAATGCTATTTGGGACTGGCGAGCGTTTGTTATTACCTATTGGATTACACCACATCTTAGTTGCTCTCATTCGTTTTACTGAAGCGGGTGGTACGATGGAAGTATGCGGTCAAACGGTCTCTGGTGCATTGAATATTTTCTACTCCGAACTGTCTTGTCCTGACACTCAGGGTTTCACGCCTGAAGTTACTGCTTTCCTTTCTCAAGGCAAAATGCCTACTTTTCTAGGTGGATTACCGGGCGCTGCACTGGCAATGTACCACTGTGCTCGTCCAGAAAATCGTTCGAAGATTAAAGCACTTTTGATCTCTGGCGTAGTGGCGTGTGTAGTGGGCGGTATTACTGAACCACTTGAGTTCTTGTTCCTATTCGTTGCACCAGTGCTGTATTTTGTTCACGCAATTCTGACAGGTGTTGGCTTCATGATTATGGGGCTGCTAGACGTCACTATCGGTAACACAGACGGTAATATTATTGATTTCTTCGTCTTTGGTATTCTCCAAGGCACAGCGACCAAATGGTATTTGGTACCACTAGTAGCGGGTATTTGGTTTGTCGTGTACTACTCAGTATTCAAATTCGCGATTACTCGCTTTAACTTGAAAACACCGGGCCGCGAAGTTGATACGGCCGAAGTGGATAGTCAACTTGAAGCTGCATTTGTAAATGAATCTGGTAAAGGGGCTGCGGTATTGGCTGCGTTAGGTGGAAAAGAGAATATCACCTCTATCGATAACTGTATTACACGTCTTCGTATGTCTGTTAATGACATGAGTTTAGTGGATGATGCGAAGCTTAAAGCCAACGGTGCTCTGGGTGTTATTAAGCTTGATGAGCATAATTTACAGGTGGTTATTGGCACTCAAGTGCACTTGGTTAAAAACGAAATGCAGGCTCTAATGAGCGCAAGCTAGTCTGATGTTTTGCTTTGCCTCAGTGTCGATTGTCTGGCACTGAGGTTTATTCATTTTGGAGACAATAATGACTCAAGAGTTTGATTTTGACACCGTAATAGATCGAAAAGGCACTTATTGCACTCAATGGGACTATGTTCAAGATAGGTTTGGCAAAGCTGGATTGCTGCCATTTACGATCTCCGATATGGATTTTGCTTCTCCTCCTGCGATTCAAAGTGCGTTGAAAAGCCGAATTGAACACCCTGTTTTTGGTTATAGCCGCTGGAATCATGATGATTTCAAAGTCTCGATATCTCACTGGTTTTCAAAAAGATTCCGTACAACGATTGACAAAGATTACATTGTTTATGGACCATCCGTTATCTATATCATCTCTAAGCTCATTGAGCGTTGGTCGAAAGTAGGAGAAGGGGTAGTCTTTCACTCGCCAGCTTACGACGCTTTCGACAAAATGATTGAAGGGCAAGGTCGAGTTTGCGCAAGGAGTACACTGCTAAAAGTTGAGGGCCGCTATCAAATAGATTGGCAGGACTTTGAATGTTTAATTGCTCGGCCTGAAAATACGATTTTACTACTTTGCAGTCCGCATAACCCAACAGGAAGAGTTTGGACGCATGAAGAGCTGACCAAAATGGCTGAGCTCTGCGCCAAGCATGGTGTGCGAGTTATCTCGGATGAGATTCATATGGATGTCAGCTTTGGCTCTCATTTACCATTTACTGGATTTGATCAATCAATGGAATGGGCGTTAGTGACCTCAGCATCAAAGTCGTTCAACGTGCCTGCGCTGAACGGCGCGTATGCATTGATTCCTAATGCGCTAACGAGAGAGGATTACTTGTTTAAATTGAAGCAAGTAGATGGATTGTCATCCCCTTCAATTCTTGGCGTTATTGCCACTATGGAAGCTTACAATCATTGCGAAGATTGGTTAGAAGCACTCAATAGCTACGTTTACCAAAACCACATTTATGTACGAGAATCCCTCAGTGCTTCGTTTAAAGATCTTGAATACGTTATACCAGAAGCAACCTATCTGGCGTGGATAGATCTTTCACCGTTAGCTCTGGATATGGATATTCTTAATAGGACGTTAATTGATGACTATGGCGTAGCGATCATGTCGGGCGAGGTTTATGGAGAGCCTGGACTTGGTTATTTGCGATTGAACCTTGGTTGTTCACGCGAGAAAGTGAAGGCAGGGGTCCAGGCATTGATTCAAGCAATTCAATGCCAATTGAAGAATTAAGTGACTAACTCTATTTGCTAGAAGTAAAACAAAAGCGAGCATTTAAAGATGCTCGCTTTTAGGTTATCCAGGAAGTAATTGGTCAATTATGACAATTAATTCTCTTTCATTGCTGAGATTACCGAGGGATCATTAAGCAAGTTAAATAATAGGCTCTTCGCCGAAGAGCGTTGAGAATCAGAAAGCACTTTCTTAGGATTATCTCTGGTCTGAGTAATAATGTTTTTGACGAAGCGACTGTTAGTACCAGAGAGTTCATATACATAACTTAGCGTGCTGATTAACTCGTCTTGAGGCAGGCTGTAAACAGCCATTTCACAGCTTAAACCATCCATTGCAAGAAAGTTGTTGACCACTTCTTTTCGTTCAGCATTGAACTTTTCTTTCGCTATAAAGCCATCAATCAATGCTTGTACTCTATCAGCAATTGCCACAGGTACTTCCATTGTCTTTGTTTCATGGGTCATTATTGAATCTCCTCTACATGGGATTAACCGCTGCTTTTACGTAGCTACTGATTCTTCCAACCATTATATTCGCTCTACAAATAATGGAGGATTGAGCTTTCGTTGTTGTCTGATCATTCTGCCATACGCGGAGCTTGCTTAATAGTCACGAACGTGCAATTTGGCTCTATTTGCTGTGGAATTGGTCAATCAACTATGGTCGATGAGCTCTTGGCTTGAAAGTTTAGCGGCTACGACGAATTAGTGAGGTGAGAGCCGTAGAATGATAAAGAGAAACAGCTGAAGCGTATGGCTTCAGCTGAAACGAGTTACTTTTGTGTGCAGTATTAGTTCTTTATGCGTTCAAGTACAGATGAATCGGTGTGGGCAAACTCACCATCATAGATACTTAGTACTGTCGATTGAGAGTAAGTTAACGTGTCACCGTCGATTTTGATGTTCATTGTGAAACCAGTCGTGCTTGCTTTTTCTTTCATGAAGTTAGATTCAGCAACGCCTCTTTCCGACATCACTAAGGTCATGTCATTACCAGTTGCACCTTCTGCAGTGACACAGGTCGTTCTAGGTACGCAGAACGAGTTGTAAACGATTTGGTTCTCTTGATCATAGATAAAGTAACCGCGTTGGTCGTGGAACTTAGTATCGTCAGCTTTGCGGAAAACTTCTTGCTTGTAATAAAGCGCAACAAGCGTTTGTTCACTGGCATTGACCGCATCCGCTGCTACTTCAAACGTCATGGTCTCGTAGAATGGGGTAATGGCAGGTGCTCCTTTACCTTGTTCAGTGCCTGCCTGAGCTGGAGATATATCGACACCGCCGCTTTCTACTGATTTCCAAGTTCCGACAAGTTGAGCAAGAGGACCGAAGTCCATACCATCGATTACCGTGTGATCTGCCAATGCTGGAATTGGAGCTAAAAGTATCGCCGATAAACTTAGTACTGCTGTTGATTTCATTACTGCTTCCTTATTGATATTAGAGTTATTTTTCACAAGAGATACTAAGTGCATATTGATGTGTGAAAATTAATCTAAATCATGTTTACTTCCGCAAAATAAATTCAACTGATTCATTAGGTTAGTATCTGTTTCTAGATGTGAACTAAGCTAATAAAGTTTCAATATGGTGGAGGCTTTTCGGGCAAAGAAACGACGAAAGGCCTACATAGTAGGCCTCGCTAAGCGTCAACTTATAAAGGTATTTTCATTACACTATTCGTTTGTTCGTACTTGACCAATTAACGGATTTTTCACTGGTTGAGCTATACCATAAACTGCGACAATACCGTTTCCTCCTCCCATGGTTGATGTTCTGCGCTCAGGGTTTTTATCAGTTAAAGCACTAATTACGTTCCAGTTATTAGCTACCCACACGTTACCTGCGTCGTCCACCATAGTGTCAGTTGCTTCTTGCATAACACCACTTTTGTATGAGTGAATAAGATCACCGGTTTTGGTGCCCGTTGGGCAGTTAGACGTATCTTCACCACACACTTGAGCAAAACCTGTACCTAAGAAGTTACCCACAAAGACATTGTCAGCACCATCAACACTAACCCCCCACGCTGCATAGATTTCATTATCAAGTAAGTTAGATTTTACTACTTTACCATCTGGAGAAATCATAGTTACGTTACCTGTTTTTGGTATATCAGCTTGGTGCGCAAATATGTTCTCAATTGAGATACGGAACTCATCAATAATGCTTGTTCCTTTTGGAATGTTAGGTAGCGGGTAACCTGGAGACAAGTTAGCGCCTACCCATACGTTGCCTTTTGAATCAATAGCAAGACCACGTGGAGCGATACCAGTTTTAATTTGCTTCGCATTACCAGGGTTATCGGCCTCAAAACGTGTGACTGTCATTGAGCCGTTATTTGTTACCCAAACCACGTTATTGTTGTCTACAGCAACCGCAAATGGTCGTTTAAGTCCCGGTACATCGACAATCTCGCCTTTGGTGTAATCGCCTTTAGGGAAACGTATCATGTGATTGTACTGGTTATCACATACCCAAACATCGCCGTTTGGTGCGGTTGCTAGACCTTGTAATTGGCCGTGCTGACCATTGATAGTTGCAGGGCCGAGTGCTTTACCTGTCAGATCGAATACGCCAACTTTTGCATTGAATGTACTAATCCAAACCTTGTCTTTTGACACTGTAGTGCCCCAGCCGCTGCCATCAAGCCCCTGACTATTGTACCCAACGAGAGGAGGGGACAATGGCTTACCACTCGGGGCCATTTTTACTACGCCACCGCCAATCGCTGTGCTTAACCCTGACTGAGAACCTGGCATCCAGTTTTGTCCACTCCAAAGCTGACCTTCGTTATCAAACATCAGGCGCCCCGGTGAATAAATACCGCCGCCAGTGAAACGAACCATAAGTGCAAAATCGTCTGGTGTGTAGCTCAAGTATGGTAAAAAGTCGGTATCTCGACGTTGTTCACCCTTTGGATAGACATAGGCATTAGCAAACAGATCAAACAGAGCCTTAGTATGTAAGTAGGGCTGCTGGGCAATCTTAGATAGTGCTTCTAACGTATCATCACTATGTGTGATCGCTAAATATTGGTCACATAGGTCGCGTGCTTGCTCTGCGCCACAAAGAGCAGTTAATGCTGCGAGCGTATTCATACGAGCGACAGTCTCGGAGTCTGCTGAGTTAACGCCGTTGAGCACAGTAGCGCCAAACTGGCCTGTTTGCACATCAACTAAGTTTTGAACTTGCTCTGAGCCGATAAGTAAGCCGTTTTTCGAACCGCTTAAACCATAGTTTTGAGCGTATTGTTGAGCATTTGGCCAAAGTGAGCCGATAGTCGAGAGTTCATTCAGTACAATATCACCTTGCTGCTGGCTATTTAAAATCGCTAAACTTCGGTATTTTTCGACGGACTTGCCCTGAATAGTGCCGCCTTTAGCTGTTAGGTAATAGACCCCTTCGTCTTGTCGTGTATTCTCAGAAAAGGATACTTGACCATCGTGTCCACTCTGACCTTCAGCCATAAGCACTGGTGATTGGCCAGCTTGTGCATACCATAATGATACTTGAGCATCGCTAATTTTTTGGTGGTCAGATTCTACCGTTACATCAAACGACAGGGAGTCACTTGCATGTACGCTAGCCGATAGCGCAAGAGCAGCAGGAAGAATGGTCGCTAGTTTAGAAGCTTTCATGGTTACCCTCATGTGTAAATTCAGTAAGTTGTTCTTAGACATAAAGAGAAGAAACTTCCTATTTTGCTGTCTCGCCTCAGTTGATGAGGTAATACTAACCATCCGGTCGGTCGTGAACAATCAACAGCACTAAGATGTGGATTTAGTTTGGTTCACTTAAAGTTAAACTCAGATAAATATATGTTAGTTAACAACTAGCACACGCACAGAGATGAGGAAGGAAGAGAGTAGTGTTAGATAGTAGGGCAGTTTAGTAAACGTTTGAACACTAAAGTGCTTCCATCAACAAACAATGCATGTCGTTGAGGCTCTTCGTAAACTAGGTTCTGCGCTGTAGACATAAACATTGAATAGACGGACTCCATTAGCACTTCTGTACTCTCATTTTGTAAACCATTATGGTGTTGGGCTTCCTGAATAAGACGGTGCAGTCCATCAAGTGATTGCTGTTTAGCTCGCTGGCGAGCTTCTCTTGGAACAGTTCGAGATGTGTAATACATGCTCAAAAATGCCACTTTCTCTGGATTTACAACTGCCCAAGAAAGGCTTTCTCGCCATAAAAGCTCTAATCGAGCATTGATATCTAGGGACTCATGACCAGTAAAAAAGTCATAATCTGTCTTGATCGATTCATAAATCGCGTTTACGAGAGTCTGTTTAGATTTGAAATGATGGAATAGCGTTGCTTTTGCAACGTCTGCCTGTTTTGCTACCTCAATAGTTGATAGCGAATCGATGCCTGCCGTGGTAGCTAGCTCAAGAGCCACTTCTAAGATACGTTGCCTTTTGGCTGTCACTGTCCTAACTCTCTCTTTTTAAGAACCTTTTTGAGTATAGATAGTAAATCGGCGGCAGGGAACATCGATCAACAAAAAAGAGCCAGCTTAAAGCTGGCTCTTGACCCTCATAACGACAGGGAGATTACTTTTGACCAAGTTGGTGCGCAGTAAGAATTGCCGCGAACACACTGTCTGCGGTAACAGGGAATGGCATGTTGTGAATGGTCTCACCTTCAGCCGTTGCACCTTCTGCCACTTCAAATAGCTTGTCTTTGTTGATTTCTTTTACGCCCATTTCAAATAGGTTGGTTGGTAGACCTACTTCGCGGCAGAAGTTGATTACAGTGTTAATCTCTTCCATTGGCGCGTTTTCTAGAACAAGTTGAACCAACGTACCAAATGCCACTTTTTCGCCGTGATACAGGTGGTGACATTCTTCAAGTTTCGTTAAGCCGTTGTGAATAGCGTGCGCAGCCGCCAGACCCGAGCTTTCAAAACCGATACCACTTAGGTATGTGTTTGCTTCAATGATGTTTTCAACAGCTGTAGTGCTGACGCCATTTTCAACGGCAACTTTTGCTTTTAGGCCATCTTCAAGCAGCGTTTCGTAGCAAAGTTTTGCCAATGCTTGGGCAGAGCGTGTTGGCGCACCGCCAGCCATTGTTGCTTTGCCAGATGTCATGTTGGCACGTGCTTCAAAGTAAGTAGATAAAGCATCACCCATACCAGCTACAAGAAGACGAACTGGTGCGCCAGCAATAACTTTGGTGTCCATAACAACCATATCTGGGTTTTTAGGGAATAGCAGATACTCAGCGAACTCACCTTCTGGTGTATAGATGACCGCTAATGCACTTGTTGGTGCGTCAGTTGAAGCGATAGTTGGTACTACAACGACTGGAATCTTAGTGTAAAACGCTACTGATTTAGCCGTATCTAGCGTTTTACCGCCACCGATACCAATGATGACATCGTTCTTTTGAGTCGCGCAGATGTCAGTAAGGCGGTCGATTTCAACACGTGAACATTCACCGTTAAATACGTCCATTGCCAACGGCATATCTTCTTTAGAGAAGCTTTCTTTAACTGTGTCGCCTACAAGGCCAGTTACAAATTCATCAGCAATAGCAAGTGGGTTAGCACCAAGTGCTTTTACATAGCTAGCGATAGAGCCTAATACGTTTTCACCTTGAACATACTTACTTGGGCTAATAATAATTTTGTCCATTTTTTCAGACCTTCTGTTAATGGTTATTTTTGTTTCAACGTTGGACTCATCATAGGTATGGAGTAGTCATTTGCTAAGTCATTCCAATGTGTGTTTGTTGTTTTTATGACATGGCTAGCAAAGGGTGATTTCTTAAGATGACGAGGAATGAGGATATCTTGGAGTAGATCACTAAATCTTCAAAATGGCAGGGTTTGTGTTTCAAAACGGAACGTCAGAAAAAAGAAAACGTTCCATTATGAAACGTGAATTATTTTCGTTGTGGACATGGGATTTGTTCATATTATGACTCTAAACCTACACAAATCCAATTAAACGAACATTAAAAATTACAAAAGAGAAACAAGGTATGAAAAAGCTAATCAATAGTGTTGAAGACGTTGTAAAAGAGCAAATGGAAGGTCTTGCTGCCTCTCGCCCACAATTAAAAGCTAACTACGAGCCACGTTACATGTGGCATGAAGAAACACCAGGACAAGTTGCATTGGTCTCCGGTGGCGGCGCGGGTCACGAACCATTGCACGCGGGCTTCATTGGTAAGGGGATGTTGACGGGAGCTTGCCCAGGTGAAGTATTTACCTCACCAACACCCGACCAAATGTATGAATGTGGTAACCAAGTTAACACGGGTGAGGGCGTTTTATTCTTCATCAAAAACTACACTGGTGATGTACTGAACTTCGAGACAGCGGTTGAGCTTCTTCATTCTGACGGCATCAAGGTTGGCTCTGTGTTGATTGATGATGACGTAGCGGTAAAAGACAGTCTATATACTGCAGGCCGCCGGGGCGTTGCGGGTACAGTTCTTGTCGAGAAAATCGTGGGGGCAGCAGCAGACAAGGGTTATTCGTTAGAGCAGTGTGAAGAACTCGCTCGCCGTATTAATAATAACTGCCGCTCGTTCGGTGTTGCTTTAGATGCATGCGTAGTACCAGCAGCGGGTAAACCATCTTTCCAACTAGCAGACGACGAAGTTGAATTTGGTGTCGGTATTCACGGTGAACCGGGCATCGAGCGCATTAAATACACCAACGCTGACGAGTTGGTAGACAAGATGTTCCTTGAGCTTAAAGAAAATCTAGCATACAGCCGCACACTGCGTATTTGGAATCGCGTAGAAGGTGAATGGGACGAAGTTGAATCAACAATCGAGAACTTCGAAACAGATCATGACTATATCGCTATTGTAAATGGCCTTGGTGCAACACCAGAGTCTGAGCTTTACGGTGTATATAACCGTTTGGCACATAACTGTGAGAAAGAAGGTTTCCGTCTTGCTCGTAACCTAGTGGGTAACTACTGTACGTCTTTGAATATGGAAGGTGTGTCTATCACGCTGTTAAAAGCAGACACCGAGATGCTAGAGCTATTTGATGCTCCAGTAGATACAGCAGCGATGAAGTGGTAAGCCGAGGAATAACACATGCAAATTGAAAAACAACACATCATTAACTGGCTTGAGCTTTGCGCAGTATCGTACGAAGAAAACCAAGACTTTCTAACTGATCTTGACCGTGACATCGGTGATGCAGACCATGGTCTAAACATGAATCGTGGCTTCAAGAAAGTAAAAGAAACCTTGCCAAAAGTAGAGAAGCAGAACATTTCGACCATTTTGAAGAATACCGGCATGACGCTGTTGTCTAGCGTTGGCGGGGCGAGTGGTCCACTCTATGGCACGTTGTTTATTCGTACAGCTGCGTCAGTAGGGAGCCGTGAGTCTTTGACTTTCCAAGAGCTAATTGACGATCTTAAGAGCGGTGTTGATGGGGTTATCTCTAGAGGTAAAGCGGAGCAGGGTGACAAGACAATGTGTGACGTTTGGTTACCAGTACTTAATGAGATGAAAACATCTCTAGAAGGTGGTACTAGCCCTGACCATTTACTTGATGAAATGGTGGAAGTTGCAGAGAAAAGCGCAACGTCAACGATTGAAATGCAAGCGAAGAAAGGTCGTGCAAGCTATTTAGGTGAGCGCAGTATCGGTCACCAAGACCCTGGTGCTACGTCATCACTTCTAATGATTAAAGCACTAAGACAGGCGATAGCAGGAAAGTAAGCATGGTAGGCATTGTAGTAGTATCGCATAGCCGCCTATTAGCAGAAGGAGTGGCCGAACTGGCCACTCAAATGACGCAAGGCAAAGCTAATATTGCGATCGCAGCGGGGGTTGATGATCCCGAGAACCCAATCGGCACAGATGCAATCGCCGTTATGGGGGCGATTGAAGAAGTATGTGATCAAGGTGGTGCTGTTGTTTTAATGGACTTAGGTAGTGCGCTACTTAGTACTGAAATGGCATTAGAACTGTTAGATGATGAGACCCGGGACAAAGTCGCACTGGTGTCTGCGCCAATAGTAGAAGGCACAATGGCAGCGTCAGTAGCGGCGGCGGCTGGCTTATCTATTGAGGCGGTAATCGCCGAAGCATCCAGTGCTTTAGATGTGAAAAAAGAACATCTAGGTGAGGAGCTTGCTGTGCAGTCTCCTGACGTCGCGGACGAGTCTGTCGATGATGCGAATGCGTTAAGCTTCCAATGGATGGTTAAAAACCCACATGGTATTCACGCACGACCAGCTGCGGCGATCGTAGGTTGTCTAGCGCCGTTTTCTGCCGATGTGTACCTCGAAAAAGCAGGACAAAAAGTCAGTGCGAAGAGTCTAAATAGCATTGCTAAATTAGGGGTTCGTTGTGATGAACAGATTACGTTCTACGTCAGCGGTGAGGATGCCCAAAACGCATTAGACGCTTTTGTTAGCCTTGCTAATGAGCACTTTGGTGAAGCGGAACAAGTCGCTCAAGGCATTGCAGTAGAAGAGGTGTTGGAAGAAGCTCCTGAGCTTACTAACGACATTGAAGGTGCCTTGGCTGGTATTAGTGTCAATGGCGGTATCGTGACGGCTCCGGCAGTCATCTTTACCCAAGAAATGCCCAATGTTCCAATGCGTACATTTACCACTACAGAGCAAGAAATTGCGAAGCTTAAGCAAGCTATCACTGAGGTTAAGCAACATTTAGAAGCTCAAGCAAAGTTGCCTCATGGTGAAATTTTTGCTGCGCATGCCATGATGTTGGCTGACCCTGAAATTGCGGCTCAAGCAGAGGCAAAAGTTGCTGCGGAGTTAATCGCTGAGCAAGCGTGGATGGATGTGATGATGGCGCTAGCGGCACAGTATCAAGCTGCGGAAAGCCAATACATGCGTGAGCGTGAAGCTGACGTTTATGATATTTGCCGTCAAGTGATGCTGTCATTGACGGGTGAGAAAACGAAGGCGATAACCATCGCTGAGCCAAGTGTCTTACTCGCTCGTGATTTAATGCCTTCGGATGTGGCTGGTCTTAATAAATCAAAAGTTGTAGCCATCTGTCTAAGTGAAGGCGGCAAAACCTCTCACAGTGCGATCTTGGCGAGAGCTATGGGAATTCCTGCAATAGTAAAAGTGCAAGGTTGCCTTGAACAAGTCAAAGTAGGGGATAGCATCACAGTAGATGGTTTCAGTGGTTTATTGTGGTTTGCGCCACCTCCAGCGGTACAAGAAGAGCTTAATAGTAAGCGTCATGAATGGTTGGCGGCTCAAGAGATCGCTTTGCAAAATGCTCAATTACAAGCAGTAACCCAAGATGGTACCTCGATTCACGCTTTAGCTAACATCGGTGGTCCTGAAGATGTAGAAGCGGCGTTAGCCAATGGCGCTGAAGGGGTTGGCCTGTTCCGTACCGAGTTCCTATTCCAAGAAAGCGCAGAACTACCAACAGAAGATGAACAATATACGGTTTACAAAGAGATTGCAGCTGCGTTTGGCGACATGCCAATTACGATTCGTAGTCTTGATGTTGGTGGTGACAAACCGCTTGCCGCATATCCGATGCCAGAAGAGGAAAACCCTTTCTTGGGTCAGCGTGGCGTGCGCCTGTGCTTGAAGCATGAAGCGCTTTTTGAAACGCAGTTACGTGCAGTTTTAAGAGCTTACGCAGAACAACCTAACATTCAATTGATGATTCCAATGATTGCAACGGTCACTGAAGTGAAAGCAGTGAAAGCATTGATCGCTAAACAGTGTGAGAAGTTGGGTATATCTAAATCCAAGCTGCCTGTTGGTATTATGATTGAAGTACCAGCTGCGGTATTCAACGCGGATGCCTTGGCGGCAGAGGTCGACTTCTTCTCGATTGGCACCAATGACCTAACACAATATGTTATGGCGGCTGACCGAGGGAATACTGAAGTTGCTGAGCTAGTAAATTACTTCGAACCAGCGGTTATTAAAGCCATTGAACTGACCATTCAATCTGCAAACAAAGCCGGTATTTCGGTTAGTATGTGTGGTGAAATGGCAGGGGATGTTAAAGCGACAGAGCTGTTGATGAATCTAGGGCTGAGAAAATTCAGCGCGAGTTCTACGCTGATTCCAGAACTTAAACAAAAAGTACGTTCCCTCGACTTTGCCGCCGCATAATCATCTCTGAAATAGCTAAACATAGCCAGTAGTTAACACTACTGGCTTTTTTGTTGTTTGGGTCTACACATTCATTGATTGTTTTGCCAGTGTTTCAGCCCTTCGAGTACACCAAGTGCATGGGTGTTTTTCGCAGTATATACATGAGATAACGAAGAAAGGTGTGCGACTTCTTGATAGTGATTTGCCACCAATATGGCGTTAATCCCTGCTATGGTCAGCATGGCGGTATCGTTGCCAGAGTCGCCTGCAACGACAACTTCTGAAGGACAAAGCTGATGCTTATTCATTAAGTGTTGGATGGCGGTTGCTTTATTTATACCTTTTGGTGTGATGTCTAAAAACCAATCGTGCGAGTAGGTTAGGTCAACACAAAGCTCATTGTCTTGAAACAGAGTTTGTAGGTACTGTAATTGCTTACTGTCTAATCTCCCTTCATAAGTCAGCTTGTAGCTGCCTTGATGTTCAGGTGTCTGTTTCCCCAAAAAGCCACAATCATGTAACGCGGCAGAAACTTTCCCTTCATCCCATAGACAATCCATTTTTGTGTGCCAATCATTGTCAGGGGTCAGTGTGCGTTTATGATGAATCTGAGTGCCGACGTCACTGACAATAGTATGAGGTCTAGGTAACGTATGCTGAGCTAGTCCATCGTTAATAGAATGAAAGGTTCTCCCTGTAGCGACAACGAACTGCATACCTGTTTGAGCTTCAACGTAGGAAGTAAACTCTGTTAACTCATTGGTAGGCCCACCACTGATTGTTCCATCAAAATCGCATACCAACATCTTTATCATTGAATAAACTCCTTTTTTCTTGTTTTAAGTGTATATCAACGGAAAAAGACAGAGTGATATTTCTATGGCATTTTTCCTTCCTAACGACGAGAAAAAGTGCGACTCGCCTGAAAACTAGAAATACATGAGATGTGAGCCACACTTGTTTTATGGAATGTGGAGGGAATTGAGATGCAAAGAAGGCAATTTATAACAGTCTGTTCAATATGGTTTGCTTGGCCTGTATTAGCTAAGACCCCACTCCCCAAAACGCCGTCACAAGCTGAAGGTCCGTTTTATCCAGTAACGAATATACCCGTTCGTTCGAATCTTATCCTAGATTCAACAAAGTTGACCGGTAAGCCCTTTCAACTGAGCGGTAAAGTGAAAAATTCAAAAGGTGAGCCTTTAGCTGGAATTCGTGTTGAGATTTGGCAATGTGATGGCGATGGCTACTATGATCACCCAAAACAACCCAATATCGAGCGGTTCAACCGAGCATTTGCTGGCTTTGGAGCTGTCGAATCCGATATTAACGGGAGCTTTGACTTTTCCACTTTGTTTCCCGTCCCTTATGCGACGAGACCTCCCCATATTCATGTAAAACTAAAAAAGGGAGACAGTGAAATATTGACGACTCAATTATACCTGAGGAATCAAACAGGCAAAGAGTGGTGGGGAGGAAGTGAACGAGAGCAGCTTCAGTTAGATGTTACTTCGAATGGGGAACAGTTGGAAACTTATTTCCAATTTGTTGTTTAAATAGAAATAAGTGATATTCCTAAAGAGATTGTTAAAGGTATTAATATAGGACTCTTGTGCTAGTTTTAACAGTAGTTTGTCAGCTACCGATATGTGGATAAGATTCAATGACGATATGTGTACTAGGTAAAGTTCCCCAATTGCTCAGTAATAGTGCTCTAGAGCTAAAGAGTGTTTCATTGAACGAAACATTGTTAGCGCAATCAGGCGTTGTTTGTGTTTTAAACCTGAACAATGAAGAACAAGACCACATATTAAGTCAAATACACCACTCTAAATATGGGTGGAGCTGGAGAGTATTTACTTGTCAGCCCAGTTTACTAAGTGATTATTTGTCTGATGGATTAGTGGATACTGATTGGCTATCTAGTAAAGAAAAGCATTTGCCTTCTGAGAAGCTTAATCGAATCATCAATGAGCCGAACGACAAATTGTTAGCTTATTTATGGCTGGATGAAACGAGAAAAATGTCTCCGATGAAAGTCATCAGTGAGACGGCCATATACCGTTATCCCTTGTTAGATATTTATCATAACCAAGTTCGAACCCCTTTTCGTTACCTTCATAGGTTGGTTGATGCTGACTTAATAGAAGCAGATCAATGTGTCGACAGAGTACGTTACTGTCACTCTTGTCAGTCTGGGCACTTGAATTTTGTCGATACTTGCCCTTCATGTCGTTCAATTGATATCAAAACTTTTGATGCGTTGCATTGTTTTACATGTGGCCATGTAGATGATGCCAAGCTGTTCTTATCAAGAAGAACAATGAGTTGCCCAAAGTGTCATACCGAGCTTAAACATATTGGAGTCGACTATGACCGACCATTAGAGCTGTATGATTGTAATAACTGTCATCAAGAGTTTGTAGAGTCTGATGTGGTCGCAAAATGTATGACATGTGACCATACCAACTCGGTCAATGAGCTAACATCACGAAGCTTTTACCGCTACTCAGTAGGGGAAAGTGCGCAACGCTACCTTTTAGATGACCAGCTTGAATCAAAACGTAACATCATACTCTCTGGCTCTGTAACGACGTCTGTTTTTGAAGCGACTTTAGCCTGGAAAAATCAACTTTCCCTTCGACATAAACATCAAGATCTTTTAATTGGGATTAAAGTTCAAAACATTGATGACTACATCTTGAAGTTTGGGGATGTCGCCTATATCGAATTCATAAGTGCGTTTTCAGAACAGTTGGAGTCATTGTTCAGAACTACGGACTTAAGCTGCCAGTACACGGACGATGTATTCTTCATACTTCTCCCTCATTGCGAGTCGAGTTTTTTATCCACTATTGAAACGAGAATCTCAGAGTTCGCTGGCAAAGTAGACTCAGAACTACTTTCTTTAATAGTCAAAAGTTGGCTGTTACCAAGCATAGATCTAACTGTTGCTCCCGAATGGTTAAGTGAAAGGAAGTCAGAATTAAATGATTGAGGGCATAATCACAGTTGCAAAAACCATCTCGAATCAAGTATTCACGAATACGGAGTTATTGATTACGTTTTTGCCTGTCATTCTGATGGTGGAGTTGCCTTTGATACTTTTAGTATTAATAGGCATTTTTAAATGGCATTGGAAAAATAAAGTGCCAATTAACACGCACACCCCCAATGTCAGCTTCATCATCACTTGTTACGGTGAAGGAAAGGGAATAGAGGTCACCGTGGATACGCTGGTGGAGCAAGTATACCCAGGTAATATAGAGATACTCGCTGTTGTCGATGGGGCTGTTCAGAATGTAGAAACCTACCAAACTGCGATGAAGCTTCAGGAAAAATATGCTTCGCGTAAAGATAGAGTAGTTCGGGTTATTCCTAAGTGGCAGAGAGGAGGCAGAGTCTCAACCCTAAACACCGGCCTATATAAAGCGAAACATGACATTGTGATTAACGTCGATGGTGATACCTCTTTTGATAATGATATGACGTTCAAAATGATGCGTCAGTTTACCGATTCTAATGTCATAGCAAGTGGTGGAGCATTGAGGGTTAGAAATTGGGACAAGAACGTTCTGACTAGGATGCAGGCCCTCGAGTATATGATGTCAATGCAAGGAGGCAAAACCGGTACTAGTCAATTTGGGTTGTTAAATAATATCTCAGGAGCATTTGGTGCGTTTAGGAAGAAACAGTTAAAACGTGTTGGAGGCTGGGACACTCATACCGCTGAAGATTTAGATTTGACCATGCGTCTCAAACAATATAAACGTCGTTACCAACAGTCAAAGCTCGCCTTTACGCCTCATGCAGTTGGGCATACTGATGCGCCAGACACATTGAGGGACTTTGTACTGCAACGACTGCGTTGGGATGGTGACCTGTTATTTCTGTACCTTCGAAAACATATCAAAGGATTGACACCAAGGTTACTGGGCTGGCGTGTGTTTCTTTATACGATGGTTTATGGTGTTCTTCAAAATGTCTTGTTACCAATTTTCATCGTGCTATTCACAAGCTACATTTTTGCTAGCTACCCAATTCTATTTTTCGCGTCAGTATCCTTTATCGTGTACGGGATATATCTAGGCTTTGTCGTGGTTAAATTTACGGTCTACCTATTTTTAATATCTGAGAGAAAAATGAGCGATGTTAGCCTTGCTGGTTGGCTATTCATTTATCCGATATATGCTGTCTTTTCTCGATTTGTGACGGCTTTTTCAATTATCAACGAAACAGTACGACGCTCTCATGAGGAGTCGAGTATGGCACCTTGGTGGGTATTAAAGAGAGGTAAAAGGTTTTGAAAGTTACATTTCAAACGAATAAACAAAAATCCCCACAAAAAGAACGTGGGATGAATGTTGCCTATGGAGAGGCTAAGCGAACGGGTTATAGGCTTCGTTGGTTTGCGTTGCTGGCGATAGTTATTCTCCCGGTTGCGTTGGCTCTGTACTACCTCGTTAAGCCGCAGGTCTTTACTATAGCTCAAGGCGTAGTAAGCTACGAGCCGGTATCTATTAGTGCGCCGCAAGAAAGCGTAGTTGAGAGTCTGTTCTTTGAAGTTGGCGATAGTTTTTCGAAGGGACAGTTTTTACTTCAGTTGCAAAATAGAGTGTTGGACGATGAAATCAGTTTTTTGCAAGGGCAGATTGATGAGTTAGCGAACTATGCTCAACGTAGAGGGAAAGATCTGTCGAGTATGTATGCTGCATCGGAAATGGAAGCGCAGAAAAACCTCAACGAAATTGAAAAAATAAAGCGCGAATTTCAAAAGTTCAATAATGAAGGATTAGTCAGTACCGGAGACTACGCTTCGGTTTTAAACAACTATTATTCGGCTCAGTCGCTTAAATCCAAAGCTTCGCTAGAATTGGTTCTCGCGAAGTTGGAAGAAGCTGACGAACAATATGTTGGTTCGATTACCAATATTATTCGTCAACTTAAACAAGAGTTAAATCGCAAACAGAGTCAAAAACGCGCTCTACTTATTTCTGCTCCATTTGATGGACATGTGATAAACGTTGTTGCAAAAAGAGGGGAGCGGTTTGAAGCGCATATGGAATTAATTACGATTGCACCGGATACCGACCAGGTTAAAGTCATAGCTTACTTAGATTCGAAACACATTGATAAGGCGAAGGTTTCGAGTAAAGTAACCGTTAAATTACCGAACGGAAAGAGGATTAATGCTCACGTCTCAAGGCCTACAGAACTTGCCTCAAAATTACCGATTCAATTGTCCAAGCCTTTTGAAGGACAACAAGCGCTGTTGGAAGTGGTATTGACCATCGATGAACCAGTTCCACCTAGAGAAGAACTGATTCAAGGAATGCCTGTAGAGATCTACTTTTAAGAGTTGGCTACGACAGGCTGATAACGTCCCGGCTTGTGATTCATTGCTAAAATTAGGTTAGTTGCAATGGCACCGACAACGGATAGCGTGATGAGATAGAAATCGACCACAAACAGTGACAGAACCACGATAGTACAGTCTAGTGCCATTTGAACTTTGCCTGCTCGAATGCCAAAGCGCTCTTGCAAAAACAGAGCGAGAATATTAAATCCACCCAAACTCATTTTATGACGGAAGATGACCAACATACCCATTCCAATGAGTCCTCCGCCAATCAACGCAGCATAGATCGGCTCAATGTGTGCGATCTGAATGACGTGGTGAAGATGGTCTACCGCGAATGAAACGATACTCACGGCAATAAAGGTATTAATGGTGAATTGCCATCCCATTCGTGTAACCGAAAGAATGTAGAAGGGCAAGTTAAGCATAAAGAACACTTGACCAAAACTGAGAGCGGTCACTTTAGTGATGAACAGCGCGAGTCCTGCAGTACCGCCGGTCAGCAGCCCCACTTGGTTGAAAAAAATAACGCCAAGTGATACCAGTGCGCTGCCAAGAGTGAGAGCGAGTAGGTTCTCTCTAAGGCTATGATCTTTGTCCATAAAGACACTTCCTTTGAAAATAATAAATGATATGTACATTGCAAACGATCCTTCGTGGAACTTCACAAATGTAAGAGGCGCGAGTTTAATTGTGACGGCAGGGTGGTGTCGAGTTGATGGCTGATATCAGATTTTTATTGAGTGTTTCGTCAGATTTACACTTAGCGCTTACGAGGCTATGAACGAGTGTGGGATTTGACCGTTTGGATAACAGTCACCACAATGTAGCAAACGACTAGTAACGGAGAGTTATGAATTTCTTAGCACACCTGCACATTGCTGATCACTGTCAGAGTAGTCTACTAGGTAACTTGCTTGGAGACTTTGTTAAGGGGGACCCCTCAAAGCTCTATAACGCTGATGTTAGCCAAGGGATCAGACTGCACCGTTTTGTAGACTCTTACACCGACAACCATGCCATCATCAAACTGTGTAAACAGCGTTTCGAACCAAACTTAAAACGATTTGCACCAATCGCCATGGATATGTTTTGGGACCACTGTCTAGCCAAGCGATGGCATGATTACCACTCGCAAACCCTGCAAGAATTTGTTGATAGTGCAGAGGCAGAAATTACATCGACCGAAGAAGTGTTACCAGAGCGGTTTGTAAACATGACTTCTCATATGTGGCAAGGACGTTGGCTAGAGTCATACAGCGACCTCGACAACATACGGTACGCCTTAGAGCGAATGTCGCTTAGAAGTATGCGCATGACACCACTCGCTGACTGTGGAGTGCAACTAGAACAGAATTATCAAGAGTTTTCAGACTTTTTCGCTGAGCTGTATCCCGAGGTTCTTGAACAAGCGGTTAAGGTCGGGAAGATTTTCTGATAATTTGGCGAACTACGTTTGTCTTGTTTGAACTTAATCTATATCTGCCGCGTAGAAGAAATTCCAATGATAAACAGATGGTTATAGGTTTGAGATGAATCGTATTAATCCAGCGAAACTACGAAACAGTAAATGGACGGCGACTAAGCCGCTTAATAGAGAAAAGCATTTTCTAGTGTCAGAAGTCGAGTTTGAAGAGGATGGGATCGTTATGTCATGCAAGCTTGAAGCCGTGCTGTCTCATAACGAATATTCGATTGATTGGACAGAGTTAAAAGACAGCGATAAGTGGCTTCAAGGATGGAAATAGCGGAGTAGTTGAAGGCGTGCCCTTACGCCGCAAATTTACTTTGTACACCGAAGCTTTTTTTTAATTCAGCTAAAAATTCTTCATCTTCACACATGGCTTTTTCAGGCTCGTCGCTGATTTTAGCAACGGGAAGACCATTGCATTCAGCCATTTTGACGACAATAGACAGAGGCTGATATTGCACAGAGTCTTGTTGCCAATTGCCCATGTCATTGGCTAGGAATGTACCTATGCCAAAGCTGATATTCGCACGGCCGGCGAAGTACTCACATATGTCGAGAGCGTCAGCAAAATTTAATCCATCGGTGAAGATTAAGATTTTTGACATTGGATCGATACCAAGGGACTGGTAATGCGCGATCATTTTGTCACCCCATTCAAAAGGATTGCCTGAATCATGACGTACGCCAGCGTAGTCAGTAGCTCGCTCTACGTTGAAGTCCTTCAAAAAGGCATCAATACCAATCGTATCAGTAAGCGCAATACCAAGTTTTCCATTAAACGTAGACTGCCAAAGGTCTAGAGCAACTTGTTGGGACTTCTGTGGTTCCACTAGTGCTTGATGCGCCATAAACCATTCATGTGCCACGGTACCAATTGGCGTGAGGCCTAGCTCTTTTGCTAGTTGATAGTTGCTTGTGCCACTCATTAGTGCAGGAGCATGTTGCTTGAAGTAGCTCACCACCTCGCGCTGAACCGGCGCGCTAAATCGACGACGGCTACCCATTTCAGAAAACTGAAAATTATCAATGGAACGTTTCGTCAGCTCGGATTTTATTGCAGTGACTTTTTGTTCAAGCGTAGTCGCGAACTGCGAGTAAGGAATTGCGTTCCAACGTTGGCGACTGCGTAGTTCTGAGATGATGCTCATCACCAAGGTTTCGTAAAGAATGGTTTCGTGCCAAATGCCGTTGATAGAAACACTGAGCTGCTCATCAGTCTTAGATACCTTCACTTGGCGCTTAGGTGCAAATGCGAAGTCAGACAGATAGGTGAGGAAGTTATCGTTGAGATAAGGGGCTTGAGTTTTTAAATAAGCAATGTCGTCGGTCGTAAATCGACATTCAGAAAGAGCGTTTATCTCTTTTTCAATAAGGGATTGGAGGTCTGATAAATCTTCATTTGATCGAACAATAAGTTCGTAACGCACGCGCGTCTGCGGGTAATGCGTGAACGCTGCAAACATCATATTGATTTTGTATACGTCTAGATCGAGTGCGCTTTGAATAATACGATCGTTGAAAAGTGAGCCTGACATCCGGCATTCCTACTGTGTTACTAGGATTGATAAAGAAATGGCACTCTAGATAAGGCAGAGAAAATTGTCAAATACCCTGTTGGGTGAAGACGCTATTCGTAAAGGACGTGTGTTATCTATTTACTTAAGTATGATAGAGAGTATTACCGTTTAAACCCTAGACGAATCGTGAAGGAAGTCACCATGTCTTTGACCACTACACAACTCTTTAAATCCCAAACTGCGTCCATTGATGTGGACCCTCAAAAAGGATTTAGCGAGCTGTGTCCTGATGAATTGCCGGTGCAAGGCGCGCTAGAGATTGTTACAGAGTTGGTAAACAATCATAGTAAAGCTGCGTTAAAACTGGTTTCTCGAGATATGCACCCTCCTGGCGCTGCTTGGGAGGCGGAAACGCCGGAGCGTATGCTGGAACCGGTTGGATTACCTGAGGTCGACATCAAATGGAATCCTCACTGTGTGGTGGGAACGGAAGGCGTAGAGTTGCTGCCAGGACTGCCAGCGATTCGTGACTATGATTTTCAGATCAATAAAGGTATCGATCCAGATGCTCATCCTTATGGCGCATTTTATCACGATCAAGCTGATACATTATCAACGGGAGGGATTGAGTTTTTACATTCTCAACAGATTAAGAATGTGATTGTTGGTGGCTTGGCTCTGGACTTCTGTGTGAAAAAGTCTGTTGAACAGCTCGTTGATGCAGGCTTTAACGTGATTCTGAACTTAGCTTCGACGCGCGCAGTATTTCCTGACAATGTGCAGGAAGTCATCGAGCACCTTGTCAGTCAGGGTGTGAGAGTTGTGGAGGACTCAGACTCCATCCAGTTATTGGATATTTTACATGCCTGAACTAAAGACAATGGGGCTGTTCTTCGTCACGGCAGTGGCGGAGATATTAGGCTGCTATCTGCCTTACTTGTGGTTAAAAGAAGGGAAGTCAATTTGGTTGTTTGTCCCTGCCGCGATTTGTCTTGGGTTGTTCGCTTGGCTTCTTTCTTTGCACCCTACGGCGGCTGGTAGAGTGTACGCCGCATACGGCGGCGTTTATATTTTCGTTGCAATATTGTGGCTTTGGCTTGTTGACGGCATTCGTCCAACCATGTGGGATATTGTCGGCGTATTGGTTGCATTACTTGGTATGGCAATCATCATGTTTGCCCCTAGAAACATTTAGTCTAAGTAACAAGTTGAAAGGAAAGTATTGGCATACCTACTCAGTAGTAGCGTTTAAACACCGTTTAGGAATGGATTGATGAACTTAGGCAATAATGGCGTTAACCAATGTCGTGTTATCTGATACACTCGCGACCCCTAAATAATACCTGTTGGCGAATTTATGACAGACAAGACTTTACTTGATGCTTCCGAAGATGTGACTTCGTTTGATTCTTTTGCTTTTAGTAGCACAATTCATCAAAATCTAACTGCGTTGAACTATGAGTCGCCAACACCTATTCAAGTACGTGCCATTCCACATGTTCTTGATGGCAAAGATATCTTAGCTGGAGCACAAACAGGCACGGGAAAAACTGCGGCGTTTGGGCTTCCTTTGATTCACAAACTTGCTCAAGAACCTAATGAGCGGGAGTCTAACTCAAAAGTTATTCGTTCTTTAGTACTCACTCCAACAAGAGAACTTGCACAACAGGTGTTTGATAGCTTAGTACCGTTAGCAAAAGACACTGGGCTTAAAGTAGTCGTCGCTTACGGTGGCACAAGTATGGGCGTACAAACTAAAAACCTAGTTGGTGGTGCTGACATCTTGGTAGCAACACCAGGGCGTCTTTTGGATCACCAACATAACCGCAATATCACTTTATCTGAATGCGAATATCTTATTTTGGACGAAGCTGACCGTATGTTAGATATGGGATTCATGCCAGATTTGAATCGTATTCTCAAGCGCTTACCAAAAGAACGCCAAAATATGATGTTCTCAGCAACATTTGAACAGCGTATCAAAACGCTGGCTCATCGTATTATGAATGAGCCGGTCGAAGTTCAAGTCACCCCTGCGAACTCGACGGCAGATACCGTAAAACAGATGGTTTATCCCGTCGACAAAAAACGTAAACATGAACTGCTGGCGTACTTAATTGGCTCTCGCAATTGGCAACAGGTATTGGTGTTTACCAAAACAAAGCAGGGTAGTGATGCACTCGCAAAAGAGCTTAAGCTCGATGGTATCAATGCGGTTTCAATCAATGGTGATAAGAGCCAAGGAGCGCGTCAAAAAGCGTTGGATGATTTTAAATCAGGAAAAGTACGAGCATTGATTGCAACGGATGTTGCGGCTCGTGGACTAGATATTCAGCAGCTGGAGCAAGTTGTGAACTTTGAGCTGCCGTATAAAGCGGAAGACTATATCCATCGTATTGGACGAACAGGTCGAGCGGGGCATGCGGGTTTTGCAGTATCGTTAATGAGTCACGATGAGCAGTATCTTCTGGAAGCAATAGAGCGTTTGCTAGAAACGCGATTACCACAAGAGTGGTTGGCAGGCTTTGAACCAAGTCCGGCCTCTGAAGTCGAACCTGATCGTGCACCTCGCCGTAAAGGTCGAGGGGCGGATAAACGTAAGATGAAAGCCAAGCTTAAGATTCATGCCAATCGTGGTAAAAAACGTTAATTTACCTCAAAGAAAATAAGGGTAAGAATTTAACTTCTTCCCTTATTTTTCAAATAGATATCAGTTACAATCCCGCCACTATTTCCTCACGCAATTTTATCGCAAAGTAACCCAATGACATCACCTCAACCCCCCCAAAACCTTCACGATAAATACCATGCACACGTCTACTTTGATCTATCTTCTCTAGAAATGGCTACCGTGTTAAGTGAAACCATTACAGAAAAGTTTGGTCTACATGTCGGAAGAATACATCAAAAGCCTGTTGGGCCTCATACGAAATGGAGCTTCCAGATTTTGTTCTTTCGTGAAGACTTTGATGCACTTATCCCTTGGCTTGATGTTGTTAGAGGCGAACTCAGTGTTCTAGTACACGCCGACACTGACGATGACCTCCTTGATCACACCACTTATGCATATTGGCTAGGTAAAGTAGTGCCTCTTAATCTTGAAGGATTCTAATTTGCGCTTTCCATACTGGCGTCTTTCGTTCCAACCGTACAGTGGATACCTCGGCGATTAAAATAGTCGGCAATTTGATTTACCCTTAGTTGAAAGTTATCACGGTCAAAGGCTAGATCAGCCATCTTGTATGGCAACCCTAAAGAGCGGTATTTCTCTTCCCCTAAGCGCATAAAGCTAAGCAACTGCAGCGTTTGTACGCGTCCGTTGAGCTCATTAATAATGAAATCAGCGGTCGCGGCAATATTCTCATCGTCATCGTTGATCGATGGGATAACTGGGACTCTCAATATGATGGGCTTTTCAGTTTTACTCAATGCTCTAAGATTATTAAGGATTTTGCGATTATCGACTCCGGTGCGCGCTTTGTGGCGCTGGCTATCGAGTAGCTTGATATCGGAGATAAATAGATCGGTATAGGGAAGGAGCTTTTCTATTCGGTTCCAGTTAGCAAAGAAACTCGACTCTAAACAAGTGTGGATGTTTTCCTGTTTGCATAACCTAAACAACTCCAATACAAAGTTGCTCTGTAAAAGGGGCTCTCCACCAGACACAGTTACCCCTCCGCCTGATCGTTGATAAAAGCCTTTGTCTTTGCGGATAGTCTTCATGCACTCATCCAAAGTCATGAAACTGCCCCATTGTTTGATTGCTTCTGCAGGACAGTCGTCAGAGCAAGCCATACAGGAAGAGCAAAGGTCACGTTTGACCTCAAATAGATAATCATCGGAAAACGTCAACATATTGGGCGATGGACAAACATCTAAACACGTTCCGCAGTGCTGACTTGAGATGCACTGGTTATGGTAGACCCCGACTTCTATTCTGCGATTAAAACTCTCCGGGTTTCCACACCAATCACATCGTAGAGGACATCCTTTAAGGAAGAATTCAGTTCGGATCCCTGGGCCGTCGTGGAGTGTGAAACGCTGTACATTCAATACGGTGGCTTGGTTTGACACAAATAACCTCAATTAAGTTAGAAGCTGGGCGTTGAATGCCCAGCTTGACAGTAGTTGTATATAGGTTATTTGTTAGAACCTAAGCTCGGTGCGTTGAATTAAGTCGTCTTGCAAAGGTTTTCCAAGTTCCACGAAATACGCACTGTATCCAGCTACTCGTACTAACATGTCTCGGTATAGCTCTGGACTTTTCTGGGCGGCGCGCATTTTGTCCGAACTCATTATATTAAACTGCACGTGCATGCCTTGTTTGGAGATATATTCGTCAATAAAACTGGCCAGAATATCTCTGCCTTCAATACCTGAAACGGCGTCTTCTGGAAAACGTAAATTGAGCAGAGTGCCATTGGTCGCCAAGCTATGATCTACCTTCGTGACAGAGTTGACGATAGCGGTCGGGCCTTGCGTATCGTGCGAACCGCCAGCGGTATGGACTGGTCCCATGTTATCAGAGATAGGTTCTTCATTTTTTCGACCATCTAACGATGCATTGGTGTATAAGCCCATACCAACGTTCGCATTGACGGTGTAGACGCCAGGACTAAACTTTCCGCCTCTAGGGTTGATGCGTCCTTTGATATGACGGCAATAGCATTCAAACATAAAGGTGAATAGCTCGTCGGCTTCATCAATGTCGTTGCCATAATGGGGGATCTTGGAGCTATTGACGAGCGCATACAGCTTTTCATAACCAACCCAATTATTCTTCACAGCATCAAGCAGTTGTTTACCTGTGTATTTCTTGTCATCAAAGACTAACTTCTTAATGGTAGAGAGAGAATCGGCGCAAGTCGCTATTCCAGCCGCCTGCGGAGCGGTACCATTATATTTCACACCACCAAACGTCATATCTCGTCCGGTTTCGATACAACCTTCAAAAAACGCTGAGATATAGGGAGTGGGTTTGACCATACGATGAATTTTGTCGGTGACATTTAAGCAGCTACATAATTGATCGCACCAGTACGCAAACTGTTTATCGACACTTTCGAGAACTTGTTCAAATGTTGCGTAAGTTTCTAAACTGCCAGTATCTGGTCCCAGTTGCTGGCCGGCATTTGGTCCTGAAAGAATTCGTCCACCATTGATGACCATCTCCATCATTTTTGCGGTATTCACGTAGCCAGCGTCCAACCAACCATGCTCTTTGCCAGGGATTGTAGGTTCAACGCAGCCAACTACAGCGTAATTTCTCGCTTCAGCTAAAGACACGCCTTTACCTAACATAGCTTTTATTGCTGGGGTATCATTGAACAATTTAGGGTGACCATAACCGGCTCTAATGCATTCAATCGTCTTAATCTTGAGCTCGTACGGTGTTTTCTCGTGCATTCGAACGCAGACCCAAGGGTTCATCATTCGAGTATGCGCTGATGCTTCCAGCATTAACATTGTTAGGTCGTTGGTGGCGTCTTTACCTTCTGAGTCTACTCCACCTAGAGTTAAGCTTTCTCCACCAAAACCTCGACCATTGCGAACTTTTACTGTGCCTTTATCTTTGAGCTTAGTTGGGTTGTTCATTTTGACGTAAAGCACTTCAATGAGCTCTAAGATAAACGACTTTGATACCGCACGTTCATTGACGTCTTTTTGGTAGAATGGAAGTAACCATTGGTCCATTCGACCATAAGAGATAGAGTGACCATTACCCTCAATTTGGGTCAAAGTAACGGCAAAATTGAATAACTGAATAGCTTGCCAGAAAGACTGTGGAGCACCACCTGCGATTTGCTGACAGTTGAGGGACATGGTGTGTAGTTCTTGTTTGCGTTTAGCGTCAGCTTCATGTGCCGCCATTTCAGACGTTAACTGCGCGTACCTCGTAATATAGTGCTTAGCCGCTTCTAAACACACAATGGTCGCTTTGTAATAATCTCTCTTATCGCTATAGTCGGGGTCTTGTTTCGACAAGTTCTTTAATGCAGAACTGGCCTGAAAGATCACTCCGTCATAACCAAGCGTCATTAGCTTGGTGAAGTCCATGGCAAAATGCCCGATGCCTGCAAAATGGTAATTGTTGGTCTGAAAGACTTTTTCGCCCATATGTGAGCCTTTCTTTTGGTCGTCATCAAGATGGGCCGTTATGATCTCGTTGGCCGTTTTGCCTTTCCAGTATGCGCATAGCTCCAAAATTTCATTTTTATCCTGCTCACTGCGTATATAAAATTGATCGTTACTTCGCTCTTCAAAAGGAGAGTGAAGGATTTCGTCAATGATCCAGTCAACGGAGAATTCAGGATAAATAGGTGAGGCCTTCGCTGGGGCAGCGATCTCCCCTAGAATTAGTTCGTCATCATAAACGTGTAGTGTGCAGTTATGGAGTATGTTCTGGAATGCAAAAGCAGCCTGCAGTATACGTGGTAAGGTTTCATTCTCTCGATATGCTTCGGTAACAAGACGAAGACGTTCAACGTCGATATCATACGACCTATCTAGGAAGGTCTGTCTTAATTGATTGACTCGAGGGAAAGGGGACCAATCGGCATGATCCACTTGGTATCCTAACCCATAAACCTTATCAAACTCTTCGATTCCCCTTGCTGACGTGTGCTGATGAGCCAGTGTTTCAAACAACTGCTCCGACTCTAACTGGAAGTGATCCATTGTTTACCTCATAAATTTAAATACGATGAATTCGTTAACAGTTTCTAATCGATACTTCTCTAAAGGCTTCCATTCTGAAGGTCGATGATTGCTCGTGTTTATCCGCTACGACGGATTGTCTACAAGGAGCTGAAGGGAAGGCTGGCTGGGATGAGTGCCTCTTAAAAAACACCTTCGGTCTTATAGACGCTTTTGAGTGAGCATTTTGTTCAAAACTGTATGGATATGGTCATTATAAGGAGATGTACGTCCTGTTCTGAGAAAATAGTCACACTAACGAATCTAAATGTACATAAAACAACAAAATGTGACACGAGTAATGGTTATTAAATTTCATGAGTCTATAGTGTGAAGAACTTTTAACGGCTGAATAACAGGACATATGGACACCACTTTAATACTCGTTTCGTTGATCATTGCATTAGCGGGTTTCACACAGGGGCTAACGGGATTCGGCTCAGCGTTAGTATCGGTTCCTTTGCTTTCATTCATTGTTGGAGCTCAAACGGCCGTACCAATTGCTGGTATTTTTGGCTGGTTAGTTACCTTGCCAATCGTTTGGAAAATGCGCCATTCAATACAACGCCAAACCGGATTAATTTTATTTGCAGGCTCGGTACCTGCGTCTTTTGTTGGCGCAAAACTACTGGCAACGATGCCTTCCCAGTACATTCTATTGACCATGGGAATTGTGTTAGTTGCTTCAAGTTTACATTCTCTACGCTCTACTAAGCCTTTGTTTAAAAAGACTTCTGTTCCAGTAACTGTAGGAGCAGGTTTCACTTCAGGTGTTTTAGGTGCCAGCGTAGGAGAATCGGGTCCTCCTGTGATTGCGTATACATCTATGCAGCCTTGGACGGCCGATCAAACAAAATCGACATTGGCTTTCTTCTTTATGTTGCAAATGATTGGTGCTAACGTAAGTTTTTGGAATGAAGGTTTGATAACTGAAGAAGTGTTATCTTTGGTGATGTCGGCAATGCCAGCGTTTGTCATTGGTTTAACTGGCGGAATGATAGGCTATCATCTTCTACACAAATACAAAATTGACTATCACCGAATCGTACATATCTTTTTATTAGTCATTGGGTGTATGCTAGTGGCGAAAAATGTCCATTTCTGACCATCTAAGTTAATTTGATATTATGCCCCGTGTATAACGGGGCGTACTATTAAATGATTAGATCAGCATAGTTTACCTTTCACCAAGCACTTCAAACTCATCGTAAGTTAACCGCGATGCACCATCGGTTTGAATTTCCCATAGTTCTTTATGAACCACACCAAAGGCGTTATTCATTGTCCAGTCTGAGGTCAAAATGTACGACGATTCTCCAGCCTTTTCCCACTTAGTGTTGGTGTAATCAACGTCTTTAAATCCTTGGTCCATAATGTTCTGCCAGAATGCCTGTATTGCCTCCCGACCTTCAAATGTACCAAAAGGCTTAGCTACCATTACAGCATCTTCGGCGTATTGTGCCGCACAGCCAGCAGCATCCTGATTATTGAATGCAACTTGCCATGCAGAAATTCCTGTTTGTGAGCGTTCTAAAACTGATTGAGTCATCGTTATACCTTTCAATTAGGGTTGTGTATGAGTTAATCATAGAGATAGTATTGGTGATGAAAAACAAACGTATTGGAAAGGTATGTTCTGTTAAAGAGAACAATTAAGAGAGCTTATTGTGAATAAACTACGTTTAATGTCTATCTATGTACAAATCGTTGAAAGTGGCTCAATAACCAAAGCGGCTGATAGACTAGATGTGTCTAAATCTGTGGTTAGTTCAGCACTAAAACAGTTAGAAAATGAGTTGAATACGAGCTTACTAAAGCGCACGACGCGCAAGCAGATGCTAACTTCGACCGGAGAGCGTTTTTACCATCAATGTGCTCTCATGCAAGAACATGCAGAATCTGCGTGGATTGAGGCATCAGAGTCGATGAACACGCCATCAGGAAGACTATCGGTGACAGCACCACACGCGTTAATGCAGAGTATTGTTATACCTGCGCTCGCTGATACTTTTAATGATTTTTCTGATGTGAAGCTGAACTTGGTGAGTGACGATGACCACGTAGACATAATTCAGCAGGATATTGATCTAGCTATTCGTGTAGGCGCATCTGGAAATTCCAATCTAAAACAAAGAAAACTTGGTCAGTTTTCTGACGTCCTATGTCAGTCGAAAAACAATGAAGTGGATGTAACATCGTGCCAATATGTGGCTCAACATTGGCAACCGGCGCAAATACATCACCGAGAATTAAATACAGAACAAGAGTTAACGTTTGTTCCAGCACACCGTGTCAATACAATATACGATGCTATTCGCCTAATCGAGAGAGGGTTTGGTATAGGCTTGGTTCCTGAATTTCTACTTGGTGAAAATATGACACTAAAACCAGTTACTAAAATAGAGAAGACGAAACCTAATCCTATTTATTCCTTACACCCTTATCAAGCACACGTACCTCTTACGGTGTCTATGGCTATAAGCGCTATTGAACAGAGGATAAATACACTGCTAATCGATAGTTGAGTAGAACGCAGCAATATCCTTCAAGTCTTCTTCCGTTAAGTTTTGAAGCTGAGCCTTCATAAGTTCTGCCATCGCGCCTTGGCGCTCGTCATTTTGATACGCTTTCATAGCATTAAAAAGATAAAGCGAGTTTTGCCCGTTGAGGTTTGGGTAGTTAGCTTGAGTGGGAGCTCCATTAGGATTATGACAGAACACACAGCTTGGTGCTTTCATTTCACCTAGCTCGGGATTTCCGAAGGAGCTTGCATGACTTAGCAACGGTAAGAACATTGACGCGAATATAAGTATCTGAGTTGATTTCATAGATTTTTGATTTTTCAAGTATATACATCTATTGTAAGGCTTACCCTAAGGGTAATCTAAAGCACTAATTGCTGCATGTAAATTGAACTGAGACATCGCTCACATGCTTTTATGCGTTCGCAGTTCTATTGAACATAAATAAATCAGATTAATAGTTTAGATATAGAGTCATATTTTTTAAATGACTGAATAACATATTGAACTGACAAACTTATATGTATGAGAATAGTTTCTATGAGCCCAAGTTATGGAGTGCTCCTAATATGAAACGAATGCAATGTGATAGAAAATATTCTGGCGTAAAAATACGCTCTGACTCAAATAAAAAAGATGTTCTAGAGTTGGAGTTTGTAATTCAACCTATACTATCTTCGTTGGAGAATAAAGTTTATGCATATGAGATGTTATCGAGAGTTTCCGTAGATACAATTTTTGATTCTGAACTGACAGTAGAAGAAATATTTTTTTGTCTTGATGGGGAGATTATTAAACAAATTGCATTGAGTCAGGTCGACATTGCAAAGAAGATTGAAAGACAACTTGGTAAGGCTTTAATTTCTGTAAATATACCAGTTAATTTACTTATTGATAATGGGTTTGTTGACCATGTGATATCGCTTTCTCCAAGTAAGTTAGCTATTGAAATTGATGTGCTTAGATACTCTTTTGACAATCCCATAATCGAGAGAAGTTTAGATAGATTTAGGAATTGTGGAATTAAGCTCTGGCTTGATGATTACCTTGTTTTATCGCATGCTAGCAATGTTGTCTTGACGGAGGTTGAGTGGGATTTAATCAAAATCGATAAATCCTATTTTTCTGACAAACTTAACGAGAAAATAACTGCAAAAGTCCTAACTGATAGAGTTAATAAACACTCTAAAGATGGTGTAATTTTTGAAGGGGTAGAGACTATTTATCAGAGAAGTGAGATAGCATTGGATAATGTCTATCTTCAGGGCTACTATCTTTCATGTCCTATTTCAGTAGGCGAAATATTGAGAATGATTGAAAGTCAATAGAACAATAAGGTGGTATTGTGTACGATAATAAAGTGGCTTTTGACAGAGTAGTTCTTCCGCATCAAAACCTTTTAACTGAAGTATATTCGCTTGAGTATAAAATCATTAGATTAATCAATGCTGAAGGAAGGTTTTCTATTTGTGGAAAAATAGAAGCAGCTTCTAATAGAAGTGTTGTATTTTTCCCAATGGGAAAAAACATTCATATAGATATACGATCAGTTTCCAATAAGCCAATTGAGTTAGAAGTGGTAACGATTACTGAAGCGTTTTTTAATTCTACAATATCCATGTTTAGTTCAGACCCGAACTTCAAACAGAAAGAGGGCGTTTCGGAATGTGAGGCTGATGTGAGAGATAAAATAGGTCATTATCTTGATGCATATGCCACATTAGAAAACATCGATGTCCACTGTGCAGCGACGCTACACTGCTCATTAGCATATTCTATTCTTAGAGAACTGGTTGTCTGTGGTGTTATTGACCCTTTCTATGAATTAATGGCGAAGAAAAAAACTAGTAAGCGAGTGACCGAAGTCATCTTAAGCGATCTGACTAATAAGTGGAAACTATCAGACGTAGCGTGTTGCTTAAACATGTCAAATTCGACATTACAACGTAAATTGAAAGGTGAATCTTTGGAGTTTAGTGTGTTGTTAAGCACCGTAAGGCTAGAAGTGGCAAGGAAAACACTAACATGCTCTGATACTTGCATTTCTAAGGTGGCTCTTGATTGCGGTTTTGAAAGTCTCGCTTACTTCAGTTATGTCTTCAAAAAACGATACGGAATGACGCCTACTCAATGCAAAAAAACATTAATAAAGCCAAGTTAAGGTTTGACTACCAAACCTTAACTTGCGAGGGCACTACACAGTCTTAAACTAATTGCTTTAAGCGTGTGAGCAAGTGGTCAATATCCGCACTCGAAATATCTTTGTGAGTTACGAATCGAATCGGATTACCTGGGGTAATAGTAATGCCCTCTTTAGCCAACGATTCTGCAATAACATCAATCTTTACCGATTCATCGAGCTTAGCAAAAACAATGTTTGTTTGGACAAAATCGGCGTTTACACTAAATCCAGAAATGTCATTTAGGCCAAATGCGAGCTTTTTGGCATTAGCGTGATCAACTTTTAACTGATCGACTTGCTCTGTTAACGCAAGTTTTCCTGCCGCGGCTAAAATGCCAGCTTGGCGCATACCACCGCCAACCATTTTACGTAGTCGTCTTGCGCGTTCGATAAACGCTTTAGAACCAAGAAGTAGGGAACCAATAGGAGCTGCTAAGCCTTTTGAAAGACAGATTGTCATAGAATCAAAATGCTGAGCAATTTCTTTTACGTCCACATCTAATGCCACGGCTGCGTTGTATACTCGAGCGCCGTCTAGATGCAGTTTCAGTCTGTTTTCATCAACAAACTTCCTTGCTTCTGCCAAATATGACAATGGTAGAACTTTACCGTTGATAGTGTTTTCAAGGCTTAACAATTTGGTGCGCGCGAAGTGGCTATCATCAGGTTTTATCGCGGCTTTCAACTTAGAAAAATCAAGTGTACCGTCTGGGTTATTCTCAATAGGCTGAGGCTGAATTGAGCCGAGTACTGCTGCACCGCCAGCTTCATATTTATAGTTGTGAGCCTGCTGGCCACACAGGTACTCATCGCCGCGTTGGCAATGTGCCATTAAACCAAGCAGGTTTGCCTGAGTACCAGATGTTGTGAACAGTGCCGCTTCGAAACCATGTCGCTCTGCTGCCCATTGTTCTAATTCGTTGACCGTTGGGTCATCCCCGTAAACATCGTCACCGACAGGTGCATTAGCCATAGCTTCACGCATAGCTGGGGTAGGTTGGGTCACTGTGTCTGAGCGAAAATCCATTGATACTCTCCTAAATGTATCCACATAGCGTCGCTTTGCTTAAGCACGCTATTGTTTTGGCATCCGTGATGCCACCATCGATTATTTTTTGTTGTAATTGAGTTAGTGACATTGTCACTAACTCAATTACTTCATCATCATCGCATGCTAAACTGCGATTCGGTTTTAGTGATTTTGCAATATACAGATGCTGTATTTCGTCGCAAAAGCCAGCGAGTGGTGTTACCTGTCCTAGAGAAATCATAATACCAGCTTCGAAGCCCGTTTCTTCAATCAGTTCTCTGTGTGCGCAATTTTCAGCATTTTCACCCAGTTCCATCGTCCCGGCAGGAAGCTCTAAAAGCCACTTCTTAAGTGAGGGTCGATATTGGTTTAATAGCAGGATGTCGCCTGACTCGGTAACTGGAAGGATAACCGCAGCACCGGGGTGTTTAATTGTCGTGTGCGTAATGTTTTTCTGATTTGGTAATTCAATGTCTTCTTCTACGAGGGCAATGGATTTCCACTGATGAATTGTTCTTTGGGCCATAAAATCATCCGTTGATGGCTAGATATAAAGTACGTAGAAGGTTTACGTAATCAGGGTTCAATATGACCATAACGTGACATAAAAGTCGATGGATAAGAAGGGGATCGTTTTATTAAATGGCGATCGAAAATGAAAACTAGGGTTTCTTGCCTGTAATGCAATGAAAAATTTAGGTATATCAAGAGGTCTATATGGTTGTGAAGTTTATTTATAGGTAACGAAATGCTTGGTGCGGACAGTCTAAATTTGGCGATGATGGTGGCAGAGTCAGGAATTATTGATTCTGCGGTGAGAGACATCATGCAGCAAACAGACCTGTTGGCTATGGGCAGCGATGAGGGACTCAAGCAAAGCTTAACAGCATCAATGGCCAAATGGTCTAAATCTGTTAAACGCAAGCTCGTTAAGGGTCAAGAGACCGAGTCTTTGCAATCTGAACTCGAACTCTATCAACGTGCAGTTTATTTAACGGAGCAAGAGTTTGATAGCCAATTGAGTCATTTGATTGAGCAACTTCCTGAAGATTCGCAATTCCTACCCAAAGCTCGTCAGCTAGCGAGCAATATTGATGCTTATCCCCGGTCACTGTTTGCCCGTCAGTTTTGTAAGCAGTGGTATGAGAGCTTAAAACAGGCCGTTGAATCGAAACAACAACAAACGGTTGACCAGCAAAAGTCTAAATTCCTAACGCAGATGTATCAGAAAATCGATACCCTAAAAGATATGGAGAACCTGCAAAAAGGTGGTGAACAGGGCAAGTTAGGAAGGCTCTGGGATTTGGCAGGAGCAGAGCTAACAAAGCAGGACTGGCGACACATAGAACGTGCGGCAGAGTATCTTGAGAATAATCAAGAACTAAAGCATATTGCCGACAAACTAGGGCGTATGGCAGAAGAGGTGGACGCTCCAGAGCTAAATAAAGCACTGATCCACGATGAAGTGGTCGTTGAAGAGAAAACGGACTTTGCGACAGATGATATTGTTGGTATTCATGAAAGTAACGACATCAACAATCTCCTTCCTAATGAAACCATGTACTTGGCCTATCCAGAATTGGAAACCATTTTCTATCAGCATTTGGTGGAGAAACGACTACTAACCTACAAATCAGAAGGTAAACAACGCACGGTTCGTCAATTACATGCACCTAAAACAGCGATGGGTGAAGCAGAAAAGGAGACAGGCCCTATGCTTATCGCGATTGACGTCTCGGGTTCAATGCAGGGTGCTCCGGAAAAATCAGCGAAAGCTATCGCTTATTCACTAATGAAAATGGCTGCACAACAACAACGTGAGTGCCACGTCATATTGTTCTCATCCACCTTCATTAGTTATGACTTAACAGGGACGAGCGGACTGAAAGAAGCGAGTGACTTTTTGTCTTATACCTTTAAAGGCGGAACCGATCTTGGAAAAGTATTGAATCACGCTGTAGACCTGATGCAAGGTGAGCAATACAAAAACGCCGATTTGCTGGTGATCTCCGATTTCATCGCACCAAAGCAAGAGCAGGAGATTGTCGAAAGAGTAGAGTCATTACGCGGATGCTACAATCGATTCCATTCTTTATGTCTCTCAAAATATGGTAACCCAGAAGTCTTGAGGCTGTTCGATACACAATGGCGTTATCACCCAAGTCTCGTCGGGCAGTTGATTAAAAAACCTACTTTCCAATTTAATAGAGCAAAACAGGCGCTCTCTCATACTTTTGGCTAATGAGTTTGGGTGTTTGAAACGACTCTTAGTGACAAAACTCTATAAAAATCAGCTTGATAATTTTAGGTTTGCGGTCATGCTTTAGATAAGGCATGAATGAAAAATCTTGTAACATAATAATAACAAATGTATAAAATCATTTATGCATTCCTGTTTTGTGCACAGAGGTATTGGCATGATAAAGCCCACAGTTGTTTCCCACGCTGATAAAGCGTTGCTATCTGAACGAATTAATAAACTCGCCTCAGCACTTTCAGATGGTGTTTACGAACGAGAAGAGACCATAAAGCTTTGCTTATTAGCAGCCCTTGCAGGAGAAAGTGTCTTTTTGCTTGGACCCCCAGGGATAGCTAAGAGCCTAATTGCGAAGCGCCTGATACAAGCATTTGATAACAGTAGTTATTTTGAATACTTAATGACACGTTTTTCTACCCCTGAAGAGGTGTTTGGCCCACTTAGTATTCAAGAACTCAAAGACAACGGACGTTATTTACGATTAACCGAAGGTTACTTACCTACCGCCCAAGTGGTTTTCTTAGATGAGATCTGGAAAGCAGGTCCTGCGATCTTAAATACATTACTAACCGTCGTGAATGAGAAAACATTTAAGAATGGTAGCGATATTGAAAGGGTACCTATGCGCTTGCTGGTTTCCGCCTCAAATGAACTACCAGACGAAGATAGCGGTTTGGAAGCTCTCTATGACCGTATGTTGGTACGCATATTTGTAAATCGTATTCAGAATAAACAGAACTTCAAATCGATGTTAACGGTTGGCACAAGTGAAGAAGCGAAGATCCCTGAAGGTTTGGCGATTACCGATCAGGAATATCATCAATGGCAACGTGAACTCGATAACGTCAAGTTGACTGATTCCGTCTTTGAAAAACTTTATCAACTTAAAACCTTGCTAGAGTCTGCAGCGGAAGAAAACCAAGGCAGACTCTCGGAGTCAGACCTGTATGTTTCCGACCGCCGTTGGAAGAAAGCGGTAAAACTTCTTAAAGCAAGCGCGTTCTTTAATGGTCGCGATAGCGTCAACCCGCTCGACTTATTGCTACTACAAGACTGTTTGTGGAACAGCCCTGAATCATTAGAAATTGTGCGCGATGTTGTTCGTGACTTTGCGCTGAACTACGCTTTTGATCAACAGGAAGTATTCCAACAGATCGAAGAAGGTAAAGAGCAATTGGCTGATATTCAAGATGAAATCGAAGCTGAATTTGCGATGCCTCTTTCTATGGAATCCACGACGGGGCTGCTTCGAAAAGACGTATACCAATACGATACTAGTAACGCCAAGTCTTACAAAGTTGGTCCGGCCACTGACCTAGTCAAATTGGTTTTGCTGCAAAGCAACATGTCAGTATCTGAGAGTGAAAAAGGCGACAGTCGCTGGGTTTATGTAGCGAAAGATGAGCTTAGCCGAGCCATCAAGGAAGGTGGCAGTGAGGTGTATGGTTATGTAAACCAAAATACGCATTTGTGCCGCTTGAAGCTTGATATTGACGCTGCCAATAACCTCGTTATTAAAGATATCGCTAATCGCTCTGTTCTAACCACGCTTGTGACCACTTCTGGTATTGACTCCAATTTACTTCAAGAGTGGACGACAAGAGCTGATCAGGTATTAACGCAACTGACTCATGCAGAATATCACCTTAGACAAGTACGCTCTAACTTCCATGGCGCTCTGCCACATGGCTTTATTCAACAAGAGATACCAACAGAGATGGAAGTGAGCTTACAAACAGTCACGCAAACACTCGAAACTACTAATGCCGAAGCTGAGAAAGCAGTCGCCAGGATCAAAGGATTAAATGACTTTTTTGCCTAGAAAGCTCGCTTAGGAACTTTACTTAACTAGGAGCTTTGCTTAATTAGATGGCTAGCTAACTTGGTTGAGTGACATCGTAAGATAAAACACCGGAGGCATGGATGCTCGGAGCAGACGGATTAAACTTGGCGCTAATGATTGCTGATTCAGGTCTAATTGATTCGGCAGTTAATGATTTGATGGCTCGCTCTCAAGTTGTTGCGCTAACAGAAAAACGCGGCGTTCGTTCTGCAGTCAAAGGTCATCTTTTGAAGTGGCGTGGCTCGGTAAAAAAACGTATGACTCGTGTTTGTGAGACCGAACGTTTCCAGAAAGAACTTGCACTCTATCAAGAGGTCATCCACTGGGATGAAGCTACATTTTTTGAACGCATTAATGATGTCGTCAAGCAACTTGAGTGGCATTCTGCGTTCTACATGCAAGCAAGACGTCTGCTAGAAAAAAACAAGTCAGTTAATAACCCCATGTTTCCCCGTTTCTTTTGTGATCTTTGGTACAAGAGCCTAGCGGATGCGATTAAACAAGCCGAGGTCTCTGAGTTAGAAGCAAGTAAAGAGAAGTTTCTCGCCGACTTGTATCAACGAATGGAAACCATGCAAAACATGGATACCGTAACGGAGCAGGGCGATGAAGCCGCTATGGGACGTTTATGGGACATGGCCTCAGCGAAACTCACTAAGACAGATCTAAAAGTGATGCACAATCATGCCGAGTTTCTTAAAAAGAATAAGGGATTACAAGAGATTGCGGAGCAGCTTGGACGAATGGCAAACGATCAGGATGATCCCGAACTTAATAAAGCACAAGCTGATGATGTTGAGATGGTTGAAGAGCAAAGTGATGAGGCGACGGATGATATTGTAGGCATTCACGAGTCCGACGATCTAAATAAACTGCTTCCTAATGAAACCATGTTTCTTGCTTATCCCGAATTGGAAGTGGTTTTTTACAAACATCTTGCTGACAAGCGCCTAATGAACTACAAAACTCAAGGAAAATCACGCACGCTCAAAAAAGTACGAACTAGCAAACCGGATAACAGTAAGGTGGAAATAGAGAAGGGGCCATTTATTGTTTGTATAGATGCATCTGGGTCGATGAGTGGATTTCCGGAGCAGTGTGCCAAAGCAATGGCTTACGCACTGATGCAAATTGCTTTGGCTGAAGATCGTGAATGCTATGTGATTTTGTTTTCTACTACCCACATTACGTATGAATTGACCAAGCAAGATGGTTTGCGAGAAGCTGCTGATTTTCTCAGCTATTCATTTCATGGTGGAACAGACTTAGAACCCGTATTAGTTCAGTCAATCGATTTGATGGGTACTGATACTTATAAAAATGCAGACATGGTGGTAATTTCAGATTTTATCGCGCCGGAACAATCCGAAGAGATGATACAAAAAGTCGACCAACTAAAAGAGTGTAAAAACCGTTTTCACGCCATCAACCTGTCTAAGTATGGCAACCCTGCACTGATGAGTATGTTTGATCATTGCTGGTCTTATCATCCAAACTTGGTGGGACGTTTGATGAAAAAGTGGTGAAACACACTAGAGAGATGTTACGGCGAGTACGCTTAGTCCATTAGATCGCTGCTTGAATAAGCATATTGCCGTTAATCTGGACAAACAGGAAGATAATATCGTTTTTTGTTTGACTAATGTTGAGTAATCCGTAAAGTACGCCTCGAACACGACGGAGCAGTAGCTCAATGTGTTAACAGAAAGGCGCCTTGGCAGAGTGGCTATGCAGCGGATTGCAAATCCGTGGACCTCGGTTCGACTCCGGGAGGCGCCTCCATTATTCAGAAACCTCGACAATTGTCGGGGTTTCGTTCGTTTTGGCTCTAGGAATTTTCTCTCACTGCACTCACTTACGTATTGGGCAGCTAATTCACGTTGTCTGAGATCTAAGCCCCGAATTCCAGTTTCAGCATTGTTAACAGTTTGCGTTTAAGCTAGTCGGCGACTATGGTGAGTTATCACTATATTCGCGGAGGTGCTTATGTCTGAAGTCTTGGTGGTGCTCATCATTTTTGGCGCTATTTTTGGTCGAGGTATGCTGCGCACATTCTTCGCTCATCGCGAAAAGATGAGAGCAATTGAACTCGAGAAAGCAATTGAAAGCGCGGATGATGTGAGTAGCGAGTTGGTACAACAAATAAAAAGCTTATCTGAGCGCGTTGAAGTACTTGAGAAAATCATTACAGATGAAAAGTATCAACTGGATCGCAAGATCGCCAACTTGTAAGTGGTGTTGAATTAGCCGATTTGTATGGCCTTCATACTGCTTGGCTCGATATTTAGTCAGTTGATTCATAAAGTTAAAATTTACTGTTGACGCAAAAACTTAATCCGTTAAAGTACACCTCGTTCTCACGGGAAAGTCTGATGAAAACGCATGCGAGACTAGCGTGATTGGTAGAAGGCAACCTTAACAAGGTTAACGTCACTCCAATACTGTTGAAGAACGGGAACCTAGTGAGTCGCTCAAAATTAAAACCTTACGGCAACAGCGGTAAGAGAAAAGATGGTGTTTTACTGTTCAGTAATCGGCATCGCAAGGAATTGCGTGCCCTGGTGGTGGAATTGGTAGACACAAGGGATTTAAAATCCCT
>NZ_LQXO02000024.1 GCF_001639065.2 Vibrio barjaei
AAGGTACCGACGGTGTTCTTACGTCACTAGGTAACGGTACTCACACTTTCACGCCAAATGATAACTACAATGGCGAACTTCAACTAACTTTCGATGTTTCTGATGGCACAGATACCAGCAGTGCTGTGATAGATATTGCGATCGCTGCCGTTAATGACGCGCCGATAGCGGGTTCTACGTCCTATTCAGTCAATGAAGAAGGGGTAATTGACATCACAGTGGAACAACTGCTGGCAAATTCGAGTGATGTTGATGGGGAAGCCGTTTCATTAGATTCGGTGACGTATAGTGGAAGCGATGGTATTTTAGCTCTACATGAAAATGGGACATACTACTTCTCGCCAAATGAAAACTTTGATGGTGAAGTCGTTTTGCAAGTTGTGGTTTCTGATGAGTCAGGATTAACGTCTTCAACCACCGCGACTATTGATGTACTCTCCGTCAATGATACCCCGGCTGTGTCCGGCCCAATTGCTTATCAAGTTAACGAAGATAATTCTATTACTTTGTCTCAGGAACAGTTGCTTATCCACGCATCCGATGTTGATGGCGACCAACTCTCAGCTGAAAACCTATACCTAGAAGCATTTGGCACGGTGACCGATGATGGCAACGGAAATTTCACAATCACTCCCGCTGAAAACTTTCATGGACCTTTGTCACTAACATTCGATGTGACTGATGGACAAGAAACCGTCGCAACCGCGCTAAACTTAACGGTTGATCCAGTTAACGACCTTGTCATTGCTCGTGATGACGTCAATTTGTCTAGTGCTGAACCCATGATTCGCTTAGACGTCGCACCAGAGCATGGAGCAGTCCAGTATCTCGATGAAAATGGTGACTGGGCGGATATGGTCATTGGATTGGAATATCCCGCTGACACCGAAGTTCAATTTGTACCAAATACTGTTGAGATTCAATCGGACACTCGTGATATCCGAGTGGGTAGTTTCGACAACGATCCAAACAGCGAAGGTTTTGATGGGACTGCATCGACATCCGATTGGGGTAACGTCGATGGAGACACCGCGACGTACGTTGAAGATGGTATTGTCGTCACAACGGTTGTCAGTGAGGGGGCATTGGCGGCGTGGAATGGTCCCAATAGCCACGTCGGTGCTGGAATAGGTAATCAGTCATCTAATGGACTCAGTGACGATGAAACTCTCACGGTGACAGTTGAAGGAGAAGACGTTAATCAAATTACGTTCCAGCTTGATGGTCTCGGCGGGTATTTTGATGAAACTAGCTCCCACGCAACACAGGTGAACATTACTGCCTATGACTCTGAAGGAAATCTTATCAGCACCCAAGGTGGCTATCGTGAATCTGGGGAATACGAAGATACGTATTCCTTCACAACTGATGTTCCCGTGCATCATTTTGAATTAGGAACGACAGGTGGAAACGGAACCTACGTAGTGCAAAACATGGTTGTCTCGAGAACCATGGCAGAAGAAATTCAGATCACCACCATCCAAGGAGATGGAAGCGAAGTAACAAACACTCTGCAGCTGAACTTAAATCACAGTACTGCTGAGGATACTTTGAATGTCACAGAGCAACTTATCGAAATTGATGACACCATCACTTCAAGAGCAATTGAGGTCGAAGAAGATGGAATACTGACGCTTCAAGCAAGCGATCTTTTAGTGAATGACTCAGATATTGACGGTGATGAGCTGACTTTAGTGAGTGTAACCTCTACTGACGACTCGCACGGAACTGTCAGTCTAGATGAAAACGGACAGATCCAATTCACGCCGGATGCCAACTACAACGGACAAGCTTCATTTGAATATACCGTGACTGACGGGAATGGCTCTTTTGATGCCGCGACCGTTTTTGTCAATGTTACACCAGTCAACGATGGACCTGTTGCCACAGATCTACCATTTACTATTCAAGAAGACGGAACGGTTCGGTTTACCAATGACGATATCTTGTCTGCGACCTCTGATATCGATAATGACGAATTGTCTATTGAGCAAGTGACATACGACGGCACGTCGGGTGTATTAGATAGCCATGGTGATGGTACCTATACTTTTACGCCCAATGAAAATTTCTATGGGGATATCGAGCTGAGTTATTCCGTCAATGACGGATTAGAGTCAAGCTCGGCGAACATCAACGTGACGGTAGAGTCGGTCAATGATCTCCCAGTCTTTGGTACCGCGTCTTACACCGTTGATGAAGACA
>NZ_LQXO02000025.1 GCF_001639065.2 Vibrio barjaei
GCTTTGAGTCCATCAAAACCCTTTGGGTGTTGTATGGTTAAGCCTCACGGGCAATTAGTACAGGTTAGCTCAACGCCTCACAACGCTTACACACCCTGCCTATCAACGTTCTAGTCTCGAACAACCCTTTAGGACACTTAAAGTGCCAGGGAAGACTCATCTCAGGGCTCGCTTCCCGCTTAGATGCTTTCAGCGGTTATCGATTCCGAACTTAGCTACCGGGCAATGCCATTGGCATGACAACCCGAACACCAGAGGTTCGTCCACTCCGGTCCTCTCGTACTAGGAGCAGCCCCCTTCAATCTTCCAACGCCCACGGCAGATAGGGACCGAACTGTCTCACGACGTTCTAAACCCAGCTCGCGTACCACTTTAAATGGCGAACAGCCATACCCTTGGGACCGACTTCAGCCCCAGGATGTGATGAGCCGACATCGAGGTGCCAAACACCGCCGTCGATATGAACTCTTGGGCGGTATCAGCCTGTTATCCCCGGAGTACCTTTTATCCGTTGAGCGATGGCCCTTCCATTCAGAACCACCGGATCACTATGACCTGCTTTCGCACCTGCTCGAATTGTCATTCTCGCAGTCAAGCGGGCTTATGCCATTGCACTAACCACACGATGTCCAACCGTGTTTAGCCCACCTTCGTGCTCCTCCGTTACTCTTTGGGAGGAGACCGCCCCAGTCAAACTACCCACCAGGCACTGTCCTCATTCCCGATTAGGGAACCAAGTTAGAACATCAAACATACAAGGGTGGTATTTCAAGATTGCCTCCACGAATACTGGCGTACTCGCTTCAAAGGCTCCCACCTATCCTACACATGTAGGCTCAATGTTCAGTGCCAAGCTGTAGTAAAGGTTCACGGGGTCTTTCCGTCTAGCCGCGGGTACACTGCATCTTCACAGCGATTTCAATTTCACTGAGTCTCGGGTGGAGACAGCGTGGCCATCATTACGCCATTCGTGCAGGTCGGAACTTACCCGACAAGGAATTTCGCTACCTTAGGACCGTTATAGTTACGGCCGCCGTTTACCGGGGCTTCGATCAAGAGCTTCGACCTAAGTCTAACCCCATCAATTAACCTTCCGGCACCGGGCAGGCGTCACACCGTATACGTCATCTTACGATTTTGCACAGTGCTGTGTTTTTAATAAACAGTTGCAGCCACCTGGTATCTGCGACTCTCGGTAGCTCCATCCGCAAGGGACTTCACCACTAAGAGCGTACCTTCTCCCGAAGTTACGGTACCATTTTGCCTAGTTCCTTCACCCGAGTTCTCTCAAGCGCCTTGGTATTCTCTACCCGACCACCTGTGTCGGTTTGGGGTACGATTCCTTACAATCTGAAGCTTAGAGGCTTTTCCTGGAAGCATGGCATCAATGACTTCACTACCGTAGTAGCTCGACATCGTGTCTCAGCCTTAAAGAGAGCCGGATTTACCTAACTCTCAAGCCTACGCACTTGAACCTGGACAACCGTCGCCAGGCCCACCTAGCCTTCTCCGTCCCCCCATCGCAATTGTAAGAAGTACGGGAATATTAACCCGTTTCCCATCGACTACGCCTTTCGGCCTCGCCTTAGGGGTCGACTTACCCTGCCCCGATTAACGTTGGACAGGAACCCTTGGTCTTCCGGCGAGGAGGTTTTTCACCCCCTTTATCGTTACTCATGTCAGCATTCGCACTTCTGATACCTCCAGCAGACCTTACAGTCCACCTTCAACGGCTTACAGAACGCTCCCCTACCCAATGTGATAAATCACATTGCCGCAGCTTCGGTGTATAGCTTAGCCCCGTTACATCTTCCGCGCAGGCCGACTCGACTAGTGAGCTATTACGCTTTCTTTAAATGATGGCTGCTTCTAAGCCAACATCCTAGCTGTCTAAGCCTTCCCACATCGTTTCCCACTTAGCTATACTTTGGGACCTTAGCTGGCGGTCTGGGTTGTTTCCCTCTCCACGACGGACGTTAGCACCCGCCGTGTGTCTCCCGGATAGTACTTACTGGTATTCGGAGTTTGCAAAGGGTTGGTAAGTCGGGATGACCCCCTAGCCTTAACAGTGCTCTACCCCCAGTAGTATTCGTCCGAGGCTCTACCTAAATAGATTTCGGGGAGAACCAGCTATCTCCAGGTTTGATTGGCCTTTCACCCCTAGCCACAAGTCATCCGCTAATTTTTCAACATTAGTCGGTTCGGTCCTCCAGTTGATGTTACTCAACCTTCAACCTGCCCATGGCTAGATCACCTGGTTTCGGGTCTATATCCAGAGACTGAACGCCCAGTTAAGACTCGGTTTCCCTACGGCTCCCCTAAACGGTTAACCTTGCCACTGAATATAAGTCGCTGACCCATTATACAAAAGGTACGCAGTCACACCACGAAGGTGCTCCTACTGCTTGTACGTACACGGTTTCAGGTTCTATTTCACTCCCCTCACAGGGGTTCTTTTCGCCTTTCCCTCACGGTACTGGTTCACTATCGGTCAGTCAGTAGTATTTAGCCTTGGAGGATGGTCCCCCCATATTCAGACAGGATATCACGTGTCCCGCCCTACTCGATTTCACTGATGATGAGATGTCG
>NZ_LQXO02000026.1 GCF_001639065.2 Vibrio barjaei
CTTCAAGTTCGATTTTGGCACAAGCAAAGCAAGCGCCAAACGCAGCATTGAGTCTACTAGGCTAAGCACCGCCTTAGATGACAAACAAAAACCAGAGCTTCGGCTCTGGTTTTTTTGCATTTGGCTTTAGAGCGTTGCAAACGCAACTATCCTCCATTCGAATCTCCGATCTAAATCACATTTATCCAATCAATTGAATTAATAGTAAAAAAAACGCCAATTTGTTCTAAAGCTTCTAAATTTATCGCCGTTACAGGGATTGAGAGAAATAAAATCGGATGTGCCAATGTGAGGTGAGAGACACAAAGGCCATCTATCCTAAATGCCTAAGGAGATCAGTATGGCAATTAATGTAAACACGAATGTGTCTGCAATGACTGCTCAGCGTTATCTGAATAACGCAGCAGAGAACACACAAAAATCAATGGAACGCTTGTCTTCGGGCTACAAAATCAACAGTGCGAAAGACGATGCAGCAGGTCTGCAAATCGCGAACCGATTGAATGTTCAAAGCCGCGGCTTAGATATGGCTGTAAAAAACGCAAACGATGGTATCTCTATTGCACAGACAGCTGAAGGTGCAATGGATGAAACAACTAACATCCTTCAACGTATGCGTGACCTATCTCTACAATCTGCAAACGGTTCTAACTCGAAAACTGAGCGTGTAGCAATCCAAGAAGAAGTGACGGCGCTCAATGACGAGCTAAATCGTATCGCGGAAACCACGTCTTTTGGTGGCAACCGTCTTCTAAATGGTACTTACGGTACTCAGTCGTTCCAAATCGGTTCTAATAGCGGCGAAGCAGTTATGCTGAGCATGAACGACATGCGCTCTGATAATGCACAAATGGGCGGATCTTCTTATAAAGCGGCTAACGCGAAAGATGAAAGTTGGACAGTTGCAGCGGGTTCAACCTTAACAATTGACCTAAATGACAAAGCGGGTAACGCAATGACTCAGATTGCTATCACTGGTAAAGAAGGTGATGACATCGAGCAACTTGCGACCTACATCAATGGTCAAACAGATCAAGTTCAAGCGTCTGTCGATGAAGACGGTGCTCTGCAAATCTTCGCAAGCAGCAACGGCGAAGCGGACAGTGCTTCACTAACGTTCGGTGGTTCACTTGCAGGCGGTTCTGAGCTTGACCTATCTGGCGCAGCAAGCGCAGTGTCAGTTAATGACATCAACGTTACTTCTGTAGGTGGTGCACAAGAATCAGTAGCGATTCTAGATGCGGCGCTAAAATACGTAGACAGTAACCGTGCAGAACTTGGTGCGTTCCAAAACCGCTTTAATCACGCAATCAATAACTTAGATAACATCAACGAAAACGTTAATGCATCTAAGAGCCGTATCAAAGATACCGATTACGCGAAAGAAACGACGGCAATGACCAAGAACCAAATCCTGCAGCAAGCGAGTACTTCAATTCTAGCTCAAGCGAAGCAATCGCCTTCAGCTGCACTTAGCCTACTAGGCTAAAAAAGGCTTACACCTTAGGCAAGTGTGTTGGTGATAGGGTTACTCTATCACCAACTTCCAATTTCAAGCTTATTGCTCAACTAGTTTTACCCCAGTTGGAGTTGGACAATAGAGAAGGTTAGAAACGGGAGAACGAAAGTGGATATCTCATCCTACGCGTCGAACATTCAGCCTTTTGCCTCTTCTAGTGGCACAGAACTTGCTTCGAAAAATACTAATAAAACAACACCATCAGTTGATACCGATAAAGGCTCACAGCCGAAAAAGGTCAATGAACTGAGAACGGCGGAAAGTGTGGCGTTTTCTAGCCAGAAAACTTCCGAATTGATTCAGAAAATTGCGACCGAGCGTCATGACCTCAATCAGGCAGAACGTGAAAATATGGTCAAACGTCTAGATGAGTTTCTCACCTCAATGAATACGGGATTATCGTTTCGAAGAGATGAAGAATCAGGGCGCGACATCATTACTGTTTATGCGAAAGACAGCGGTGAGATCATTCGTCAATTTCCAGATCAAGAGCTTCTCGACGTACTAAAGCGTGTTGAAAAACATGGCGCACTCAGCATTGACATGTTGGTGTAGTCGCATCACTAAGATGCAATAGTATTAAATTCGAAGTGGTTTGGTGAATATGGGCCCGATAGGGATGTCTTCAGGCATGGATATCAATTCCATGGTGAGCAAAATAGTCGATGCTGAGCGGATTCCGAAACAGCAACGTCTCGACTATGAGCGTAGCAAAATTGATACCGGTATAAGTGCCTACGGACGACTCAAAGAGTCACTAGATACGATGAAAAATCTTATGGCAAGCTTTCGCCAGGAGAAGGCGTTTGCGCTGAGAAGCGTCAACACCTCCGAAGAAAGCGTTGTCACGGCAACAGCGTCAACCGATGCTATTGCTGGCAAATACGCTGTCGATGTATTGCAGCTTGCTCAAAGCCATAAAATCGCTTCGGATGCTATTCCTGAAGATACGAAGTTTGGTCCAGGTAAGCTGCAAATTTCAATGGGTGATGACAGCTTTGATATTTCCCTTCGCAGTAATTCTCGCTTAACCGATGTGGTTCGTGCTATTAACGGCGCGAGTGACAATCCCGGCGTACGCGCATCTATCGTTAAAGACATTAACGGTCCTAGGCTAATCGTGGCGGCCAACCAATCAGGGGCTGAACATGCCTTGATAATTGAGGTGGACGCTGAGCCCGGCAACGATCTCTATCGATTCGAATACAAAACTATTGAGCAGCGCGTTAAGGCGTTGGAGCAAGCTCAGGCTGACGCTTTAGCTTTACTGGACATTCCATCCCCTGAGGAAGATGAAGCTAAAAAAGCAGACGAGGTGAATGAAGCCACTGCTAGTGAGTCTTTGACAGAGGAAAGCGCCAAGGAAGAGCAAAGCGCAGAATCTGTTGAGCAAGAGGCAACATCTGGCCGCCCTGAAGACACTATTCCCGGTTGGACAGAAACTGCATCAGGAACATTGATGGATTCCTATCAAGCGCCAGAGCCGGAGCTTGACCAAAAAGCACTAGAGAAATCGGGTGAGGTCCCGGGTTGGAGTAATACGGCCTCAGGCACTTTGACCGACTCTTATGTAACACCAAGTGAAGCGCAGGCTCAGTTAGAGCAAGAATTGGCCGATGAAAAAGCGGCTATTGCCCAAGCCGTTGCGGACGGTGATATGACCGAAGCGGAAGCCAAGCAACTAGAGCGCGCTAAGCTATCACCGGAAGAACGTGAACGTTTAGAAAAAGTAGAATCCGTTCAAGCTGAACTTGCCGAAGCACAACGGTCGCTGCAAATCTACAATGGCATGTCACAAGTCCAAGCGGCACAAGATTCAAAAGTTATACTCGACGGTATTGCTGAGCTATCAAGTCACAACAATGTCATTGAAGGTGCTATTGAAGGTGTGGATTTAACGTTGAAAGGCACGACCAAGCAAGGGGATCGTCCAGCTGAAATTGGTGTGGAATATGACCGTGCCAGTGTGCGTGCCGATATTGAGCAATTTGTCGCCGCCTACAACCAGTTTTATCAAGTGTCCAAAGAGCTTTCTAGTGCAGACCCCACAACAGGTCAAACCGGCCCGTTGGCGGGAGACAGTGTGGTGAGAAGTGCGGACTCGCGTTTGAAAAGTGTCTTTTCATCTGCAGTAGAAGGTGCTCCTGAGGGACTGGAGACATTAACTGAGTTTGGTGTCACTACGACACGCCAAGGTAATCTCGAAATAAACTATCAAATGCTCGATAAACAGTTGAATAATAACTTCAACAAGCTGGGCGAATTTTTCGGCGGCAACAACGGATTTGCCAAACGCGTCGAAGATGCCATTCACAGTATGACTGGCGTTACTGGGACGATTCGTACTCGAGAACAAAGCTTAGTTGAACAAAATTATCGACTGAATGACCAACAGGTCAATCTAGACCGTCGAATGGACAGCCTACAGAAGCGAACTCACGACAAATTTGCCGCCATGCAAGACGCCACAGGAAAGATGCAGTCGCAATTAGCGGGCATGATGAGCGCGATGGGTGGGTAAGCTGATGTTAAGAGTAGGGTCTACTAATTGAGCATATTCAAACAATTAGGTGATTTGGATCACCGTTTACAATCTGTTTTAGAAAATGATGAGCTGGATACTGAAGAAATTCACCTTCTGGTCGATAAGAGAGAACAGATAATCACGAAGTTAATAGCCGCTTGCCAAAGGAATCCGAACCTAAAGCAGAGTGATGAGTGGCTGCAAGTGGAACAGTCGACACGTCGAATTGCGATCCAGATGCAAACTAAAACGGATCAATTGGGACTGGAACTCAGAAAGTACCGACATGGTAGAAAGTCCCTACAGCAGTACCAAAAATTTATTTGAGAGGATAGTGATGCGTGGTTCATTACAAGCATATAAGAAAGTATCTGTAGACAGCCAATTGAGTGCTGCGTCACCGCACAAAGTTATCCAAATGCTAATGGGTGGTGCGATAGAAAGACTGATTCAAGCCAAAGCAGCGATGGAACAAGGCAATGTACCTGTGAAAGGCGAGCGTATCGGCAAAGCTTTAGACATCATTATTGCACTACGTAGTTGCTTGTCTATGGATGATGGCGGCGACATCGCTAAAAACCTCGATCAGTTATATGAATTCATGATTGCTCAAATCACAACGGCCAATCACGAAAACAACCCAAAACCAATTGATGATGTGATAGAGATCATACGAGAGATAAAATCTGCTTGGGATCAAATTCCTAGTGATTACCACAACTTAACAGCACAAGAAGTTGGAATCTAAGCGGAATTAACCTCTTAAAGTCAACGTGACAAAGTTGCTATATCAGAATAATGTCAATAGAATAGACGCCATTCCCAGCCTAATGGCGTTTTTTTATATCTAACCACTTGTTTTATAAATTGCTTGTCAATTTTATAAGGTGTTTTTTGGCTTTTGTTAGCTCGGCGTAAAATTGACGAATGACAAAAAATTGACGCCACTGTGGTTGGTTTTGATCAAGGCATAATTCCTGACTCATGCAAGGCTTAGCTAAACTTCTTGTTATTGCTGATGATCCGCAAATTCGCACTAATCTAAACACCATTTTGGAGTTTGTTGGTGAGCATTGTGTGGCGATTCCATCTACTGACATAAACCAAATCGATTGGTCCCAGACGTGGTCGGGTTGCATCGTAGGTGCTTTGGAAAGCCCAAATCTATCTCAAGTCTTGTTATCGCAGCTTTCGCTGTCTAATCATGTTCCTTTACTGGTGACGAGTGAATTTACTGGCGCGGTTGAGCCACTTTCCAACTTTGTTGGCGAGTTAGAGCTCCCTCTCAACTACCCGCAGCTCAGTGATGCACTGCGCCATTGTCGCGAGTTTTTGGGGCGTAAAGGCGTTCAGGTTCCGTCGAATCTTCGTAAAAATACGTTATTTCGTAGTTTAGTTGGACAAAGCCCTGGTATCCAGGAAGTCCGTCATCTGATTGAACAAGTCTCTGGTTCAGAAGCGAACGTGTTGATCCTGGGCGAGTCCGGCACGGGTAAGGAAGTTGTTGCTCGCAACATTCACTACCATTCAACTCGTCGTAGTGGGCCGTTTGTTCCAGTGAACTGTGGCGCGATTCCACCGGACTTGCTAGAAAGTGAGTTGTTTGGTCATGAGAAAGGCGCCTTTACGGGGGCGATCACTTCTCGTAAAGGACGTTTTGAGCTTGCTGATGGTGGTACCTTATTCCTTGACGAAATTGGTGATATGCCAATGCCGATGCAGGTCAAGTTACTGCGCGTATTGCAAGAGCGCGTGTTTGAGCGCGTTGGCGGCAGTAGTGTGATTAAAGCCAATGTGCGCATTGTTGCCGCAACGCACCGCGATCTTGAAAGTATGATCCAACAGGGTGACTTCCGTGAAGACTTGTTCTATCGCTTGAACGTTTTCCCGATTGAAATGCCATCGCTTCGAGAGCGCAAAGAAGATATTCCTCTGTTGTTGCAAGAGCTGCTAGCGCGAATGGAAGCAGAAGGGGGGCAACCTATCTGTTTCGCACCTCGTTCCGTTAATTCGTTAATGGAACATGATTGGCCGGGTAACGTTCGTGAACTTGCCAACCTTGTTGAACGTATGGTGATCTTGTATCCAAATAGCTTGGTGGATGTGAATCACCTTCCGGTTAAATACCGCTATAGTGATATCCCTGAATTCCAGCCAGAAATGAACGCGTTCAAGACGATTGAAGAACAAGAGCGTGATGCGCTCGATAGTATATTCGCGGAAAACTTTACCTTTGAAGAGGCTGAACTGGAAAGTCACAACGCACCTCAATCGTTACCACCTGAAGGTGTTAACCTGAAGGAAATGCTGGCCGACCTCGAAGTGAATATGATCAGCCAAGCTTTGGATGCTCAAGAAGGTATCGTTGCTCGTGCTGCTGATATGCTTGGTATGCGTCGTACCACCCTTGTTGAAAAAATGCGTAAGTATAACTTACACCGCTAGATTGGCGTTGTTTGCGATGTGATTCAACTCACACTTAATTTGTGGCGACAATTTATTGACGCGTCTAACCTGTTGAAATATATGAACTTAAGCCCGGCATGCTTTTTGCATTTTCGGGCTTAAGTCTTTTATGGGCTACATATTTCTGCGAGTCGTATTTGAGAAGGAACATCTCGTAAATGGATCAGATGGCAACGGGCGTATCACAACAAGATGAGCAATCAAGCTCGCACTTAGACTCCTTGGAATCGCAAGTAGAACGATATCAGCAGGTGATAGAAGCGATGCCTGCAGGTGTTATTTTGTTGGATACACAAGGCGTGGTCAGGGAAGCGAACCCAGAAGCGCACCGTATTCTCGATATTCCTCTTGTTGGACAGAAATGGTTTCACCTAATTCAAGTCGTTTTTGACCCCAAAGAAGACGATGGTCATGAAGTCTCTCTGCGCAATGGTCGCAAGGTTAGACTGGCTATTTCTGCTTCTTCAACCGGACAGTTGATTCTCATTACCGACCTGACTGAGACGCGCTTGTTGCAATCAAGAGTCAGTGATTTACAGCGTTTATCGTCTTTGGGAAGAATGGTCGCTTCACTTGCTCATCAGGTTCGTACGCCGTTATCCAGTGCTATGTTGTATGCCTCTAACCTTGGCGCGCCTAACCTTCCACAACCTACTCGTGAACGCTTTCAAATCAAGTTGGTCGACAGGCTCCATGATCTTGAGAAGCAGGTCAATGACATGTTGTTGTTTGCAAAGGGGGGCGACAATAAGGTCATAAAGCCGTTCACCTTAAAACAGCTGGTGGATGAGTATCAGCCGATGGTTGAGACCACACTAAAAAGCAACAACATCGACTATTGCTTAGAAGTAGAGCAAGAAGAAGTGGCGCTGCTTGGTAACGTCAATGCGGTTGCTTCTGCCTTGAGTAACCTTGTACTTAATGCCGTGCAAATTGCAGGTAAAGGGTCGCAAGTGGATGTGTTTTTCCGTCCAGTTAATAACGAATTAAAAATCTCTGTTCAAGACAGTGGACCAGGCGTGCCTGCTGAACTGCAACAGAAAATAATGGAACCGTTTTTTACTACTCGTTCACAAGGCACGGGCCTTGGTCTTGCGGTAGTGCAAATGGTTTGCCGTGCTCATGAAGGACGGCTTGAATTGATATCAGAAGAGGATGATGGCGCATGTTTTACCATGTGTTTGCCATTGGCAACGTCATCTCAAGAAGTAACAAATGAAGGAATAAGCTGATGGCTCAAAGCAAAGTACTTATCGTAGAGGATGATGAAGGTCTTCGCGAAGCTCTCGTCGATACATTGGCTCTTGCAGGTTATGAGTGGGTCGAAGCCGATTGCGCTGAAGATGCCCTAGTGAAACTCAAAACTCAGCCGGTAGATATTGTTGTTTCCGATGTGCAGATGGCGGGTATGGGCGGATTAGCGCTCCTGCGAAATATTAAGCAGCATTGGCCTAATTTACCTGTGTTGTTAATGACAGCTTATGCCAACATTGAAGATGCCGTCGCCGCCATGAAGGAAGGTGCGATTGATTACATGGCGAAACCTTTTGCGCCGGAAGTGTTGTTGAATATGGTCAGTCGTTATGCGCCAGTGAAGTCAGATGATAATGGTGATGCGGTCGTTGCGGATGCTAAGAGTATTCAATTGCTTTCTTTGGCTGAAAAAGTTGCTAAGACTGACGCCAGTGTCATGGTGTTGGGGCCGAGTGGCTCAGGTAAGGAAGTCATGTCACGCTATATCCATAACAAATCGCTACGTGCGGATGGCCCTTTTGTTGCAATCAACTGTGCGGCGATTCCTGACAACATGTTAGAAGCGACCCTATTTGGCTATGAGAAAGGGGCGTTTACAGGTGCTATTCAAGCTTGTCCGGGCAAATTTGAACAAGCTCAAGGTGGCACCATCCTGCTTGATGAAATCAGTGAAATGGACTTAAACCTTCAAGCTAAATTACTTCGAGTACTACAAGAGCGTGAGGTGGAACGTTTAGGCAGTCGTAAAAGCATTGCGCTAGACGTTCGTGTATTGGCGACCAGTAACCGCGATCTTAAACAATATGTTCAGGAAGGTAACTTCCGTGAAGACTTATATTATCGTTTAAATGTGTTCCCAATTGCGTGGCCAGCTCTATGTGAGCGACCTGGAGATATCGCGCCTCTCGCTCGTCATTTAACCGAGCGCCACTGTAAGAAATTGGGAATGCCAGTACCAGAATTTGGTCAGTCAGCGTTAGCAAAACTCATGAGCTACCCTTGGCCGGGTAACGTTCGCGAGCTAGATAATGTAGTGCAACGCGCTTTGATCTTATGTGACGAGTCGACTATTTCCGCTGAGCATATTTTATTAGAAGGTGTGGACTGGCAAGATGCGTCGAGCTTACAACAAGTAGTGTCGAGCCCTGAACAAGTTGCACCGGAGATTGCTCCTGTTGCTCAGGTTTCAAGTGATATGATGGGCCGCAGCGCAGCATCAAGTGAAGGCCTGGGCGGTGAACTTCGTGACCAAGAGTTTTCAATTATTCTGGAGACGCTCAAAGAGTGCGAAGGTCGCCGTAAAGAAATGGCGGAGAAACTTGGTATTAGCCCACGAACCTTGCGCTATAAGTTAGCAAAGATGCGCGATGCTGGTATTGAGATCCCGAGCTAAGATGTGACCTTTAGTGTTGGTTTAGAGCTAACACTTTAGGTTTAAACCATGGCATAATTTTTGCAATTTTCAGGAAAGAATCAAGATATTGTAAGGACACTGTCAAAAGATTGACGGCGATTGATAAAGCATGAAAGTAGACGGATTACACAATGAAATGCAGACCATGATGTTGGAAGCGGCCAACTCAAAGCCTGCAGCAAACGCCCACCAGGTTGGTGCTAACTTTGGCGACATGCTTTCTCAAGCGGTGAATAACGTGAATGGTCTGCAAAAATCATCCGGTGATCTGCAAATGCGTTTTGACCGAGGGGATGCAGACGTATCTCTTTCTGATGTCATGATCGCTCGAAATAAGTCTAGCGTCGCCTTTGAAGCAACCATTCAAGTGAGAAATAAGCTTGTAGAAGCTTATAAAGAACTCATGAATATGCCCGTTTAATCTAGGTAGTAAAAAGTAGTGGCTCAAGAAAATCATTCGACAGACGTAGCGTTAATGGATAGTGGTTCAGATACCGCAATGGTGACGAGCTCAGACATCGCCGCAGAAAGTCAAAATCCAGACATCAACGAGAAAAGCAGCTCTAAGTTTGACTTAGCCGTAGGCGATCTCGATCTTCTCAGACAAATCGTGCTAGTGCTGTCTATCTCTATTTGTGTGGCGCTCATCGTGATGTTGTTCTTCTGGGTTAAAGAGCCAGAGATGCGCCCGTTAGGCGTATATGAGACCGAAGAGCTTATTCCAGTTCTTGATTATCTTGACCAAAAGAAAGTGCAATACAAGTTAGAAGGTAATGCGTTGAGTGTTCCTGCGAGTGAATACAATAACCTCAAACTTGATATGGTGCGTGCAGGAATAAATCGGGCATCAAACACCGGAGACGATATCCTGATGCAGGATATGGGATTTGGTGTTTCTCAGCGTCTTGAACAAGAACGTCTTAAGCTAAGCCGCGAAAGGCAATTAGGCAAAGCTATCGAGCAGATGAAGCAAGTGCGCACCGCTCGTGTGCTTTTGGCACTGCCAAAACAAAGTGTTTTTGTTCGCCATAATCAAGAGGCATCCGCTTCAGTCTTTCTCACCCTAGCCACAGGCGCTGTATTAAGGCAGCAAGAAGTCGACTCCGTTGTGGATATGGTGGCGAGTGCGGTACCGGGCATGAAGCCATCACGTATTACCGTTACTGATCAGCATGGTCGCCTATTGAGTTCGGGCTCTCAAGATGCCGCTTCTATGGCGCGTCGAAAAGAGCAAGAACTAGAGCGAAATCAAGAGCAAACGCTACGTGAGAAAATTGATTCGGTATTGATTCCGATTCTTGGTTTAGGTAACTACACCGCGCAAGTTGATATTGAACTCGACTTTAGCGCCGTTGAGCAAACGCGCAAGCGCTTTGACCCAAATACGCCAGCAACTCGAAGTGAATACACCTTAGAAGACTACAACAACGGCAATGTTGTGGCCGGTGTACCGGGTGCACTTAGCAACCAGCCACCTGCTGATGCTTCTATTCCTACCGATGTCGCGCAAATGAAAGATGGTTCAATCATGGGGCAGGGTTCAGTTCACAAAGAAGCGACACGTAACTTTGAACTCGATACCACGATTAGTCATGAGCGCAAACAAAGTGGTGTGGTAAATCGCCAGACCGTTGCGGTTGCAATCAAAAACCGTTCAAGCGTGGACCCAGATACGGGCGAGGTCACCTATCAGCCGCGTTCAGAGAGTGAACTGGCTGCAATTCGACAAGTACTTATCGGTGCCGTTGGTTTTAATGAAAACCGTGGTGATTTACTCAATGTCTTGAGTATGACGTTTGAAGAGCCTGCCGCGGATCTATTACCAGATGTACCAATCTGGGAGCACCCTAATTTCAATGATTGGATTCGCTGGTTTGCGAGTGCCTTGGTGATCATCGTTGTGGTCTTTGTTCTAATTAGACCGGCAATGAAGAAACTGCTTAACCCGGCAGCTCAGGAAGACGACGACCAGCTTTACGGTCCAGATGGTCTGCCGCTTGGCGCTGATGGTGAAACCAGCTTGATCGGTACTGATATTGACGGCAGTGAGTTGTTCGAGTTTAGTACCGGTATTGACCTACCAAACCTACACAAAGATGAAGATGTGCTTAAAGCAGTGCGAGCGCTGGTGGCGAACGAACCAGAACTAGCTGCACAAGTTGTTAAAAATTGGATGGCTGAAAACTAATGGCAAATGAGATCGTGGCAGCAAATGGCGGCCAACTTGCAGAAACCAGTGTCGACATTTCTAGCATTGGTGGAGATGAAAAAGCGGCTATTTTGCTACTCAGTTTGAATGAATCCGACGCGGCCAGCATCATTCGTCATCTTGAACCTAAACAAGTTCAGCGTGTAGGTAGTGCTATGGCGAAAGCCAGCGATCTGAGCCAAGATAAAGTGGGGGCGGTTCACCGCGCCTTCTTAGAAGATATCCAAAAGTACACCAATATTGGTATGGGTAGTGAAGACTTCATGCGCAATACTTTGGTAGCTGCGCTAGGTGAAGATAAAGCCAACAACCTTGTGGACCAAATCCTTCTGGGCACGGGCTCCAAAGGTTTGGATTCATTGAAATGGATGGACCCACGTCAAGTTGCCAGCATCATTGTCAACGAACACCCACAAATTCAAACGATCGTACTTTCTTACTTGGAAGCTGATCAATCGGCAGAAATTCTTTCTCAGTTCCCTGAGAGAGTTCGTCTTGATTTGATGATGCGTATTGCGAACTTGGAAGAAGTTCAGCCGTCTGCTTTAGCAGAACTGAACGAGATCATGGAGAAGCAGTTCGCAGGCCAAGCAGGAGCTCAAGCGGCGAAAATTGGCGGCCTGAAGGCGGCAGCGGAGATCATGAACTACCTCGACAACAACGTCGAAGGGATTCTTATGGATCAAATTCGCGACCAAGACGAAGATATGGCGACTCAGATTCAAGATCTTATGTTTGTATTCGAGAACCTTATCGAAGTGGACGACCAAGGTATCCAAAAGCTGCTTAGAGATGTGCCGCAAGATGTGTTGCAACGTGCTCTTAAAGGAGCCGATGATGCGCTTAAAGAGAAGATTTTCGACAACATGTCGAAACGTGCTGCTGACATGATGCGTGAAGATATTGAGGCAATGCCGCCAGTACGTGTTGCTGATGTAGAAACGGCACAGAAAGAAATTCTCACGATTGCTAGACGAATGGCGGACAACGGTGAGCTGATGCTTTCTGGTGGCGCAGATGAGTTCCTATAAAAATTCATAACATATTCACTTAGAACACTTTCTGAAGAATAAAAGGGAAGGCTTGATGTCTGGAGATAGAAAACGTGGCTTTTTGCGTCCGTCAGAAGACAATACCATAGAGTCTGCTCATTCTTGGGGGTTACCAGATTACACCTCTCAAACTAATCAACATGCCAAAGAAACTGCGCTGAACTACGATCCTGGCTGGGCTCCTCTAGAAGAAGCACCAGCTGAAGAAGAGCCTCTGATGCTCACTGAAGAACAGATTGAGCAGATCAAACAAGGTGCTTATCAAGAGGGCTTGTTCCAAGGCCAAGAAGCCGGTTTTAAGCAAGGCTACGACAAAGGCAAGGACGAGGGGACTCAAGCAGGACATGCAGAGGGACTTGAGTTAGGCAAAGCGGAAGGCGTTGCTGCGGGTGAAGAGTACATTAAGCAGCAGGTTGAAGTCTTCATGAACATGGCGAACCAATTTGCTCAACCGTTAGAGCTAATGAACAACCAAGTTGAAAAACAATTGGTCGACATGGTGCTCGCGTTGACTAAGGAAGTGGTGCATGTTGAGGTACAAACCAATTCGCAAGTCATTCTCGATACCGTTAAGCAATCGGTCGACGCGTTACCGATTGTGGGTCATGCAATTACGTTAAAACTTCATCCGGCTGATGTTGATATTATCCGTGCCGCTTATGGTGATGAAGAGCTTGATATTCGCAATTGGACGCTTGTTATTGAACCGTCACTCAATCGTGGTGATGTATTTATCGAAGCGGGTGAATCGAGCGTGAGTTACAAACTCGAAGAGCGCGTGAAAAGCGTATTACAAAGTTTTTGTGGGACCAATCGCCATCAGGGAGGCGAGTGATGCAAGCACTTGCCGAGCGACTGGCCAATTACAAAATTGAAGGGCATAAGTCTCGCGCGATTGCGTCTGGCAAATTGGTTCGTGTTGTTGGATTAACGCTCGAAGCCGTCGGTTGCAAAGCGCCCATTGGTAGTGTGTGTAAAGTGGAAACCATGCACGGCGAAATGGACGCTGAAGTGGTAGGTTTCTCCGGTGAACATTTGTACCTGATGCCAAGTGAACAGATTACCGGTGTGCTTCCTGGCGCTCGGGTAACGCCAATGACTTCTGATGCTGGACTTCCAGTGGGAATGGAACTACTCGGTCGAGTTATTGATGGCGTGGGGAACCCACTTGATGGACTGGGTGAAATCTATACAGATAAACGCGCGTCGTTCAATGCAGAGCCTATCAACCCACTAGCACGCAAACCTATTTCCGAACCACTTGATGTTGGCCTTAAAGCCATTAATGGCTTACTGACCGTTGGCAAAGGCCAGCGTATTGGTCTTTTTGCAGGTTCAGGTGTTGGTAAGTCGGTCACGCTAGGTATGATGACCCGTGGTACAACGGCACAAGTGGTTGTGGTGGGACTGATTGGTGAACGTGGCCGAGAAGTTAAAGAATTTATCGAAGAGATTCTAGGGACATCGGGTCGTGAGCGTTCGGTGGTCGTTGCAGCACCGGCTGATGCGTCACCACTTATGCGTTTGAAAGGCTGTCAAACCGCTTTAACCATTGCTGAGTACTTCCGTGATCAAGGGCTTGATGTCTTACTCCTAATGGACTCGTTAACTCGTTTTGCGCAGGCGCAGCGTGAGATTGCGCTTTCAGTAGGTGAGCCACCTGCGACCAAAGGTTATCCGCCGTCGGTCTTTGCCAAGCTCCCTGCTTTAGTTGAGCGTGCGGGCAACGGCGATGTGAATCAAGGCTCCATTACTGCGTTCTTCACTGTGCTTACCGAAGGGGATGACTTACAAGATCCTATCGCTGATGCGGCGAGGGCGATTTTGGATGGTCATATCGTGCTGTCTCGTGAAATGGCAGATGCTGGTCACTATCCGGCCATTGATGTAGAAAAATCGGTGAGTCGTGTCATGCCACAAATTACCGATGATCAACATGTACTAATGTCTAAAGCTGTTAGGCAGGTGCTATCGGTTTGCCGCAAAAATCAAGATCTGGTCTCCATCGGTGCTTACAAACCTGGAACCGACCCTGCTATTGATAGCGCCTTTACGCTCAAACCTAAACTTGACCAGTATTTACAACAAAGTATGCGTGAAACTGTGCCATACGATATGTGTTTGGGTATGCTCAAGCAACTGTTGCAGGTAAACTGATTCGGTTATGGATAATGCTCTCGATTTTCTTCTAGAACAAGCCAAAGACAGCGAGCAACAAGCGGTGTTAGCTCTCAACAAAGCACTATCAGAGCTCGAAGACTATTACAACCAAGTAAGGCAAATTGAGCAGTATCGCCTGGATTACTGTAACCAGCTTGTAGAGCGTGGTAAAGGAGGACTGACGGCGAGTGAGTATGGTCACCTAAATCGTTTTTTGACACAGCTAGATGAGACGTTAACCAAGCAAAAATCCGCAGAAAGTCACTTCAAACAACAGGTCGAAGACTGCCAAGACTACTGGCACAACACTCGTAAACAACGTCGTTCCTATGAGTGGCTTATCGATAAAAAAGCCACAGAGAAACAACTGCAAGAACAAAAGCTTGAGCAAAAGCAGATGGATGAGTTTTCTAATCTGCTTTTCGCTCGTCGTCGCTCTGCTCGTTAACCCTATCCTTAAGTAAAATTTACGCTTCGGTACAAATTTTGCATCGTTAGATGACATAACTGTAAGCGGCGGCATTTTGCCACCTAGCGTATTTAACTCTTCTTTACGGGCCTTAATGGAATGAGTCTGGCAATTACTAACAACAGTATTTCAGCGACACCAAATGCTAAGTCTAGTGACAAAACCACCTTGGTCGATTCCGTCGATAACGCGGAAGAACAGGGCTTTTTTGATAAGCTTAAAAGCGCAATTTCTTCAGAAAATACTGAGGAAAACCAAAAGGTTGAAGGAAAAAAGCTAGGAGATAAGGTGACGTCGAATTCGACGGGCGCTTTATTGGAAGATGGTGCTGAAGTAAGTGGTGAGGTAGGAAAAGCTACTGAGACCACTAAGTCTTCACAAGACGCCTCAACGGTAGTAAAGAGTCAGGCGAGTGATGAAGATGCGGAGGGCGCGGAAGATAAGGGCGTCAAAAAAATGGCGGCGACCGGAGGTGCTATAGCTGTTAGCGATGAGACGCTTCGCTCGGATTCTCAAGGCAGTGGTGTCGAAGCCAAAAAAACCGTGAATGACAGTGCTGAATTGCTCAATCGTTTAGATGAATCGAATAGTGCGTTAAAACCCAAATCAACGTCAGTTGAGTCTCAAGATGAAGCCAAATTAGCAGGAGCCGCGATATTAGGGGCTGCGACTGTAAACGCTCAAAGCACTCAAACGACGAATCAAGTCGATGGAAGCGTAGCATCAATGAGTGGCGACGGCTCGTCATTAGAGAAACAAAGCAAAAATGCTCTCGCTGCTGATGGAGTTACCAATGACGCTACCGCAGAAGAAATGGCGGCTGGAGTCGTGGCACTTTCAGCGTCTCAGGGTAATCCTTCGCAAAGTGGGTCTACGTCACATAACCCTACACAAGGTAGTGCTTCGGTTTCTAGCAATAACCTCGAAGGGTCGAATACATCTAAGGCGGTCGCTGCAGGAGCGGCAGCACATTTAACGTCTGGCCAAGAAGCGAAAACAACCACGGTTGATGGGGACACAAAAGCTAGCATACAAAACCAGATTGCCTGGTCTAAGCCTGATGCAGAGCATGGCAGCAAATTGGACGCCAAAACTCTAGCAGCGACGGCTTTTACTGCAGATAAGCTGCATTCGAGTACGAGTCAAAGTGCCGCTATGGCGACGTCGGCGACGCACGCAACAGCAGTGCCATTACATAGTGCAAGTCAAGCTGGCTCAGAAGGCGCGATGACTGCGAGTGTATTAGCAGCTAATGCGGCCAAAACAAGTAACAGTGCCAATAATCCATCGTTAACCTCGGGCAGTGCGAGTTTAGCTGGCGTGCAAAAACAAAAAGGAGCAGCTGGCCTTGGACAAGCAAATGACGGCTCTGCCGGCATAACGCATGCAGCTGCAGGCGTGACTGCTAATCAACTGCGAGCTGAGCAATCACAAGCACCTGCAAACGTACAGTCGCCTTTGGTACTCACTAAAGAGAACGCGAGTGACCAAGTGGCAGAGCGCGTTCAAATGATGATGGCGAAAAACTTGAAGCATGTGGATATTCGTTTAGATCCACCAGACTTAGGTCGAATGCAAATTCGCATGAGTTTAAATAATGATTCTGCAACGGTGCATTTTACGGTTCAAAACCAACAAACGCGCGATATGGTTGATCAAGCGATGCCAAGGCTTCGTGAAATGCTGTCTCAACAAGGGATTCAACTGGCGGATTCGTCGGTTCAGCAACAGAGTCAAGGTCAGCAACAACGTCATGCTTCTCACGAGTCTAGTGGCTCTGGCTCTCAGTCTGGTAGTCAGTCGAATCATGGTGTCGATGATACTGAAGAAAGCGTAAGCTTGAACGTGAATGTTGCCAATAAAAAAGATGGTATTAGTTACTACGCCTAAGGCGAGTAATCTCATGGAAAATAGAAGAACACAATGGCAGAAGAGACTTTAGAACAACCTAAGAACAACAAAAAACTGTTGTTCATAATTATCGCGGCGTTGGTGCTATTGCTGGCTGCTGGTAGTGTTGCCTATTGGTTGCTTGGCTCTGAAGAGACGTCAGTAAGTGCACCAGTGGCACAAAGCGGCGCAGCAGCGGTGACAGTCGACCCAATCTCGTATGTGAATATCGCCCAACCATTTATCTTTAATGCCACTGGTAAACAACGCGATCGTGTTGTTCAGATCAAAGCACAGCTTATGGTGCGCGGCCTAGATAACGAAGAAGTGGCGCGTTATCACTCCCCTTTAATTGAAAGTACATTGCTGTCGACGTTTGCGTCGGCGACGGTTGAGCAACTACGCAGCACGAATGGCCGCGTTGAATTACGTGACCAAGCTACCGCGGATGTTCAAGCCAGTTTGTCTCAGGTTGTCGGTAAGCCTGTAGTCGAAAGAGTGTTATTTACCGATTTTGTAATCCAGTAGGTATTGTGTGACCGATTTATTAAGCCAAGACGAAATTGATGCGCTTCTCCATGGAGTAGACGATGTCGATGAAGTTGAAGATGAGTTAGATCAAGACCCCAATGATGTGGTGCATTTTGACTTCTCGTCGCAAGACCGCATTGTTCGTGGTCGAATGCCTACGCTCGAGCTTATCAATGAACGTTTTGCGCGCCATATGCGAATCAGCTTATTCAATATGTTGCGAAAAACCGCTGAAGTGTCGATTAACGGCGTTCAGATGATGAAGTTTGGTGAGTACCAAAACACCTTATACGTGCCAACGAGCTTGAACATGGTACGTTTTAGACCGCTAAAAGGGACCGCTCTCATTACTATGGAAGCTCGTTTGGTCTTTATTTTGGTAGAGAACTTCTTTGGTGGCGACGGCCGTTTTCATGCCAAGATTGAGGGTCGAGAATTTACCCCAACAGAGCGCCGTATCATTCAGTTGTTGATGAAAACCGTTTTCGAAGACTATAAGGAAGCGTGGTCGCCAGTTATGGGGGTTGAGTTTGAGTATTTGGACTCAGAAGTGAACCCTAGCATGGCGAATATTGTCAGCCCAACCGAAGTTATTGTGGTCAGCTCGTTCCATATCGAAGTGGATGGCGGTGGTGGTGATTTCCACGTAGTGATGCCGTACTCTATGGTAGAGCCTATTCGCGAATTACTCGATGCAGGTGTCCAGTCGGATAAGATGGAAACCGATGTCCGTTGGAGTAGTGCCTTGCGTGAAGAAATCATGGATGTTCCGGTGAACTTCCGTGTAAACCTGTTAGAAAAAGACGTATCACTTCGCGATCTTATGGAGTTGCAAGCCGGAGATATCATTCCTATCGATATGCCGGAAAATGCCACCATGTTTGTCGAGGAATTGCCGACGTTCAGAGTGAAGATGGGACGAACTGGCGAGAAAGTTGCCGTACAAATTTCCGAAAAAATAAGACGCCCAGATGTAGTGAAAACCGACTTAGCTTTCCTTGGTAAGGATATTATGGCTGAGTTGGAACATGTGGAAGACGCAGACGAAGAATAACCAGAGTAGATATAAATAATGACGATTAGTGACGACCAAAAACTTGCAGACGAATGGGCAGCCGCTTTGGGTGAAGATCCAATGGCACCCGAAATTGATGTGGATGAAGTACTCGCCGCACCACTGGACGAACTGCAAGACTCGCCAGCGCCGATTTCAGAGGATGAGCGTCGTAAACTGGATACGATTATGGATATTCCAGTGACCATCTCTATGGAAGTTGGCCGTTCACAAATTAGTATCCGCAACCTACTACAACTGAACCAAGGTTCGGTGGTGGAATTAGACCGTATTGCCGGTGAATCACTTGATGTCATGGTGAATGGTACCTTGATTGCCCATGGTGAAGTGGTTGTAGTAAACGACAAGTTTGGTATTCGTTTGACGGATGTCATCAGTCAAACCGAGCGAATTAAGAAGTTACGTTAATATGGCGATAAAGCTTTTGTCTAAAGTTCTGCTAGTGGCAGCTTCAGTGGGAGGGGCTTCGACGGCGGTTGCCTCTCAAGAGAATGCTCCACTAAGCGCTTCTGGCTCTCCATTTGACCTAGCGACTACGCTAGGTTCTTTAGTGTTAGTCATTCTAATAATTCTTGGTTTGGCATGGGTGTTAAAACGCATGAAAGTGCCCTCGTTGGTCAATCAGCAAGGGCTTAAGATTGTTAGGCAAATTCCGGTCGGGACAAAAGAACGTATTGCTATAGTGCAGGCGGGCGAAGAGCAGTTTTTGGTGGGCATTACCTCGCAGTCGATTCAGCTCATTTCAAAGCTGGAGACACCACTAGAGGAAGCCGACACAGCTCAACCTGCGTTTGCTGCGCAGCTATCGAAATTGATGAAGAAACCGAATTCCCATGACTAACTTAACTCGACTGATTTTTATCTGTTTGACGTTGCTTCTTGCGCCGCTGTCATGGGCAGAAGAGGCGGTAGCGACACCAGTACCGAGTAATGCTGCGTTAGATACGGGTGTAACTGTCACCGCTATGCAGAATGACCGCGGGGCAGGGGGCAGCGCCACCTCAAGCTCGTTTGGTACTGGGCCTGGTATTCCGGCGTTCACCATGAAAACCAATCCTGATGGCAGCGAAGACTACTCAGTAAACTTGCAGATTTTGGCACTGATGACGATGTTGGGCTTTTTGCCTGCCATGGTTATTTTGATGACTTCATTTACCCGTATCGTGGTTGTGATGTCGATACTACGACAAGCGATGGGTCTGCAACAAACTCCATCTAATCAGGTGATTATTGGTATCGCGATCTTCTTGACGTTTTTCATCATGTCACCGGTATTGAATCAGGTGAATGACCAAGCAATTCAACCCTACTTGAATGAACAAATCACGGCAAAAGAAGCGTTTGATCAAGCACAAGGTCCGATGAAATCCTTCATGCTGAAGCAGACGCGAGTAAAAGATTTGGAAACGTTTGTTGAAATGTCCGGTTCGACGGCACAAAACCCAGAAGATGTGTCAATGGCGGTATTGATTCCGGCATTCATTACTTCAGAGTTGAAAACAGCATTTCAGATCGGCTTTATGTTGTTCTTACCATTTTTAATTATCGACTTGGTAGTAGCGTCGATACTAATGGCGATGGGTATGATGATGTTGTCGCCAATGATCGTATCGCTACCATTCAAATTGATGTTGTTCGTGTTGGTGGATGGATGGAACTTAATACTGTCCACGTTGGCCGGCAGTTTTGCCTTGTAGCTGGAGATAATCGATGACTCCAGAGGTATTTGTTGAACTGTTTAGAGACGCATTATGGATGGTGTTGATCCTCGTCTGCGCCATTGTAGTGCCAAGTCTCCTTGTCGGTTTAGTGGTGGCAATTTTCCAAGCTGCTACGTCTATCAACGAACAGACGTTGAGTTTCCTACCAAGATTGATAGTCACCATATTGGCGTTGATTGGCTTTGCTCACTGGGGTACTCAGATGATGATGGAGTTTTTCTATGAAATTATAGAGAGACTGCCACAGGTACTCTGGTAATAACGTTATGGAGTACCCTACCAGCGCTGTACTCGAATGGATCAGTAATTACTTTTGGCCTTACGTCCGTATTTCCGCCATGTTGATGGTGATGTCGGTAACGGGAGCCAACTTTGTGTCACCTAGAATTCGATTGTTTTTGGGGTTAGCGCTGACACTGGCTGTCATGCCTTCTATCCCTGCCGTTCCGCAAACTATCGAGTTGTTTTCTTTCCAAGGCTTTCTTACCGTCGCAGAACAGATACTGATTGGCACTGCGATGGGGATGACGACTGTCTTCATGATTCAGACATTTGTTATGCTAGGTCAGATCCTCGGTATGCAATCGAGTCTGGGTTTTGCTTCTATGGTCGACCCGGCAAATGGTCAAAATACTCCTTTGCTTGGTCAGCTGTTTATGTTCCTTGCCACGATGTTTTTTTTGGCAACGGATGGTCATTTGAAAATGATTCAACTGGTGGTGATGAGCTTTAAGACGCTGCCTATTGGGTCTGGGCATCTTTCGAGCGCTGACTTTCGCGAGATGGCTGGTTGGTTGAGTATTATGTTTCAAACTGCGTTGAGTATGGCCTTAGCCGGGATTATCGCTCTATTAACAGTGAACTTGTCGTTTGGTGTGATGACTCGTGCGGCACCGCAGTTGAATATTTTCTCTCTTGGTTTTGCCTTTGCATTGTTGATTGGTTTGATGATTTGTTGGTACATCATGGCTGGCCTGTACAGTCACTACCAATTGTATTGGCTCGAAGTGGAAGGTCAGGTATGTCGCTTGATCGACCTGAACTGTTAAGCGAGTAGGAGGCTGACGATGGCAGAATCAGATGGCCAAGAACGCACCGAAGACGCCACACCCCAGCGGCTTAAACAAGCTCGTGAAAAGGGGCAGGTGGCACGTTCGAAAGAGTTAGCGTCCGTCTCTGTGCTTATTGTAGGTGCGCTTTCGCTTATGATGTTTGGCGAAGGGCTCGCGCGCGCTTTGTTTGGTTCTATGTCTAGGCTGTTCGACTTGAGCCGAGAGGAAATCTACGATTCAACCAAACTGTTTGATGTGGCGCTTGGTGCACTTTCTAGTCTACTGCTCCCACTTCTGCTTATCCTGTTTGTTTTATTTGTTGCGGCGCTAATCGGCGCTGCTGGTGTTGGCGGTATTAATTTTTCCGCAGAAGCGGCCATGCCGAAGTTATCTAAAATGAACCCGCTTAGTGGCCTTAAACGCATGGTCGGAATGCAAAGCTGGGTCGAGCTGATCAAGTCGATTTTAAAGGTAACGCTGGTGGCGGGGATGGCGTTCTATCTGGTTAACGCCTCCAGGGCGGACTTGTTCCAGCTTAGTATGGAAGTCTTTCCACAAAACATTTTTCACGCGCTTGATATTTTACTTAACTTTATCTTGTTGATTAGTGCGACACTTTTAATTGTGGTCGCCATCGATATTCCATTCCAGATTTGGCAGCATGCGAATCAACTTAAAATGACCAAGCAAGAAGTCAAAGATGAGTTTAAAGATACCGAAGGTAAACCCGAGGTGAAGGGACGGATTCGAATGTTACAAAGAGAAGCCGCCCAGCGAAGAATGATGGCAGAAGTGCCGCAGGCCGACGTTATTATTACCAACCCGGAGCACTTCTCTGTAGCGCTGCGCTATAAACAAGGACAAGACAAAGCGCCAGTTGTGGTTGCGAAGGGTATCGATCACATGGCACTCAAGATACGAGAAGTGGCTAGAGAGCACAGCATCTATGTCATTCCTTCGCCTCCGCTAGCGCGTTCTCTTTATCATACAACAGAACTGGAACAGGAGATTCCAGATGGTTTGTTTGCCGCGGTTGCTCAGATATTGGCGTATGTGTATCAGCTAAAACAATACCGTAAAAAAGGCGGACAACGGCCGACATTGCAAAACGACCAAATCAGTATTCCTAAAGATATGCGCTACTAGCCCAATTTTCGGCATTGGTGTCAAAATAATGACGCCTTTCTTGGCTTAATTCTTGCTTTTTCTCAAGTCATTATAGGAAAAACAATACGCCGCTTAATATAGAGTGGTAGTGCAGTGATGTAGTACATGAAGTTAACTTTACCTTTTGCCGACAGGTTACCGACGATTCCTCGTCGTGCATTACCTGCGATTGGTGCGCCAGTGATGGTTCTCGCAGCGCTTGCGATGATCGTACTGCCGATCCCGGCATTTCTTCTCGACCTGTTTTTTACCTTCAACATCGCGTTAGCGATGGTGGTGCTATTGGTGTCGGTTTATACCCGTCGTCCTCTCGACTTTGCTGCTTTTCCGACGGTGTTGCTCATCGCTACTTTGCTGCGTTTGGCACTAAACGTTGCTTCGACTCGAGTGGTGTTACTGTATGGTCACGAGGGAAGTGGTGCAGCGGGTAACGTTATTGAAGCCTTTGGTAACGTAGTGATTGGCGGTAACTACGCGGTTGGTTTAGTCGTGTTTATGATTTTGATGATCATTAACTTTATGGTGGTTACCAAAGGTGCGGGGCGAATCTCTGAAGTCAGTGCTCGCTTTACTTTGGATGCCTTGCCAGGTAAGCAAATGGCCATCGATGCAGACTTAAACGCCGGTCTTATTGATCAAGAGCAGGCTAGGACGCGTCGATTTGAAGTAACCAAAGAAGCGGATTTCTACGGTTCGATGGATGGTGCATCAAAGTTCGTCAAAGGCGATGCCATCGCCGGTATTCTGATTCTGTTCTTAAACATTGTTGGTGGCTTGAGTATTGGTATGATGCAGTACTCACTCAGTTTTGGTGAAGCCATCCAAATCTACACGCTATTGACCATTGGTGATGGTCTCGTAGCACAGATTCCATCACTTCTCCTCTCTATAGCTGCGGCAATCATGGTAACCCGTCAAAATACTGACGAGGATATGGGCCAACAGGTTGTTTTCCAACTGTTTGATAATCCAAAAGCTCTAACCATTACGGCGGGGATCCTAGGCGTGATGGGTATTGTGCCTGGCATGCCTCATTTTGCTTTCTTGATGCTGGCATTGATCGCGGGCTTAGGCGCTTACTGGTTACACAGAAAACAAGCTAAGAAAGAGGAACAGAAGAATCTTCCTGCTGAGATCAGCAGCAACGAAACCTCGTCAACACCCAAAGAACTGTCTTGGGATGATGTGCACCCTGTGGATGTTATTGGCTTGGAAGTGGGTTATCGATTGATACCACTTGTTGACCGAGACCAAGGTGGTGAATTACTCGAGCGTGTTAAAGGAGTTCGTAAAAAGCTGTCACAAGACTTTGGCTTCCTCATTCCTGCTGTTCATATTCGAGATAACCTAGAGCTAACACCAAATTCCTATCGAATCACGTTGATGGGTGTCGCGGTGGGTGAAGCGGAAATTCGCCCTGACCAAGAGTTAGCCATAAACCCAGGACAAGTTTATGGCTTGATCGATGGAGAACAAACTATCGATCCAGCATTTGGACTTGAGGCGGTCTGGATTCAGGAAGCACAGCGAGAGCATGCTCAAGCACTAGGCTATACCGTTGTGGATTCATCTACCGTGTTGGCAACTCACTTAAGTCAACTGCTGACCAACAATGCGGCGCAATTGCTTGGGCACGAAGAAGTGCAAAACCTTCTTGAAATGCTGGGACGCAGTGCGCCAAAACTGGTCGAAGATTTTGTACCAGAACAATTGCCTTTGGGAACTGTGGTGAAAGTCCTGCAAAACTTGCTACATGAAGCCATACCAATCAGAGATATTCGAACTATTGTGCAAACTTTGGCCGAGTATTCCGGTAAGAGTCAAGAACCTGACGTTTTAACAGCAGCAGTTCGGATAGCGTTGAAACGACTAATTGTTCAGGAAATCAATGGAATAGAGCCAGAATTGCCAGTAATTACTCTTATTCCTGAGCTGGAACAAATATTGCATCAAACAATGCAAGCTTCCGGTGGTGAATCAACCGGAATTGAACCTGGATTAGCCGAACGACTGCAAGCATCGCTAACTCAAGCGACACAAGAGCAAGAGCTAAAAGGTGAGGCAGCAGTGCTGCTGACATCAGGGGTATTACGTTCGACATTGGCGAAGTTTGTGAAAAATACCATTCCAAACTTACGTGTATTGTCTTACCAAGAAATTCCAGATGAGAAACAAATCAGAATTGTGCAAGCCGTTGGTAATTAGCGGTTTGGATGGAAAATGGATGTAACAGTTGAAAATTAAACGATTTTTTGCCAGAGATATGCGTCAGGCACTGCTCCAAGTGAAAGAAGAACTTGGTGCTGAAGCAGTGATCATGTCCAATAAAAAAGTGGCGGGTGGGGTAGAAATCGTTGCTGCCGTCGATGGTGATAGTTCATCATCGGAACCACGTCAGATGCAAAGCAACGCATTGGCGGCGCCAACACGTCCACAAAGCGGCTATGACGGTGGTCGCCAGACCAATGACCGTTATGCTGATGGTAGAAGCCAGAACAGTGGACGCAACCTCAAGGATGACGTTGTGAATCTCAATCAAAAAAGTTCAGCAAGCACACCGTCGGTCACCGATCGATTTGCCAATATGCTTAAGAATTATCGTGGTGCTGACAGCAACGCGAGTAAAAGCGCATCGACACCGCCAGATTCTCTTTCCGCTTTGTTAGAAAGACAGTCGGAGCGAACCAAGTCGGTCAGTGATGGCTATCAAAACAGCGACCGATATCAATACGCGCAAGAAAATCGCTCAGATTTTGACACTCGTGATAATCGTTCGAGCCTACTTTCCACAGGACGTCATCAATTGGCTGAAAATAGCTCAGATGCACCGCGCCGAGGCTCCAATCCACGTGACGCTAAAATCGGTGAAGAGCTCGAAGCGATGAAGGAAGATATGTCATCTATCCGTCGTCTTCTTGAACATCAGGTGTCCGGTTTAATGTGGCAAGAAGTTGAGCGACGAGAGCCACTTCGAGCCATGCTAATCAAACGATTAGAAAGAATGGGTCTGTCCCCAGAGCTTTCCGACCAGCTTGCTTGTTATATCCCAGAAGATACGCCTCCTCAAAAAGCATGGAAAGCGTTATTGTCTTTAGTCTCAGATCAAATCGTAGTGAGCAAGCAAGATATTCTGCGCAAAGGTGGGATAGTCGCGTTACTTGGGCCTACAGGGGTTGGTAAAACGACGACGGTGGCTAAGCTAGCGGCAAGAGCTGCCATGGAATATGGCTCTGACAATGTAGCGCTAGTCACAACGGACACCTACCGAATTGGTGCTCATGAGCAATTATCCATTTATGGCAGAATTATGGGATGTCCCGTCAGAGTTGCTAAAGATTCTGAAGAACTTGCCGATGTACTATATCAGTTAAGAAACAGACGATTAGTGCTAATTGATACCGCAGGTATGGGGCAGCGAGACGTTAGGCTTTCCGAACAGCTCGATACGCTGATGCAGGAGAGCGGAGAAGTAATACATAGCTACTTGGTGCTACCGGCGACAGCGCAGCGTCAAGTGTTGCAAGAAACGTTAGACCACTTTAGACGCATCCCGTTATCAGGATGCATTATGACTAAGTTGGATGAGTCGTTAAGCTTGGGCGAATTTATCAGTGTTGTAGTACAAAATGCGCTACCAGTCACCTATATTGCCAATGGACAACGGGTGCCAGAAGACATTGTAATTGCGCAGCCCAAATATATGGTCGCGAAAGCGAACGAACTATTAGAGAAGTCGACAGAGAATGAACCCCACTTCTGGAACAGCGATATGGAGGGGGTTTAGGTGCAAGCGAATATGACAAATAACATGATACATGACCAAGCGAGTGGCCTAAGACGTTTGACTCAGCCAACGTTGACGAAGGTAATTTCAGTTACTGGCGGTAAAGGTGGTGTTGGTAAATCCAATGTGACGCTTGGACTTGCAATCTGTATGGCTCGTCAAGGTAAAAAAGTAATGGTGTTGGATGCCGACTTAGGTCTGGCAAATGTCGACGTCATGCTTGGTATTCGACCTAAGAAAAACCTCGGCCATGTATTAGCAGGCGAATGTGATTTAAAAGATGCTATTGTCGAAGGTCCTCACGGCATTCGAATTATCCCAGCGACATCTGGCACGCAAAGCATGACGGAGCTAAGTCATGCTCAACATATGGGATTGATTCGAGCGTTTGGTAGCTTAGAAGAAGAAATGGACGTCTTGCTTGTTGATACCGCAGCAGGCATTTCCGATATGGTGGTGAGTTTTTCTCGCGCAGCGCAAGATGTAGTAGTGGTGGTTTGTGATGAGCCAACCTCAATTACCGACGCTTACGCGCTTATCAAGCTACTTAGTCGAGAGCATCAAGTTCAGCGCTTCAAAGTGGTGGCGAATATGGTTCGTAGCTATCGAGAAGGGCGAGAATTGTTTACAAAATTGACATTAGTCACAGAACGATTCCTCAATGTGAGTCTTGAGTTAGTCGCATGTATCCCATTAGATGATAAAGTGCGACAAGCAGTGAAGAGACAAAAAATAGTAGTTGATGCATTTCCACGCTCACCTGCTGCTTTAGCGCTAAGTTCTTTGGCGAACAAAGCGTTAACTTGGCCAATTCCAAAAGTACCAAGTGGACACTTAGAGTTTTTTGTCGAAAGGTTACTAAATAGACCAGAAGCGCTAGAGGAACCGTTTAGTGAATAAAGCTTTGACCTATGACCAACATGCCAATTTGAGTGGTCAGCAAGCTTTCTTAGAGAAGTACTCAGTATTGGTGAAGCGTATTGCCCACCATTTAATTGGGCGACTTCCACCGAACGTGTTGGTTGAAGACTTGATTCAGGCTGGAATGATCGGCCTGATTGAAGCACAAAAAAATTACGATTGCAGTAAAGGCGCGAGCTTCGAAACCTATGCAGGGATTCGGATTCGAGGAGCCATGCTTGATGATATTCGTCGCGGTGATTGGGTGCCACGTTCGGTACATAAACATAGCCGTGATATCTCCCAGGCCATTTCGGTGTTGGAAGTCGAACTTAATCGAGATCCAACCGATTCTGAGGTGGCTAACTATTTGGGGCTGAGTCTTGCTCAATACCACAAAGCTCTGACCGATATTAATTGTTCGAAGTTGGTGGGAATAGAAGATTTAGGCGTTTCGGAAGATTCTGTCTCTGTTTCAGATGAAGAAGATAATACTCCGTTTCAAGGTGTCGCGGACGATGCGTTCCGTGAAGCGTTAATAGAATCAATAAAATCGCTACCAGAGCGTGAAGCATTAACGTTATCCTTGTATTATGACGAAGAGTTAAATTTGAAGGAGATAGGTGAAGTATTGGGCGTCAGCGAATCGCGCGTTAGTCAAATATTGAGCCAATCGATGCAGCGTCTTCGCACCAAGCTAAGTGCTTGGACAGATAATAATTAATAAACACTGATCTTGCTTTCAGTGGAGGCAATTTTGAATAAAAACATGAAAATCCTTATTGTTGACGACTTTTCAACAATGCGCCGTATTGTCAAAAACCTTCTACGCGACTTGGGCTTTAGCAACACGCTAGAAGCTGATGACGGTTTAACGGCACTACCAATGCTCAAGAAGGGCGATTTTGACTTTGTCGTAACCGATTGGAATATGCCAGGCATGCAAGGTATCGATCTACTACGACACATCCGAGCGGATGAAGAACTTAAACACCTACCCGTTCTTATGATCACTGCAGAAGCTAAACGCGAGCAGATCATCGAAGCGGCGCAAGCTGGTGTAAATGGTTACATCGTTAAACCATTTACCGCAGCAACACTAAAAGAAAAATTAGACAAAATTTTCGAGCGTTTATAACGCGCTCATCATAGCGAATGGCTATATCAGAATGATTTCATTAGAACAAGCTAAGCAGCTTGTTGATTTGTTGGAAAACGACAAACAACAAGAAGCCAATGAGCTGGTCATGATGATTCAAGGCGGCAACGAAAGTCGAGTACTTCAAGAAGTTGGCGCTCTGACTCGTGACCTGCACGATGCTTTAAAGGAATTCAGCATTGATACGCGTCTTAATGAGATTGCCAATGATGAAATCCCTGAAGCTCGCGACCGCTTAGAATACGTCATCAACAAGACGGAAATTTCTGCCAATACCACAATGGACGCGGTAGAACGTTGTCTGCCTATGGCGGACAATCTCCATGAATGTTTATTACAAGTTCGTCCACAGTGGAACGAGCTAATGCATGGCAGGCTTGAGCTAAAACAATTTAAAGACCTGTGTCATCGTATTGATGATCTACTTAGTCAGGTGGAAGGGGATGGTACCGAACTGCGTACTCAGCTCACCAACATTCTAATGGCGCAGGATTTTCAAGACCTTACTGGACAAATCATTCGCCGCGTTATCACTTTAGTCAGTGAAGTGGAAACGAGGCTGGTGGAAATCTTGAAAGTGTTCAGTGACGAACAACAACCAATAACAACAAAACCAAAGCAGGCACCAGTTGGCGTCGAGGGACCGATTATTAACCCTCATGAGAGAGACGATGCCGTCTCTTCGCAAGACGAAGTCGATGATTTGCTTTCGAGTCTTGGGTTTTAGGGGTGGACAATGAGCTACGAATTAGATGAAGAGATTCTACAGGACTTTCTAGTAGAAGCGGGTGAGATACTCGAGTTGCTTTCAGAGCAGCTAGTCGAACTAGAGAACAACCCTGAAGATAAAGATCTTTTGAATGCGATATTTAGAGGCTTTCATACCGTAAAAGGTGGTGCGGGATTTCTAGCATTAACTGAACTTGTTGATACCTGCCATGGTGCCGAAAACGTCTTCGATATCCTTCGAAACGGCCAGCGCTCAGTGAGTGCCAGTCTGATGGATACCATGCTTAAAGCGTTAGACACCGTTAACCATCAGTTCCAATCAGTTCAGAACATGGCTCCGATTGAACCTGCCGATCCTGCACTGCTCGAGGAACTTCATCGCCTAAGTAAGCCAGAGTCCGCAGATGAGGCTGTAGCTCCTACGGTTGAAATCCCAGAACCTCCGACCGTCTCTGAGCCAGAACTCAGTGTGGTTGAATCTACAACGGTGGTGCAAGGCGACTCCATCGATGACATTACTCAAGATGAGTTTGAGCGTCTTTTAGATGAGCTTCATGGCAAAGGCAGTGGCCCGAGTAAAGTTGCGGCTGCGCCTACCATTTCCGCGGTGGATAGTGCGCCCGTGGCGCCAGCGGAACTTAGTTCGTCAGACATCACGGACGATGAGTTTGAAAAACTGTTGGACGAACTGCATGGTGTTGGGAAGGGACCTTCTGCGTCAGATGTTGCCCCAGCGGCGACACCTGTAGTGGCCTCTAAGCCAGAGATTAAAGATACACCTGCAGGATCTGACAGCGGTGATTTGATGACGGACGAAGAGTTCGAAAAACTGCTGGATGAATTGCATGGTGTCGGCAAGGGGCCTTCTCCAGATGAACTGGATGTAGCAACAAAACCTGCTTCTCAAAACGTTGCAGCGGCGACGATTGAGCCTAAAGTAGCAGAACCTACCAAAACGGCGGCACCCGCTGTTGCACCAGCCCCAGAAAAATCCTTACCAGCGGAAAGCAAGAACACGGCAGTACAGGTCAAGAAACCACAGGCCGAAGCAACAGTTCGCGTTGATACTTCAACATTGGATACCATCATGAACATGGTTGGTGAGCTGGTGTTGGTCCGTAACCGCTTAGTAAGTCTTGGTCTAAACAGCAATGATGAAGAGATGTCTAAAGCGGTATCCAATCTCGATGTTGTGACAGCAGATCTGCAAGGCGCGGTAATGAAAACCCGCATGCAGCCTATCAAGAAAGTCTTCGGTCGCTTCCCACGAGTGGTGAGAGACTTGGCGCGTAGCCTTAACAAGGACATCGTTCTTGAAATGCAAGGTGAAGATACCGACCTTGATAAGAACTTAGTTGAAGCCCTAGCGGATCCGCTGATTCACTTGGTTCGAAACTCGGTTGACCATGGTGTGGAGATGCCAGATGTTCGTGAACAGTCAGGTAAATCTCGCACAGGTAAGATAACGCTTTCTGCCTCGCAAGAAGGTGACCATATCGAACTTGCCATTATCGATGATGGCGGTGGTATGGACCCTGAGAAGTTGCGCGCTATCGCAGTAAAACGCGGCATGATGGATGAGGATGCCGCGTCTCGTCTAACCGACAAAGAATGCTTTAATCTTATCTTTATGCCGGGCTTCTCAAGTAAGGAAAAGATCTCGGATATATCGGGTCGCGGCGTAGGCATGGATGTGGTGAAGACCGCCATTAATACCTTAAACGGCTCTATCGATATTGACTCAGAGCTCGGCAAAGGCACCAAAATTACCATTAAAGTTCCGCTTACATTAGCGATACTTCCGACCTTGATGGTGGGCGTGGGGGGTAATCCATTTGCACTGCCTTTGGCAAGCGTGAATGAAATTTTCCACCTAGATTTAAGCCGTACCAATGTGGTTGATGGTCAGCTGACGATCATTGTTCGTGATAAGTCTATTCCTCTGTTCTATCTGCAAAACTGGCTCGCACCGCATGCGGGTCGAGCGGAACAGCGCACGGGTCATGGGCATGTGGTTATTGTTCAGATAGGCAGTCAGCGTGTTGGCTTTGTTGTGGATACTTTGATCGGCCAAGAAGAGGTGGTGATTAAACCGCTAGATAGCCTATTACAAGGTACACCGGGCATGGCTGGCGCAACCATAACCAGTGATGGCCACATTGCATTGATATTAGACGTACCTGACTTACTTAAGCAGTACGCAGCGGCATCGCGTATCTAATTTAAGGAAGTCTATGTCACTTAAAGTACTAGTCGTCGACGACTCGAGTTTTTTCCGCAGACGTGTTAGCGATATTATTAATGCGGCACCTCGCTTAGAAGTGGTTGATGTTGCTGTGAATGGCAAAGAGGCAGTCGAAAAGGCGCTGTCTCTAAAACCCGATGTGATCACAATGGATATAGAGATGCCAGTTATGGATGGCATCTCTGCAGTACGTGAGATCATGGCGTCTCAGCCGACCCCGATACTTATGTTCTCGTCTTTGACGCATGAAGGTGCGAAAGCGACTTTGGATGCGCTGGAAGCCGGTGCTTTAGACTTCATACCAAAGAAGTTTGAAGATATTGCGCGTAACAAAGACGAAGCTGTCAACTTGTTGCAGCAACGTGTGCAGCAAATTGCTAGCCGCCGTGCATTGTTACGCCGAACACCTATTCGCCCAATCTCAAGACCAACAGGCACGGTAACATCAAGAATTGCTGCTTCACGTGTTGAACCTGCAACTAGTGCTGTCAAGACTGCCGCGCCAGTGACCTCAGCCGCACGTTTTCGTGCTAGTGGTAAATCATATCAACTGACAGCGATTGGTACTTCAACGGGCGGACCGGTCGCTCTGCAAAAGATCTTAACCAAGTTACCTGTTAATTATCCTCACCCGATTTTGCTTGTTCAGCATATGCCTGCGACGTTCACTGCGGCCTTTGCGGCACGACTTAATTCCCTTTGCCAAATTACGGTCAAAGAAGCGGCGGATGGCGATATGTTGCAACCTGGCGTTGCATATTTGGCGCCCGGCGGAATGCAGATGATGCTTGAGGGACGCCCTGGGAATACCAAGATCCGCATCATTGATGGTGGCGAACGCATGAATTATAAACCTTGTGTTGATGTCACTTTTGGTTCTGCTGCCAAGATTTATCAAGACAAAGTGCTGTCGATGATATTAACTGGAATGGGTGCAGATGGCAGAGAAGGCGCTCGTATGCTTAAAGCTGCGGGATCGACTATTTGGGCTCAAGACGAAGAGTCTTGCGTAGTTTATGGCATGCCTCAGGCTGTAGCGAAAGCAGGTATTTCGACGGAAGATCTGCCGTTGGAGCGCATCGCCGAACGTATTTTAGTAGAGCTCAAGAGGCACTAACTATGATTGTTTGGAGCGTGGCTAACCAAAAAGGTGGAGTGGGAAAAACCACTACCACGGTAACTTTAGCGGGACTATTGAGTCAAAAGGGGCATCGAGTTTTGTTAATCGATACCGACCCTCATGCGTCATTGACCACCTATCTGGGTATGGATTCGGACGAGCTGACTCATAGCTTGTTTGATTTGTTCCAACTGAAAGAATTCAGTGAGACACGCGTTAAAGCGTTAATTCACCAGACCGAGATAGATAATATTGATATTTTGCCTGCTCATATGTCGCTGGCGACACTCGATCGCGTTATGGGCAATCGCAGTGGTATGGGACTTATCTTAAAACGCGCATTATTGGCACTTCGTGATGAGTACGATTATGTGTTGATAGACTGTCCACCAATACTAGGTGTGATGATGGTTAATGCGTTGGCGGCGAGTGATAGGATTTTAATCCCAGTGCAGACCGAGTTTTTAGCTATGAAAGGGCTGGAAAGAATGGTGCGGACGTTGGCTATCATGCAGAAGTCACGTCAACGTCCATTCAAAGTAACTATTGTCCCTACCATGTATGACAAACGGACTCGTGCATCTTTACAAACCCTGACTCAGCTTAAACACGATTACCCATCGCAAGTTTGGAGCTCCGCAGTACCTATCGATACTAAATTTAGAGATGCAAGTCTTAAGCACTTACCTGCGTCGCATTTTGCCGCAGGAAGTCGTGGCGTATTTGCCTATAAGCAGTTGCTGATTTATCTAGAGAGGTTGGCTCAAGATGAAAGCTGATACGGCTCCCCTCTCCAGCGAACAGGCGCTAGACGATTACTTTACGTCATTATTGGGGCTAGAAGATGGCTTTGATCTCGATAATGGTGAGTCTGAGCAAATCGAAGAGAGTGAACCGGGTTCTCATGTTGAATCTTCAGAAGCTGAGGCATCCACAGAGATCCAAAACTCACAATCTACGTGGCAGCCTGAAGTTCAGTTAAGCCAACCAAAAGAAGTAGCACGCTCCTACGACGAACTTATCGCGGAAGCTGAACAGCCCGATCTGCAACATCTTGAGAAGCTGTTTAGTGGATTGCAGCATCAGCCAGAAGTTCAGGCTCTCGAAGAGTCAATAGTTACTGAGCCAGAGGTGGCAGTTCAGGTTGAGTCAGGGCAAGTTGTTGTTGAACCAGCAACTGAAGAGATTCAATCGTGGGATCTTGAAGTAACCTCTGATGTAACTCGTGGCATTAAAGTTGACTCTGAAATTGCCGATACAGTTGAGGTAGAACTTGATACCGCAGATGCTGGTTCTATTGAACAGAACGTTTGGCAAAATGGCGAACGCACAGAGGGTTTTCAGGTGCTGTATTTTGACGTCAATGGTATGACGTTTGCTGTACCTCTGGATGAGCTGGGTGGTATCCACCAGATTGGGGAATTAAACCATTTGATTGGTAAACCCGCTTGGTATCTGGGACTGCAGTCGAGTCGTGATAGCCAACTTGATGTGGTGGATACGGCGATGTGGGTAATGCCAGATGTTCTCAATGACGATAGCTACAAAGATGCCTATGAGTATATTGTGATGTTAGGTGAGAGTCATTGGGGACTCGCATCCACAGAACTTAAAGGTACTGAGCTACTTAGGCCAGAAGCGGTGCGCTGGAGAGAGAAATCCGGTAAGCGTCCTTGGCTTGCTGGGATGGTAAAAGAACAAATGTGTGCGTTAGTTCATGTGTCTGAGCTAATTGACATGCTTAATGCTGGATTAGATGTTAAATCGGTACAGTAACCAACAAAATTAATGCTATTTGCTTCCATTTTTATCATGAAGCAAGGCAGAAATGAATTGAGAGGAAGACTATGTCTCAAACGATGGATGTTGAACTAAGAAAAGATCAAGCTAACGATGAAGTACTGCAATGGGTGACGTTTCAGTTAGAAGAAGAAACCTACGGCATCAATGTTATGCAAGTTCGAGAAGTACTTCGTTATACAGAGATAGCGCCTGTACCTGGAGCACCAGATTACGTATTGGGCATTATTAACCTGCGTGGCAACGTGGTCACGGTGATTGATACTCGTTCACGCTTTGGTCTGATGCCTGGTGAAATCACTGATAATACTCGTATCATTGTTATCGAATCTGAACGTCAAGTTATTGGCATTTTAGTCGACAGCGTGGCTGAAGTAGTTTATCTGCGCTCCTCTGAAATTGATACTACGCCAAGTGTTGGTACAGATGAAAGCGCGAAGTTCATTCAAGGGGTGAGCAACCGTGAAGGCAAACTATTGATTCTTGTTGACCTAAATAAACTGCTCTCGGAAGATGAGTGGGACGAAATGGCTTACCTATAATGATTGACTCTGTGTCTTTGATGTCACCACTGCTTTGGGGAGCGGTGGCATTAGCAATTATTCTCTTTGTATGGTTGGTAAAGGTTCATCGTGGCCTGAATCTGCATAAGGCACATGCTCGTCAGCAAAAGCGAGCGTTAGAGAAAGATGTAGAAAAGTGCAATAAACAGCTTCTTGAAGTACGTTCAGTGCTAGTTGGACTTGGTCAGAAAGTATCTGAACAAGAGGAAATTATAGCTCACTTAACCGAGCGTATTATTGAGCTGGAAAATGTCGATAGTGATGGTCGTTTGTACACTCGCGCTAACAAAATGGTCAAACTGGGAGCGGATATCAACGAGCTTATCGAAGAGTGCGAACTACCAAAGGCGGAAGCAGAGCTGATGCTTTCGCTGCAGAACAAAATTGCGGGCAAAGAAAAAGTGCCGCCTTTACACAAGGCAAAACAACCTGTTCGAGTACCTGCTAACCAAGGTTATTCCTCCCTTAAAAAGAATAGATAGGCGTAACGGAACATCAATAACCCATTGATGTTCTTGTTCTATTTTAATAACAACGTTAACAATTCTTTACCTTTTTCTAGTCGTCATAGGTATACGGTTTGCTATTCTATGGTTCGGTATGATATGACAGATTAAGAAAATATATACTACTTTGTGGGTATATATTTCGTTTTAAGAACAGCAATTTATAGTTTCTTACCAAGTTTCGTGAAGCGAGTTTGATCATTATCGTTTAACGCTATTTTAGCTATGGTAAGATGGACGCCCTGTCGAACCAGTACGTAAATGAATGTTAGAAGTAACAAAATTAACAGCGATTCGCGATGACCGCGTATTATTTGAGAATTTATCTTTTTCTTTACAATTAGGCGATCTCGTACAGATTGAGGGCCGAAACGGTACCGGTAAAACTACGCTGATGCGTATTGTTGCTGGACTGGGAGATAAAGAAGAAGGTGAGATCAAATGGAACGGTGAAAAAATCGAATCCAGTCGGGAAGATTATCACCAATCTTTGTTGTTTCTAGGACACCAAACTGGCGTCAAACGCGATCTTACCGCGTTCGAAAATCTAAAGTTTTATCAGTCTATTCATGCTCCTGACACATCGACGGAACAGATTTTTTCTGCGTTAACTCAAGTCGGCCTTGCTGGTCGAGAAGATGTACCTGTTGCTCAACTTTCAGCAGGTCAACAACGCAGAGTAGCATTGGCTCGTCTTTGGCTCAGTAAGCAACCATTGTGGATTTTGGATGAACCACTGACAGCGATCGACAAGCAGGGTGTTAAAGTGCTAGAAGATCTATTTCTCAATCATGCGGAACAGGGCGGTATCGTATTGTTAACGACTCACCAAGATATGTTTAGCGACAATCCTAAGCTCAAAAAGATCAAACTTGGAGAGTAGTATGATTGCGTCCATGATGAAAATAATCCGTCGAGAGCTACTCATTGCATTTCGTCGTCAAGCCGATATTTTCAATCCACTATGGTTTTTCATCATAGTGATTACTCTTTTTCCATTAAGTATCGGGCCTGAGCCAAACTTACTGGCGCGTATTGCTGCTGGTATTGTGTGGGTAGCCGCTTTGCTTTCTGCACTCTTGTCATTGGAGCGACTGTTTAAAGATGACTTCCAAGATGGGTCTCTTGAACAGATGATGCTCATGCCTATTCCCCTGCAACTGGTTGTTATAGCTAAAATTATCGCTCACTGGTTGCTGACAGGACTGCCTCTTATCATTATTAGTCCACTGCTGGCGATTTTGCTATCACTGGACTCAAATACATGGATTGCTGTCGTCTTAACTTTATTGGTGGGGACACCTACCTTGAGTTTTATAGGCGCTATCGGTGTTGCATTGACTGTAGGGTTGCAAAAAGGTGGGGTGCTACTGAGCTTGCTCGTATTGCCTCTCTATATTCCTATTCTAATATTTGCTACTTCTGCGATTGATGCTGCATCATTGGGTGTTGCGTATAATGGTCAGTTAGCTTTGCTAGCTGCTATGTTAGCCGGAGCCATGACTCTGACTCCGTTTGCTATCAGTGCCGCACTAAGAGTTAGCGTAAACTAAAAATATACCACGCTTACATTGCCGATTCGGCGATGAGAGAAATGTCGTCAAAGAGTGAGAAACACTATGTGGAAATGGCTCCATCCTTATGCCAAACCCGAAACCACTTACCAATTGTGCGGTAAGCTTTTACCATGGTTTGCCACGATAGCATTGCTATGCTTATCTATCGGCACCATCTGGGGGCTTGCGTTTGCACCTGCAGATTATCAACAAGGTGACAGCTTCCGTATTATCTATATTCATGTCCCTTCTGCGATCTGGTCTATGGGTGTGTATATGTCGATGGCGATTGCAGCATTTATTGGCTTGGTGTGGCAAGTTAAACTGTCTAGCTTAGCCGCACTAGCTATGGCGCCGATCGGTGCTGTATTTACATTTATTGCCTTACTTACTGGCGCAGTTTGGGGTAAACCGATGTGGGGAGCATGGTGGGTTTGGGATGCTCGTTTAACTTCCGAGTTGATTCTGTTATTCCTCTACTTGGGTGTTATCGCTCTTTACCATGCGTTTGACGATCAAAAAACTGCGGCTAAGGCGGCGGGCATTTTGGCGATAGTTGGTGTCATCAACCTACCCATTATCCATTTCTCGGTAGAATGGTGGAACACGTTACACCAAGGTGCAACGATTACTAAGTTCGCTAAGCCATCTATTTCGAGCGACATGTTATGGCCACTGCTACTGAATATTTTCGGATTTGCCTTCTTCTTCGGAGCTGTGACGATGATTCGTTTACGTAATGAGATCATCAATAAAGAGGGGCATCGCCCGTGGGTGATCAAACTGGCTGAACAAGCCAAGCAAAGAGGTTAGATATTATGCATTTTGAATCTTTGGGTGATTTTTTCGCTATGGGAGGTTATGCCTCCTATGTTTGGAGTGCATTTGGCATCACCTTTTTGTCCATGATTATTCTTCTTGTGACTAGCGTGTCACGAGGAAAAAAACTACTTAAAGACGTTCAAGCTAAAGTCGATAGGCAGGCGCGTATCGAAGCAGCGAAAAATATGGAGAACACTCTATGAACCCAAGGCGTAAGAAAAGGCTCGGCATTATTCTGGCCATTTTCATTGGTATCGGTGCGACTGTTGGCTTGATCATTTATGCACTTAATCAAAACATGGATCTGTTCTATACACCAACGGAATTGGTGAATGGTAAGAAAGACGGCTCAAAACCTGAAATTGGCCAACGTCTGCGTATTGGTGGAATGGTGGTTGCAGGTTCGGTAAGTCGTGATACAGAATCACTGCGCGTCAGCTTCGATTTAGCTGATGTCGGTCCTAAGGTGACAGTGGTTTATGATGGTATTCTTCCTGACTTGTTCCGTGAAGGGCAGGGCATTGTTGCTCAAGGAGTATTAGTGGAGCCTACTAAGATTGAGGCTTTTGAAGTACTAGCTAAGCACGATGAAGAATACATGCCTCCTGAAGTAGCAGAAGCTATGAAGAAGACGCATGAACCACTGCAATATTCTCAAGAACAGAAACAAGGAAGCGGTCAATGATTGCTGAAATTGGTCACTTTGCACTGATACTCTCGTTGAGTTTATCTGTGCTACTCAGTATTTTGCCGCTCATAGGCGCATCGAAAAACAACACATTGCTAATGAACACAGCAAGGCCCCTCTCTTGGGGTATGTTCATTATGCTGCTGTTGTCCTTTGTTATTCTCGAGTGGGCGTTTTACGTTAACGACTTTACGTTGCAGTATGTGGCGAATAACTCGAATACTCAGTTGCCTTGGTACTACCGTCTAACGGCAGTATGGGGTGCTCACGAAGGCTCACTGTTACTTTGGGTGCTGATTCAAGCGGCTTGGACCGTAGCTGTAGCTAGCTTTAGCCGTGGTATGCCTCAAGAGTCAGTCGCGCGAGTGCTAGCAGTGATGGGCATGATTACAGTAGGTTTCTTACTGTTTATTATTGTTACGTCAAACCCATTCTTAAGAACGTTACCTTTCTTCCCAGTTAACGGACGAGATCTCAACCCACTGTTGCAAGACCCTGGTTTGATCATCCACCCTCCAATGCTTTATATGGGTTATGTCGGCTTCTCGGTTGCGTTCTCATTTGCGATTGCATCATTGATGTCAGGTCGCTTGGATACTGCCTGGGCTCGCTGGTCTCGACCTTGGACAACCGCTGCATGGGTTTTCCTAACGCTAGGTATCGCACTGGGTTCATGGTGGGCATATTATGAGCTTGGCTGGGGTGGCTGGTGGTTCTGGGATCCAGTTGAAAATGCCTCGTTCATGCCTTGGTTAGCGGGTACCGCATTAATGCACTCATTGGCAGTGACTGAAAAACGCGGCACGTTCAAAGCTTGGACGGTATTGTTGGCGATTTCAGCATTCTCTTTGAGTTTGTTGGGTACCTTCTTAGTACGTTCCGGCATTTTGGTCTCAGTACACGCATTTGCCTCCGATCCGTCGCGCGGTATGTTTATCCTTGGTTTCTTAGTATTCGTGATAGGTGGTTCATTACTGCTGTTTGCTTTGAAAGGTGCCTCGGTGAGAGTACGTGGTAACTTCGACTTGCTGTCACGTGAAAACGCGCTGTTGGGAAACAATGTTCTGTTGATGGCAGCACTCGTCGTGGTGCTTGTTGGTACTTTGCTACCACTTGTTCATAAACAGATTGGTTTGGGCTCGGTATCGATCGGTGCGCCATTCTTTAATATGTTGTTTACTTGGCTAATGGTGCCATTCGCGTTCCTACTGGGTATTGGCCCTCTGATTCGTTGGAAGCGTGACAAAATGTCGACGCTTATTAAGCCAATGGTCATCTCTGGTGTTATCTCACTCGCTTTCTCTGCGCTGATGGTAACCGTTTTGGCTGAATACTTTACAGGTCTCGCATTCCTTGGATGGTTGATGGCATCTTGGATCATTACCATGCATGGTTTTGAACTTTACGAGCGTGCAACTCACCGCCACAGTTTTGCTAAAGGCATTACTAAGCTACCTCGCAGCCACTGGGCGATGATGTTGGGTCACATCGGCTTAGCGGTAAGCGTGATTGGTATCGCTATGGTGCAAAACTACAGCATTGAGCGCGATGTGCGTTTAGCACCGGGTGAGCATTACCAGATTAATGACTACGATTTCTACTTCAAGGGTCTGCGTGACAAAGATGGCCCTAATTACGATGGTTATATCGCTGACTTTGAAATCACCAAAGATGGTAAATACATCAACACCCTTCATGCAGAAAAGCGTTTCTATCGCACTGCTAAGTCTATGATGACTGAAGCCGCTATCGACCGTGGAGTGACTCGTGACTTGTATATTGCGATGGGTGAGCGTCTAGATGATGGTAAGTCATGGGCAGTTCGTATCTACCACAAACCGTTTGTTCGTTGGATTTGGTTAGGTGCACTGATTATGTCTATCGGTGGTGCATTAGCTATCAGTGATAAACGTTACCGTTTCAGAAAGACAGCGAAGGCGGAAGGAGACGCATAATGAATAAGAAGATCCTATTTATTCCTTTAGTCGCATTTCTAATTCTGGTGTCGGTCTTTGCCGTTCAGCTAGGGCGTAACCAGGCTGGGGACGATCCTACCAAGCTAGAATCGGTGCTGATTGGCAAACACGTTCCAGAGTTTCGTTTAGAAGATCTTGCCGAGCCTGGAAAGCTATACAATCAGGATATCTTCAAAGGTGAGCCTTTACTGCTTAATGTTTGGGCCACATGGTGTCCAACTTGTTATGCCGAGCACCAATATCTCAATGAGCTTGCGGGGAATGGCGTTAAAATCATCGGTTTGAACTACAAAGATCAACGTAACAAGGCGATTCAATGGCTTAATGAGTTGGGTAATCCTTACTTGATTAGCCTGTTCGATGGTGATGGCATGCTAGGTCTCGATTTAGGGGTTTACGGTGCGCCGGAAACCTTCTTAATCGATGCTAATGGTGTGATTCGTTACCGTCACGTTGGCGATGTGAACGCTCGTAACTGGAGTGAGAAACTTCAGCCTCTATATCAGCAAATGTTAGAGGAGGCGAAAAAATGAAAAAGTGGTTAATCGCTTTAGCTTCTTCATTAGTGCTCGCGTTGGCAGCTAATGCTGCAATCGAAGTTCATGAATTTGACTCGTTAGAACAGGAAAACCAGTTCAAAGAGCTAAACCACACGCTGCGTTGCCCTAAGTGTCAAAACAATACTATAGGTGACTCTAATGCTGAGCTTGCTGTAGACCTTCGTCAGAAAGTCTATGAGATGACCAAAGAAGGTAAATCTAAGCAAGAGATTATCGACTATATGATCGCTCGCTACGGTAACTTTGTGACTTATAATCCACCGCTGACATTCGCAACGGCGATCCTCTGGGTTGGCCCGTTATTTGTCGTGGTGTTCGGTTTTGGTCTGATTGTGATGCGCAGTCGTAAGAACCGCGCTAAGCAAACTGAGCAAGCAGGCAGCGAGTGGAGCGATGAAAAAGAAGCTCAACTGAAAGCGTTGCTGGATGAAAAAGAGACTGGAGATAAGCAGTAATGACACTTTTTTGGATATCAACAGTCGGTCTTGTTGTCGTTGCAATCGCACTGCTGGCAATCACTCTTAGCAGTAAGAAAACCAACAACGATGAACAGCTTCGTGATGAATTAAACAAGGCATTCTATAAAGATCGTCTTTCAGAGTTGGAAGTAGAAAACGAAGAAGGCTTGGTAGAGAACCAACAAGACTTAATCGATGACCTTAAACAATCACTGCTTGACGATATTCCACAACAGCAGCAACAAACCGAGAAATTCAATATTTCGCCAATGGCGATACTGATTCCTTCAGTTGCTTTGGTTGTGATCTTGACTTACGGCATGTACATGCATTTTGGTGGCGCAACCAAGGTGAAAAATTGGCAAGAAGTCACAGCTAACCTTCCTGAATTGTCCAAGAAGCTGATGGCGGGTTCGGCTGAGCCAATGACTGAAGATGAGATGCAAGATCTTACTTTGGCATTGCGTACACGTTTGCACTATCAGAAAGACGATGCAACGGGCTGGTTGCTATTAGGTCGAATCGCCCTTGCGAATCGCGACGTGACAACCGCAACAGACGCGATGGAAAAAGCCTATCGCTTAACGCCTAATGATGCGGATGTTAAGTTAGGTTACGCTCAAGCTCTGATGATGTCTCAAGATGAAATGGACAATAATCGTGCAAGAAGCCTGCTTACTAGTTTGATTCAAGAAGAGTATGTAGATCTTCGCGTGTTCTCGCTATTAGCATTTGACGCATTTGAGCGTGAAGACTTCTCTGGTGCTATCCGTTACTGGTCGATTATGCAGAAAATGATTGGTCCAGAAGACAGCCGCTATGAAATGCTTTCTCGAAGCATTGAGAGCGCTAAAGCTCGTATGGGTGAGCCGATTGTTCAAGGTAAGTCTGTGGCGGTGACGATTTCACTAAGTCCCGATGCTCGTATTCCCGAAGATGCAGCACTAATTGTCTCAGTACACCCAGCAGACGGTTCGCCAATGCCAGTTGCGGCAGCGCGCTATCCGCTAGGTACTTTCCCACGCACTGTTGTTTTGGATGACAACAACAGCATGATGGAAGGCCGTAAGCTATCAAGTTTAGATGGCCTTATCGTGAGAGTACGCATTGACAGTGATGGCAATGTTGCGACTCGCGATGGCGATTGGTTTGGTGAAAGCCAGCCTGCTGAATTAGGTGATACCGTGGAGGTGTCCATTAATCAGCAGTACTAATGCCTATAACATATAGTCATACTGATTAATAAATATTGGCCTAGATTGTTGCTTTAACTAGCCTGTGTAGTTGCATACCGCTATACTCATTACTAGTGGTTATAACAACAATCTAGAGCTTAATTCCTAATTATCAAAGCATTAGGACAAAAAAATACGAAACTGCTCAGATTGTCATGGCTTATGGATGAGGTTATGCAGTCAGCATCAACCGGCAAAAAGATCACTCTTTTTGCCGTTTTTGTTTCTTGCGTATTTCTGTTTGGTTGCTCTTCATCTCCTGAAGATACCCAACCAATAGAAGGCCAAGAGGCAACTTCGACTTTGGATTCTAGCTCAAGTGAGTCCAGCGATCTGCAAGTCGAGAACAATGAACAACAACCTGACAATGATACGACTCAGGTTGGAACCGACGTCTATGATCCCTTCGAGAGCTTTAACCGAGCAATGTGGGCGGTTAATTATGACTATTTAGACCCCTATTTTGTGCGTCCCGTCTCTCTCGCCTACGTAAACTACACACCGGATCCAGTAAGACTAGGGGTACGTAACTTCCTAGCGAACCTTGATGAACCATTTAGTGCTGTGAACAACGCTGTCATGGGTAATGGTGGAAAAGCGCTGGATCACTTCAATCGATTTTGGATAAACAGCACATTAGGTTTATTGGGCTTTATTGATATCGCGTCCGCTGCTGGTATTGAAAAGCGCGATAAGAAAGAGTTCGGTGATGCTATTGGACATTATGGAGTTGGTACGGGTCCATACTTTATGATACCGGGTTACGGACCGATTACTTTGCGTGAAGGTGCAGATGTTGTTGATGGATTATATCCGCCAATATCCTTCTTGAACTTTTGGGCTAGCTTTGGCAAGTGGGCCTTGGAAGGAATGGAAAAACGCGCGCTAGTCGTCCCTCAAGAAGCAACACTCGAACAGTCGCCAGATCCTTATTCGCTTACTCGGGATATTTATATCCAACGTCAGAACTACAAAGCAGAAGTGGTGGATGATGAAGTGGATGCGGAGGAAGAAGCTTATATTGATGACTACTTGGAGGATTTCGAGTAGTTCGAGAAGGAACTTTGTAAAGAGATCCTCATTATGAATAATAGAGGATCTCTTAGTTAGCCTTAGAGACTATTAGAAACGATAGTTCGCTTGTACGCCTACAATCCAAACATCACCTGAGATTTCACCAGTGAAATCACCAAAAACTGACGCGGCTTGGTCATGTGAGTCGCGAGGTTCAACAATCGGAGCTTTACGCGCCATAATATAAGTTAAACCACCATCCAAAGTGAACTGCTCTGTAAATGCATAGCTAGCACCAGCACTTAACCATGTGCGATCTGTTTCCGGAATGGTGGTTGTACGATACTTATCATCAACAGCTGACATATCGTAAGCAACACCACCACGCAACGTAACTTTTTTATTTAAACTGTACGTTGTACCTAGAGCGAAACGGTAGCTATCTTTCCAGTATTCACCTTTAATATGATCACTCATACCATTGTCGTATTCGGCAACAAGTTTGTCGAAGTCACTCCATTGAGTCCAGTTGATGCTTCCGTGAATTGCCCATTTTTCATTTAGTTGATGGAATGAAGCTAGTTCAAGAGTTGCTGGTAGAGGGACTGATAGCGTTCCGCCAATACTTTGGTTTGGTACTAATAAACCACTAGCGTCACCTTCAAAGTCCATAGTCACTTTCGACTTATATGCAATACCAATACGGTTGTCAGGATTGATCTGCCAAGCAGCACCAAGTTGGTAGCCCCAAGAGCTATCTTTTCCTTCCATATACTTCAGGTCAGTACCTGCTACGGGAACTGATGCGCCAAAATGTCCTTCTCCAGTGACGAAACGAATACCGCCACCAATACTAAATTGCTCATTGATTTTATAACCTAAGCTAGCGACAGCTTCTACAGTCATTACTTTCGCTTGATTGCCATATTGAGTCGCAAGAAAGCTACTATCAAGCTCTGTTTCCATACCGTAGTTTGACCCTAGAGCGAGGCCAGCAGTAAAACTATCATTAATTTGATGTGACACGTATAAGTTAGGTACAGGTGCACTATGAGCAATGTCTTTAGCTTCAGTGTAGCCAAATTTAGAAGAGGTACCGGTAACGTCTATATTTGGGTCGACATAAAGCACACCCCCAGATATCTGAGTCCCCTCTAGATACGTCAACATTGCTGGGTTACGCCATTGTGCGCTTGCATTGTCAGCCATTGCTGCCTCACCTGCAAATGCACGCCCTAGACCAGTCGCTGAATATTCTGCTAGTTGAAAACCTGCCGCTGAGACCTGTGAAGAGGATAGCAGCCCCAAAACCACTGCAAGAGATAGGGGAGTTCGTTTTGAAATTATCATTGTTGTTCGCTCAAAGTATTTCCATTTAGAGCGGTGATTCTATTTTTAGAGTAAATGCTTTAAAACTAATTTATTACAAATACATCATTTTTGAATTTAAATATCGTATAACTAAATTTTTATGGGTTAATAATCTAGATGTTATAGTGATGTTTCAAAAATTCAGCTTACACCTGTATACAAAAATCAAGAAAAGGTATGACCAGTTGTATGCTGAAAGTGAGGGGGAGAGTAGGGCGGGGAGATAGAAAAAAGGGTCGGAATACCGACCCTTAAGAAGTTTAGCTGTTTAGCTTAGAAGCTGTAGCTGTATTGGATACCTGCTAGCCATGCGTTAGCATGTGTAGTTGCCGTTAGCATTGTACCTTTAGTTGGGTCCAGCGTTTCTTCGACTTTAACATCTTTGCCCATCAAGTACGTTAGGCCAAAATCAACAGTGTGGTGTTTCTTAAAGTTGTAACCAAAACCAGCCGATAACCATTGGCGGTCAGAGTCTGGAACTGAGATAGAGGTTAACTGGTCTTGCGCGGCGGTATCATACATATAACCCGCTCTCAACGTCCACTCGTCGTTCAGGTAGTAAGTACCACCAATAGCTGCATGGTAGCCATCTTTCCATTCGTAATCCTTGATTGGAACACCACCGTCAGTCTCTAGTGTGTCAAATACACTCCAACCAATCCACTGTACACTATAGTGGACTGCAAACTTGGTATCTTCAATTCTGTGGTACCCAGAAAACTCAGCCATACTCGGTAGAGATAGCTTTAGCTTTTGCCCATCGATAAGGTTGGCACCAGGAGTCAATGTCGGGTTGTAATACATATCACCCGAAGCTTTGATTTCTGGGCTATAGTGATAAGCGAAACCAAATCGGTTATTTTCGTTATACTCAAAAACCGTACCTAGATTGAAACCAACTCCAACGCCATCTGCTTCAATATCAAGTGCTTTAACGCCAGGAGCTGCTGAGCGAATGAGTTTTCCGCTTCCCTGAACAATATCAATACCGCCACCAACGCTCCACTGTTCATTGATTCGGTATGCTGCATTCAAAGTGTAATTAATACTTGAAATTTCGGTAGTACCACCGAAGATACTGGCATTAGGTACTCCTTGGGCTAAGTTGCCGCTATTAGCGCCCCAGCTATCATCAAAGTTATTATTAGTTCCGAAGTTTGAGTATATGCCGGCACCTAAAGCCCACTTGTCATTAAGTCGGTGGATATAATAGATGTTAGGCACAGGTGTGCCACTGCTATTATTTGCATCTTGTACTGGTGCACCAGTAAAGTAGTTAACGTCCTTAACATCAATACTAGTTTTAATATAATTCACACCACCAGAAAACTGGTGCGAATCAAACAACGTCATCGCTGCCGCGTTACGCGCCATTACCGAAGCGTTATCCGCAATTACTGCATCACCCGCAAAAGCACGGCCTAGACCTGTTGCTGATTGAGAGTTAAGTTGGAAACCTGCTGCTGCTGCATGTTGAGAGGCGAAAGTGAGTGACGAGACTGCCACTGCTAATAGTGTTTTTTTATACAGACGCGAAGTAGTCATTTAGTATACATCCTTTTTTGTAATCGCCTCTTTGGGCGTTAGTGAAAATTGAGTTAATGCTCAATTTCGGGGCTGATCCTAATCGCTAGTATAGGCAATAGAAATCAGACCAGTAACTAAAATCGCGTAAAAAGTATATAAATGATGACTATTTGGCAGGAAATGCATCGAAAAAGGTTATTTCTAGAGTTTGTACTCTAAAAATGGCGATATCAATAAAAAAAGAGCCCTACTCAGAAATAGGGCTCTTTTATCGGTAAAATTAAGCAGGGTTAAGTATTTTCTTAATGTTTTCGCCGATTTTACTAAAGTCTTCGCCTTCTTCACCAACAAGGATGAAACTGGCGTCGCCAATCGGTTCGACCATTCCCGCCATTCCATCTTTATCGAAAGACTTAGTTTGCTGGCTCGCAATGCCTGTTAAGAACAGGGTAACTTTGCCTTTTTCGCCTTGGAATACCATATGCATTGCATTGGCTTCACCAAAACCGCAGTGATTCAAATAATAAACATGGTAAGGAAAGCTCTGGCCGATCTGATACGCAAATGGTAGCAACTTAGCATTGATTTGAGCCTTAGAGACGTTTTCATCAAGCGGCTCGATAAAGCCCATCTCTTCATGAACGTGTTTCATAGCAGTATCAGATAACGAAGCTTGTGCCGGTGAAACGACTACATTTCCCCAATTAACTTGGCCTACTAGTAAGCCAAATGCGAAAGCGATGGACGCCGCTAACGAAAGCGCGCGCTTACCGAATTTCACTTTGACCACATTGCTTTCTGGTTGGCTAAATAAGATCCGGTCAGCTAAATCATCGGGAACATCGACTTTCATCGCTTGTTCGATGCGAGCGTCCAATGACAAAATATCGTCCATATATTTCGCATTGCTTTCACTTTGTTGGATCGCTTCTAATAACTCAGCATCTTTCGCCTTCGGATCGGACATAATACGACGACGGAATTCTAACTCATCCATTGTGTTGCCCCCTAGGTGAATCCGCAGACTCCAACATTTCTTTGAGCTGGTTGCGTGCTCTAAATAATCGAGTCATTACAGTATTTTTGTTAAGGTCGAGGATCGAGCCGATTTCTTCACCACTAAAGCCACCAACGACTTGCAGAAAGAGCGGTTCGCGATACTCAACATCGAGTTTCATAATTTGTGCTTGAAGCCATTCCTGCTGATGGTGCGGATCATCAGAAACCTTTGCATCATTGCCGTAATCATCGATATCAACGAGATCAAATTGCTTACGTTCAAAACGTCGAGCATTCTCTCTACGTAGAATCGTGATAAGCCATGACTTCGCGGCTTTTTCGTCTTGGAGACTATCCAGAGACTTCCAAGCTCGCAAGCAAGTTTCTTGTACGAGATCTTCGGCGACCGGCTTATCTTTGCACAACCAATAAGCGTATCGATACAAATCTCTATGATAAGCACGAACCAGTGCTTCGTATTTTCTTTGTTTGTCCATATTCGAGTTGACCGGACCACTCGAAGATTTCTTTCCAAACATTTTAATAAATGCCACAGGAGTCCCCATTTTGCTCTGTGATTCGTGTTTTTTTCCCTGGATTGATGGCAAAGTCACTCAAAATTGATCTAGTTCAAAATTAAGACCTGAGGAGCGGTTATATTAACCCTTGTCATCTCGTTGGTCTTTCGGGACTAACATGTTGAGCAAGATGACACTTCCTTTTGAAGGCTGACTTTACTTTCTCCTAATCAGGAAACTGATTATTTTCAATTGGCGCAAGTTAATTGCTTTATAGATTCCAACCACACAATTTACTGTGTGGTTTTTTTTTGCTCGTAGAATCTATCTTCTTGTTTTAACTGTTCCTATTGTCGCTTAGCTTACGTCATTCTCATATTCCATTTTGGTCGACCATATCACGTTATTCAATAAATCCATCAAGTTTTATTAAACGACTGTTTTAAATTCTTAACATCTTCGTTACAATGCTGTGGTCAGACCTCTTAGGAAGGAGAAATTATGAGCAGTAAGGAAGTGGGGAAAATCGATCTCACCACCCGTAACGGCGAACGTATCGCTGTAGTTGCAGGTTTGCGCACCCCTTTTGCGCGCCAAAGCACCGAATTTAGCCAAGTACCCGCTGTTGACCTCGGAAAGATGGTCGTTGCCGAAATGATGGCACGTACCGATATCGACCCTAAGTTAATCGACCAAGTGGTATTTGGTCAGGTTGTTCAGATGCCAGAAGCCCCAAACATTGCGCGAGAAATTGTTCTTGGTACAGGTATGAACATTCATACTGACGCTTATAGTGTGACAAGAGCTTGTGCGACAAGTTTCCAAGCCGCTGCCAATGTCTGTGAAAGTATTATGGCTGGCACTATAGATGTTGGGATTGCTGGTGGCGCCGATTCATCTTCTGTTTTACCTATTGGGGTCTCTAAAAAACTGGCGGCGAACCTACTTGCTTTGAGTAAAACCAAAACAGTCGGCCAAAAACTTAGCATTCTTAAGAAGTTGTCTTTCAAGGACCTTATGCCTGTGCCACCTGCAGTCGCTGAGTATTCGACTGGTTTATCTATGGGACAAACGGCTGAGCAGATGGCAAAATCTCATGGAATCACCCGCCTTGAACAAGATGAGTTAGCGCATCGCTCTCACTCCCTTGCAGCGCAAGCTTGGAAAGAGGGCAAAGTGCGTGATGAGGTAATGACGGCCTTCCCTGAACCGTATAAGAACAGCCTAGATCAAGATAACAACATTCGTCATGACTCAGAGCTTGCTAGCTATAGTAAGCTTCGTCCAGCATTCGATCGCCAATATGGCACCGTAACTGCGGCTAACAGTACGCCGCTGACCGATGGCGCTGCAGCTATTATGTTGATGCGTGAAGGCCGAGCTAAAGAGCTGGGTTTAGAAATCAAGGGCTATATCCGCTCGTATGCGTTCTCCGCAATTGGCGTTCGTGAAGATATGCTGATGGGACCATCTTATGCGACACCTATGGCACTCGATCGTGCTGGTATCTCGCTATCAGATTTAACGCTTATCGACATGCACGAAGCCTTCGCTGCCCAAGCACTTTCTAACGTCAAGATGTTTGCAAGCGAGTCATTTGCTAAAGAAAAGCTTGGCCGTTCGAGTGCAATTGGTGAAATCGATATGGAGAAATTCAACGTACTTGGTGGTTCACTTGCCTATGGCCACCCATTCGCAGCCACTGGTGCACGAATGATTACGCAAACACTGAACGAACTTAAGCGTCGCGGTGGTGGATTAGCGCTTAACACCGCTTGTGCGGCTGGTGGTTTAGGTGCGGCAATGATTCTGGAGGTAGAATAATGAGTGAGCAAAAAGCCTTTCATCTTAATGTTGATGAGCAGAACATTGCATGGCTTGGAATAGATGTTCCAGGTGAGAAAATGAATACCCTTCAAGCTGCGTTTGCCGATGAAATGGCACAAGTTTTTTCTGAGCTTGAAGAGAAAAAATCGGCACTTAAAGGGTTGATTGTCCACTCGTTAAAATCGGATAACTTTATTGCCGGAGCAGATGTGAGAATGCTTGACGCATGTACATCTGAAGAAGAAGCACAAGCGTTAGCTGCAAAAGGGCAAGAGATGTTTCAGCAGCTTTCCGATCTCCCATTCCCTGTTGTTGCTGCGATTCACGGTCCCTGCTTGGGCGGTGGTCTAGAACTCGCACTTGCCTGTGATTACCGAGTATGTAGTGACGCGGATATTACTAAGCTAGGACTACCAGAAGTTCAGCTTGGTCTGCTTCCTGGCTCAGGTGGCACACAGCGACTACCGAGACTTATTGGGCTACTGCCTTCTCTTGACCTTATTCTTACGGGTAAGCAACTTCGCGCCAAAAAGGCCAAGAAACTTGGTGTCGTCGATGCGAGTGTACCGCACACTATCTTGTTGGACGTGGCAAAAGATTTCTTAGATAAGGGCAAAAAGCGCAAAGCGAAAAAGCTCTCCAAGAAAGAAGTGTTGATGTCAGGTACCGGTCTTGGTCGTAAAGTTATATTTGATCAAGCTGCGAAGAAGACCAACGAAAAAACACGTGGTAACTATCCTGCCGCCGATGCCATTTTAGATGTGATTCGTTATGGTCTCGAAAAAGGCATGAAGAAAGGGCTGGAGAATGAAGCTAAACGCTTTGGCGAATTAGTGATGACTTCAGAATCTAAAGCGCTACGTTCTATTTTCTTCGCTACCACAGAGATGAAGAAAGAATTTGGTAGTGACGCACAGCCTAAAGCCGTCGACAACGCTGTGGTACTTGGTGGTGGCTTAATGGGGGCAGGTATTACTCACGTCACCGTATGCAAAGCGAAAGTGCCAGTTCGCATTAAAGATGTTGCTAATGAAGGCATTGTGAATGCGCTTAACTACAACTTTAAGTTGTTAGAGAAAAAGCGTAAGCGTCGCATTATCTCTAAAGCGGATCTACAAGCGCAAATGTTGCAAATGGCTGGCGGCACAGACTTTACCGGTTTTGCCAAGGCCGATGTTGTGGTCGAAGCGGTATTTGAAGATCTGTCGTTGAAACAGCAGATGGTGAATGACGTAGAGACCAACGCCAAGCCAGAAACCATTTTTGCTACCAACACTTCATCCATTCCTATTGCACAGATTGCTGAAAAAGCGGAACGCCCGGAAAATGTGGTTGGTCTGCACTATTTTAGTCCAGCCGATAAAATGCCGTTGGTGGAAGTGATTCCGCATGAAGGTACATCGGATGAAACTATAGCAACTATGGTTAAGTTTGCCAGAAAGCAAGGTAAAACACCGATTGTTGTTAAAGACCAAGCAGGCTTCTACGTAAACCGTATTCTAGCGCCTTATATGAATGAAGCGGCAAACGTCCTACTATCAAACGAGCCGATTGAAGCACTTGATAACGCTTTGTTGGACTTTGGTTTCCCTGTCGGACCTATCACATTGTTAGATGAAGTAGGTGTTGATATTGGCGCGAAGATCATGCCGATTCTAGTCGCCGAGCTAGGCGAGCGATTCCAAGGTCCGGATGTCTTCGACAAGCTATTAAACGATGGTCGTAAAGGCAGAAAAACAGGTAAAGGTTTCTATACTTATAAAGGTAAGAAGAAGTCGGTGGACAGTTCGGTATACAGCGTTCTTGGGCTGAAACCTGAAGCTAAGATGTCTGAGAAGGATATCGCTATTCGCTGTGCTCTACCTATGTTGAACGAAGCCGTGCGCTGCTTAGACGAAGGCATTATTCGCAGTCCACGTGATGGTGACATTGGTGCGATCTTCGGTATTGGTTTCCCACCATTCTTAGGTGGTCCTTTCCGCTATATGGATACGATTGGAATTAAGAAAGTCGTTGAGTTGATGAACCAGCACGCTGAGAAATATGGTGACCGCTTCGCGCCATGCGATGGCTTGTTGACTCGAGCTGGACTTGATGAAACCTTCTACAAATAAGCGTTAAAAAAGAAAACCCCTCGAATGAGGGGTTTTTATTATCCTAAATCCGTATCCTTCGGCCTTAATTGAAACTCTTCAATTGAGCCTATCTCTAAACCTAGGTCTAAACGCGGCGCATTTATATGCGCTTTACCTTGGCTGTGCATGATCAGTCGATTGGCGGTTCTTGGCTTTAGCTCATTCACTACAAAACGAATCATATCAGCCCTTGTGAGTGATTTAAGTTCAGCTAACACCTTCTCTCGTTGGTTAAACTCGGTGTCTTTGTTGCCAATAGCAATCCACAGTCGCTGAGCTCGTCCTCGCAATGTGGTATCAGGGGTTGAGATTTGATTCCAAAGCCCTTTCTTACTGCTGTGCCACTGGTAATCATTAAGTTCTAGTAACACCATGTAGAAGGCGTTAAGAAACTCATCGATTGAGCGAATCAAATCGTTGGGCGCCGCATTTGGCGATTGGACATACAACACAATACCAGGGTGGCGGTTAAGCGGCATATTACCGGTGCCAACCATATAGCCGAGTTGCTGCTTGGTACGAATTTCATGGAAGAAGGTGGCGGACATTAGGTGGTTCGCCAACGAGTACAGCGCAATGCTTCTTGGTTCAATATCTTCACACTGATAGTAAACCACGATGGCAGAATCATCTTGGTCGCAGAACACTTCTTTTTGGAAACTGCCATTCTCCCCAAGCATGACCAAAGGACGTAGGCTTTCTTCGTATTTTTGATTATTCAGTCTAAGGGCATCTTTCAAAGTAGTGGCGATATCGAGCGCGCCTTGACGATGCCAATCACCGTAGACAAACATTTCAATATGCAGCTCGGACAAAATAGACTGAACGAAGTTCGGTAGCTCGTCCACCTCGATAGACTCAAGTGCTTCGATTAGCACCGGATAAGGTGGGTTGTTCGGTTGCAATATCCCGGTCATGGTGTTGAACAGCTGAGAAATAGGACGATCTTTTGCGGTATTGCGCCAGCTTCTCAGCAGTTGAGATTTGATGCTTTCGAACCGGGCAGGGTTAAATTCCCTAGACGCAAATCGTTTAAGAATCATTTCCAGTAACTGCGGCTGTTTCTTACTGAATCCTGAGATGGACAGTGTAACGCCACCTTGGTGTGCATACATATCATACCCAAGGCCAGCGACTTCAGCGGGATAAGTTTCTTCAGACAATGAGTCGAGGAACATTTCAACACATAAGCGAGTCTTGACAATGTTCTTGGGCGAATTGACAGAGTGAGGACTATCGATAGCAATAAACACTACGCCTTTTGGGACGTTGAATTTATCGTCTTGTAGGTGCCACAGCCTAAAGCCATCAAGGTCTTCAATTAGCTCAGGGTGCTCACCATTGGACTCAACAGGGTAGGTCTTTAAATCGTAGTTAATAAATGGGTTTTTCTCTGGCAATCCAAATGGAAGCTCAGAAAACGCAGGCAACTGATTAAAGAATGCTAACTGTTCGTCAGTAAAACGCGTTACAGAATAGGGTGTAAAATACCACTTCGCTTGTTGGTCGTAATGTTGCTCTTTAGCGACTAAGGTTGCTTTCAAATTGTCTGTGGTGAGATAGGAACCATATTGTTTCAATAGCTCTTCATCATAACCAGACATTTTATAGTCGCCGTAGACAATATCTTCTGGCAAATAGTTTTGCATGTTCATTACGAGGTGGCTAACGAGATCTAATGGGCGTGCAGGTTCTTGAAACTGGAACGCTGATTCGGTGACAGCCCTTTTTTCATCGTAGCGCCATTCATCCATGCCGTCGGACTTTATTAGCGCGGTAAACTGGAAAACGGCTTGGATGATCTCATCGACATGCTCTAAGCCGACAGGTGTCAAAGAGACGCTGACACTGAACTCACGAAAGTTACTGCCTGACGCTCCACCACCCGCAGAGAGCGAGGTAATCCACCCTTTGTTTTTAAGATAAAGCATTAAGCTGCCTTGACCTTCGTAGCCCAGTAAGTTGGCGAAGTATGACATTGGCTTTTGATGATAATGCTGATTCGTGGCCGGCAATGGGAAAGAGAGAATCAGCTTGCGGATCTCTTTAATAGGTTCTACTTGAATTAGAACTTCGGTATGTTCTTCAGTCGTAAAAGGGACATCAACGACTTTACCGTGTAATTGATTATTACCCACATCACTAAACTTGCCAGCAGCCCATTGCTCTAGCTCATCAAGCTCATGAGGACCTATGAGTGCCAATGTCATAAGGTCAGCAGAGTATTGTTCGTTATGAAAACGAACAATTTCTTCGCGAATACTTTGCCCATTTCTATCACTTAGCGTGTCGATATTGCCGACGGAAAATTTAGAAAATGGGTGAGCTTGGTTAATAGTCTCTTTTTGGACCTGATACAAACGTCGTCCATCTTCATTCAGCTTTAGTTTGTACTCTGAATCTACCGCTTGACGTTCTTTGTCGAGCGCTTCCTCATTAAAAAGAGGGGCAGAAAAAAACTGGCTGAAACGGTCGAGACCTTTTTCAAAGGCGTTTGGATAAATATCGAAGAAAAAGCACGAGTGCTCAGTGCCTGTCCACGCATTATTTGAGCCACCATGTTGGTTAATAAAAGACTGGAATTCACCAACTTTGGGGTATTTGTCTGTGCCGAGAAACAGCATATGCTCCAGGTAATGAGCTAGCCCTTCACGATCGTCAGGATCGTCAAAATGACCGACATTAACGGCCAGAGCGGCGGCCGATTTTTGAGCCTGCATATCTTGAATAAGCAGCACTCTTAGCTCATTGTTGAGAGTAAGGTAGCGATAGGAGCGACTATCATTAGGACTTAGATGCACTTATCTTCTCCAGATTAAGCGGAAGCTTGGACAGCTCAACCAAGCACCTGGCAACAAAAGCAATGTCTCACTATTGGTACTAACAGGGTTTACCAATACTTAAGTAAAATAATTATGACGATAAATAAGAGACACGCAAAAACAAAGTTACAAATATTTTTAGACTACTTATTAAATTGTTAAGAAAGTCGAAGCCTTTAGCAAGTGAATTGATATAATTAATTTTTTTAAATAAGTATAGCTCTGTATCGATGGAACGATGAAGTTAACCATCAGTAGAATCAGGTAAACATATGAAAGTTTTTATAATGCGCCATGGCGAGGCTGTCCATTACGCGCCTAGTGACGAAGAGCGCGCTCTAACATCTCACGGTAAAGAATGCTCGGTAATCGTTGCGAGAGCTTGCAAACAGCAAGGTTACGCGGAGTTTGACAAAGTACTGGTGAGCCCATACCTGAGAGCGCAACAAACTTGGGCTGCAATTAGTAGTGAGTTTAGTAGTAGCGATGTAGTGACTTCTGACGGTATTACGCCTTATGGCCAAGCGGAAGACGTTGTTGAGTATGTTTCAGCTATTGCTGAATTAGAAAATCTAGAATCAATTTTACTGGTGTCGCACTTGCCGTTGGTTGGTTACCTAACCGCCGAATTTGTCGGTGATATCAGTGCGCCAATGTTTCCAACATCCGGCCTAGTGTGTATTGAGTATAATGTGGAGAGACGGCAGGGCGAAGTGCTCTGGCACATTCACCCTTAGTACGTTACTTTTCTGGTATTGAAAGCAATACCAACAGAGCACCATCACCACCAAATTCGAGTGGTGCTTGGTGAAACGCCATTACGTCTGGATGCTGCGCCAACCAAAGAGGCGCCTTTTGTTTCAGAATATGCTTGCCGATGCCATGCATAACGCAAGCACAATGAATGTTCTCTTTCACGCAATGAGCAATCATTGCGCCTAATTCACGTTTTGCTTCTTGTTGTGTCATGCCATGCATGTCTAAGAAAACATCAGGCACATAGACGCCACGACGTAACCTCTTTACTTCATACGTAGACACATCATCGCGAGCATAGCGCGTTGGCCCTTCATCGCTTAAGTGCGGAACAAACTCGTCCGAGAAGTAAAACTCTGCGTCTTTCGCTTCTCTATTGGTTCTTTTCGCTTCTTTTTGTTTCTTATTTCGGTTTGGCTGCTGGACTATGGTATCCTGTCGCAACTTTTTTACGCCTTGTACTGCGTCCCGGAATAGACCGAAATCATCATCGGCATTGTCGTCTTTCTGGCTCATTAATGGGAACAACTCATTAAATTAGGTTATTAGCAGTATTGTAGCGCTTTTTGGAGGCAATTTTGGATAAGATTTTTGTGGAAGAAGCCGTTTCTGAGCTTCACACATTACAAGATTTGATTCGTTGGACGGTTAGTCGTTTCAACGCAGCGGGTCTTTTTTACGGCCACGGCACCGACAATGCTTGGGATGAAGCGGTTCAGCTGATTCTGCCAACGCTGTACTTACCTATCGATGTGCCACCGCATGTTTTGAACTCACGCTTAACAAGTAGTGAGCGTCTTCGAGTCGTTGAGCGTGTGATTAAGCGTATTAACGATCGCACTCCAACAGCTTACTTGACTAACAAAGCGTGGTTCTGCGGTTTAGAGTTCTTCGTTGATGAGCGAGTATTAGTGCCGCGTTCTCCAATTGGTGAATTAATTGAGGCGCAGTTCCAGCCATGGTTAAGTGAAGAACCGGTACGCATCATGGACCTGTGCACTGGCAGTGGCTGTATTGCGATTGCATGTGCACATGCTTTCCCTGATGCCGAAGTGGACGCGATTGATATCTCTACCGATGCATTGGAAGTTGCAGAACAAAACGTTCAAGACCACGGCCTCGAGCAACAAGTGTTCCCAATTCGTTCTGATTTGTTCCGCGATCTGCCGAAAGAGAAATACAACCTGATTGTCTCTAACCCACCATATGTGGATGAAGAAGATATGAATTCTTTACCAGAAGAGTTCACTCATGAGCCGGAGCTTGGCCTTGCAGCAGGGACTGATGGATTGAAATTGGTGCGTCGTATTCTTTCTAATGCACCAGACTACCTAACTGATAACGGTATTCTTATTTGTGAAGTGGGTAACTCCATGGTTCACATGATGGAACAGTATCCTCATATTCCATTTACTTGGCTTGAGTTCGAGAACGGTGGCCACGGCGTGTTTATGCTGACACGAGAGCAGCTTGTTGACCACGCTGAGGAATTTGCAATCTACAAAGATTGATCGTTAACGAGATGACTGAAGGCGCCGCAATGAGAATTGCGGCGTTTTTTTGTTTGGGGGTTTACAACGTCTGCCTTTGTCGTCACTATGAAATCACGAAGAACAGACAGGCATTGAACAAGCTCGGTATAGCTTGTTCTGACAGACAGAGGAAGTAATGGCAGGAAATAGCATCGGACAACATTTTCGTGTAACAACATTTGGAGAAAGTCACGGTATTGCATTGGGTTGTATCGTTGATGGTTGTCCTCCAGGGTTAGAAATTACGGAAGCCGATCTGCAAGTAGACTTAGATCGTCGCCGCCCAGGTACCTCAAAGTACACTACTCAGAGACGTGAACCTGATGAAGTGAAAATTCTCTCTGGGGTGTTTGAAGGTCAAACGACAGGTACATCCATTGGCCTGCTGATTGAAAACACCGATCAGCGTTCTAAAGATTATTCGGAAATTAAAGATAAATTCCGTCCCGGCCATGCTGACTATACCTATCACCAAAAGTATGGTGTGCGTGATTATCGAGGTGGTGGTCGTTCATCAGCTCGAGAAACCGCAATGCGTGTTGCGGCTGGTGCAATTGCAAAGAAATACCTGAAACAAGAATTTGGTGTAGAAATTCGCGCTTACTTGTCACAAATGGGCGATGTGTCTATCGATAAGGTCGATTGGAATGAAATCGAAAACAACGCGTTCTTCTGCCCTGACGTTGATAAAGTCGAAGCATTTGATCAGCTGATTCGTGACCTAAAAAAACAGGGTGATTCCATTGGCGCTAAGCTGCAAGTAGTGGCAACCAATGTACCAGTTGGCCTTGGTGAGCCTATCTTTGATCGTCTTGATGCCGATATTGCTCATGCATTGATGAGCATTAATGCTGTTAAAGGTGTCGAGATTGGCGATGGCTTTGATGTGGTAAACCAAAAAGGCAGCGAACATCGTGACCCTTTAACGCCTGAAGGCTTTTCAAGCAACCACGCTGGGGGCATTTTAGGTGGTATTTCTACCGGACAAGATATCGTTGCGAATATTGCTCTAAAACCAACATCAAGTATTACCGTTCCGGGAGACACAATTACTCGAACTGGTGAGCCAACTCAGCTAATTACTAAAGGTCGCCACGACCCTTGCGTGGGCATTCGTGCTGTGCCAATCGCGGAAGCGATGCTTGCGATTGTTCTCCTTGATCACTTATTGCGTCATCGTGGTCAAAACCATGGTGTAACAACAGAAACTCCCTTTATCTAGTTGGAATAAGTAACAGACTTGAAGCCTCGCAGTACTGCTGCGAGGCTTTTTTTGTACCTCATCACGTCTTGGACAATAAATGCTCAAAATTAATGATGATATGAAATTAGTCACAATATTTTTAGGGGTATAGGGTCACACTAGAACTTCATCGAGAAAAGGAGTGCATTTATTGGACAGAAGGATCCGAAAAATGACTTGGAAGACGAGCTGGCGGGTAACCGCCGACTCGATGCAACTGTGCTTGTTTCCAATCATTTTAGGAGTCCATTATGTCTCAACATGAAATCAGAAATATTGCCTTTGTCGGTCAAACAGGAACCGGTAAAACCAGCCTAATTGAACGCCTGCTTTTTGAGTCCCATTCCAGCCAACATCTTGGTCATGTGGAAGATGGTGACACCATCACTGATTTTGATGATCAATCCATACACTACCAGCATAGTGTTGAAGCAACCCCCATCACGCTCTCTTGGCAAAAACACCAGATGAATATTATTGATACTCCGGGACAGGCTGAGCTGCTTGGCCGCACTTTGAGTATCTTTCCTGCTGTTGAAACGACAGCATTGATTCTTGATGCCAGTTTACCGATTAACCAAGTGTCAGAACGCCTTTTCAAATTTGCTCAAGAGCAGAAAAAATGCCAAATGATCGTGGTGAACAAGATTGACCAACACTCCGATAAATTAGCGGCACTATTAGAAGATATTGAGCAACGTTTTGGTGCTCAGTGTTTACCAATAAACTTACCATCCGATAAACCCGCAGAGGTCATAGACTGTTACTTCGAACCTAACCCAGAGCAGGCGACCTTGTTTAGCGGAGTTGAAGATGCCCATGAACTACTTATCGATCAAGTAGTAGAGGTAGATGAAGCTTTGATGGAGCTTTATCTAGAACAAGGCTCAGAGTTAACACCAGAGCAGCTTCATGACCCATTTGAGGAAGCATTGCGCACTGGGCATGTGATACCAGTATGTTTCGTATCGTCCGATACGGGGGCAGGTTGTGATCTTCTGCTTCGTACATTGGCAGAAATTATGCCAATGCCTGATGAAGGTAACCCACCTTTATTAGAGAAAAATGGCAAACGAGTATCAATAGATTGTGATAAACGAGACCATACGGTAGCACATGTCTACAAAATAAATGTAGATCCATACATGGGCAAGCTTGCTTATGTTCGAGTTTTCCAAGGAGAGCTCACAACAGGTAGCCAGTTGTTTGTTGGAGATAGCAGCAAGGCATTCAAAGTGGGCCATTTATATAATCTGCAAGGTAAAAAACGCCAAGAGATAAGCAGTGCTAAGGCCGGCGATTTATGTGTGCTTGTTAAGGTGGATGACCTGGAGTTTGATTCAGTCATTCATGACTCCCATGATGAAGATGGAGTGGCGTTTAAAACTCTAAACTTCCCTGAATCTATGTACAGCCTAGCCCTGCGCCCCATAAAACGCGGGGATGAGCAGAAGCTATCTGATGTTCTAGCTAAGATTGCCGCAGAAGATCCGACGCTGAAAATTGAGCATCGTACCCGCACCAATGAAACGGTCTTGAGTGGACAGGGCGAGTTCCACCTCAAAATTGCGCTCGAAAAAATGCTTAAAGTGTTTAAGTTGGACGTTGAAACCAGTCAGCCAAGCGTTGAATACTTCGAGACCATTACTAAGCCAGCAGAAGCTCAATATCGTCATAAGAAACAAAGTGGTGGAGCTGGGCAGTTTGGAGAGGTACAGCTAAAAGTAAAACCGCTGGCGAGAGGTACAGGGTTTAAGTTTGTCAATAAAGTGGTAGGTGGTGCCATTCCAACGGCATTAATCCCAGCTGTGGAGAAAGGCATTCAACAGGCCCTTGAAGAAGGGGCGATTTCCGGTAACCCAATTCGCGATATTGAAGTGACAGTGTTTGATGGCAAATACCACTCTGTTGACTCAAAAGAAATTGCCTTTGTTATCGCAGGCAAGAAAGCCTTTTTGCAAGCGGTTGAGGAGGCAGGTCCAATAGTATTGGAGCCGATTGTGGATTTAACACTTGAGATACCAACTGCGTCAGTAGGTGATGTATCTGGCGACTTGTCCGGTAATCGCGGGTTGATTGTTGGCAGCGAACAGGGGGCGTTTGGTAGTACATTACTGGAAGCCAAGTCGCCAATTAACGAACTACAAGATTACTCGAGACGCCTCAAAGCACTGACGGGTGGCGAAGGACGATTTAGTATGACGCTCAGCCACTACGAACCTGCACCGCCAACGATACAGAAGAAAGTATGTGAAGGCGCTGATTGATTCTGATATTTCCTAAACTATGAAAAAAGCCCCGCACCTCGAATGAGGTTGCAGGGGCTTCCAACCGACGTTGTTGTTATTCTTCAAACGCTATAAGTTAGGATCTGTCACTCTCTTGTTGTGATTCTAGTTTAGTTGTAGTTTGGTCATTTTCCGAATCCGTGGCTTGTTCTTGCTGCTCCATCTCTGCGATTTGCTGCTCAAGTTCTTTAATTCGAATTTCTGCTTCAAGCTCGGCAACACGTTTTTCTGATTCGCTGCGCGTATCTTTGTCCAAGCTCTCGGCAAGGATCTCGGTACGTTCAGTTTCTCTCGCTTCTGCGGTATCTTTCATGGAGCCCGATACGCCACCGGCAACCGCACCCATAGTGCCAGCTTTTACCGCGACTTCAGGGCTACCAGTTAAAGCACCTGCTGTGACGCCAATAAGTGCACCACCAATAGCACCACGATTACGCGCTGCATTTCGATTCTCTTCCTCGCCATCCGTAGCTTTATTAGACGCGCATCCCGTTGCGAAAATAGCCATAACGATCGCGAGTGCTTTTAAAGAATTAGACTTAAACATAGTTGAGTACCTATTGTGCGGCCACGAGCAAACGTTGCTGCGCAGCTAACATTTAATGTTGGTTGCTTTGGATGAGTCTTACTATAAAAGCAGAAGAGAGTAGGAGCGATAGAGCGGAGAAGATAGCTGATATTTACTTAGTAAATATCAGCTAAGAGAAAAGTGGTGTTGAATTGGGCTTAGTGGACGGCTTCTTCACTATCAAGTTGGAAAGAAGGCAAACGCCATTTAAACCGAACCGCTGCCATGCGCAGGGTATAACCGATCACTAAGGTAACTATCGTTGTGGTCAAAGTGCTCACACCGTATTCCAGAAGAACAAGGTACAAACAAGCAGCGATGACGGAGATCGACGCGTAAAGCTCTTGGTGTAGTACCAGAGGTGTCTGACGACAAATCAAGTCACGCAACAAGCCACCAAAAACGCCGGTTACTAATCCGGAAACGATACAGATAAACGGGTGTAATCCCATGCCAAGCCCGACGTTAGTGCCAATGATGGTGAAGACAACAAGACCAAGTGCATCTAAACGAATGAACACCCCTTTGAACTTGATGATCCATTTGGCAAGCCCAGTAGTGAGAACACCTGCCACACACGTGATGGCGAGAAATTCAGGGTGTTTTACCCAACCAAGGGGGTAATGACCAAGCAGAATATCGCGAACGGTACCACCGCCGATAGCGGTAGCACTCGCTACTAACATAACTCCAAACCAGTCCATATTGCGACGGCCAGCGCTCAGTGCGCCAGTCATTGCTTCGGCGGTAATCCCAATAATATATAAGACACTTAGCAACATGACACGATACTCGAAAATAAAAGATGCGCTAGTGTAGTGGCATAAAGGCGTTGTGACGAATGAAATATTATATAAAGGAAACGTTTTTCTGATTAATAAAACTAATGATACGACTTGTTCCTTCACCTCAAGACTTTACCTCTAGCAAAATTCCATAGACAATACGCCCCAATTGTTTTCGCTTAACTGTCACTATGCAGCATCAGTACCAAGATTTAATTACTATTTTTAACCAAACTTTCTATCAGGAATTCAACACTAAGCTAGAGCTTGGTGGAGATGAGCCTATCTATTTACCTGCCGACGAAACAACGGAATATCATCGTATTGTCTTTGCACGGGGCTTTTACGCTTCAGGCTTACATGAGATTGCACACTGGTGTGTGGCGGGACCTGAAAGAAGATTATTGGAAGATTTTGGCTACTGGTATCATCCTGATGGGCGTACTCAGGAAGTGCAGAGTGAATTTGAGAAAGTAGAAATTCGCCCTCAAGCTTATGAATGGATTTTATCGGTCAGTGCGGGTTTTCCGTTTACCGTAAGTTGTGACAATCTAAGCGGCGATTTTGAGCCAGATAGAGTGGCATTTATGAGTAAAGTACACGACGAGGTAATGGTGATACTTTCTAAAGGTATCCCTAAGCGGGTATTGGCACTTTCTCAAGCACTAAGACAGTTTTATCAAACCCCTGAACTTAGCCGTGACCAATTTGCGGTTCGTTAGAGCAAACTAGGAAAGACCTAAACTATGATCATCGAATATGAAGAAAAACTTCTAGAGACCATTGATTCTCGCATCCAAGACGCATCCGAAGATGAGTTGTTTGCTGGTGGGTATCTTCGCGGCCACATTTCGTTGTCAGCGGCTTCTTGTGAGGAAGAAGGAGTAGTGGATCTGGCAGAGTTCAAAACTCGTATTCAGGCTAGCATTGATGAAGCGAAATCTGAATTGTCACCAGCCGATAGAATCATAGTGAACGATCTTTGGACCGAACTACAAGCCGAGATCTAATCTTGTTCGAAAAAATTGATTGATTTGATTGGTTTTACTCGCTTGTTGAAAATGATGGATAGGTTAACCTTTAAACAACTTCTTAAAACGTTGTCACTAATAAGGAACTTGTCATGAAAGTAATCGCATTCGGAGCCAGCACGAGCAGTACTTCTATCAACAAAGCATTAGCTACTTATGCTGCAAATTTGATTGAAGGCGCGGACGTTGAAGTACTCGATCTTACCCAGTTTGATGTGCCAATGTTTAGCGAAGATAAAGAAAAAGAAATTGGCCAAGCAGAAGGGGCAAAGACGTTTTTAACGGCTATTCATCAAGCTGATGCTTTGGTTATTTCTTTCGCAGAACACAATGGCCATCATCCTGCGGCGTATAAAAACTTGTTTGATTGGGCAACACGTATTGAGCGCGAAGTATTCAAGGGGATTCCAGCAATTTACTTAGCGACTTCGCCAGGCCCTGGTGGCGCGAGCAACGTTCTTGCTGCTGCGGCTAACTCTGCACCTTATTTTGGCGGTAACGTGAAAGCCACAATCTCGGTGCCAAGTTTTTACGACAACTTTGACTTGGAAGCGGGAAGTTTGCGCAATGCAGAACTCGCTGAGCAAATTCAAACCGCAGTTAAACAGTTATAAATCGATATAGGCGGCATTGGCCGCCTATATACTCTTCATAGAACCTGTCACCTTCGTCCTGACTTTACTTTATCAATAATCACTAATTCATTTGGTGTTTGGCTTACCGAAGGAGTACCCTAACAACAAACTAAAATCATAAGGATGTATCATGATTAAGCTTGCGATAGTAGGAACCAATTGGATTAGTGAGAAGTTTGCCCAAGCGGCACTAGAAAGTGGAAAATTCACCGTGCGTGGCGTTTATTCTCGAGCGCTAGAGACAGCAAAGCGTTTTGGTGAGCCTCTTGGAGCGACGTCGTTTTTTGATAGTTTAGATGAGCTCGGTATATCGACAGACATTGACGCAGTTTATATTGCTTCTCCTAACAGTCTGCACTGCCAGCAAGCGATTCAACTTATGCGCGCGGGCAAACACGTGATTTGTGAAAAGCCGTTAGCTTCGAATATTAAAGAAGTTGAGCAGATGTTGGAGGTTGCCAAAGAGAACGGCGTCATCCTAATGGAAGCCTTCAAAACGGCGTACTTACCTAACTTTATCGAGTTAAAAAAAGCCACGAAGGAACTAGGTCGCCTACATAAGGTTCATTTGACCTATTGCCAATATTCCTCCCGTTACCAAAGATACCTTGATGGCGACAATCCAAATACATTCAATCCTGAGTTTTCTAATGGCTCTATTATGGATATTGGTTTTTACTCCGTTGCTGCAGCGGTTGAGTTATTTGGCGCCCCAAGCAAGATTCAAGCGTCTGGCCATTTACTGGAGTCGGGCGTTGATGCGCACGGCACTGTATTACTAAGTTATCCGGACTTTGATGTGACGCTGGAGCATTCAAAGGTGAGTAACAGTTACGCGGCGAGCGAGATTCAAGGTGAAGAGGCGAGCTTATTACTTACTCACTTTTCTGAGTGTCTAGGCTTTGAAAAGCGCGAAAGAAGCGGTGAAGTTACCAGCGTGTCGCTTCCACAAGTAGAGAACAGCATGATGTATGAAGCTGAGGCGTTTGCTTCTATGATTATTGCGCAAGAAATGGATCCGCATGCGATGCAGCGTTCGTTGGATATTTCGAGAATAATTACTGAAGTACGTTTGCAGACGGGTGTGGTGTTCCCAGCTGACAAATAACCGATAGAAAAAGTAAAGGAGCCGATAAGATATCGGCTCCTTTACTTTATGCTTTCTGATGATTTGAATCAGTTGACGTAGCTAAAGAGCGTTCTATGATTTTGGATTTACCAAGGCCTATGAACACCATCACTGTGGCGACGACAATGCAGATAGCGCCGACACCGACTTGTCCTTGAAAATCACCAGTTGCCGTAGCTGACTGGGCGACAATTGGCCCAAGTGCAAGACCTACTGTACCAATCTCTGGCCCGTAGGAACTGAAATACCCCGACTTATCGGTGGTGGCTAATGCGGTGTAGTAACGTGCATACATCATGTTCCATAGCATGATGTAAAATGCTGAAAAACCGAGGAAAGAGGTGGTGTCATTGGTGCTAGCCATACCAAAGCAAACTGCGGCATTGATGATACTTAACGAGACAATTATAGTGGTATGACTGTACTTTTTATCCACTACAGCCGTCAAAATACCACCAACAACTGCCATTACCGAACCAACCGCCAATACTAAACCGACATCTTCGGTGGAGGCTTGCATATCATCGCCAATAATTTCGATGTACGGGTAAATAATTCCTAGACTCAAGCTGTACACAAGAAATGCACCGCCAACCCATATCATTGGGACGACAAATGTTTTCTTATCCACCTTGCTCTGACTACCTTCTGATATCTCAAGATCTTTGTCGAGACGACCATTATCTGGGTAGAACCAAAATGCCACTAAGCAAAGAGCGGATGCGAACATAAAGAATTGATATAGCGCATTCAAGCCATAGGTTGCCATTAACTCAGGAATGAGGATAAACCACGTGATCAACCATACATTCAGAGCTGCAATCATATAGCCAAAATTTCGACCCGGGTGACGAGTAACACTCATTCCGACAAGACCTAATGAGTAACCAATACCTTGACCACTACCTGCAATGAGGCGACTTAGTATAAAACTGTCAAAATCTTGTGCAGTCATACTTAAATAGTTGCCAGCAATCAGTGCAAGTGCAGCAAGGTATCCAATATAGCGCCAATTAGTACGACGAATGAGTAGCAACGAGAAGAGGAGTGATGAAAGGGCGGTGGCTAATAATTCGTACATGGCAATACTTTCGATTTGTGCGTCATTTAATGACATCACTTCGGCCGCACCACCTAACATAAAAGGTAGAAAGTTAAAGGCATTTGGGGCGAACATTACCAGCATCATGGCAGCAATGATCAGGGCTTTGGAGTCGATTGTCCTGGCGGGGCTCACAAAGTGTTTTAACATAGTTATCTCCTATCCATCCTAGATTAGGTTTGTTAATGATATGTTAATCATGAGTGTTATTGATGAATTACAGTAGTACCCTTATGGGTTACAAAAATGTTGCAATTGTACTTGTTGTGTAAAGTGTTACTTCCCTCAATATCTGTTCATCGAACACATATTGAGGGCGGGAAGGTTTAGAGGGGCGTTATCTATGTGGCGTGTTATCGTTTAACTCAAAGCGACGATCAACCGAGAACATAGTCTTTAAAGTGATCTCGCAGATCTTTTTTACTGAGTTTGCCAGTGGCGGTGTGGGGAAGTTCGTTAATAAACTCAACGGCATCGGGGATACAGAATTTTGCGACTTTACCATCGAAGTGAGCCAAGAGCTCTGATTCTGTTACAGTCACATCATGAGTTACTGCAATAAGCAGCGGGCGTTCGCCCCACTTGTTGTGCGAAACACCAATCACTGCTGCTTCTTTGATATCAGGGTGCCCTACGGCAATGTTCTCCAGTTCAATTGAGCTAATCCATTCGCCCCCTGACTTAATGACATCTTTTGAACGATCGGTGATTTGCATATAACCATCAGAATCAATACTGGCCACGTCTCCGGTATCAAAGTAGCCGTTGCTATCAACACTCTCACCCTGCTTGTAGTACCCTGAGGCAATCCACGGGCCTCGTACTTTGACCGAGCCAAATTGGTGACCATCCCACGGTACCTGATTGCCTTGCCAATCTTCTATTCGCATGTCTACGCCAAACACAATGCGACCTTGTTTAAGCTGGTACCCCATCTTTTTTTCGTCAGCAAGTGAACGTAGCTTTGGCTTGAGTTTATTGAAGGTGCCAAGAGGGCTCATTTCAGTCATACCCCACGCATGGTGCATCGAGACATTAAATAATTCATCGAACTCCCTTATTAACACTTCAGGACAAGCAGAGCCCCCGACGACGATTCGCTTGAGACTTGGTATTTGCAGCTCTGACTGTTTTAAGTGCTCCAACAACATCAGCCACACCACCGGCACACCCGCTGTCATGGTCACACCTTCATTGTTAATAAGCTCAGTCAATGTGGCACCATCTGCCATTTTTGGTCCGGGCATAACGAGCTTAGTCCCAGTCATTGGGGCACTGTACGCCAGCCCCCACCCGTTGACATGAAACATAGGTACGATAGGCATTACGCATTCATCGATGGAAAGCCCAAACGCATCAGGTAGAGCACTGCCTAATGAATGAAGGACTGTCGACCGATGTGAGTAAAGCACGCCTTTGGGATGACCTGTTGTCCCCGAGGTATAGCATAGAGAACTGGCGTCATCTTCTTCTAGCTCTGGCCAAGTAAATACAGTGCTTCGGTCTGCGATAAAACTTTCGTAGTCCAATAGGTTTTCGATTTGAGATTCAGGTAAGTGAGCATGGTCCGTTAGTGCGATGAAGTGGTTAACGGTAGCGAGTTTGCTTTGCAGTTTTTCAATAAGAGGTGCGAAGAGTGGGTCAAAGAACACTATGGTGTCTTCTGCATGATTAATGATGTACTCAATTTGTTGTTCAAAGAGTCTAGGGTTGACGGTGTGTAATACCCCCCCAGAACAAGAGATGGCGTAGTACAGCTCAAGATGTCGGTAGTCATTCCATGCAAGCGTAGCGACACGCTGACCCTTTTTTAATCCCAATGATTTGAGGGCATTCGCCAATTGTCGAGTTCGCGAAAAGGCGTCAGACAAAGTATAGCGGTGTCTAGGGTTGTCGTAGGTTACCGAGACTATTTCGGTATCGCCATTGACGCGGTCGGCGTGACGCATGATTTCAGTGATGGTGAGGGGGACGTTCATCATCTGTCCTTTCATTATGCAACTCCATTTGTGTTGATGAAATGTAAACAGTATGTGATCGCTTTTCTTTTGGGTATGTACCCTGATGGGGTTACGTGCTCGAGGTGACTTAAGAGGTCTACGTTGGAACTAGGTTCAATCTGTGATGGCTTTCATCAAAACGCAGGTATTTTACTTTTTATCATCAACAATATTTGCCATTGTGTGCTAAATAATGTCCAAAAATAGTCGCGAGTTTGACAAATCGAATAGGTCGTTAGGTCATCGTTTGAGATATTTAATTGGTGGATTTGAGCTCGTTCCCTTGACGTGGTATTTCATCAGGGAGCGATACGTGATAAGGAGTGTCTATGTCAATTTTTATGGACGGGTGGATGGAGTTTAGCCATCGCTATCCTCCTCTTATTGAAGCAATAGGTGAGCAGTGCTTTTTGGAAAAACTGTCTCAGCTAATCACCAATATTGTTGACTATGAAAGTCTGGTTGTTATGGGCTTTAGCGAAGATAAAGCCCCTGTGGTCATCTATAACGATACCAACTTCTTTGCCGAACAGAGCAGAGATAAAGAATTTATGGGGGCGTTAGTTTTGGATCCGTTTTACCAACTGATCCGCAGAGGCGTGAGAGAAGGGGTGTATAAACTGGATGAAATCGCTCCGGACGAGTTTTATAGCAGTGATTATTACCATCAGATATACAAAAAGACTGGCTTACAGCAAGAAATAGGATTGATTGTGACTTGTACCGAAGGATTCACTTTGGTGCTTTCTGCTGGGCTGAGAAATAAACAGAGCGTTGAATGTGATGAGAAGTACCGTCTGAATTTATACTTTGACATGCTTAAATCAGCCATTCGTAAACATTTTGAGTTGGGTAGCCCAGAAGAAAGAACGATTGGGCATCAGCTCAATGACATTTTTAGTAACTTTGGGAAAGACTTCCTCAGTGAAAGGGAATGCCAAGTGACGCAACTGGTTCTGCAAGGCTATTCAACCAAAGCGATTGCACCATTGTTAGAAGTCAGCACCGAAACGGTCAAAGTTTACAGAAAGCGGATTCATAACAAACTCAAGATATCATCCCAATCCGAGTTGTTTTCTCTTTTTCTTGAGGCGGCATCGACGGTTCCTGCTGATAGTAATATCGATCCATTGACGGTCTATTTCGGAGGCAAACATGTCCACTGATGATGATGGTACTGTCACCTCATTGGGGAATTCAATTTCTACCGAAAGCGCGGAACAATAATGATGTTGGCACGGGCAAGCAGCAGCAATCAAGCTGCGGCAATGAAGTTTGCTAGTGACACATCTCCTTATCTGAACTCACGCTTGAGCCGCGTGAAAACATCAGTTTCCCCGACCTCCTGGTAGTCAGAGGTCGGGTCTTTTTGTGATCTCTATCCTAGGGTTTTTGTGCGTCATTCACTTGTGTGTGATTATGTTCACATTTAGGTTTTTTTTGACATTTGATAATTCTACAGCAAGGGTAGAATGAAAACGAATTGTTAAACTTGTTGCTGGATAATTGGCACAATGTGCTGAATAATCGTTAACAAATAGAATTATCAATATTAATTTCTGGCAATATTTCTCAGAGTAGAGAGAAGTTGTCAATTCACCTTCACATTACAGTATATTCATCTAATTTTTACCTATTGCAGGAGAATTATGCCATTTTTGCTACAAAAATATGGCAAATTAGTTCGAAGGTTGGTAATGTGAACCGCAATCTTTGTATGGATTTAGAATTAAATGCTCAAAAAATGAGCTAAATAAATCTAAAATGCTGTCCGTTCTAGCAATCCTACGAAGAAGTCATGGATGCAAAATTAAAACTTGGAGTTAAATGCATGTATAAGAATAAAATCACGCAAGCCCTTCTTCTAGGTGCTGGTATGGCAGTGGCTGCCACTTCTTTTTCTACTCTTGCCGCAGATGTACCAGCGGGCACTAAACTAGCAGAGAAACAAGAGCTTGTTCGTGGTAACGGTACCGAGGTAGCAACACTCGATCCACACAAATCTCAAGGTGTTCCAGAGTCACACGTAATTCGTGACCTTCTTGAAGGCCTAGTTAACCAAGATGCAAATGGTAAGACTATCCCAGGTGTTGCCGAAACTTGGGAAACGGCAGACAACCAAACTTTCACTTTCCACCTACGCAAAGACGCAAAATGGTCTAACGGCGATCCTGTAACGGCGAATGACTTCGTATACAGCTTCCAACGCGCGGTTGACCCAGCAACAGCATCTCCATACGCTTGGTATATGGAATATACCAAAATGGCGAACGCTAAAGACATCGTTGCTGGCAAGAAAGACAAGAGCGAGCTAGGTGTTAAAGCAGTAGACGACTACACGTTAGAAGTGACACTAGATACAGCAGTACCTTACTTCGTAATGATGATGGGTCACACAACGGTTAAGCCAGTTCACCAAGCAACGGTAGAAAAATTCGGTGACCAGTGGACTAAGCCAGAGAACTTCGTTGGTAACGGCGCATTTGTTCCAAACAAATGGGTAGTTAACGAGCGTCTAGAGCTTGTACGTAACGCTAAATATTGGGATAACGAGCACACTGTTCTTAATAAAGTAACGTTCTTGCCTATCGAGAACCAAGTTGCTGAAATGAACCGTTTCCTTTCTGGCGAACTAGATTTCACATACGAAGTACCTAACGAGCACTTCCGTCGTCTACAAAAAGAGTACCCACAAGATGTAAACATCAAGGGTAACCTATGTACTTATTACTACCAGTTCAATGCACAAAAAGCACCGTTTAACGACGTTCGCGTACGTAAAGCAATGTCTTATGCAATGGACCGCGATATCGTTACTAAAGCTATCCTTGGCCAAGGTCAAAAACCAGCTTATTTCCTAACGCCAGAGATCACTGCAGGCTTCGACCCTGTAACTCCTGAGTACGGCCAGCTTTCTCAGAAAGAGCGTATCGCTGAAGCGAAGCGTCTTCTTGAAGAAGCAGGTTATACGAAGAGCAACCCTCTAGAATTCAACCTACTTTACAACACATCTGAAAACCACAAGAAGATTGCTGTTGCAATCGCCTCTATGTGGAAGAAAGAGCTAGGCATCAACGCAAAACTTGAAAACCAAGAGTGGAAATCATACCTAGACAGCAAAGACACTGGTAACTTCGACGTTGCTCGTGCTGGTTGGTGTGGTGACTACAACGAAGCGTCTTCATTCCTAACGCTAATGGTTAGCCAGAACACAACTGCTGGTCAGCACTATAAGAGTGCAGATTACGACAAGATTATCGATAAAGCACTGCACTCAACTTCGGAAGAAGAGCGCACTAAGCTATACATCGATGCAGAGAAGCTGCTAGCGAAAGACATGCCGATTGCACCTATCTATCAGTATGTTACAACACGTCTAGTATCACCTCAGCTTGGTGGTTACCCAGAAGGTAACGCTGAAGATAAGATCTACTCAAAAGATCTATACATCAAAGCAAAATAATTCCCTATAAAAAATATAACTAACTAAGACCTGTGTGTGCATAAGCACACGCAGTGTCTATTTTATTTTTAATTGTCACAGACTGGATGGATGAGTTTATGATTAAATTCATACTTAAACGGATATTTGAAGCAATACCAACACTGTTGGTATTAATTACTGTCTCCTTTTTTCTGATGCGATTCGCACCAGGAAACCCTTTTTCAAGTGAGCGCCCACTTCCACCGGAAGTTATGGCTAACATTGAAGCAAAATATGGCCTTGATAAGCCAGTATTCGAACAGTACACCACTTACTTGACCAACATCTTACAAGGTGACTTTGGTCCATCTTTTAAATATCAAGATTACACAGTAAATGAGCTTATTTCGGTTGCTCTACCTGTATCGGCCAAAGTAGGTCTGATTGCCTTCATCTTTACCGTTATCATGGGTGTAACCGTAGGGACTATTGCCGCTTTACGGCAAAACACTTGGCTCGATTACACGATTATGTCCACGGCCATGCTTGGGGTCGTTATGCCTTCTTTCGTATTGGCACCAGCACTGATTTATCTGTTCTCGCTGCATTGGAATCTTTTCCCCGCTGGTGGCTGGCATGATGGTGGCTTCCAATACATCGTATTACCCGTGATCGCCATGTCACTGCTTTATGTTGCAACGTTTGCACGTATTACCCGTGGTAGCATGATTGAGACATTGAACAGTAACTTTATCCGTACAGCTCGCGCAAAAGGTTTGAGCTATCGTTATATCGTTCTTAAGCATGCTCTTAAGCCTGCACTGCTGCCAGTAGTATCCTACATGGGCCCTGCGTTCGTAGGTATCATTACCGGTTCGGTAGTAGTAGAGACTATTTTCGGATTACCTGGTATCGGTAAGCTGTTCGTAAACGCAGCCTTTAACCGAGACTATTCGTTAGTAATGGGTGTCACCATCTTAATTGGTTTCCTATTCATTCTATTTAACGCCATCGTAGACATCTTGCTTGCGATGATCGACCCGAAAATTCGTTACTAAGGGAGTGTGGTAATGATGCTAACGAAAAAAGAAAACTTGGAAGCGATAGAGAAGTTTTCCGAAAATTTAGAAATTGAAGGTCGTAGCTTGTGGCAAGACGCGCGTATCCGTTTTATGCGTAACAAAGCTGCGATGGTGAGTTTATTTATTCTAACCCTAATGACATTAGCAGTAATTTTCCTGCCAATGTTTGCTCAATACGCGTTTGATGATACAGATTGGTATGCCATGCATGCTGCGCCAAGTGCTGAGCACTGGTTTGGTACTGATAGTCTTGGTCGAGACCTGTATGTGCGTACACTAATGGGTGGCCGTATCTCTCTAATGGTAGGGGTTCTAGGTGCATTTGTTGCGGTACTGATTGGTACACTTTACGGTGCTACATCAGGCTTTATTGGTGGCCGTGTTGACCGCGTTATGATGCGTGTACTTGAGATCCTTTACGCTGTACCGTTTATGTTCTTAGTTATCGTACTAGTGACATTCTTCGGTCGTAACATTGTGCTTATCTTTGTAGCTATCGGTGCGATTGCTTGGCTAGACATGGCGCGTATCGTACGCGGCCAAACCCTCAGTTTACGTAGCAAAGAGTTTATCGAAGCGGCACACGTTTCCGGCGTGAGTAATTGGAAAATTATCACACGTCATATTGTTCCTAACGTACTTGGTATCGTAGCGGTGTACTCAACACTACTTATCCCAAGTATGATTTTGACGGAATCTTTCCTTTCATTCCTTGGCCTTGGTGTACAAGAGCCAATGACCAGTTGGGGCGCACTGCTTCAAGAGGGTTCTCAAACAATGGAAGTGGCTATTTGGCAGTTAATTTTCCCTGCTATTTTCATGGTCGTAACCTTGTTCTGCTTTAACTATGTTGGCGATGGTCTTCGTGACGCGCTGGATCCAAAAGACAGATAAGAACTAGTAGAAAGGATTGAATATGAGCTTATTAGATGTCAAAGATCTGCGTGTTGAGTTCACCACGCAGGACGGTATTGTTACCGCTGTAAACGACTTGAACTTCTCCCTTAACCAAGGCGAAACGCTGGGTATTGTAGGTGAGTCCGGTTCAGGTAAATCGCAAACTGTATTCGCTATCATGGGCTTGTTAGCGAAAAACGGTATCATCTCGGGTAGTGCACAATTTGAAGGGCGCGAAATTCTCAACTTGCCAGAAAAAGAGTTGAACAAAGTTCGCGCTGAGCAAATTGCGATGATTTTCCAAGACCCAATGACGTCGCTTAACCCATACATGAAAGTTAGCGACCAATTGATGGAAGTACTTATGCTGCATAAAGGCATGGGTAAAGCAGAAGCATTCGAAGAGTCTGTGCGTATGCTTGAAGCGGTAAAAATTCCAGAAGCGCGCAAGCGTATTACTATGTATCCACACGAATTCTCAGGCGGTATGCGTCAACGTGTGATGATTGCGATGGCACTTTTGTGTCGTCCAAAACTGCTGATTGCTGATGAACCGACAACGGCATTGGATGTGACGGTTCAGGCTCAGATCATGGACCTTCTGAACGAGCTTAAATCGGAGTTCAACACGGCCATTATCATGATTACCCATGACTTGGGTGTTGTTGCAGGCTCATGTGACAAAGTACTGGTTATGTACGCAGGTCGTACGATGGAGTACGGCACGGTAGATGAAATCTTCTATAACCCTAGCCACCCTTATGCGGAAGGCCTGTTGAAGGCAATCCCTCGTTTGGACACGGAAGGGGAGATCCTACCAACGATTCCAGGTAATCCACCAAACTTATTACGTTTGCCACCGGGCTGTCCTTACCAAGAGCGCTGCCACCGTGCAACTCCACAGTGTAGCGTGTCTGCGCCAACACTAGAGAACTTTGGACAAGGTCGTCAACGTGCGTGTTTTTCTGATTGGGAGGCTTGGGCAAAATGAATGCAATGACAAACAACAAATCACTATTACTTGATGTAAAAGAGCTAAAAGTACACTTCAGCATTGCATCGAAATCAGCTTGGCCTTGGTCAAAGCCTGCACAGCTTAAAGCCGTAGATGGCGTAAACGTACGTTTATACGAAGGTGAAACACTTGGCGTAGTAGGCGAATCTGGTTGTGGCAAATCTACGTTTGCACGTGCCATTATTGGTCTAGTGGAAGCAACAGACGGTGAAGTGATGTGGCTTGGTCAAGATTTGACTAAGATGCAAGCGGTTGAGCGCCGAAACACTCGCAAAGAAATCCAAATGATTTTCCAAGATCCTTTGGCATCACTTAACCCTCGTATGACGGTAGGTGACATCATTGCCGAGCCATTAGAGACCTTTTATCCAGAGCTCTCAAAACAGGAAGTGAAAGATCGCGTCAAAGAAATGATGGCGAAAGTAGGTCTGCTACCAAACGTGATTAACCGTTATCCGCACGAGTTCTCAGGTGGTCAGTGTCAGCGCATCGGTATTGCGCGTGCACTTATTTTACGCCCTAAGATGATAATCTGTGATGAGCCTGTATCGGCATTGGATGTATCTATCCAAGCGCAGGTGGTTAACCTACTGAAAGAGCTGCAAAAAGAACTAGGTTTGAGCCTAGTGTTTATTGCGCATGACCTGTCAGTCGTGAAGCACATTTCTGATCGTGTTTTGGTAATGTATCTTGGCAATGCTGTTGAGTTAGGTGAGGCAGAAGCACTATTTGCCAATCCGTCGCATCCTTATACTAAAGCGCTAATGTCAGCAGTTCCGATTCCAGATCCAAAAATTGAACGCACTAAAACCATTCAGATGTTGGAAGGGGATCTACCATCTCCGATCAGTCCTCCATCAGGTTGTGTATTCAGAACACGCTGCCCACAAGCAACGGAGCAGTGTGCTCAACAGAAACCAACAATTCAGGGAACGGACGTACACGCAGTGTCGTGCCTAAACGTTACGGTTTAGGGAATCCCAATTACCAGCAAGGAAAGGCTCTACTTACTTGTGTGTGAGTAATTAGAGCTGCTATTTCAGCCTGTGACGGGCCTAAGCGCGGCAATTTTTTTTAGTCGCGCTTTTTTTGATCTCATTACTGCCTCTTTCAACTAATTCGAACGACTTCTTTCAAACTATCCCCTCAAGTTCTTCACGCGCGCTTCATATAATGTCATCACTAAACGAAGAGAAGGAATGAAAGCATGGGTAAATTGGTTGAAGGTGTTTGGCATGATGTGTGGTATGACACTAAGACGTCTGGTGGTAAATTCGTGCGTGAAGATGCTGGCTTTCGTCATTGGATAAACAATAGCCCACATGCAGAATTCCAGCCTGAATCTGGTCGCTATCATTTATACGTATCACTTGCGTGCCCTTGGGCTCATAGAACACTGATCTTTCGCGCTCTTAAAGGTTTGGAACCGCACATTGATGTTACGGTCGTGTGTCCTGACATGCTTTCAGAAGGGTGGTCTTTTGGACTTCCTGAACCTCTATTTGGATTCACCAAACTTCACCAAATTTATACACAAGCTAAACCGGACTATACCGGTCGAGTTACTGTACCTGTTTTGTGGGATAAAAAGACCAATACTATTGTGAGTAATGAGTCATCGGAAATCATCCGAATGTTCAACTCGGAGTTCAACCATCTGACAGGTAATAGTGACGATTTTTATCCGGAGAAATTGCAGTCCGCGATTGACGAGTGGAATGAGTTTATCTACCCAAACATTAACAATGGGGTATACCGTTGCGGTTTTGCAACTACTCAGGAGGCGTATGAAGAAGCTTACAATAGCTTGTTTGCTGCTTTGGATAAGGTAGAAGCGCAGTTGGCGACCCATCGATACTTAACGGGTGAGCAGATAACGGAAGCAGATTGGCGATTGTTTACCACATTAGTGCGTTTTGATGCGGTGTATGTGGGACACTTTAAGTGCAACAAAAAACGTATTGCTGATTACGAAAATATCCAAGGTTTCCTCAAAGAGCTATACCAAGTTAACGGTGTTAAAGAGACCACTGATCTCTACCACATTAAACGCCACTACTACTTCAGTCATACGGGTATCAACCCAACTCAAATCGTCCCGGTTGGTCCAGATTTAGACTTGGATTCGCCTCATGGAAGAGAGCGTTAAATTGCGTGCAATAAAAAAGCCTCCGATGATGGAGGCTTTTTTCATTCAGTTAGAGAGCAGATTACTTTTGCTCTTGACCTGATTGAATCGCAGTTAGTGCTACTGTGTACACGATATCGTCTACTAGTGCGCCACGAGAAAGGTCGTTAACTGGCTTGCGCATACCTTGCAGCATTGGACCGATAGAAACTAGGTCTGCTGAACGCTGTACCGCTTTGTATGTTGTGTTACCAGTGTTTAGATCTGGGAATACAAATACAGTCGCTTTACCAGCAACTGGAGAGTTAGGTGCTTTAGAAGCCGCTACGTTCTCCATGATCGCTGCATCGTACTGTAGAGGACCGTCGATGATAAGATCAGGACGTTTCTCTTTTGCTAGTTTGGTTGCTTCACGTACTTTATCTACATCAGCACCTTTACCAGACTCACCAGTAGAGTATGAGATCATTGCAACGCGTGGGTCGATACCGAATGCTGCAGCAGAGTCTGCAGATTGGATAGCGATTTCAGCAAGTTGCTCAGCTGTTGGGTCAGGGTTGATTGCACAGTCACCGTATACCAATACTTGATCAGGCAGCAGCATGAAGAAGATTGAAGATACGATAGATGTACCCGGAGCTGTTTTGATGATTTGGAACGGAGGAACGATAGTATTTGCTGTTGTGTGAACAGCACCAGATACTAGACCGTCTACTTCGTTTGCTTCAAGCATCATTGTGCCTAGGTAAACAGAGTCTTGTAGCTTCTCACGAGCCACAACTTCAGTCATACCTTTCGCGCCACGCAGCTCTACTAGACGAGCAACGTAGTTTTCACGTACCGCATCAGAATCGATGATAGTAACACCAGTACCTAGCTCAACACCTTGTTGTGCAGCTACGCGTTTGATTTCGTCAGGGTTACCAAGAAGCACACATTCCGCGATGCCACGCTCAGCACAGATAGCCGCAGCCTTAACTGTACGAGGCTCATCACCTTCAGGAAGAACGATACGCTTGCCGGCCTTACGAGCAAGTTCTGTTAACTGGTAACGGAATGCTGGTGGGCTTAGTTTACGAGTACCGATAGTACCTTCAAGTAGAGAGTCAATCCATGGGCCGTCGATGTGACCAGCAACGTGCTCGTTAACGAACTCGATACGCTCTTTATCGTCCGCAGGAACTTCTAGGCTAAAGCTCTGTAGGTTCAGAGACGTTTGCCATGTGTTACCTTGAGCCTTAAAGATTGGCAGGCCAGTATCTAGTGCTGGCTTGATTAGGTCAGCAATCTCAACAGGAACATCGTAGCCACCTGTTAATAGGATAGCGCCGATTTCTACGCCGTTCATTGCAGCAAGTGCCGCAGCGACGATAACGTCTGGACGGTCTGCTGAAGTAACAAGTAGAGAACCTGGTTTGAAGTGCTCGATCATGTTTGGTAGAGAACGTGCACAGAACGTGATGCTCTTAATACGACGCTTCTCAATATCGCCCGCGTTAATCACTTCAGCATTTAGGTGCTGAGCCATGTCGATTGCACGCGTTGCAATTAAATCGATCTTCCAAGGCACGCAGCCAAGAACGCGGATTGGGCTAGTGTTGAAGATTTGCATTACTTCAAGGTTAGCTTGCTGCGCGGTGTCTGCGTCGTCAAAGATTTCAGAAAGATCTGGACGAGTGCGGCCTGCTTCATCAACAGGAGCGTTTAGCTTGTTGATGATAACGCCAGAGATGTTCTTGTTTTTAGTACCACCGTAGTTAGTACATGCAACTTCGATACGCTCTTTAAGCTGACTTGGGTTGTCAGTACCTGGCGTTGCTACGAATACGATCTCTGCACCAAGTGTTTTTGCGATTTCTGCGTTAACTGCGTTCGCAAATGGGTGTTTACGAGTCGGTACTAGACCTTCGATAAGCGTTACTTCAGCGTCTTTGCTTACTTGATTGTAACGTTCAACAATTGTCTCAAGTAGTACATCAACTTTTTCGCTACCGTATAGGTTCTCAACGTCAGACATTGGAAGTGGTTGGCCCACTTTCATATCGCTGCTGTTACCAACGATAGTTGAAGTTAAGTCTGGTTGATCGCCACCGTGGCGAGGCTGAGCGATAGGCTTGTAGAACGCAACGTTCACACCTTTGCGCTCCATAGCACGCAATACACCCATGCTAACACTGGTAAGACCTACGCCAGCGCTAGTTGGTACAAGCATAATAGTACGGGACATTCTTTGAGTACCTCAAACTATATGTAGGGAAGAAACTCAGCGTGGTGAACGTCCTTTTTAGGAGAAAAGCAGACGGTCGGCTGAGCCCAATAAGAAAACTGGCTAACCTAAGTTAGCCAGTTTGAAAATTAAAGACCTGCTAGACGTGCAGTGTCTTCAGCAATTACTAGCTCTTCGTTAGTAGAGATAACCATTGCTGGGATACGACTGCTTGCAGCAGTGATAGTGCCTTCGCCGCCGAAACGAGCTTTAAGGTTAGCTTCACCGTCAACTTCGATGCCGAATACGCCTAGACGGTTTAGAACCATCTCGCGGATTGGAGCAGAGTTTTCACCGATACCACCAGTGAACACGATAGCGTCTAGACGACCGTCAAGAGATGCAGTGTAACCCGCTACGTATTTCGCTAGACGGTGACAGAACACGTCCATTGCACGAGTTGCTTCTTCTTTCTCACCGTAGTTGTCTTCAACGAAACGGCAGTCAGAAGTCACTTCAGTTAAACCTAGAAGACCAGACTCTTTAGTTAGCATGTTGTTGATTTGCTCAACAGAGTAACCTAGTGCGTCGTGTAGGTGGAAGATGATCGCTGGATCGATATCACCACAACGGGTACCCATTACTAGACCTTCAAGAGGAGTTAGACCCATTGAAGTGTCTACTGATTCACCGTTCTTGATAGCACAAACAGAAGCACCGTTGCCTAGGTGGCAGTTGATGATGTTCAGTTCGTTAGCTGGCTTACCAAGTAGTTCAGCTGCTTCACGTGCGATGAATAGGTGAGACGTACCGTGCATGCCGTAGCGACGGATACCGTGCTCTTTGTACAGGTTGTACGGTAGAGCGTATAGGTAAGACTCTTGAGGCATAGTTTGGTGGAACGCAGTGTCAAATACTGCTACGTTCTTAAGCTCTGGGAAGTTGTGCTTCGCCGCTTCGATACCGATGATGTGAGCTGGGTTGTGAAGAGGTGCAAATGTTGCAGAGTCTTCGATACCTTTAAGTACATCGTCTGTAATTAGAGCAGAAGATGTGAATTGCTCACCACCGTGAACGATACGGTGACCGATAGCGCCTAGGTTAGCTTTTAGCTCAGGTTTAGAAGCAAGGATAGTTTCTACCATGAACGCTAACGCTTCTTCGTGAGCAGCGCCGTCGCCTAGTTGAGCTTCGTGTTTACCATCAAGTTTCCACTTGATACGAGCTTCTGGAAGGTGTAGACATTCAGCAAGGCCTGTTAGGTGCTCATCACCGTTTTCTGCATCAACGATGGCGAACTTAAGAGAAGAACTACCGCAGTTTAAAACTAAAACCAGCTTAGACATTAGAGGTTACCTGTATTTTATTGATCATGGATCATTGGGGTATAAAACGTATCTCAAGGCTGAGAAGGTACAAAAGATTTACCATTCAGTCTTGGTCAAAAATTCATCAATTGCCGTATAATAATATGCGATTTCTTCATTAAAATCACACTTGCGTCCTTGCGACGTTCATCTCTTGGTTGCCTTATTTGTAAATAAAGACAACAATGAGATTGAGGAAACGCAAAGAATAACGATAATGACAGAAGATAACAAAATAAATTTGAAAGAATATTAACTTCAGTCAATATTTTGCTGATTTAGTTGAAGAGTTCAACTTTTTTTTAGTGAGGTTGCCTATGAGCGAGCGAGTAAGTCTGACTCAGAGTATAAAAAATGGCCAAAAGTACATGGAGCTGTGGCCAATGAGAAAGGAACTCACACCATTGTTCCCAGAGCAGCGCATAATCAAAGCAACAAAGTTTGGTATTAAAGTCATGCCTGCGGTTGCCGCTATTAGCGTATTAACGCAAATGGCGTTTAGCAATGCTCAAGCCATGCCACAATCTATAGTTATCGCGCTGTTTGCTATCAGCTTACCAGTTCAAGGTATGTGGTGGCTTGGAAACCGCTACAACACACAACTACCTCCAGCACTTGCGTCTTGGTATCGAGAGCTGCATCAAAAAATCATTGAGACGGGCTGTGCGATGGAGCCAGTTAAAGCCAAGCCCAAATATAAAGAACTTGCTGTCACTCTAAATAGAGCGTTTAGACAGCTCGACCGTAGCGATTTTGACCGTTGGTTCTAATCTAATTGGTTTCAAAACAAAACCCCGCGTCAATGCGGGGTTTTGTTTTGTAGGGGCTTGTCTTGTTACCACTATTCATATGCTCGACGGATCTTGTAGACGCTGCCACTGTCTGTCGTAAACCATACGTTACCCGCAGTATCAGAAGTAATATCGCGGATACGTTCCCCCAGTTCTTCATAATAACGGCGTTCTTCGAGTACTTGGCCAGCTTCATTGACATCGAGGACGTTCATATGAGTGAGCTTTAATGCGCCAATCAGAAGTATGCCGTTTAATCGAGGGAACTTGTCTCCCTGATAAAGATGCAGTGAACTAGGTGCGATAGAGGGGATGTACACTTTCTTCGGCGACTCTATTCCATCTTTTTCTTGAGCTTCACCCGCATTAATCGGCCCCCAATATTCCTTTCCATGAGAAGTGATTGGCCAGCCATAGTTTGCGCCGGCTTTGATTAGGTTGAGCTCATCTCCGCCTCGTGGTCCGTGTTCAATGGCCCAAAGCTGCTTTCTTTTACTGTCGTAGATTATGCCTTGTGGGTTTCGGTGACCATACGAGTATATCTCGGGGGCAAAGCGCTTGTTATCAATAAATGGATTGTCTTTAGGCATGCTGCCATCATGATTGAGCCGAATGATAGTGCCCGCGTGATTGTCGGTTTGCTGCGCATTATCTCGTTCCCCAGCGTCTCCGATAGTCATGTAGATATACCCCTCATCATCAAAAGCAAGACGACTGCCAAAATGTCGCCCCGAGGTGACGACAACATTGCTGGAGAATAAGTCCTGCCATGACTCTAAGGTTGACCCGTTTAAACGTGCTTTGGCAAGTGTCGGGGCACCGCCTTTACCGTCGGGTTTGGCATAAGTGAAATAAAAAACACTTTTTTCTTTAGGGCTAGCGACGATGTCCATCAAACCGCCTTGACCTGACGAATACACGTCTGGCGCACCGGAGACAGGGGATGCCTTTCCGGTTTCCCCATCAAGGATAACAAGACTGCCTTGGCGTAAAGCTATCAAAAAACGTTTATTATCAATGGGCTCTATTGACCACGGCACGCCTTCAATGACGGCAACTTTATCGAGCTTGCTGCTTTCCAATTCCCTAGCAAGCCCGAATACAGAGAACATACAAACGAGAGATATAAACAGAGCTTTTTGAATATGTAGGTTCATGAAGGTCTTCCTTGGTATCTATCGGGAACAAGCATATATGAAGCAGAACGCTATCTGTATGAATATAGACACCTTTCACAAAAAATCACTCACAATCCTTCACTTTTGTCAAAAATGCATTACGCTAAGATTTGACCAAATATTAGTCGCATGTATCGTAATGTGTACATCTTGATTAAAATGTATGTCTTTAAATCAATCTTTCAGCACGTTTATCTGGTCGGATTGTTAATATTATCTTTCAATTTGGTAAGCTTACTGGTAGAAATAGCAGTAAGTCGAAAATTAAATAAATATTCGATGCTGAATGTAAAACAATAATTACACCTAATTTCCTCTCGAGTGAGTGCTTTCTGCCTCACAAGGAAAATTGCTGAATCAAGGAGTGAAGATGAAAGCAAGCAAGTTACTTGTCACAGCAGCACTAACTGGCGTAGCTCTACTATCGTCTACGAGCATTATGGCAAAGACGGCAAAAGTGGCAGTATCCCAAATCGTTGAACACCCAGCGCTTGATGCGACTCGCCAAGGCTTAGTGGATGGTTTAAAAGCGAAAGGGTATGAGCAAGGAAAGAATCTAGAATTTGACTATAAAACAGCGCAAGGCAATCCAGCTATTGCGGTACAGATTGCTCGCCAATATGTAGGTGAGCGCCCTGACGTTCTTGTTGGTATAGCAACTCCAACGGCTCAGGCTCTGGTATCAGCAACACGTGATATACCGGTTGTCTTCACCGCCGTTACTGACCCTGTGGGTGCAAAGTTAGTGAAGCAGCTTGAGCAACCAGGTAAAAACGTGACAGGTCTGTCTGACCTTTCTCCTGTTGATCAACACATTGAATTAATTCAAGAAATTATGCCAAATGTAAAAAGCATTGGTGTGGTTTATAACCCAGGTGAGGCTAACGCGGTTAGCCTCATGAAACTGCTTAAAGAGAGTACCGATAAGCGCGGTATTGAATTGGTAGAAGCAACCGCACTTAAAAGTGCCGATGTGCAAACTGCCACTCAAGCGATTGCCGCTAAATCAGACATCATCTACGCACTTATCGATAACACGGTTGCCAGTGCGATTGAAGGCATGATTGTTTCCGCAAACCAAGCGAAGAAACCGGTATTTGGTGCAGCAACGTCCTATGTTGAGCGTGGTGCGGTAGCAAGTCTTGGGTTTGATTACTACCAAATTGGTGTTCAAACCGCAGACTACGTGGCAGATATCCTAGATGGTAAAGATCCAGGCCAAATGGATGTCAAAGTTGCGAAAGGCTCTGACTTGGTTATCAACGAAACAGCAGCTAAAAAACTGGGTTTAGCGATTCCTAAATCAGTGATGGATCGTGCAACAAGCGTGAAGTAACGCGCGAATGATAGTGGCTGGGCTTTATGACTTAAGGCCCAGCTTTTTTATTAAGCAGAAGAGGAGTTGTTATGTCTGCTTTCGCTTTTTTCGGCGCTCTAGAAATCGGTCTTATCTATGGACTGGTAGCGTTGGGTGTCTATCTCACCTTCCGAGTTCTTGATTTTCCAGATCTTAGTGTTGATGGCAGTTTCCCTATGGGAGCGGCTGTTGCAGCGACCGCAATTGTGGCTGGAATCGACCCTTGGATAGCAACGGGGATGGCCATCGTTGCTGGTGCAGCAACGGGTTGGGTGACTGCATTCTTAGCCGTTAGGTGTGGCATCCTTCATCTTCTTGCATCTATCTTGACTATGATCGCAGCGTTTTCGATCAACATTCGAATCATGGGACGCCCAAATATCGCACTACTTGGTGAAGATACCATTTTAACGCCATTTGAAATGATGGGTGATGCCATGTATATCAGGCCGTTAGTGGTGGGTGTACTTGTTCTGGTATCGGCATGGTTTGTTGTTCGCCTCCTTAACAGTGACTTCGGTTTGGGGCTACGAGCGACTGGCGTCAATGCACGTATGGTTAAAGCTCAAGGTGCAAGCACTTCTTTTTATACCTATTTTTGTCTCGCTTTATCTAATGGTTTTGTGGGTTTTGCGGGTGCGCTGTTCGCTCAAACCAATAGCTTTGCGGATGTGACTTCTGGTGTGGGTACGATAGTGGTTGGTCTTGCCGCTGTTATTCTAGGTCAGACGTTGATTCCGGGTAAAAAGATTTGGGTAGCGGTCACTGCTGTGATTGTCGGTTCCGTTTTGTATCGTCTAGCTGTGGCGTTCGCATTAAGTTCTGGCATGTTTGGACTGCAAGCATCGGATCTTAACTTAGTGACGGCGGTCTTGGTTGCAATCGCACTGATTGCTCCGAAACTAAAAGGAAACCTCAAAGCAAAAAAGGGCGTTAAGCCTGTAAAGAGTCAAGCAGTATCTAATTCAGGCAAAGCGGGGAAAGTAGCATGATTCGTTTGGAAGATATTCAAGTTACCTTCAACCCAGGTACCATCCTAGAAAACCAAGCACTAAAAGGCGTCAATCTAGAGGTTCCAGAGCATCAGTTTCTAACGGTGATTGGTTCAAACGGAGCGGGTAAATCTACGTTACTTGGCGCTGTTACTGGTGAAACACCTATGATTGGCGGTCGAGTGCTCATTGACGAAATGGACGTGACCAGACAAACGGTAGATCAGCGAGCAAACCAATGCGCTCGTGTATTCCAAGACCCCTTGGCCGGGACGTGTGGTGACCTTTCTATTGAAGAAAACATGGCCCTAGCATACATGCGTGGTAAAAAACGTGGTTGGAGTTTGTCGTTATCGTCAAAGCGTCGCAAGCTATTTCAAGAGCGCATTAGTATTCTTGGTTTAGGTCTTGAAGACCGATTGAGTGACAATATTGGGTTACTTTCTGGCGGTCAGCGCCAAGCGGTAAGTCTGGTGATGGCAACGCTGTCGGATAGTAAGCTGTTACTGCTTGACGAGCATACAGCGGCACTTGACCCGCGTATGGCTGCTTTTGTTATCGACTTAACTAAAAAGGTGATCAAGGAATTTAACCTAACGGTTATGATGGTAACGCACTCGATGAAAGATGCGCTGGCCTGCGGTGATCGAACCGTAATGCTACACCAAGGTGAAATCGTCTTAGACGTAGAAGGGGAACAGCGCGCTAATATGCAAGTTCCAGATCTATTAGAAATGTTCTCAAAAGTTCGTGGTGAAGAGCTGGCAGATGACAGTTTGCTATTGAGTTAACAGTCTATTTTAAACATCAATAGTCGAGCTGTTTCTAAGCCTCAGCGCTACGCCTACAGACTGTGATCCCTCTTCAATTTGAAGGGGGATTTTTTATTGCAGTTATTCAACTAAGATAACGTAACCTTGTTCCCTCTATTTAAGAAGAATAACAATGACACAGCCTTTTTTATTTCATCCACAGACTCATGATGGGGTGGTGCGCGTCGAAGATAAGCTAACCATTACTTTGTTTGCTGAAGCAAAAGATTATGAGTCGGTCAGTCTTCGTCATGAGCCTGACAATGAAGAGTACATAGTCCCTATGTCTAAAGTGGGCACGAAAGGACGACTTGATATTTGGCAGGCGACGCTTCCTCTTAGCGAAGATAAAGATGTCACTTACTACGTGTTTAAAGCTCTGACGCAAAAAGAGCAGTATTGGTTAGATGCACGAGGTGTTCAAAAACGTATGCCGGGGCGAGAGTACCATTTTAAGTACAATCGCTGTCATCAGCCACCTAGTTGGGTAGCCGAACAAGTTTTCTACCAAATCTTCCCTGAACGTTTTTGCAACGGTGACCCAGACTTAGCGGTGGAAACGGGTGAGTATCAATACCCTGCTCGGAATAGACAGTCTGTGAAAAAACAGTGGGGAGAGGGTGTTGGTACTCATGGCGATACTGGTGCGGTAGAGTTTTTCGGTGGTGACCTTGCGGGCATCGAAAGTAAACTCGATTATCTTCAAGATTTAGGTATCACTACGCTTTATCTGAATCCTATATTCACTTCATACTCTAACCATAAATACGATACGGTTGATTACTACTCTATTGATCCAAAATTTGGCACTAATGAACAATTTGCCCGATTGACGGATAAGATTCATCAACGGGGCTTGAAAGTGGTGTTAGATGCGGTACTCAATCACACATCTATCTCTCATTCATGGTTCGATATTCTTGGTCATGGTAATGGGGCTTATACATCGCAAGACAGTCCGTATCGTGATTACTACTTTTTTGAAGGTAATTCAGATAAGTACGTTGGCTGGAAAGGGATTGACACATTACCAGTATTGAATTTCCACAGCCAAGAAGTACGCAATCAGATTTATCTGGATGATAGCTCAGTCATCAAGCATTGGCTCAAGCCTCCTTACAATATCGATGGCTGGCGTTTTGATGTGATTCATATGTTAGGTGAAGGAGAGGGAGCAACTAATAATGCGCACTATGTGAAAGCATTCCGTGATTCGATGAAGTCGGTGAACCCAGATTCTTATATGCTCGGAGAGCATTTCTTCGAGGCGACTCAGTGGTTACAGGGTGATCAAGAAGATGGAGCGATGAACTATTATGGATTTGCGCATCCCGTTAGAGCTTTGCTAGCAAGCAAGGACATCCAATTTGATCCAATAAACATTGACTGTCATGACTTTCTTGAATGGCTTCAGGAAGCGAGTGCAAAGGTACCATGGAGTAATCAGCTGTCACAACTCAACCAGTTAGATAGCCATGATACTGAACGCTTTATTACAACACTTAGTGGCGACAAAGCGAAGTTTACCATCGCAAACCAAATGTTGATGTCTTATGTGGGAACGCCGTGTTTGTATTACGGTGCCGAGATTGCTTTAGAGGGCTCTCATGACCCAGACAACCGTCGCTGTTTCCCTTGGGAGCAGGTTGAGCACAGCGAATGGCTACCGTACTTTAAAAAGATGATTGCCGTTCGTCGGAGCTCGAAAGCACTGCAAAAAGGTAGCTTTATGCCTTTGTATGTTGATGAAGCCTGTTTAGTGTTTGCTCGCCAACTAGATAGTGAGGTGGTGCTAAGTGGCTTCAATCTAGGAAAACAGTCTAACCAAGTAGAATTGCCCGTATGGAAGCTGGGGATTGAACAGGGAACGTTTCGTTGTCCAATTACCGAGAAGATGAGCTCTGCTAACAAAGGAATGCTCACCGTCTCGATAGAAGGCGAACATTCACTGCTACTAACCCATTAGCCTGAGTAAACTACTGTGGCAATGTCTCAAGTACATTGTCACGGTAGTTCTGTATATGCTCAACGATAGGTGCAGCCTTATTGAAAATGCGGATCTCTCGGAACAACTCGTTCGCTTGAGGATATTGCTGACGAAGATATGAGAACCATTGTTTTACTCGGTTAGGGTAGTAAAGCCCTTTGTCGCCTTTGATTTCATAGGTCGAGTAGACCAGCAACAAATCAACCACGTCCTGCCATGGCATCACGGTGTGGTTATGTTTCACTACATTGCCGAGGTTAGGGACATTAAACGCGCCACGGCACACCATGAGTGAATCGATACCGGTGGTTTCTATACAGCGTTGACCATCTTCGAAGTTCCAAATTTCACCATTGGCAATGAGGGGAACTGACGTTTTCTTACGGATCTCATTGATATATTCCCACTTGATCTCGCTTGCTTTATAGCCACCAGTTTTGGTTCTAGCATGAACGGTTAACTCGTTGGCTCCAGCTTGCTCAATCGCATCGACAATCTCAAAGCAATCATCCGGGTTTTCCCATCCTAGGCGGATTTTCGCTGTCACCGGAATATTTAGGTCAACGGCTTCACGACACGCTTTAACGACGTTATGAATAAGCTCGGGGTGTTGCAGTAGGGCAGCTCCACCTTTGCTTTTGTTAACAAGCTTTGCTGGGCAGCCGAAATTAAGATCGATACCTTTAGCGCCAAGGCTTGCCGCTCTTACAGCATTTTCTGCCATCCAGCGAGGGTCTTGACCCAGTAATTGAATATGAACGGGTGTACCGGACTTGGTCATCGAGCCTTGCGCTAGCTCAGGGCACAGTCGGTGGAATACGTGATCGGGTAGGGTTTGGTCAACTACACGAACAAACTCAGTCACACAGAGATCGTAATCGTTGATCTCTGTAAGAATCTCTCGCATTAGATGATCTAAAACGCCCTCCATTGGGCCCAAAACAACACGCATACCAGTTCTCACTATACTCAGGGAGCGAGGATTCTACCTGTTATAGGGTAAAGAATCGACCATTGAGTTCAGCGACGTAGCCAAATATACTTGCTGCAAATTTTTAAGATAAAAGATCAACGTATGAAATTCATCGAGCTACCTGCTGATTGGACAGGTGAGTCTAGTGCATTTATTGAAGGTGCAATCTTGGCGGCAAACTTTGCTGTTGAACCATTAAAGCCGGAAAGCTGGTTAGCTAATGTAGTCGGCGACTATTCGGCTGAGCAAGAAGCATGGATTGTAGAACATCTAAATGCTCAATACGCCCAATTGAAGACGGCTCAATACCATCTTACGGATTTTATTGGCAGTAATACTGAACAGTTAGCAGACGTAGCCGAAGGGTTTATGACTGTGTGGCCTACTGTTGAACAGCAATGGATTAACAAGCAGTTTGCAGATGGCACGCAGCGCATGCTTCAAGCGCTGCTGACTACGTTTATGCTGGCTATTGATGAAGAGCAGACGCATAACGAAATGCGTCAAGCAGGGTACGAACAGCTACCACAACTAACGGAATTTCTACCACAGTTAGATGCGATGATACACGAAGTAGGTATGGCGGCTGATGAAATGATGATTGGACATCAATCTCAAACCGTTAACCCGTTTAAAGACGTGGGCCGTAATGACACTTGTCCTTGTGGTAGCGGCAAAAAGTTCAAGAAGTGCTGTGGTCAGTAATCTCTGACAACCATATAAAAACAAAGCCTCCAATTTGGAGGCTTTGTTTTATCAATCAGTTACCGAAAATCGTTACTGAAAACCACGTGCTCTGGAGCCAGACAGTTTTGCGCTTTGAGAGATAATGATAACAGCCAGCGCGACTAAGTTACCCGCGAAGATAATCACCAGCCATTGCGGCATTGATAGTGTTAGGAACTGCCAAACGACTTTAGAGCAGTCACCGTAGGCTTCAAATAACCAAGGAGCCCATTGATTTAAAGGTGCCCAATCTGGGAAGGTGACGAACAAATCACAGGTCTTGAATGGTGATGGATTGAACTGATAGTCCACGTGTTCAAGCGCCAATGTTAATCCTTTGATTGCCGAAGCGCCCCAAGCGCCAAATCCAATCCAACGCATTACTGTATTTTTGGGATTGATCATACCGATCAGCGCAGCACCAGTAATACCAAACATGGCAACCCGTTCATAAATACACATCACGCATGGGCCAAGCTGCATAACATGTTGGAAGAATAAGGCACAAAGCTCGAAGAAAATAGTGCAGATAAAAAGCAGGCCCCAAGACAAGCGAGTTTTGGAAAATGCTTTGATGTTGGAAAGAACCGTCACGAATACGTCCTTGTTGAAATAAAAAAGCTCTGAATACTCAGAGCTTTTTAACGCGGATTAGTTTCACAATCAACTAAAAATTAGTGCCCAGATGAGACACTCGCCTCAATTACTTTGCCTGTGGCTTCGGTAATCCAGCCTAGATCATAGAATATCGCTGTCATAGGCTCTAAGAGGTAAGCAATACCAAATAAGCCGACCAAAGCGAGAACGATAGTGTATGGCAGGGCCATGACTACCATCTTGCCATAAGATAAACGGATTAGTGGTGCTAAAGCAGACGTAAGCAGGAATAAGAAGGCTGCTTGTCCGTTCGGTGTTGCTACTGATGGTAGGTTAGTACCTGTGTTGATAGCGACGGCCAATAAGTCAAACTGTGCACGGTCAATGACACCCTCGACCAATGCTGTTTTCACTTCGTTAATATATACCGTACCAACGAAGACATTATCAGATACCATCGACAACAGACCGTTCGCAACATAGAACAGCGCTAACTGAGTACCCTTGTCTTCGATATGCAGCACGGCATCAATGATTGGCTTGAACAGCCCTTGGTCAATAATCACAGCAACAATTGAGAAGAACACTGCAAGTAGTGCTGTGAATGGTAGTGCTTCTTCGAACGCTTTACCCATTGAGTGCTCTTCAATAACACCGGTAAAAGACGTTGCAAGAATAATCACAGACAGGCCAATTAAGCCAACAGCGGCTAAGTGCATTGCAAGAGCAACAATCAACCAAATTGCTATAGCACCTTGAATCCAAAGCTTGGCAACATCTTGTTTAGTACGTGTTTTACGTTCTTCGCGGTCGAAATCAACAAGGATTTGACGAACGTTGTCTGGTAGCTTGGCGCCATAGCCAAATACCTTGAATTTCTCAACAAGTGCACAAGTAATAAGGCCACAAACGAATACTGGCGCAGTAACTGGCAGCATTCGCATGATGAACTCACCGAACAGCCATCCTGCTTGATCGGCAATAATCAGGTTCTGTGGCTCACCAACCATGGTCATTACGCCACCCAGTGCGGTACCAACACCAGCGTGCATAAGTAGCGAGCGTAAGAACGCGCGGTAATCTTCTAAGTCATCACGAGTTAGTTCAGATAAGTGTTCATCTTGAGTATGGTCATGAGAAGAACTGCTAGGTTGACCAGACGCGACTTTGTGATAAATCGAGTAGAAACCTACAGCCACGCTGATAACAACAGCGATAACGGTCAGAGCATCTAGGAACGCAGACAGAAAAGCGGCTGCGAAACAGAATGCGAGAGACAACATTGTTTTAGAGCGGATACCGAGAAGTATTTTGGTAAAAATGAACAGCAAAAGCTGCTTCATAAAGTAAATACCGGCAACCATAAACACTAGAAGTAATAGAACTTCAATGTTGTTGACGATTTCATGCTTCACCATACCCGGGCTGGTCATCCCAATTGCAACCGCTTCGATTGCAAGTAGACCACCAGGCTGTAATGGGTAGCATTTTAGCGCCATAGCAAGCGTGAAAATGAACTCAATGACCAACAGCCAACCAGCGGTAAACGGGTCAATGAAGAAGAAAACGATAGGGTTGATAATTAGGAAAGCGATGATCGCTACTTTATACCAATCGGGAGCCTTACCAAGAAAGTTCTTGATAAAAGCATTTCCTAAAGACATCGGCATAGTAATACTCTTATGTTGTTATTAATCGACAAATGCAAGGGTACGAGAGTATTTGAGAGGGCTTCCAAAATATCTAACTTAAAAAACTTAGTAAACGAACAATGCTTACATGGAGTGGAGACCATTGTTCACTTGCCAAGTCCCTCAGTTGCTAAGCACTCCTTGCTTCGCCCGAAACTCTACTCTTCGGTAAGATATAGTCAACAAAAATTACAAATTCAGATTGGTAAATTTCTACTTTTTGTTAAAAACGCGATCTATGTGTAATAAGCAAAACATAGACCTATACAATAGTTGCGTTTTTAGCCTCTAGGTGGCTGACCACCTAAAACATGACTCATGGATAATATTCGAAACATAGTCTTCAAAAAAGTATGTTTTTTAGCGTGATTTGCGCCTAATACTCGATATAAACGTATTGATTAGTTTTGGCTATGTTAGGTTGAATAACCATAATCTATAAGGGGTTTGAGGTTAATAGAACATTAATAAATATGTAATACTTATGCCTCGTACCTATAAATGGTTATGCTGAGAAAATTGTTAAAATGGAGCATTTGCTCTATTTTGGTATTGTTACAGATATAAGTAGTGTAGGTTTACCAAATTCTCGAAGTAGTGGTATGATGAGTTCTATACACGAATAAATAAAATGATTGGATACACCCCATAATGGTAATTAAGGCGAAGAGCCCAGCAGGGTTCGCTGAAAAGTATATTATTGAGAGCATCTGGAATGGCCGTTTTCCTCCTGGTTCCATTCTTCCAGCTGAGCGAGAGCTATCTGAACTAATTGGGGTAACAAGAACCACGCTTCGAGAAGTGCTACAGCGCCTAGCAAGGGATGGTTGGTTGACAATCCAACATGGCAAGCCAACAAAAGTGAATCAATTTATGGAGACGTCTGGTCTTCATATCCTAGATACGCTGATGACACTTGATGCAGATAACGCGACTTCTATCGTAGAAGATTTGTTAGCAGCGAGAACGAACATCAGTCCAATCTTCATGCGCTATGCGTTTAAAGCTAATAAAGAGAATTCTGAGCGCACGATTGAAGGTGTGATTGATTCTTGTGAGAGTCTGTTGAAAGCGGAGTCGTGGGACGAGTTTGTTGCTTCTTCCCCATACGCTGACAAGATCAAACAGAACGTAAAAGATGAAGGTGAGAAAGATGAAGCTAAGCGCCAAGCCATGCTGGTAGCTCGCACTTTCAACTTTTATGATTACATGCTTTTCCAACGCCTCGCGTTCCATTCTGGGAACCAGATCTATGGTTTGATCTTTAACGGTCTTAAGAAGCTTTATGATCGTGTAGGTAGCTACTACTTCTCGAATCCAGAAGCACGTGCGTTGGCTCTGAACTTCTATAAAGAGCTTTTAGATGTTTGCCAAACGGGTAATAGAGACAAATTACCATTGGTTATTCGTCACTATGGTATTGAGAGTAGTCAGATTTGGAATCAGATGAAGACCACTCTTCCGACTGATTTTACCGAAGACGACAGTTAAAAATGAAAAGGCCACAATCGTGGCCTTTTTTGTGAGTGCAAGTCTGGCTTCAGACGATGACCGAATTTGGTATAGGCTGGTATAGTTCTTCTGCTAGCTCTTTAATGATGCCATCGTAGTTGGTGAATATCAGTTCAGAGAGCTCCGACGTGAGCTGATACATAAATTCTTTATCGAGCTCGGCTTTGGGATGGTCAATCAACGCCTCTATTTTGCCTATAGCAGTGCTGTACATAGGAGAGGGAATAGACATCGGACCTACTAAGCTAAGTTGGTTAACCTTGCGATGGATTTGGTTGCAGTAATGCAAGGCGCGTTGTTTGCCGAGCTCAGAATCAATACTTTCAATGCAAAGTCTTAACTGAGTTAAGCAGTCAAGTGAGTCAATAACACTCTGCCACAGAGTACGATACTCTTGTTCTAAGTCCTCTCTTTCCACAGCCATCAACCAAGCGACTAGAATGTCATCGATCAGCAGTAATGTCTGGCGGATGAGCTTACCATGCACAATTTGGTTTTTGTTGACGCTATGTTTCTTCCAAGAACGACTTAACAGCTTAATATTGCTGTGCAGCACACGGTACATAGGTTTGTTGTCGAAGTGAGCAATGTCAGTCAATTCAAGACAGCACTCTTCCATAGCAACTTCAATTTTCTCCAGCTGCTTATTTTTCTTTTGCTCAAACATTAATGTGTAGTGAGTAGCGGTGCGGTGCTGTCTGACTAATGTGACTAACTCACGCAGATGAACGATGAGTTGATATTTACGCTCAGTTTTTGCTTCGGTGACTTTGGCATATCGATAGATAGCTGCAAGAATAGCTAAAGATAGAAGTAGAGACAGTAATACAAACATAACGACCTCCTTTGTCGAACAATATCTACTGTCTATGTCTCAGCAAGCTCAATGCCAATTAATTATCTAAATAAAAACAATGAGTTAGATATTATTCAATCAATAGGAGTGCGACTAATTGGTGCAGATGCACATTTTGTGTGAATTACGTCACAAAAAAAGCCAGCACGAAGGCTGGCTTTTAGTAATAAAAGAGAAGGTTACATCACTCGCATACCTGGCTGCGCGCCTTCATGCGGTTCAAGGATCCAAAGATCGCTGCCACCTGGTCCCGCTGCTAGGATCATGCCTTCAGACATGCCAAACTTCATCTTACGAGGTTTTAGGTTTGCAACCATCACGGTTAGCTTACCCTCAAGCTCTTCTGGCTTATACGCGGACTTAATTCCTGAGAATACTTGACGCGTTTCACCACCAATATCAAGCTGGAATTTCAATAGCTTGTTCGCTTTTGGTACTTCTTCGCAAGAGATGATACGAGCAATACGCATGTCAACTTTAGCAAAAGCATCAAACTCGATCTCTTCTGCAATTGGGTCTTTGCTTAGTTCAGTTTCCGTCTTAGCTGCTTCCGCTTTTTCCTTCGCAGCTTGCTCTGCCGCTGCGTCTTCTTTAGACGCTTCGATCATTGCTTCTACTTTCTTAGGATCAATACGGTTGAACAGAGCCTTGAACTTAGTGATCTCATGAGCAGTGAGTGGCTGCGCAATGCCATCCCATGATAGCTCTTCGTTTAGGAAAGCTTCGGTGCGAGCAGCAAGAGCAGGCATTACAGGCTTGAGATAAGTCATCAGCACACGGAATAAGTTAATACCAACAGAGCAGATATCTTGTAGCTCTTGGTCTTTACCTTCTTCTTTCGCGACAACCCATGGCGCTTTTTCATCAACATATTGGTTTGCTTTGTCGGCAAGCGCGGTGATTTCACGAATTGCACGACCAAATTCGCGAGCTTCATACAACTCGGCAATGCGCTCAGCTGCGGCTACAAAATCGTTGTATAGCTCTGGCTCAGCGAAGTTTTCAGAAAGCTTGCCTTCGAAACGCTTAGTAATGAAACCTGCATTACGTGAGGCCAAGTTAACAATCTTATTCACCACATCGGCATTTACACGTTGCGTAAAGTCTTCAAGGTTAAGGTCAAGATCGTCGATACGGCTGTTCAGTTTTGCAGCGTAGTAGTAACGTAGACATTCTGGGTCTAGGTGGTCAAGGTAAGTGCTTGCTTTCACAAATGTACCTTTAGACTTAGACATTTTCGCGCCGTTAACCGTTACGTAGCCGTGAACGAATACGTTGTTTGGCTTGCGGAAGCCCGAGCCTTCAAGCATTGCAGGCCAGAACAAGCTGTGGAAGTAAACAATGTCTTTACCGATGAAGTGGTAAAGCTCAGTGCTACTGTCTTTGTTCCAGTACTCTTCGAAGTCTAAGTCGTCACGCTTGTCACATAGGTTTTTGAATGAACCCATATAACCGATAGGTGCATCTAGCCACACGTAGAAGAACTTGTCTTTTTCGCCAGGGATTTCGAAACCGAAATACGGTGCATCGCGAGAGATGTCCCACTGTTGAAGACCAGATTCAAACCACTCTTGCATCTTGTTTGCAGTTTCAGTCTGTAGTGAGCCAGATCGAGTCCACTCTTTCAACATGCTTTCAAATTGAGGCAAGTCGAAGAAGAAGTGCTCAGAATCCTTCATGATTGGCGTTGCACCGGATACCGCAGACTTCGGATTAATAAGTTCTGTCGGGCTATAAGTTTCACCACAATTGTCACAGTTGTCACCGTATTGGTCTTCAGACTTACACTTAGGGCAAGTACCTTTAACAAAACGGTCTGGAAGGAACATCTCTTTCTCAGGGTCAAACAACTGAGAAATAGTGCGGCTTGAAATAAAGCCGTTCTTTTTCAATTCCAGATAGATGTGAGATGCAAGCTCGCGGTTCTCTTCTGAGTGCGTGCTGTGGTAGTTATCAAAACTGATATCGAAGCCAGCGAAATCTTTTTGGTGCTCTTCGCTAACTGCTGCGATCATTTCTTCTGGCGAGATCCCCATCTGCTGAGCTTTCAGCATGATTGGTGTGCCGTGAGCGTCATCAGCACAAATGAAGTTTACTACGTTGCCACGTAGACGTTGGTAGCGCACCCAGATATCCGCTTGGATATGCTCAAGCATATGTCCTAAGTGAATAGAACCGTTAGCGTACGGTAGCGCGCAAGTGACCAACAGTTTCCTTGAGTTAAGGTTTCTTGGATCGGTTGCCATACTTTAGTTTCGCTTTCTTTATTCAGAGTAAAATATTCGCTAATACTACATGATGACTGCCATGACTCCAAGGTATCCAGAGTCAATCCCCATAACTTTTTTGGGGTTCTGGTTCTGGCGACGTAATGCTAATCTTAACAGGACTAAAAAATAATAAGGAAAGCAAGATGCGCACGTTCGAATCAAAACAAGATTTTTGCCATTGGCTCGGGGAGTTTCGTGGGGAAAACCTAAAACTGGGTTGGAGCGAGTCACCGGATGTAGTGTCTGTTTCGGCATCTGGTGAGTTTCAGATTATATTGCCTTTCGCTAATCAATCATTGATTTCAGAGCTGACGACTTGGATTGAAACGCAGCAACAATCAAACCAAGTAGCGGCATTTGAGTTTTCTGTATCAAGCAAAGTGAAAGCACTGGAAACTACGGTGGCGTCAGAAATCAAAGGCGTGAAGAACGTTATCGCGGTAACGTCCGCAAAAGGAGGGGTCGGGAAATCGACAACAGCGGTGAACCTAGCGCTCGCGATTAGTAAGCTTGGGGCAAAAGTTGGCATTCTTGATGCCGACGTTTATGGTCCATCTATTCCAATGATGTTTGGGCAAATCAATGCGCACCCCGAAGTTCGTGACGGAAAGTGGATGCAACCTATAGCTGCGCACGGTATCTACACTCAATCCATCGGCTACCTTATTAGCTCTGATGATGCTGCGATTTGGCGTGGTCCGATGGCATCCAAAGCGTTAGCTCAGCTGCTTAATGAAACCGAATGGCCAGAACTTGATTATCTGGTGATTGATATGCCGCCAGGTACTGGCGATATCCAACTAACCCTGTCTCAGCAAATCCCGGTGACTGGCGCATTGATTGTCACCACTCCACAAGACTTGGCGCTAGCGGATGCTATCAAAGGTGCCGCCATGTTTGAAAAAGTGTCTGTTCCTGTGGTGGGTATCGTCGAAAATATGAGTTATCACATTTGTAGCCAATGTGGTTCGAAAGAACATATTTTTGGCGCAGGTGGTGCTGAATGGATGGCTTCGAAATTTGGCCTTAACCTGCTAGGTCAAGTTCCGCTTCATATTGATATTCGAGAATCCATTGATAATGGTGCGCCAACTGTGGTGTCAAACCCAGAAGGAGAGCATGGTCAGATATACACACAATTGGCTGAAAGAGTGTGTGCAGACCTGTATTGGAATGGTAAAGCTAAACCGGAATCCATCTTGTTCAAAATGGTGGAATAACGGAGAAACCGAGCTAGTTGTGAGCTCGGTTTCTTATTGTCTTCTACTTTGTAAAATGAAGTAATCGATTGCAATTTCCTATTTCTTGAGCGAGGGCAAAATTGGGCATCAAATAAGTGAGATCTCGACTAGTATCTAAGGGTTGATGTCCATATAATTACCCGGTTTTGTCCTCACCACCATATATGTACTAGGTGCAAAGAATGTCTGATAATAATCAATGTGTCATCGTAGGTATCGCTGGCGCTTCTGCTTCCGGAAAAAGCCTCATTGCGAGCACAATCTATAACGAACTTCGCGAGAAGGTAGGCGACCATCAAATCGGAGTGATCACGGAAGATTGTTACTACAATGACCAAGGTCATTTGAGTATGGAAGAGCGTGTAAAAACGAACTACGACCACCCAAGTGCACTGGATCATGACTTGCTTTGCGACCATCTTGAAAAGCTGATTAAAGGCGAAGCAGTAGAAGTGCCAGAATACAGCTATTCTGAACACACTCGTACTGCAAACACTACGTCGCTGACACCAAAGAAAGTGATCATCCTTGAAGGTATTCTTCTTCTTACTGATCCTCGTCTTCGCAAGCTGATGCATGCGACGGTATTTATGGATACTCCTCTTGATATCTGTCTACTACGTCGTGTTAAACGTGATGTTGAAGAGCGCGGTCGTACCATGGAGTCAGTCCTTCAGCAGTACCAGAAAACGGTTCGTCCTATGTTTATGCAGTTTATTGAACCGTCAAAACAGTACGCTGATATTATTGTTCCACGTGGCGGTAAAAACCGTATTGCAATCGATGTGCTTAAAGCACACATTGCAAAGCTGTTAAAAGCGTAATCCTTACAATATTCGGATTGAATTCTTACGTTATAAGTAACCAAACTGTTCTATACTGAACGGGTGCACGTATAACGTTTAAATTGCTTTATTTTTTAATAGATTAGTGGCACTTTATGTGCCACTTTTTGTTTTCCGCTTTGCAAGGAAGATGCGAATGAAAAAACTACTCCTTATCTTGGCGATCCCGATTGTGCTTATCGTCGTCGCTATCGCCGCTCTGGTGATGTTTGTAAACCCTAATCAGTTCAAACCCATGATAACTGAGCAGGTTCAGGCACAAACTGGTCTAGAACTTGAAATAAGCGGTGACATCAGTTGGCAGTTCTTCCCATCACTTGGATTTGAACTTGGCCAAACAAATCTTAAGAATCCTCAGGGCTTTAAGAACCCCAATCTATTCAGTGTCAGCCAAGTTGGCGTGAGTGTTGGGGTGATGCCTCTGCTCGATAAAACTCTAGAAATTGGTTCTGTGACGCTGGATGGTGCGCAAGTTCACTTAGAAACATTAAAAGACGGAACGTCTAACTTGGACGCGTTGACTGCGGCTAGCAAAGAGGCTGAATCTGCAACACCAGCAGATAAGGCAACGACTGAGCCAGAAACTACGTCGTCTACATCTGCCGCACAAGGTTGGAGCATTTCACTTTCTGGTGTAACGGTTTCGAATGCGTTACTTGAGATTTCTAACGAAGAAACTGGGGCATTTACCAAGCTTTATGATGTCGGTTTAAATATCTCTCAGTTCGCGGCGGACCAATGGACCACTGCTGACTTTGATTTAAAAGGTCAAAACAACGACCAAAGATTCACTGCTAAAGGTACTGCGGACTTTAAATTGAGCAAGGACTTTGCTGAGTACGCACTGAAAAATATCAAGTTCGATGCTACATACCAAGATACGGTCAATAATGTTGAGCAAGCTCAGCTTACGCTAGCGACATTTGAATTTGATAAACCAAACAGTATTGAGTTTGCAGTTAAAGGTAAAACGCCAGATCTTAGTTTCGATGCCAAAGGTGGTACGTCATTTGAAATTGATAAAGCGATGAGCATGCTTAAGTTAAGCGCGTTGACACTTGACTCTACCTTAGAGGGTAAGCCTTTACCTCAGTCCCCAATGAAAGTTGGTATGTCATCAGATCTTAGCTTTGATCTTAAGAAGAACTTCTTGAACTTTGTGCTTCAAAAACTAGCACTCAATAAAATGGAGCTAGATGGGAAGGCGACGGTTCAATTGGCTGATATTCCGAAAGTCCGCTTCTCACTGCATAGTCCTAATATTGACCTTGATGAGTTCTTAGGACTAAACCAAACTCAGACCGACAATAAAACAGCCAATACTGGTGGTCAGCCAACCGCTTCTTCAGGTAAATCTGCACCTGTGAAAGAGGTAGAACCTGACTTAAGTGCACTTAAAGGCTTGGATGTAAAAGGCAGCGTAACGATTGATAAATTTAAAGCGGCTAATGCGCACATGCAGAAAGTAAAAGCCGACTTTTATGTTAATCGTGGCGTAGCAGAACTAACGTCATTTAGTTCTCAACTGTATAGCGGATCAATTACAGCAAAAGCAAAACTGGATGCGCGTAAATCACCAGCGTCTTATAGTGCCGTGAAGCGCATTAAAGGCGTAAAAGTACAACCGCTTCTAAAAGATGTTGCTAACAACGACATGCTCGAAGGTACCGGTAATATCGATGTGAATGTTACAGGTAGGAGCTTAACCCCAACGGGTATTAAGAAAAATCTAGCGGGTACGGTGAAGATCAATTTTGCTGATGGTGCCGTGAATGGTATCAACGTTGCGCAGATTATCAGAGAAAATTACGCTCGCTTTAAAGGTCAGTCTGTTGAAGCTGAGAAAGGGCCTAAGAAAACTGACTTTAGCGCGATGAAAGCCACACTCAAACTAGCCAAAGGTGTCGTTTCTACCAAAGATATGTCAGCAGAATCGCCGCTACTGCGTATTCAAGGTGAAGGCTCTGCGAATTACATTAATGAGACGGTCGACTTTTTGGTGCGCACTTCTATCGTGGGGACACTAGAAGGGCAAGGTGGTCAAAGCATTACGGAGCTGCGTGATGTTACGATTCCAATCAAGGTGACCGGCGCTTGGACTGATCCAAAGTTCGCTCTTGTGTTTGACGATGTGTTGAAACAGAAAGCTCAAAAAGAAGTGGAACGCGCAACTGAACGTCTTGGTATTAAAGATGAAAAAACTAAGAAGGCCGTCGATGGACTACTTAAAGGGCTGTTTAACTAAGCTAGCCAACTACAAGTAAAGTCAATGCCAGCGTGTATCACGCTGGCATTTTTCGTATTGGCGAACAAATTACGTTAGAGGTGTCGCTACCAATGGTAGTCAAGATCTTGTTCTTCTTCGGTCTCTTCTACTGCTAGAAGTTGCCATGATTCTATGAATCTTGCGGCTTCGGCCATTGTGATATTTTTGTGCAGATCGTGAGTAGCGTGTGGAGGCGATCCGTCGTATCGCAGAGCAATCGAATAGCTACTCTTCTGTTGGCTATTTTCGATATTTTGCCAGTCTAGCTTCAGCTGCTTGATGGGTTGAGTTGAACTTTGGCCAAGTATAAATCGGTGCTCATTACTACCTATCCATAGGATCAAACGACCACTTTCCATGAAACTCTCCTTGTTACTGCAATGTTGCACTGGTGTTAATTTAAACGATTGTAACGACAGTTTCACGCCAAGTTGGTTGTCTGATTGTACCTAAATGGGGTTACAGAGTATCGTTGCAGGGAGAGAGGAGCAAGTAAGTGAGAATTAAGGCGAAGGTAGCAGATTCAAGGTGCTAACAAGCTGACACCTTAAACTGCTACCCTAAAGCTAGGTTTATCTTGCGTTAAAGCGCAATGAAAATGCCCGCTAAACAAGCACTCATAAGGTTGGCTAACGTACCGGCTAGCACGGCTTTAAGGCCCAAACTTGCCACGTCAGAGCGGCGCTCCGGCGACATTACACCGATAGACCCTAGTTGAATGGCAATAGAGCCAATGTTGGCGAAGCCGCAAAGAGCGAAAATCACGATAACTTGGCTGTGTTCCGATAAGCTAGCTTGGTGCTGAATGAAGTCGATGAAAGCAACAAATTCGTTCATGACTACCTTTTGGCCGATAAATGACCCTGCCATCAGCATCTCACTTTGATCGACACCAATAAGCCAAGCTACTGGAGCGAAGAGGTAACCGAATAGCAGTTGTAATGTGATTCCTTGCGCACCAAACAGCTCCGCTATGGATTCAATAGCGGCGTTGGCCATCGCAATCACACTGACAAAAGCGATAAGCATCGTACCCACTGCGACCGCAACTTTTACTCCGTTCATTGCCCCCGCTGCTAAGGCATCAATCACATTACTTTGATCGCCAGTATCTAAGTCGACAGAGTCATGAGCTACCGGAGTTTGTTGCTCAGGTACGATAAGCTTTGCCATCATTAGAGATCCTGGCGCGGCCATAAAGCTTGCTGCGATTAAGTACTTTAGCTCTACGCCTAACCCGGCGTAGCCACCAAGAACACTACCAGCCACAGACGCCATTCCGCCCGCCATGACTGCGAACAGTTCCGAGCGTGTCATAGTTGCAAGGAAAGGACGAATAAGCAGTGGGGACTCACCTTGTGATAGGAATATGTTGCCGGTTGCCACCAACGATTCCGCTTTGCTTGTGCCCAAGAACTTCTGAATTAAACCACCGAGTACGCGGATAACCGCCTGCATGATGCCAAGGTAGTAAAGTGCCGAAATAAGAGCGCTAATAACGATGATGATAGGAAGAACACGGATGGCAAAAATAAAGCCTTCAGAAGCTAAATCACCAAATAGAAATTGAATACCTACGTCGGAGAAGCTAAGTACTTTGGCAACGCCAGAACTCATCGCGCCAAGAACATGTTGACCAAAAGGAATGTAAAGAACAAAAGCAGCAAACAATGTTTGAAGGAGGAGTGCGCGTAATACGGTATTCCAGTTAATTGCTTTACGGTTTTCCGAGAAAATAAAACCGATGGCTAACAACGAGATAATGCCTACAAAACCAAACAGGATAGTCATTACCATTGGGTCACCTCACCGTAGCTTAGACAGTTAAGCATGGAATACGATGACCAAGAGGAAACAGCGGAAAGCTGAGGAAACCACTGATTGTGGTAACTGAAGATAAATTTGCCCATTTTTATACCCTTTACAAGCGTGGAGATTGCAGCTGGTCCAAATCCTTGGGTCGTTCACAGTTCCTTGGTGACGGCTTGTATTGGTGTATAGCTAGAAGATTACGCAACATTGCGAAGTGCCCTAGCAAACGGGGGGGCAGTATACAGTAAAAAATGAGACTTACATCTCATTTTTTTTACTCTTTTGGTTCGATTGGTTAGAACATCACCAATCGACACCTTTTAGCGCTTTTACGCCTGATTCGAAGGCGTGTTTGACATTTTTAACCTCTGAAACGGTATCTGCAATGTCAATGAGAGTTCGGTGGGCACCGCGACCGGTGATAATGACAGACTGCATTTTTGGTCGGTTGGTTAACGCTTCTACTACTTCTTCTAAATCGATATAGCCATAGCTCACCATGTAGGTCAGTTCGTCAAATAGAACCACATCAAGTGATTCGTCTTTAAGCATGTGTTTACATTCTTGCCAAACTAACTGAGCTGCTTCCGTGTCAGCGGTTTTGTTTTGGGTCTCCCAAGTAAAGCCTGTTGCCATCACTTGAAACTCAACACCTAACTTCTCGAGTAGGTTACGTTCGCCGTTATCCCATGTTCCTTTGATGAACTGAGCAACCGCGCACTGCTTTCCATGACCAACGGCTCGGGCAATGGTACCAAAGCCAGATGTTGACTTGCCCTTACCGTTTCCGGTGATGACCAGCAACAAACCTTTTTCTTCTTGAGCGTTGGCGATCTTTTTATCAACGTTTTCTTTTACTTTCTGTTGTCGTGCTTTATGACGATCTTGTTTTTGCTCTTCGGAGAGTGACATGGTGATTCCTTATGTTTAGCTGCTAGTCCTCTGTGTTCGGTATATGATAATGAAATAGAAACAGAAAAAAACAAGACAAAGTTTAGGGGTAATAGGATGAAAAAGATATTGGTGGTCTGCATGGGCAATATTTGTCGCTCACCAACGGGCGAAGCGGTATTGCGTTCTAGAGCTGCGAGTCAAGGGATTGATGTCCTCATCGATTCAGCAGGGACGATTGGCTACCATCACGGTGACGCCCCTGATAAGCGAGCGCAAGCCGCTGGCGAAGCTCGTGGTTACTCGTTTTCTGGAATAAAAGCGCGACAAGTGACAGATGAAGACTTTGAGATCTTTGACATGATTCTAGCCGCAGATAAGGATAACTTGTCCGACCTAAAACAACGTTGTCCTCAGCATCTTAAGTACAAACTTTCGTTGTTTCTTAGCCATGGTCGTTCATCCTACAGTGAGATCCCCGACCCTTACTATGGAGGGGAGCAGGGATTTGAGTTGGTGTTAGATCTCATCGAAGAAGCGGCTGATGCCGTTTTAGTCAAAATCTAATGACAAAAAAACGCAGCTTAGCTGCGTTTTTAATATGACCAATAGTTGGGATTTATTTGCTCATTTCACCACGTAGTACTTCTAACATTTGGGCTTTGACTTCTTCGTAGCCCAAGTTTTGGCTAAGTAGATAGTGTAGTTTGGCCAGAGCTGCTTCTGGGGTCATGTCAAAACCACTGATAACACCGGCATCGGCTAGGGCACAGCCAGTGGCATAACCGCCCATATTGACTTTACCTGCTAGACATTGGGTAAGGTTGACCACAATCACTCCACGTTCAGAGGCTTCTTTTAGGTGTGCGAGAAGCTCAGGGTTTTGTGGTGCGTTACCTACACCGAAAGTGAGCAATATCATAGCGTTAACAGGTTGAAGTAGAGTGTTACGAATCACTTCATGTGAGATGCCTGGGTACATAGTAATGACCCCAATAGGCTGTGGTGTGATGTCGTGTACTTTAAACTTGCCCTCAGGCATTTTGTTCAGTTCTACACCACTACCTAACTGAATATTGATACCCGCTTCTAAAATCGGCGACATGTTTGGAGACGTAAACGCGTTGAAACCATCGGCGTGAGATTTGGTACTGCGGTTACCACGCATCAGTTGATTATTGAAGAACAGTGTGACTTCGTTAATCGGATAGTTAGCCGCAATGTGCAGTGCATTCAGAAGGTTAGCTTGTCCATCAGAACGTAGCTCCGCTAAAGGAATCTGTGAGCCGGTGACAATGACTGGCTTACCTAGATTTTCTAGCATAAACGATAGTGCCGATGCGGTATACGCCATCGTATCGGTGCCATGCAGAATAACGAAGCCGTCATAGTTGTCGTAGTTATCACGAATATCGTCAGCAATCTGTTGCCAATCTGCAGGTGTCATGTCTGAAGAGTCAATCAACGGCTCGTATTCGTGAATAGTAAACTCTGGCATTTCAGGGCGATGGAATTCCGGCATACTAGCCAGTTGCTTTTCCATAAAACCGGCGACGGGAATATAGCCGTGATCGGACTTTTGCATGCCGATGGTACCACCAGTGTACGCAATATAGATGTGTTTTCTTGTCATGCCAGGGATCGCTTTATTATCAAGGGGAACAGATGCAGGCGATTATAACCAAAACAAACAAAAGAGCCACCGATTGGTGGCTCTAGATAAATGAATTTGTTAGCTCGGCATGCCTACTGGATATTACAGGTCAAGCACAGTACGTACTGGCCTTTGGGGTCGTTAAAGCTTTCCAGCAAACTGGCTTGTTGTTGCAACTGAGTTGCGACAGGCAGTAAGCTTTGTGGGACCCAAGCTGATATGTCGAGTCCAAGACTCACTTTCACCTGCTGCATAATATCTTGGACGAACTGTTGCGCTGGGCTTAACGGTTCTTCGACCCAGTAGATATCGTACTTCTCCATACCTCCGAGTTCAGCAGCGAGAGCGACAGCATCATCAAAATCGCCAATCTGGTCAACCAAGCCTCGCTCTAATGCGTCTTTACCAGTCCATACTCGACCTTGCGCGACAGAGTCGACATCCGTGACAGACATGTTGCGGTTATTCGCGACTAACGTAATGAAGCGCTTATATCCATTTTCGATGCCCATTTGGAATGCTTTTGACGCGCCTTCACTGATGCCTGTGGTTACACCAACGCCAGAGAATGGTGATGTACCAACGCCATCGGTATTAATCCCAATATTGTTTAACCCTTTCTCGAAGGTTGTTACCACACTAAATATCCCGATTGAACCAGTGATGGTCGTTGGCTGTGCCATGATCTTATTAGCGTTCATAGAAATCCAATAACCACCGGAAGCAGCAACACTCGACATGGACACCACAACAGGCTTACCGGCATCGCGCAGTGCTTGAACCTCGTTGCGAATTACTTCTGAAGCAAACGCACTTCCACCTGGGCTATCAACACGCAAGACTACTGACTTGACGGAGTCGTCTTCACGAGCCTGCTTGAGAAGGGCGGCTGTTGTATCACCGCCGACAGTACCACGTGGTTGCTCACCATCCATGATGGTGCCGCTCGCTACGATGACGGCAACTTGGTTGTCTGGCTGCTCAGGTAGGTCGTATGGCATGGATGCCAAGTACTCGTAATAACCCACAGCGTTAAAGCCACCATCACCGTCGCTACCAAATGCCTCGACCATAGCCTGATTAACTTGCTGTTTAGTAACAAGTGCGTCGACCAATCCTAGCTGTTTAGATAACGCGGCTAAATCCCCGTCAGCAGCTTCTAGCTCTTTAAGAAATTCATCCATGGTTGGCGTTAGAACGCTGGTTTCGATTTGACGGTTAGAGGCAACATCATCTACGTAGGCGCCCCATAGCTGTGAAACCCAGCGAGTGGCGGATTCTTTCGCCGCATCAGACATGTCATCACGAAGGAATGGTTCGACCGCTGATTTGTACGTACCGACTCTGAATACGTGTGTTGTCACATCGAGTTTTTCGAGTAATGTCTTGTAGTACATTGAGTACGCGCTGTAGCCTTTGATAAGCACCGCACCATCAGGAGCAAGGTAGACTTTGTCGGCATAACTGGCTAAATAGTATTGGCTTTGATTGTAAAACGCGCCGTAGGCATAGATAGGCTTGCCTGTCGCTTTAAACTCATTCAACGCTTTAGCAATATAGCGAAGTTTGGTTAAGCTAGTTTCTGGCATGTCTCTCAACGATAGCACTAATCCTTTTACAGAATCATCAGTCGATGCGTGACGGATTGAATCTACTATGTCAAACAGAACGTTTTCTTTTGGAAGGTCGCGCCCGAACAATGAGCCAGTGACTGAATCCATAGGATTCACATAACTGCTTTGCTCAACGATAGGCCCAGAAATGTTCAGGACTAACGCTGACTCTTTTTTGACGGTAGCTGGCGCAGGTTCGACTTGAGTGAACGCAAAATAGATCATTGCGAGCACAGCAAAGAAGAGCAGGTTAACAATGGCAAGTCTGGTAAAGTTAATGACTTTCCAGAACCCTTTGAAGATCAAACCGATAAATCGAAATACTTTTTTCATCATCTCTCCACATCACCAATTGGTGAGTGTTTTTGTCCCTAAACATCAATTACTAGTGTAGCCTTGGCGTGGCAGATTCGCTGTATGAATAATGTAATTCTACGTGTATGTAGCCACTACCACTCAATCAAGGTTTTAAGTGAATAAAAATTAAAGACTTAACATACTAGATTAAGTTCAAAGATTCAGGAAAAATTTTTAATAATGTTGAGAAAATGTAAACGCTAGTTTGATTTTTTAACCTTTACATAATATTCTGGTCAGACCACAACTATAACAACGGAAGTGAAGTCTGCTATGTACCCGAACTTACTTAAGCCTCTGGATTTAGGATTTACCCAACTACGTAATCGTGTGCTAATGGGATCGATGCACACAGGTCTTGAAGAACACAAGGAAGGACTGCATAAGCTTGCTGCATTTTATGAAGAGCGAGCCAAAGGTGGAGTGGGACTGATTGTCACTGGTGGATTTGCGCCAAACCTTCGCGGACGTCTTGCCCCTTTTGCTGCTGAATTTAGTAAGCCAAAACATGCTAAAGCGCATAAGGTTGTTACTGAAGCTGTTCATAAGCATGGCGGTAAAATCGCATTACAAATTCTTCACGCCGGACGTTATGGTTACCACCCGTTTTCACAAAGTGCATCGAAAATAAAATCACCTATTTCTCCTTTTGCGCCTAGTGAAATGAGCAGCCGTCAAATCTGGAAGACTATCGACGCTTATGCAAACAGCGCATCACTGGCGCAAGAAGCAGGGTATGACGGTGTTGAAATCATGGGTTCAGAAGGTTATTTCATCAACCAGTTCATCTGCAAGCGCACCAATGTTCGTTACGATGAATGGGGTGGCAGTTATGAAAACCGCATTCGTCTGCCGCTAGAAATTGTTAAAGCAGTAAGAGCGGCTGTGGGTAAAGAGTTTATTATCATTTTTCGACTCTCGATGCTGGATCTGGTTGAGCAAGGCAGTACTTTTGAAGAAGTGGTACAGCTTGGACAGGCGCTCGAGCAAGCTGGGGTGACGATAATTAATACCGGCATCGGTTGGCACGAAGCAAAAGTACCGACAATTGCTACGCAAGTTCCTCGCGGTGCTTTTACCTGGGTAACCGAAAAAATCCGTCCTTATCTCAATGTGCCTGTTATTACGACCAACCGAATAAATACACCGGAAGAAGCCGAGCGGATACTCTCATCAGGACACGCTGATATGGTATCGATGGCGAGACCTTTCTTGGCCGATCCAAACTTTATTGCGAAGGCCGAGCAAGGCAAGTCACAACTAATCAATACCTGTATTGGTTGTAACCAAGCGTGCTTGGATAATGCATTTAAAGGCAAGCGCGCCACTTGCCTGGTCAACCCTCAAGCGTGTTATGAAACGGACTTAATCGTCAAGAAGGCCGTAAATAGTAAGACCATTGCCGTTGTAGGTGCCGGGCCTGCCGGATTAGCGTGTGCGACCATGTTGGCGGAAAAAGGCCATTCTGTGGATCTTTTCGAGAAGAGTGATCGCATTGGTGGTCAGTTCCGTTTAGCGATGCAAATCCCAGGCAAAGAAGAATTCAGAGAAACTATCCGTTACTTTGCCAATCGCATTGAAGAGACCGGCGTCAAGCTACATCTTGACACCGAAGCGACCGCCGACCTGCTACGCGAATATGATGAAGTAGTGATGGCGTCCGGTGTTCAGCCAAGAATGCCCAAGCTTGAAGGTATCGATAACCAAGATAAAGTCATCGATTATCAAACGTTGATTCGCGATAAGACACCAGTAGGTGACAATGTGGCGATTATGGGAGCAGGCGGTATTGGGGTCGATGTTGCGAGCATGATTACTGAACCTCATGGTCAGACGTTAGATGACTGGTTACACGAATGGGGCATCGACAAAACCATCGAGCATCCAGGTGGCCTATTCCCATTCCCGGAAGAAGTGACAGATACCAATGTCTGGGTAATGCAGCGCAAAGAAGGCAGAGTAGGTAAAGGTCCGGGTAAAACGACAGGCTGGATCCACAAGAAAACCCTTGAAAAGAGAGGTGTACATCTTTTAGGTGGCGTGACTTATAACAAGATTGATGATCAAGGTCTGCACATCACTGTCAAAGGTGAAGAGCAGTTGATTCCCGCAGATAAAGTGGTTATCTGCGCTGGGCAAGAGTCTGTAAAACCATTCGAAGACCAATGGCAAAGCTTTGGTGACAAACTGCATGTTATTGGTGGCGCTGACTATGCTGGTGAACTGGACGCGGTTAGAGCGATTCGCCAAGGTGTCGAATTAGCTGCCAAGCTATAAAGTACATTGAGAACAATTCTCACTTTTGCTGTCATGACGTTAACGTTTTGTTATAATGAGCGTTATTACAACAAACAAAAAGGGAAGTGTTATGGATGCCCTAGAACTGTTACTCAATAGGCGCTCGATTGCTCGACTATCAGAACCTGCTCCTGAAGGAGAAGCGTTAGAAAATATTATTAGAGCGGGCCTGCGTGCTCCGGATCATGCTGGACTTACTCCTTGGCAGTTTGTTCTGGCGCAAGGTGATGGCAGACAGAAATTGGCTGATATCTTAAGTGATGCTGCTGCTCAAGCGGGAAGTGAGGAGGCGGTGATTGAAAAAGCTAAGAAAGCCCCTTTTCGTGCTCCTTTAGTCATCACCGTCATTGCGAAAGTGACGCAACATGACAAGGTACCAGCGATGGAGCAACATCTCTCTGCTGGCTGTGCAGTTCAAGCAATGCAAATGGCAGCTGTGGCTCAAGGCTTCCAAGCATTTTGGCGTTCGGGCAAATGGATGTTTGATGAACACGTTCGTCAAGCGTTTGGCGTTGAGGGTGATGATCAAATCGTTGGTTTTCTTTATGTTGGTACGCCAGGCTGTACACCAATGAAAGCACCAGAGCGTGATCTAAATAAATACGTTAAGTTCCTTTAGCAGGTTATTTAACTGGCTATTTATACAGTTTTTCTTGATTCTTAAAGGTAAGCTTAGTTAAGCTTACCTTTATTTTTTCAAATACCAGTGACCCTTCTCTATGACTCGTCTCTTTATCGCAGAAAAACCCAGCTTAGGGCGTGCTATTGCCGCCGCTTTGCCAAACCCTCAAAAGAAAGGCGACGGATACATCCAATGTGGAAATGGTGATGTGGTCACATGGTGTATTGGTCACCTGCTTGAGCAGGTAGAGCCAGATGCCTACGATGAGCGTTATAAAAAGTGGAATCTGAATGATCTGCCCATCGTGCCAAATCAGTGGCAACTTAGACCTCGAAAAAGTGCTTCAAAACAGCTAACTGCGGTAAAGAAACTACTAAAAACGGCGACCAGCATTGTTAACGCTGGAGACCCAGATAGGGAAGGGCAACTTCTGGTTGATGAGGTCATCGATTATTGTAAGGTTCCGAAAGCCAAGAAAGATACCGCTCAGCGTTTGTTGATTAGCGATTTAAACCTTCCGGCGGTAAAAAAAGCGCTCAATTCCATGCGTATGAATCAAGAGTTTATTCCACTTTCAATATCGGCATTAGCACGTTCGCGAGCGGATTGGCTTTATGGGATGAATATGTCTCGGGCCTATACGCTTCTCGGACAAAAGGCGGGTTATCAAGGTGTGCTATCTGTTGGGCGGGTACAAACACCCGTATTGGGGTTGGTGGTTCGCCGTGATGAAGAAATCGAGAACTTTGTTCCTAAAGACTATTACACTTTACACGCCTTGATTCCTTACCAAGATTCGCAAGCGGTCTTTGACATTCGTGCCAAATGGAAACCAAGTGAAGCCTGCCAACCATGGCAAGATGAAGAAGGAAGAGTGCTGAATAAAAAGCTGGTGGAAAATGTCGCGAGTCGTATTCAAGGACAGCCAGCAACAGTCACTAAGTCAGAGCATAAGTCGACAAAACAGAATGCGCCTTTACCGTACTCGTTATCTGCTTTACAGATTGATGCGGCCAAGCGTTTTAATATGAGCGCGCAACAAGTATTGGATGTTTGTCAGGCTCTGTATGAGAAGCACAAACTGATTACTTATCCGCGTTCTGATAACCGATATTTGCCTAAAGATCACTTTTACCAAGCGAATGATGTCCTAAGCGCAATAAAGAACAACAGCAAAGAGCACGCTAGGGCTGTCGATGATGCGGATAGCAGTCGTAAATCCAAGGCATGGAACGACAGCAAAGTGGATGCACACCACGCTATTATTCCGACACCAAAGAAAACCAGCAGTGTGCTATCTGGGTTTGAAGAGAAAATCTATGGGTTGATCGCGCGTCAGTATTTAATGCAGTTTTATCCAGCCGCGGTGTACGCCGAAGCCATGTTAGAGTTTGATATTCAAGGTGGCTGTTTTATTGCCAAAGGCAAGCGCTTGCAGCAACCTGGGTGGCGAGTCTTGTTAGGGAACTCTGCTAATGAGCAAGAGGAGGGCGTAGATGCCGTTCCGCCTTTGGAAGTCGGTACCGAACTCATCTGTCGCGAAGGTGTGATCGCAGAGAAGAAAACCGAGCCACCAAGACATTTCACCGAAGCGACATTACTACAGGCGATGACAGGGATCAGCCGCTTCGTTGAAGACAAATCGCTGAAGAAAATCCTGCGTGACACCGATGGTATCGGAACTGAAGCAACGCGTGCGGGTATTCTTGACACACTTTTTAAACGCAAGTTGCTTAATCGTCAGGGTAAGTCAGTTATTAGCACTTCTGCAGGAAGAGGTTTAATTCATGCGCTACCTGATGAATCGACCTATCCTGATATGACAGCCCACTGGGAGTTTCAGCTGCAAGGCATGGCTGAGAAAACGCAGTCCTATACGCCATTTATGGCAGAGCTCAATAACCGCCTTGAACAGCTCATGCAACAAGTGAAGTCAGGTCCTGTGCCGGATTCTCTCAAAAATTTGCCCAAAGTTGAGAGACCGGCATTTAAGAAACGACGTTTTAGTAAGGGAAAAAAAGCGCCTAGTAAGACCAAGAGCCGCAGCTAATATCGAATGACTAATTGCCTACCAAGGAAGTGGTTGACCATCGAAGTTAATAAATTGGCCTGACTGGTTGGCGTCAGTGTTTTCGATGACCTTGAACAAGCCAGATGCTGATTCTGTGGTTGAGATAAGAGCATTTGGACCGCCCATCTCGGTTTGAACCCAACCTGGATGTAATGCCAGAACGGTAATACCTTCTTGGCTTAAATCGTTACTCAAACTCTTAACTACTGAGTTCAGTGCGGCTTTTGAGGAGCGATAGATGTACCCACCGCCTGATGTGTTTTCTGTCATGCTACCGACTTTAGAAGATAAGCACGCAATTTTCCTAACTGCGGAGCGTTGAATTTTGGGGTACAGCGCTTCCACCAATTTAAGCGGAGCGATGGTGTTTATTTCTAACACCTTGCGCCACTCATCGATGTCTGTATTGCCGAAACCGTAGCCTTTGGGGCCATAATAGCCTGCATTATTGATTACAATATCTAGGTTGGGTAACTGTGCGAGAAGTTGCGGATAGGTTGGATAATCGGTGACGTCAAAGCAGTATGTAGACAGGTTTGACTCGCTTACCTCCAGAGACAGCAGCTCCTTAGCGCTGCATGCACTGCGATAAGTGGCGTGTACTTGGTAGCCAGATTGAAGGTATCTTTTGGTAAGAGCAAGACCAATACCTCGATTTGCCCCTGTAATGAATACGGTTTTCATATGTGCTCCCTAACGATAAGATGCTCCCATTATAAATGAAATCTAGAGCGCCTGATGCACAACAACGTTGTTCCTTTGATTTATCACCCTATCTATTCTGATCTACCATTGCCAGAAGGACATCGTTATCCTATCAACAAATACCGTTTGCTGTATGAAGAGGTTGAGCGAAAGTACTTACGCTTGGCCGAATCTCCTTTTGTCATAAAAACACCTAGCCCGTTGACGGTAGAGCAAGTGCAACAGGTTCACTGTAAAGACTATGTCGAGGGTTTGGTCAGAGGAAGCTTACCTGCAGCGAAGATAAGAAGAATAGGCTTTCCTTGGACAGAGCAGCTTATTCAACGAACACTGACCTCAGCTGGTGGGACGTGTTTAGCAGCACAACAAGCGATGGAATATGGGTTAGCGATTCACTTAAGTGGTGGTTATCATCACGCCCATTACGATTTTGGAAGTGGTTTCTGCTTGTTCAATGACCTTATTATCGCAGCGCAGAATGCAATAGAGCATGGGGCGGAGAAAGTATTGATTGTTGATAGTGATGTTCATCATGGTGATGGGAGCGCAACCCTTGCCGCAGACACTGATCAAATAGTGACCCTATCACTTCATTGCGATAAGAACTTTCCCGCGCGAAAACCGTTATCTGATATGGATGTGCCTTTAAGTCGAGGTGCGAGTGACAAAGAGTTCTTGGCAAGCTTCAAACAGGTGGTTGAACTAGCAATACGACTGCATCAACCCGATCTGATTATTTATGATGCTGGTGTAGATATTCACGAGGACGATGAACTAGGCTATTTACAAGTGACCTTGGATGGAGTCTGCCAGCGCGATTTATGGATGCTGGACTACGGTCGAAATAAAGGTATCCCCGTAGCTTGTGTTGTTGGTGGCGGTTATCGAACAGAGCATAGCGATTTAATTCCTATTCACATGTCACTTATCGATGCGGCATACCAGCAAAGGAGCGGCAAATGAAGCACAGAATAAGAGCGGCAGGTATCGCGTTACAAAATAATAAGATACTAATGCTTCGTGTGCGCGACCAATACTCAGGAGAATATTGGATACCACCAGGTGGTGGTCTTGAGGATTCGGATGTGTCTTCCAAGCAAGCGTTAGTGCGTGAGTTTCGCGAAGAGACTGGACTTGATGTGACCGTTGGGCCGTTATTGTGTGTACGGGAGTTTCATGAGACTTCATCAGACCGCTACCACGTTGAGTTGTTTTATTTAATCGAGTCGTGGAGAGGAGAGCTTTCTCTAGTTAACCTAGAGGGACTTAATGACTCTGAGTACATTCAACAAGTAGCTTGGGTTGATGTTGAAAATCTCAATCATTACAAAGTCTTTCCAGCTGACATTGTGTCTACGGTACTTCCACTGATTCAAGCTAAGCAGTTTGCGACCCATTTAGGAAGTTATGTCCAAGGAGAGAATGACGAAGTGAACCACCTAGATTAACGGCAATAACCTCTGTATGATGCACGACCAACACAGAACCAATGAGTACCTGCGATGAACCGTAAGAAAAAAATCAACCAGATTCATAAAGCGCGAATGAAAAAAGCGAACGCTAAAAAGAATGGCGCAGGGAAGAATAAACCGCGTTACATATCTAAAGCCGAACGTGCGAAGATGGAAGCGGAGCAAGAAGCACAAGATAATAATGAAGTGTTAGATGCGCCTGAACAGGCAACATCATAACGTTTAGCAAGTCTGGTTGAGCAGTTTAAAACAGCTCAACCCCAACCATATCAACTACTTCAGCTCCTACTCAAACATTGCGCACTGCAAAAAGCATCACCAGAAACTCTTAAGCCAAGATACCTTAAATGAGACACACAACTTCATGTGTGCGTTTTTAGAAAAAGGAATCATCATGGCCTTAAATCGACCTGCATATTCTATTAATACTAGCTTTACGCCATGAGTCGTGTTTGCTTAGTCGGTATAAACCATCGCGTCTATACGTTTGTAGATAAGCACACTGTTGATATTAGGGAAACGCCGTTAAGTGGGTATATAAAAACGCTAAATGCAAAAAAGCCGCTACAAAGTAACGGCTTTTTCTGAATGTGGCGGAGAGATAGGGATTTGAACCCTAGATACGCTATTAACGTATGCCGGTTTTCAAGACCGGTGCTTTCAACCACTCAGCCATCTCTCCGTTGTTGATGCGCATAATAATAGGCATCTTACTGTTTGTAAACCCTTATTTTAACTGTTTGCTGCAATTATAAGCGCTTGAATTAAAAAATAGGTTTGGGTGTCTATAAACTAAACATTTCTTTAGTAAAAAGCCCCTAGTTTTCACTAGGGGCTTGAATATGGTCGGACTGACTGGATTTGAACCAGCGACCCCCGACACCCCATGACGGTGCGCTACCAAGCTGCGCTACAGTCCGATGGGATTAATCTAAACCAGAGGATTTTCTAGGTCAAGAGTCGAGAGTTATTAAATCCTTGATTTACTGACTTTTTGCGTAGAAACGTTGTAGTTCTGTGAAGCCTTGCATTAGTATCGGCAGCTTTGGATTCTTATCGTCCAGTTTACGATAGTTGTGATCGTATAAGCTGTAGTTACCAAATTTATCGACAACAGTAGTATCTGTTGGCGTAATTAATGCGAGCTCTCTGGTATCTCCTGCAATAATCCATTTGCGTTTACGTTCATCAAACAAGTTACGACCACTGCTGTAGTTTTTCACATTCGTGGAGACGCCACTTAAGTCTTGCATGATGGTTGCTGAGAGATCAAGGTGACTGGTCATATGGGTATAGTCTGCAGCCAGTTTCCCGGGCCAATGGACCACCATCGGAACGCGCAGTTGATATTGACTGTAGTTGGTATTAGAGCCCCAACTGCGTGTCTTTGTTTCATTGAATTCAGTGCCGTGATTAGACGTAAGAATAATTACGGTATTGTTCATCAATCCTTGGTCAGCGATTGTTTGCAATATTTTAGCAAACTCACCATCTGCTGCGGTCGCTGCTGCAGAATAAGCGGCAATAAACTGCTGTTCCGGTGATAGGTTCGTGCCTTGTGGTTGATAGGCGTCAAAGTTATCAACGGTCGTGATTTCGATGTAACTGAACCAAGGCTTTCCTGCCCCCGATTCAATATCAGCTTGCCAGCGTTTGATAGCAGTGAGGTCAGAGACGACAGGTGGGTTCGTTTCACCTTCTTGCTGAACGGTTAGATCTACCATAGGGAATTTGCGGAATATGGTATCTCTATAAATATCATCTTCAAAATTATCACCGCTATAGAGTTTGAAACTATAGCCTTGGTCGCGAAGGATTGACATAAACAGAGGCGCAGTCCCTTGAGCTTTGATGCTACTTGCATAGCTGCTTGGCAGACCATACATCAAACCAAATACACCAAGATCATCATTGCTGGAGCTATAGTGATTCGTGAAATTTTGGTTGTTTAGCGCGAAGCCATAACTAACCGGCATGGTCTCCGCAGTTAACATATCGCTGCGTAAGTTATTGATGCTTACTATCAGTACATTTAAGTTTTCTGAACGGCGATTGAACTCAATTTCTGTTAATGGGTAGCTGACAAGGTCTACCGCACCTTCATTCTCTTTCAATTTTTGAAGGTATTCTTCTCTATCCAAAAGACCATGCTTTTCCATGAATGACTTAGCTGTCATTGGGTAAGAAAGCGGGAAGTTTGCTTTTTGAATGGTAATTGGATTATAGAAATAAGCATCTGCCCAGATAAAGATCAGATGGCTAGAAATAAAGCATAGGAAGAACACCGCTGTAAGTGGGCGTCCGACATGCTTATGGGAAAGTTTACGTTGTTTCTTCCAAACCCACTCTGAAAGTGCCAGCTGCGCTAAGAATATTGGCGGTAGCACAATAAATAGATGTTGTAGGTCCGAGCTTACCGGGCTACTTTCGTCATTGAACAATAGTTCCCATACTACCGGAGAAAGGTGTAAGTTGATTGATTGGTAAGCTTGGGTGTCAATAAGTAGGACTGTGAGCCCGAACGTTGCGAAACAAACGGCAAGCAGTCTAAAAAGCTTGCGCGAAGGAACAATAAACGTTAGCGGGAATAGCACCAACAGGTACAAGGCAAATACTAAAAAGCCAAAATGACCAATCCATGAAGTGAGCAGATAGATCTGCCCCAACAGTGTATCTGGCCATGGTGACGCGGCAATATAACGCGTGCCAACCAACATAGCTGCGATAATATTGAAGAACGCAAACCAGTGTCCCCAACCGACTAATCGTGAGACTCGTTCACCATATGAATTTTCGCTATCTACCATCTGCCGTTTTTTCTGTCCGTAGTTGATTAGTGTTGGTCTTTAGTTTCTAGAGAAGAAATCAGAGCCTTAGAGAATTTTTCCGCAATTGCTTGGCGTTGTGAAGGAGCAACGTTCTGATTTAAGACATTGGTTGCGATATTGCCTGCAATCATAAGTGAAAGTTCTGCATTCGCGCCATGCTTATCGAGCACTGCTGCAACCTCAGAGAGGATATCTTCAACTTGTTGATCGGTGTATTTAGATGTAATTGGCATAAAGACTCTGCTAATGATAATGAAAGCGGCTTATGATACCCTACTCTGCATCACAAACGAAACAGCAACGATAATAATTTCACTATGAGTTTGAACCTATCTAACGTTATTTTACACCAGTTAGCAATAAATGAGCAGGAAGAACTGGTTGTTCATTACCGTGAGGCCCTTTTACCAAACGATAATTCAACCGAAAGCCTTGTTGCTGAGCTTCATCGCGTATTTAATTCGAAAGCAGGAAAAGGATTTGGTTCCTTCACTCAAGAAAGCGATTTCCAAGTTTGGTTGAGTGAGCTTCTAAAAGGTGACAAAGACTTTTACGCCTTCTCGCAAGACAGTGCCGAGCGACTAAAAACTGAGTTAGCTAAATACCCATTTGCTGAAGCGGGCACTTTGGTAATGGCACAGTATCAGTCTTTAGCAACCGACTATTTGTTCATCGGTTTGTTGCCTTCTTACAATAGCTTGCAAATCACAGAAGGATTGAACATCGGTTCAATTGATTATCTCGATATCGCTAAAATGGACATTGCTGCACGTATTGACCTAACCAGTTATGACTTAGATAAAAGCTCTAACCGTTATCTTACCTACATCAAAGGTAGGGTAGGTCGCAAAGTGGCAGACTTCTTCCTCGACTTTTTGCAGGCGCAGGTTGGTCTAGATACTAAACAGCAAAATACCATTTTGATGCAAGCGGTAGAGGATTATTGTGCGGACGCTCAACTTGATAAAGATGAAACCGTTAGTTACAAGAAACAGGTCTTCGATTACTGCAGTGATCAATTGAAGACCGGTGATGAAGTTCAAATTAAAGAACTGTCCGGAGAGCTACCTAGTAATGAAGGCGCGAGCTTTTTGGATTACACTCAAGAACAAGGCTATGATCTTGAAGAGAGTTTTCCAGCAGATCGCTCCACAGTTCGCAAACTAACAAAATTTGTTGGTGCGGGTGGTGGACTGAACCTGAGCTTTGATAGTCTATTACTGGGTGAGCGCGTATTTTACGATCCAGAAACTGATACATTGACGATAAAGGGTACTCCTCCTAATCTCAGAGACCAGTTGACACGGAACCGATAAAGTAACGAAAGCGCTGCCTTGTGTAGCGCTTTTTAGATCGCAAGAACCAAGGAAGGGGAACGGTTGTTGAATTCTTATAAACGTATTTTTACTGTCGTTGTTATTGTTGGCATGATGTGGGCGCTGGCCATTTCGGTTGTCGTTTACCTGACTTCTAAAGAAGATCAAATTAACCATTTAATGGATGAGATATCCATTAGCATCAATAAGCTGCAGCAGACTCTCTTCCTCCCTCAACCTTATCGATCCAAGTTTTCGGAACAGATAGAGCTTGATATTCAGTTAATACACGCGCAAACGATTCAATTAAAATCCCTGACAAGCTCAGATCTACTTTCCGACGTATCACACACCGTATATTTGCTAGAACGATTTGTTGAGCAAGCGGAACTGCTTGCAACTGATGAAACTCGACTTGATGAGTTTATCGCGCGAGTCAGCGAGCAAACTCCAACATTTGGTGCGAGTGCGAAAGCGCTAAGCAATCAATTGTCTTATGTGGTTTTAGACACATTGTTTAACGAATCAATCGAGCCAAGACAGGTCTATTTGCGTTTAGAAGAGATTCAACGTGCCGCGTATCAATTACCTGAAGAGGATAGATTGGATCTATTAGCTCTGAACTCTCAAGCATCGGTTTTACTCTCACAGTCTGCGAATACGGAGTTCCTGATCGAACGAGTCGTAAATCATCCTGTGATGCGTGAGCTTTCTCAAAGAACGGATCAATCTAAGATTATCGTCACTCATCAGATATTAATGATAGTAATGCTAAGTCTTGTCGCGATGGCTCTAATTATCTTAACTGCTATTCGGACCATGCGTGAAGCTCTGGATAGTCACTTGCAGCCTCTTACCCAGTCGTTGACAACGGAAAGCTCGGTTGAACAGGTGCAGCAAATTTCAGAGCCTGAATTATCATTCGCTGTGGAAATTGAATCACAAGCCGTGCCTAATCAACCCAAAACAGCGCTGAATGTGGAGACTGAGGTAGAAACTGAACAGCCAATTCCAGTTCACAGTCGGGGGAGCTCTGAGGCGATAAATTTCTCAAAGATGTTAAACACTCTTGACGGTGACCAAGAGTCTATGTTGTTGCTACTGGGGGTATTCGTTTCAGAACACTCGCAAGATGCGGAAAGATTACAGCAACACTTAACCGACGACATTGAACAAGCTACGCGCATTGCCCATACGTTGAAAGGTGTTTCTGGGAGTATTTTTGCTGATGAACTTCGGAATGTTGCGACAATAGCGGAAAAAAGCTTGAAAGAGAGTCAAACGCTATCTGAAACGGTGCTCTCTGATCTGGATGCTAATTTACAGCAAGCGATAGTGTCAGCGCGGGCCTACATAGCGCAATCGACAACCTAGTGCTTTGACTTAAGGAAAACATCCTAAGGCTTTCGCGCAGCTAGGTTTAATGCTGAACATGCCTCTTGAAAGAGTTTGTCAAAATCACTCAAAAATACTTACACTTAGCGAGAACTTTGCGTTTTAGAAGTATAATGAATACGTTGTACATTTATTCACGATCAGAGGTTTTTTTGATGAACGCATTGCGCGCCACTCGCAATTTTCTTTTACTACTGCTCACGGTAGCTCTCTCAGGCTGCTCACTTCTTGAGGTACAACTCGATAGTCAAACGACCCCGCTGACTAAGCAAGAATTGAATATGCGCTTGATGACGCGAGAATACAGTCGTGAGTTTTTCAGCCAAGTTGAATCAACCGCGGATTCGCTTGCGGCTCAGTATCCTGAAAATGACGTAATGAACCAATCGTACGTGTTACTTTGGAAAATCCATGCAGAAGAGGGCTTACAGCAAGCTGCTTATCAAGTTTCGCCGACTGCGGGTTTGATCGATTCGTGGGTGTTTACGCTCCAGATGAATAACTTTTTCAACCAAGGTAATGGTCAAGCTCTGTTTACAAGTGATGAAGCTAAACAGGTCTCTCAGCAACTTAGCAACGAAATTGATCAGTTAGCAAAATCCTTGTTCAAAGGTGAAAGCTACGCTACTAGCAAAGAGTTTGTCGAGAAATTCGCCGCTTTGCACCCTTTTGAAAATCTAACTTTTTCCAGAACACCGGCTTATCGTGAGTGGTTAAAAGCACAGGGAATTGACGAGAGTGAAGTTACGACAACACTTGGAACTATGCCCGAAGCACTATCGGATGTCTCGGACCGTTTATCTCTAATGTCGGAACAAACACCAAAGCTAATGACGTGGAAAGCACAGCTGATTGCTTTAAATAGCAATGTAAATGGTGATGACATTCGAGGAGCTATCCAGAGCTTTCAAATGAGTGCAGACGCGTTTCAGGACTTCGTTAACAACAACCCTGAATATATGAGAGATCTTGCGCAGAAGATGGCAATTGAATTGCAGCCACTACTCAATGATTTGGATGCCAAGACTCAAGATAAGTTAACGCAGCTAAGTGCGGAAAGACAAGCCCTTGACGACATGGTGGCGAGAGAGCGTGAAGAGCTGATTAAAATGGTTGAGCGTGAACGTAAGGAAATCGCGCTTATCGTAAATCAAGAGCGAGAATTGTTTGCTCAGGACCTCGACAAGATTTCTCAAGATGTCGTAACGTTAGCTGTAGAAAAACTTATCCAACTGATTAAAAGCACTATTGTTTACTTTATCTTGTTTATTTTGGTGATCTTTTTTGCACCTCTTGGACTTGGCTACATCCTTGGTAAGAAGGTTCAAGCAAGAAAAGAGAGTAAAACAAGCGCATAAATTTATAGAAGCCCCGTATTGGGGCTTTTTTTACAACTTAATCTTCTCAAATTAGCAAAACTGGTAGGGTTAGTTAAAAAAAGACACACTTATTGTTACTTTACTCTTGTGTTATGGCTCGGAAAATTTTATAGATGGAGGAGCCTTTTTTAAATTCACACGGAGAGTAATTCAATGAGAGTAGGTTTAGTTGGTTGGCGCGGCATGGTTGGTTCGGTATTGATGCAGCGTATGGTCGAAGAAAAAGACTTCGACGTTATCGAACCAGTATTCTACAGTACCTCTCAAGTAGGTATCCCAGCCCCTAACTTCGGCAAAGATGCCGGTATGCTTCAAGATGCTTTTGATATCGAAAGCTTGAAACAACTTGATGCAGTCATTACCTGTCAAGGTGGTAGCTACACCGAAAAAGTTTATCCTGCATTACGTCAAGCTGGTTGGAAAGGCTATTGGATTGATGCAGCTTCTACTCTCCGTATGGACAAAGACTCCATCATCACTTTAGAACCAGTGAACTTAGGTCAGATTCAAGATGGTCTAGTTAAAGGCACAAACACCTTTGTTGGTGGTAACTGTACCGTGAGCTTGATGTTGCTCGGTTTAGGTGGCCTGTATGAAAAAGGCATGGTCGAATGGATGAGTGCCATGACGTATCAAGCTGCTTCTGGTGCTGGTGCCAAAAACATGCGTGAGCTAATTTCACAAATGGGTGTGGTCAATGATGCGGTCTCTTCAGAGCTTGCAAACCCTGCTAGTTCGATTCTAGATATCGACCGTAAAGTGGCTGAGACTATTCGTTCGTCTTCTTTCCCTACGGATCAATTTGGTGTGCCTTTGGCAGGCTCTCTCATTCCATGGATCGACGTAAAACGCGATAACGGTCAAAGTAAAGAAGAGTGGAAAGCTGGCGTTGAAGCCAACAAGATTCTTGGTACGGATGGCAACCCAATTGCTATCGATGGTACTTGTGTTCGTATCGGCGCGATGCGTTGTCATGCTCAAGCACTCACAATCAAGCTTAAGCAAGATGTACCAATGGATGAAATCGAAGAGATCATCGCCACTCACAATGACTGGGTTAAAGTTATCCCGAATGAGCGTGACATTACCGCTCAAGAACTGACTCCGGCGAAAGTCACCGGCACGATGTCTATCCCTGTTGGTCGTCTAAGAAAGATGGCGATGGGTGATGATTTTCTCAATGCATTTACTGTGGGTGACCAATTGCTGTGGGGCGCGGCGGAGCCATTGCGTCGTACGCTGCGCATAATCTTGGCGGAAAAGACGTGTTAATTGTTATCTATTAGATAAGACTAAAGCCCTTGAAAGAGGGCTTTTTTGTATCTGCTTTTTGCGGTTACTCAGCGACATATCATTCTTTTAATCTGATTTTATAACGACACGTTCATCGGGCTCGGCGAGCTCACTACCACAGTACTTGCAATACAAAGCATCACTTTCATGACCTGCTTTCGAACAGTTTGGGCACTTAACTAGGCTACGGTGAGCATTCATCTCCTGATTCAGTTCGGCCGTGATGATTCCGGTCGGTACGGCAAGTATGGAGTAGCCGAGTAACATAGTCAGCGACGCTAGCGCTTTCCCAAGTGGGGTACTGGGAATCAAATCGCCGTATCCAACCGTAGTAATAGTGACAATAGCCCAATAGATACTTTGTGGAATACTTGTGAAGCCATTCTCGGGACCTTCAATAACAAATATCAGGGCACCAAAAATCGTCACTAAAATGGCGACCGTACTAAAAAACACAATTATCTTTCGGCGTGACAGTAGTAAAGAACGTAGCAGTATATTGGAATCCTGAAGGTAGCGAACCAACTTTAGGATCCGGAAGATCCGCATGATACGTAGCAACCTTATGACACCCATAAAAGAAGCTGAAGGGAAGAGCAGTGCCAGATAGGTTGGCAAGATCGCCAATAAATCCACCACACCATAAAAGCTTGTTGCGTAGGCTTTAGGTTTGGGCGAGCAATAGAGTCTTAAAAGGTATTCAACAGTGAATAGTCCAGTGAAGATGTATTCAATTATTACGAACTCATTGTCCCAATCCGATGCGAAGCCTTCTATTGAATGAAGAATCAGTACGGTGAGCGAGAGAAGAATTGCAATGATCAGTGTGATATCAAAAGCACGCCCGGCTCGAGTAGAGTGCCCAAAAATGATGACGTAAAGTTGATGTTGTAAGCGATTATTATCCATTGCGTTTTTTAATCCCTAAGAATAGCCAGCGAGCGAAACAAAAATCAGAGTCTCAAGACTGCATTATGTAAATGGTTCTACTATTACTAGAGTAGCTGACCTAAAACATAACCCCTAAAAACATGATAAGAATATCAAACTTACAACGCTAGACATACCCTCTGTTAACTTAATAGCTCTCTTTTCGTATTAGTGTCGAGATCAAAAATAAATCGTAACAGCCGTAATAGGCAATGTGATTGTTCTAAAATATCTAACTTATGTCATTATTTTTTCTTGCTAGCGTTAGGAGAGTAGTAAAAGTTTATAACCAGTTTGGTAATGTGATATGTAATTTTTATGGATGGATTATATATCTATTAATTAATTCCTCAAAATTCCGATTTATCTATGGCTTGTATGTTCTGATTGGCGCCTTTAGTTGCGCGGCTAACTTTAATAGAGTTGAGGTTTTATCAATCTTATCAAGGCTATCCTGAGCTTATTTTTATTATTGATATAAAAATAAATTATTATTTTTGCTTACTTTAATTAATTGGTGTTTCCCGGTTTAATTGTTTGCAAGTTTAGTTTTTTTCGTTTTTTAAAATTCGAAATCCCAAGTTTTTTAACTGCCCGAGGTATCAAACTGCTATGAAAAATATGTTACCTATTCTGTTTGTTATTTTATCTAGTAATTGCTTTGCTGCTTCTCTAATCAGCGCAAAAACTAACATCAGTGGGCACGTTGTCGCATCTGTATGTACGATAACAATCAGCGACGGTAGCGCTCGAAGTCTTTCTGAAGGTGTTATTGATTTTGGTGTGTACAACAAGTCGACAAGAACTGGCATGCCAGAGAAATCTATTGTTATTAACTTGTTTGAACCAGGCGCGGAGCAGCCAGGATGCAGCGCCTTTAAAGCTGGAAGTTCTGGTCTGGTGAAGTTTAAGTTCGGAGATGAAGGGGCTGACCAGTTAGATTCGAGAGGTGTTGTTACCCGTGGAGCTGGTGATGGTGTTCGCATAGCCATCTCTTCTGTCGATTCCGGACACGTGAGTAGTGTTGCAAAAATAACAGCTGATAACAATGTACTATCTTATCCGTCAAGCTTCGCAACCCAAGGAGTATTTAACTTCAAAGCTCGTGTCGAGGGCTTAGATAGCGCTACGTCTGGAACCTATAGCGGTTCTTTGTCATTGGTGGTGTCCTATGAATAACTGTTTTAGCGGGTTGATGTGCGGTGTATTGTTTATTCTGACGACATCATACCCTCATGCTGGTGAGCTCAATTGGGGGTTTGTTCGGGGCGGAAATAGAGCTGATATGAAGGCTTGGGATGATTCTACCAATAAATTTATGCCCGGTCGATTTCTGGTTGACGTGGAATTGAACGATAAACATATCGGCAAACGCATACTCAATATTTTACCTGAGGACAAGAGTGACTTATGTTTAAGCGAGCAGTGGCTTAGGGACGCTGGCATAAATATAAATACTGACTTCTACGCTAAGAATATAAATAAAGAACGTCAATGTTATGTTATTGCTAATGATATAAATACAACGGTAAATATGGACTTTTCGACCCAGAATATAAACTTTAAAATACCACAAAAAGGGCTTGATAAAAAACAAAAGGCAGTATTGGAATGGGATTATGGTATCCCCGCCTTAAGAATGAATTACTCAGCTAGTACCAATGTAAATAAAGTTGGAACAAGCAGTTACGGGTCTCTGGGTCTATTAGCAAACGCAGGAAAATGGGTGGGTGACTCGTTCATAAGTATCAGTGAAAGTGATGTGAATATTTCAACAGGCAGTGCGAGACGTGCACTTTATGATTGGAAATCGGACTTGACCATGGGTAGAACATTTACCTCTAACTCGCTAATTGGTGGAGCGAGCTTGATGGGTGTTGGTTTGGTCAGCAATAGTAACATGCGTGCCAATGAAATCGGATATTCGCCTGTTTTTTCGGGTATTGCAAAAAGTAACGCCAAAGTCGTATTAAGTCAGAGCGGGAGCACGATTTATATCGAATCGGTTCCAGCAGGCCCTTTTGAAATTCGCGACGTGCGTCTATTAAGCAGTGGAGACGTAACGATGACTATTACGGAAGAAGATGGTTCAGTACTAACTCAAGTCTACCCACTAACGGTTATTCCAAACATGCTTAGCTCTGGAGACTACGAATACAGTGTTTACTCAGGGTTACGCCAAAGTGGTACCAACGACCTAAATGGTCTTTTTTGGGCGGGTAATGTTGGTTATGGCTTTGAGAACTTCACGCTTAAAACGAGCGTTCTACTTCATGCCAAATACGTAGCTTTTGGCGCCGGCCTGGTAAGAGGGCTTGGTCACTGGGGGACTTTAGGAGCCCAAAGTGCTTACTCCCATGCGATATATGATGACAACAGCAGCGCGACTGGGGGTAGAGTATCGATGACTTACGGTAAGAAATTGAACAAAAGTACGTCGTTACAAGTAACTAGCGCACAATACTTGTCTCAGGGATACACGGAGTTTTCAAACTTTGCTCCTGATGCAGAGGGAGCTCGTTATGGCAGCAGCTTGAAGTCACAATATAACTTAGGACTTTCCCACCGAATCACCACTAACCTAAGTGTAGGGTTCCGTGGTTGGAAGCGTTCTTATTGGGAGGATGTTGCGGACAATTCCGGAATTAATGCCAGAGCATCATTACAATTTCGGAAGTTCAATGTGTCACTTGTGACATCATATAGCCAATCAGGCAACGGCTCGGAACTCAGTGGTTCGTTATCACTGTCGGTACCTTTTAGTATAGGTGGTTCAAATTACTCAACTTATAGCACGGTGACGACGAATGATAATGGGAGTAGCAATTACTCAACCGGGGTATCTTCGTCAATTGGAGAGAAAGCAAATTACTCCGCAAATATCAACTGGTCAGGTGACAGTGATAGCAAAACCTATTCAGTGAGTACGGGATATCAAGCAGAACGTGCTTCATTACGGGGAAGATTATCTCAATCGAATGGGCAAACGACAGGTTCAGCGTCGGCAAGTGGTTCGGTGATTCTGTTGCCTACAGAGCGCGACATGATATTTACCGGAACGAGAGCAGACACTCTCATTGTTGCGAATGTTGCGGATACTGAAGGAGTCAAGTTTTCCTCGTCTCCATATCGCTCGACGTCTAAAGGTAATGCGGTAGTTCCTGCGAGTGCCTATCGAGAAAACCGTATTAGGTTGTCTGGTGATACGTTGCCTACGGATATTGAGTTATTAGAGACTGAAAAACGCGTTGTACCGACCGGTGGTGCAGTAGTGTTTTTACCATTTGAATCGGTAAAAGTACTTAGATATCTGTTTCAAATAAAGAATAAACAAGGCGCTTTTGTGCAGAGTGGTACGTGGGCAGAATCGAACGACGGCACTCCGTTAGGTTTCGTTACTCAAAACGGTATTTTATTTGTTAACTCTATCGATGAATTAAAGAGTTTTCGTGTCGGAGATTGCGAAATCCCCACCTCGTCCATCAAACAAACAACACAATTACAAGAGGTTATGTGTGAAAATTAAACTTATATTAACGTTTGCCTTGAGCTCAATATTATTCACGAATGAGGCCATCGCTTCGTTGGCGTTAGACGCTACACGTTATATCTATAAAGGAGACGGTCAGTTTATTTCAGCAACAGTAGATAATCGCTCTAAGGAAGATTATGGTGCGCAAATTTGGGTTGAAAATATTGTGGAGAATGATACGCGCCCGTCCTTTATCGCGACTCCGTCATTTTTCAAAATAAATAAGGGTCGTACGCAGGTGTTTAGGATAATGAAAGTATCCGACCATATGCCGAATGATAAAGAATCAATTTATTGGTTGAATTTGCAAGAAATTCCTCCCGCTGGAAAAGGAAGTGGACTTGCAATCGCAATTCGTACACGGGTTAAGTTGATATACAGACCCGAAGCCATTGCAGAAGGTCGTCTTGGTGCAGAAAAAAACTTAACAGTAGAACATTTACCTGGTGAGCAGTGGTTAGTTAATACGACACCTTATATATTCACAATCGCGAGTGTTCAGAATGCTAAGGGGGAAGCTATTGAATTTAGCAAAGAAGCTAATAGTGGCCTAAAAATGTTTAAACCAGGAGACAGGATTAATGTAACTGGTAATCAGATACACTCCGTCTCAGCATTAAATGATTTTGGAAGTGTGAATACATATATCCTTGATGGTCCAGGGGATGACTAATATGCGACTATTTTTTTTGCTATTAATGATATTAGTAGGTTATCTATTTTCTTATACAGCAGCTGCTGAGGGTACAACAAAATACGTAAGAAACCAATCTCTAGGTTTGGTTAATGGAGTTGTGAACAATGATAGATTGCAAATAGAAAAAACATTAGAAGATCCAGTGTTATTATCAGTAAATGATGCGGACTTAGATGGGAAATTAAAATATTTGAGAATTGCTAATGCTACACTGCTAAAAAACCATCGAGGTGAAGTCCTAGTAAAAGTGACATCATCAACTGGTAGCGATGTAGCCACATTTGCTAATGTAGAGCTAATAGCTGACGAAAGAAAAGTAAGTATCAATGGGAAGCAAGTAGGGGATACTGTGGAAATTACAGCATTGCCTCGCTTTAAAAACATCAAACTTAAAATTAATCAAGCAATAAAAATAACCATGCCTAAAAGCTATAGAGGAGGGATTGAGTTTGCAATAGAAGTTGAAGGGGTTGGATAACTGGTAATGTATTCAGCTCAGATTTAGCTCTCGTTGTTATCGTTATTTTGTTGTAAGGGATAACAATAAAGTATCACTGTTGTTATCAATGGCTAAGCATTAGAAATATGTCAATCTTAGGGTGGTAATAGCGGTAAAAACATAATAAGGAAGTACAATGAAAAAAACATTGATGGCTATCATGATATCCTCGAGTATGACATTTATAAGTTCTGCAAACGCTAATTTCTCGGATATGAGTAATAACTTATTCACTTCAAACGTAGAGTTGTCCGGCGTTATTATTGATCAAAACCCCACTTGGGTATGGAGAATTCCTGATACAACAAGGCAAAAATTAACTGGAGCAAAAACGTTAAGAAGTACTGGGACCGATAAAGATGGCATACTCGCTAACTTTGACATTGGTATCTATGACTTACCTCTTCTTGAAGGTTTTATGACAGTACCTGCTACTATTGGCCAATTGGGGTTAGTTCCCTCAATTACCATTGGCGAAACTATGGTCGATAGTCGCTGTTATGAACAAGAGTGTTTTTCTGACGTGGCGGTTTTTCGGGGTGGTAAAAGAGATGGTTGGCTTAGAGTTAAATACACCGCGAGCGCAGCCCTAGCTGCTAAAAAAGAAGGTGTGGTATATGAAACACAATCGGATTTAGCAGCACAATCAATTAATGCAGCAAGTATCCTAAGCCTTAACCAAGAGAATTATAGCGAAGTTTATAAAGGTGCACGATCTTTAGATACTGTAGTCGCGCCAACTATTCAATGGCTTGATGATGTTCTTAATTCCACTAGTTGGGAGGAAATATCTCAGTCTAGGCTCATTACGTTAAAGTCATCCTACATCCGTGTCTTTGATATACAGGGGCCTTGGAAGGCTACGTTACCAATAAGTGTCAGCATACAATAAAAGTCATTTTTCAAATGATGAAGAAGTATAAATAGACGATAATTTTTGGTTTTAAGAAATGTTGCGATTAGTTAGCAACATTTCTAATAGAAGGCTTTATTAATATAAAGGTGTTCTAAATTTAGCATACGTGATGTGTGCTAAACCAGTGCATCCAGGTAACTGTATGTATTATATCAAGTGCAAAATAAAATCAATTTGCAAATAGCTAATTTAAATTATAAAGGATGATAAATGTTATGATGAAAAAGAAACTAATCACGAGTACTATTATGTCGGGTCTGCTAATATCTGGCTTAGCAAATGCTAGTTATAGTCAAGATATTAAATTTGCAGGTAAAATAATAAATTCAGCACCAGAATGGGAGGTAAGTCTTGCCGAAGGACTTGAAGGTAAGATCAATAATATAACAATTGACATGAGTGACTTTTCTAAATCGGGTGATACTCTCAGATATACATTGTTTGATAGTGTAGACGAACTAACTATTCTAAAGGCTGTTATGAAGAGTGCCGCGAAAAAAGGTCAGCCACAGCTAGCTCCTAAGGTGTCCTTTCAAGACAACCAAGGTCAGGATATGGAATTGGATGCCTATTGTTTTGAAGGTTTACAGGGGTGTTCAAATAAACTCACTATTAATGCCACAAACATTCAGACCCAAGAGCAAATTGGGGTGCTAGAAATAACAGTTAATGGAGAGTATGCAGTATTGTCTAAAACAGGCGTTAACCCATTATTACATACTAACCGAGGCTCACAAAATTATGCTCTCACTTGGCTTTTGAATATGCCTTATGCTCCAAATTATCAAGTGACGCAGAATCACGATTCTAATTATGATTGGTTTAATGAATTACTCGATGGTCTCTATCCTGATCAACAAAACATTGCGGCAGCTATGGGTGTAGGATTCCAAAAGGTCGAATTTATTGCCGAAGACAAAGCTGAATCACCATCATTACAAACCGGCACGTGGGAAGCTACCACCAACGTAAGTGTGACATGGCAGTAAGGCATTGATAAAATTTCTGTGAGTTAAATACCGCTCGCTCCTGATTTATATAGCGAGCGGTGTTTTTATAACGCTCTGTTAATTATAAGTTTGTGTTCATATAATCGAATTTTCAATAACATGAAAAATATTATATCCATCATTTTAATTATACTGTCTCGCGTTTCTTTTGCCCAGGAGAGGGTTGACTCCAACAAATTTTGGCTCGGTAATGCGCTTGGCTTCGGTATCGTCGAGCAAGTAAGAGAAAGTAAGGGGCGCGCGGTCAATACATCTCCTAGTTTTAGTGTCGACGTTGGATTTGATATCACTCGCTATGTCAGTACATATTCGAACTTTAGTGTCATTAAGAGCCCACAAACAAATGCCAATTTAAACATCTTAACTTTAGGTTTGCAGAGCGGTGAGCCGATTACGGATGAATTGTCTTTATATGGCAAGGTGGGTGCCAGTTATCTTTTGGGCAATAATAATAGCAATGGACCTAGTGGTTCATTAGGCATTGGTGCGGAATATCGCTTGACCTGTCGACTTTCTACAAAATTAGGTGTTGACTATTTTAATGCCTTAGGTAGTGGACAGCGAGTAAAGAGTAATGTTACCCAATTTTATTGGGGGTTTAACTACTATTTTGATAACTCAATGCAGCGTGTTTCAGGTATACAGTCTGTGAGTTCGAGCCCGCTTGAATATGTGGAGACAAGATTACCAGCACCAAGTGAGAATACTTCAAAGGTCACCCATCATGAACTGCTATTCGCTACCAACTCGAGCACACTCTTGTCAACCAAAGCTTTAGAAGCACCTCTCGCGAGACTTCGAAGTAAATCAAAACTTAATGTGCGAATTGTTGCGCATACGGATAAAACGGGAGCGACAACCTATAATCAATGGCTTTCCGATCGCCGGGCAGCTCGCGTTGCTGAGTATTTTATTCAACACGGTATAGGTTCTGAACGTATCAGCTATGTCGGTAAGGGTGAACAACATCCAAGAGCGGATAATGAAACGAAAGAAGGAAGAAAGCGAAATCGTCGTGTAGAGATAATCATTGGCAACTTAATACATGAATTTTGAATGGTTCATTAGAAAAAGCACAAGATAATATCGTCACCTAAGAGAGTAACCCCGAATTAATCTTCAATAGCAAAAAATAAGATTAGGTAGACCTGGTTGTAGTGGGGTTATTCTTTGTCGGACTTAGATAATCAGTACCTATATTATTGAAAGTACTAGGTTATATGTTGTTACCTTTATTTAGTGGTAGAGTTTGAAAGTGACTTTACAATACGCCAAACTTTATTGTTAATATGGTTAAGAACGGAGGAGGTAGCCCTGAGAACCTAGGTTAACTTGGCTCTGTTAGTAACGCAGTTAGATTGAATACAGTTATTATTGTTAGTCTTTAACCATGTAGTGCTAATGTTATAGAGGGACAATAAGAGGTGGGATGAAGTTGGATTATTTTTTAGAGAAAAGCACAGGCTTGATCCTAGATAGCACTGATAGGGAACACGCTAAACTCAGTGCCGCAGAAAGCGCTGTTCTTGAGCTATTAATCGAGAATAGAGGCGATTGCGTTTCAAGAGATGATATGTTTGCCAAAGGATGGCCAGGAATGATTGTAGTGGAGAATGCTTTAACTATGGCTATTCGTCGATTACGGATAGCTGGAATTGATATCAAAACAGTTCCAAGAAAGGGTTATGTCCTGATTGATAGTAACATACATATCTATCAAAGAGAGACTAAGAACGTAAAATCTGTTTTGTTCCAATCTACCGCTTCTGATGAACTGGGAGTTGAGGAAGCTATAACGAACAGCGAATCTGGAAAGGTACTTAAAGATCGACAATCTCACTTCGAGAGAGATGCATTGAATGGCAAAGAGGCGTTTAGGAAAAGTCGTAAATACTTTTGGATATTTATTATTGTATATAACATGATGCAGCTCTTGCTATATATAGCTCTGGAGTCAGGAAAACCTGATGTAAACTGCATTAAAAATAAAGATGTTGAAGCGTGTTCTGTATTGCCAATACCAGTGCGTGACTTTAATAATTTAACTGAAGGCTATTATTTCTATGGTTACACCTATGATGAAGACAATACTAAGCGTTTTATTAAAATACACTAATTGGATAGCAATACTTTTTAGTGTTTTTCTTACGCTATATATAATCAAGCCATTTCTAAATGGCCTAGGATGTAATTTTGAGTTATACGACTACAATGAGCGTATAAACTATTCGCTTACATGCAAAAAGGGAGTGATTTATAATGATGTTTGGGATAAAGAAACGGGAGAGAAGTATATAAAAAAATCGCTTTACGGATATTGGGGTGGGTACACTTATAATATTGATCTTGGTACGAAAGTAACATTAAGTGATGTAGATTTAGATGTGGAAAATAGTGGTTTGTCCATTTATCATTTATCCAAAATTTGGAGTGCATTTTCTCGGAGTAATGATGAAAATACCTATTCAATGGTGGAGATACCAAGAGGTGCTATTTTTAAATCTGATTTTGATGATCATCCAAAAAAAGGTTTTGTAGAATAGTGGTGTTTGTTTTTAATAGTCTAAATTACAAAGTTTAATTACGCTGCTCATGGGTAGACCGTTAAGGTTTGAGCTGGTTTTGGACAGGGAAGTTTCGTTTTCTATCTAAAAAATTGAATCAAATAAAATGCAATCTTACAGCAGTCAAAACGAAAAAATATCCGTCGACATCTATAAGTTACAATCAGTGGTTGAAATTTTCAATCAAGCATCTAATTTGGCTGAATATGGTCGAGAAGTGTTAACTTTACCCAAAGGTGTCGAGAATAATGACATCGAGTCATTTTTTGAAATATGTAGTGTCAAACAGTTTACAGAACTACTGATTAAGCAACTGGATTTATTTAAGGGTCTTAGGGGTAATTATTTTATCAATGTTCCGCTATCGATTATTGCTAACCATGATAGTGATTGGGTAGTGAAAAAACTTATGGGTTCTGGTCTCAATATCGAAATTCAAGATTCATACGATATTAGGCAACTAACAGAGGCTGAATTCAATGTTCTAAGCAATAACATTTCAATGCTACAAGCAACGAATGTAAATGTTTGGCTTGATGATGTGGGTGCAGAGCATCTTTTACTAGCAGAGAAATTGAACGTGTTTGGAGTTAAGTTAGATAAGCTAGTATTCTGGTTTGCACCTGATATTAAAAACCTAGTTCGTGCATATCAGGATCAGAATATTAAAGTAATTGTTGAAGGGGTTCAAACTTTAGAATTGCTTGAAAAGGCGATATCGTCTGGTGCAGATTTGATGCAGGGGTTCTTTTGGCCTGAAACGACAATTAGTGAGGATGCCAGAATCGTCTAACTTTTTCTTTTGAGATCTTTTTGATAAGTAACTAGCGGTTGATAGGCAGTGCCTGGCGGTTTAAATGGTAACAGCCAGGCATCTCTCCTTTAAAATTGATGAGTATCGGCTAGCGCTCTCTTGACGCTAATTAAATCGAAATTATTGTCTATGCGAGACCTGAATCACTCCAGGACAAAACAAAATAAGGTGTCCTTGGTCATCAAACATGACCCCTAGGTTGTTTATTCTTTCTATTATCTCCAGCGTTGTAACTTCTGCTGCGTTTGATTTGGGCCAGTCATTAGGTGGCTGAATAAAATTAGTACCCGCCCAGTTATCGTAAAAGTATAGAACCTCTGTTCGCCGCCAACACGATGCTCCTTTGGCTTGATACGCTGTAAACCATAAACTTTCATTTTTCTCATTGTTGTAATCAGAATAACGGCTTACTTCAAAAACTGCTTGATTGCCAAATTCTTTAGTTATGTGAAACCAAGAGCGACTGCTTCTTAGGTCGTAGCCGATGGCCAATGTTCTAAAGTAATCGTCTTGACTAAATCGCGCTCTAATAGAGCTGTCGTCTTCTTGGACAGTTTGAATACAAAGCCCCTCGGGATTTTGGTAACACCATTTTGCTTGAACTGCTGATGAATAGTTAATTGCTATGACCATCAAGATAGGATGAGTACGCATTTTGGTAATTCTGTATCGGTAAGGTAATTTTTGATACTAACAAAGTTGCATATCGGTGTGAAGTGTTACAATTCTTGTTTTATAAAGGGTGGAATATAACGGTGTAAGCTTATGTTGCGAGCAGATGGCGAATTACTTAGATGACTAAAGAAGGGATTCCCATATAAATCTATCTTAGTAAGCTTATATGGGAGGCTGGTTTAGTGATAGTAGCTTATGCAAGGCCCGGAAACAGAGCTTTCAACCCATTAGCCATGAACTCTATACCTAATGCACCCAATATCAACCCCATAATACGAGTTATTACGTTGATCCCGGTTTGCCCTAGGAAACGAACAATTAAAGGCGCAGAACGATAAAGTAACCAAGAGCACAGTGCAAAAGCGACAATAGTTATGATGATACCGATAGTTTCGAACATATTTGGATAGCGAGCACCATAGACAATGGTCGAGCTTATCGCTCCTGGGCCTGCCATTAATGGCATAGCAAGCGGAACCACTCCAATTTGCTCCTTACTCACATACTCGGACTTTTCTTGTTTGTTCTGCTTATCTTCACCAAGTTTGCCAGACATCATTGAGAAGGCGATGCTTAATAAAAGTAGGCCACCTGCAACTCGGAACGAATCCAAGGAAATACTGAACATGTCTAGCAGAACCTGGCCTGCTAATAAGGAGGTAATCAGTATGACCGCGACAGCAATGTTGGCTGTGGCTGCGGTCTTATTTTTATCTTCTGGTGACATGTGTCCGGTTAAGGACACAAAGACCGGCATAATCCCTACGGGGTTGACTGCTGCAACGAGTCCCAAAAAAAACTGTAAATAAATAGCGAATTCGATACTACTCATTTCTCGATACTCTTAGCGAAACTAATGGATAACATGGCCTGCTGGGCACAAATTTAGGACGCTAATGTACGCTAACCTTTACTGATAAGCGAATGAAAAAATCTAACGATATGTCACTCAATAACCACAAAAAATCTAATGACAAATGATGCTGGTCGCATTTATGAATAGAATGTGAAAATAAATTTCAATACCAGTAGCAAACTGAATTGAAGCTTGTTTCGTATTTGTTATCGCGAGCACGTTTTTGATAAAAAAATGTGATGTCGGTGGTTTTAGAGGTGGCTGCAGATATACTTGCTGTAGCACGTGCAGGGTGGTTTACTTGATTTATCTGTACAAAAATGAAACTTTTTTACAGAAATTTGTAGTTTATTTAAAAAAATCATTCGATTGCTGTAATTTTGAGCTAAGTATTTTACTCAATATAATTTATTATAAAACAATTACTTACCTTGCATTACCCTTAATAGTTACTACTAAGTAGGTAAATTACTTTTCAGAACTGATCTGAGTCAATTTTTTTCACGTCCTGAAATATTATACTCAGCCATGAAAGCAATTTACTAAGTAGAGTTGAGTTACCTAAGAGTAACTATTAGTGGCAAACAGCTAACTTACTAAAAAGTTTTTAGTTTTTTTATTTTAGGAGATTCATTATGCCTGTAACAAATATGGCTGAACTAGATGCAATGGTTGCTCGCGTTAAAGCGGCACAAGCAGAATTTGCAACTTACTCTCAAGAGCAAGTTGACAAGATTTTCCGCGCAGCATCTCTAGCAGCTAACCAAGCTCGTATTCCTCTTGCACAACAAGCGGTTGAAGAGTCTGGTATGGGTATCGTTGAAGATAAAGTTATCAAGAACCACTTTGCATCTGAGTTCATTTACAACAAATACAAAGATGAAAAGACGTGTGGCATTCTTGACGAAGACGACAACCTAGGCACTATGACTATCGCTGAGCCTGTAGGCATCATCTGCGGTATCGTACCAACAACTAACCCAACTTCTACTGCAATCTTCAAATCTCTAATCTCTTTGAAGACTCGTAACGGTATCATCTTCTCGCCACACCCACGTGCGAAGAACTCTACTAACGACGCAGCTAAACTGGTTCTAGATGCAGCAGTAGCAGCAGGTGCTCCAAAAGACATCATCGGTTGGATTGACCAGCCATCTGTAGAGCTTTCTAACGCTCTTATGAAGCACGACGACATCGCTCTTATCCTTGCAACTGGTGGTCCTGGCATGGTTAAAGCAGCTTACTCTTCTGGTAAGCCAGCAATCGGTGTAGGTGCAGGTAACGTTCCTGTAGTTATCGACGAGACTGCTGACGTTAAACGTGCAGTAGCTTCTATCCTTATGTCAAAAACGTTCGATAACGGCGTAGTTTGTGCTTCTGAGCAGGCTGCAATCGTTGTTGACTCTGTATACGACGAAGTTAAAGAGCGTTTCGCTTCTCATAAAGCATACGTGCTAAGTAAAGCTGAAGCTGAGAAAGTACGTAAAGTCCTTCTAATCGACGGCAACCTTAACGCTAAGATCGTAGGTCAACCAGCTCCAGCAATCGCTGAGATGGCAGGCGTTAAAGTTCCAGCTGACACTAAAGTTCTAGTTGGTGAAGGTCTAGGTAAAGTTTCTTACGACGACGCATTTGCTCACGAGAAACTATCTCCAACTCTAGGTCTATTCCGCGCTGACGATTTCGAAGACGCCGTTGCTCAAGCAGTAACTATGGTTGAAATCGGTGGTATCGGTCACACATCTGGTCTGTACACAAACCAAGACGTTAACGCTGACCGCATCCGTTACTTCGGTGACAAGATGAAGACTGCTCGTATCCTTGTAAACATCCCAACTACTCACGGTGGTATCGGTGACCTTTACAACTTCAACGTAGCGCCTTCTCTAACTCTAGGTTGTGGTTCTTGGGGTGGTAACTCTATCTCTGAGAACGTAGGTCCTAAACACCTAATCAACAAGAAAACTGTAGCGAAGCGAGCTGAAAACATGTTGTGGCACAAACTACCTAAGTCTATCTACTTCCGTCGTGGTAGCCTTCCAATCGCTCTTAGCGACCTAGAAGGTAAGAAGCGCGTATTCCTAGTAACTGACCGTTTCCTATTCAACAACGGCTACAGTGATGAAGTAGTGAAGCTTCTTAAAGCTCAAGGCATGGAAGTTCAAACTTTCTTCGACGTAGAAGCGGATCCAACGCTATCTGTTGTTAAGAAAGGTGCTGAAGCAATGCAAAGCTTCCAACCAGACGTAATCATCGCTCTAGGTGGTGGTTCTCCGATGGATGCTGCTAAGATCATGTGGGTTATGTACGAGCACCCAGAAACTCACTTCGAAGAGCTTGCAATGCGCTTTATGGACATCCGTAAACGTATCTACAAGTTCCCTAAAATGGGTCAAAAAGCTGAGCTTGTATGTATCACTACAACATCTGGTACTGGTTCTGAAGTTACTCCATTCGCAGTTGTTACTGACGACGAGACTGGTGCTAAGTACCCACTAGCTGACTACGAACTAACTCCTAACATGGCTATCGTTGACGCGAACCTTGTTATGAACATGCCTAAGTCTCTAACAGCATTCGGTGGTTACGATGCAGTAACTCACGCTCTAGAAGCTTACGTATCAGTTCTAGCGAACGAATACTCTGACGGTCAGGCTCTACAAGCACTTAAGATGCTTAAAGAGTACCTACCTTCAAGCTACGCGAACGGTGCAAACGACCCAATCGCTCGTGAAAAAGTACACAACGCGGCAACTATCGCTGGTGTAGCATTTGCGAACGCATTCCTAGGTGTTTGTCACTCAATGGCTCACAAGATTGGTGCGGAGTTCCACCTACCACACGGCCTGGCGAACGCACTACTAATCTCTAACGTTGTTCGTTACAACGCTAACGACAACCCAACTAAGCAAACTGCGTTCTCTCAGTACGACCGTCCACAAGCACGTCGTCGTTACGCTGAAGTAGCTGACCACCTAGGCCTAAGCCAGGCTGGTGACCGCACTGCTCAGAAGATTGAACGTCTACTAGCATGGATGGAAGAGCTTAAGCAAGACCTAGACATCCCAGCTTCTATTCAAGCTGCAGGTGTAGCTGAGTCTGACTTCCTAGCGAAGCTTGATGAGCTAGCGGTTGAAGCGTTCGATGACCAATGTACTGGTGCGAACCCACGCTACCCTCTAATCTCTGAGCTTAAAGAAGTTCTGAAAGCAGCTTACTACGGTAAAGCATTCGTTGAAGGTGAAACTTTCGAAGGTACGACTGTTATCAAGAAGAAAGCGGACCAAGAAGCTAAGCCAGCGGCTAAAGCTAAAAAAGAGAAAGCTGAAGCTTAATTCAGTTGTAGATTTTCGCTAGCACGAAATCTAAATCGGGAAAAATGACAAAGCCCCTTCAGAAATGAAGGGGCTTTTTTTATCCGGTTTTCAAAGAGTACCTGCCTGGGCGCTACTCAGATTTGTGCACGGTTACGCTTCAGTGCTCACAACTCGACCACTGAAATAATCGTTACTCACTATGTATTCTGTCGTTCTTGTTAGTTCATCCTGCACTTCTGACCAGTTTGTAGCAATGTGATAGTTATGTGTTGTGACCGGAATGACACCACCAACACGTACATTGTGTGCTTTTAGCTCTTTCGCCCAACTCTTGGTAAACCCTGTTACCATCGACGTCGTGTTATCCAAATCACTATGGTGCTGATCAGGCTCTTGCGCGACCACATTGACGATCACCCCTGATTGATGAATAGCCATACGTTCCGCTGCTACTTGTCCAAACATAAATAGGCTGGAGGCGAGCATAGAAAACTTTTGAATAAAGCTAGAGTTCGATGAACTGCCTGTTAAGGATTGTTGTGGGAGTGACGTCCAATGATTAACTAGAACATCAGGAGACCGACCAGTTTTTGACTCAATCACATTGAACAGAGATTCTACCGAATCTAATGATATGTCCTCAATCTTTACCATATCGACAAGCTCGGTGAGTTCGAGGCAGCGCCGATAAGTAGCCAGTAGTGCCGACGGATTCGCATCGCACAAAACAATACGGGCACCCAGTTTAGCGAAGTGCAACGCAATCATTGCTCCCAAACTATTCCCTGCGGATGTGATAAGTACAACTGAATTTTTAATGATCATAATTACCCCGAAAGTGTCGGTTTCGGATAGATTTAGCCAAAAGGCATTCCCCTGAGTTAATAACTTGGTAGAAAAACTGTGAATCAAATGTGAATAACTTCAAACTTTTCTAGAAAAGTGCTAAACGAATAGGTTATTTCTGCCACATATCACATTGTGTACGGAAAAAGTGGACAAGATTACATTAGAAACCACTTATAAAGTGTGGTTAAGCTTGGATAGCTAACGTATCTTTGCGGTAGGCGGTGGAAAGGCGGTTATATAAGTAATCTACATTTGGGGTCTTAGCCGACCCTTGAACCAACTGTCGACGCGTATGCCCAGACAGGTTTTGATAGACTTCTTCACTGAGGCCTCTGGTATCTGTTGGCTGGTAGTTTAGGGGTTCAGGTGTGCTGTAATGTTGAAGCTTTGCGCTTGCCAAGCCACCTTGGTGGAATTGATTAGCGATTGCTGCTGAGGTTTGATAATCATCTAGTTCCCCCTGAAGCTTCTGAGCAGTAGGTACGTTGAAGCGCTGGCGCAGAACTGCTTCGTCCGATATAGCAGTATCGATATCCTCAATGACGCCGGTTTCACGACAGTCATGACTAAACATAGACAGTATTAATGAAAAATCAGCACGTCTACCTTGTTCCACGGCACGGCAAAGTGACGTACCACATTGTAGTTCGCTGATTAAATTCGCTTTGTCTAAGCTATGAATTTGCATATATACCCCTCACGACTCTTTCTTTATCGGCATGAGAACAGGGGGCTTTAGTAATAATTGATGGTTATCATAAAAAAAGACCTGCGAAAGCAGGCCTTTACGGTAATCAGTTATCGATACGATTACTTAGCTAGGTTTTCTTCTACGAATGCCCAGTTAACTAGAGCCCAGAAGCCGTTCATGTAGTCTGGACGAAGGTTACGGTAATCGATGTAGTAAGCGTGTTCCCACAGGTCTACAGTTAGAAGTGGAGTCACACCTTCTTCTGTTAGTGGAGTCGCTGCGTTCGAAGTGTTTACGATATCTAGAGAACCGTCAGCTTTCTTAACTAACCAAGTCCATGAAGAACCGAAGTTGTTGATTGCTGAATCAGTGAACTTAGCTTTGAACTCTTCGAACGAGCCGAATGCAGCGTTGATTGCTTCAGCAACTGCACCTGTTGGTTCGCCGCCAGCGTTTGGCGCTAGGCAGTGCCAGTAGAACGTGTGGTTCCAAATCTGAGCTGCGTTGTTGAAAACACCGCCAGTTGAAGTCTTAACGATCTCTTCTAGTGTTTTACCTTCAAACTCAGTACCTGGAATTAGGCCGTTTAGTTTAACAACGTAAGTGTTGTGGTGCTTACCGTGGTGGTAGTCCAGAGTTTCTGCTGAGATATGTGGTTCTAGAGCATCTTTTGCGTAAGGAAGTGCTGGTAGTTCGAATGCCATTGCTCGCTTCTCCATTGATTATTAGCGGGTTTTTACCCTGATTGCTTCCAAGATATTTATTATTGAGTCGGGTGTTGACTGACTGCTTGCTATTTTAGCAAGTTTTTACTTTATTAAAAGAGTTCTCAAGAAAATTTATTGTTATGACTTATTAAAAACCGAACTCAGGTAGGTAAGATTTGAGTTGGCTACATCACATCTTAGCTACAATAGTATAACCACATAATTATTGTGCTTTTTATTCTGTGGCGATTCGCTAGAATGTGACCATATCCGCAGTAAAAGCATTTCGAGGAAGCAATGGAAACTATCGATAAAATCAAACAGCAAATTGAAGAAAACGCAATTCTTCTTTACATGAAGGGTTCACCTAAATTGCCTAGCTGTGGCTTTTCTTCTCAAGCTGCTCAAGCACTAATGGGTTGTGGTGAAAAATTTGCCTACGTAGATATTCTACAAAACCCAGATATTCGTGCTGAACTGCCTAAGTACGCACAATGGCCAACGTTCCCGCAACTATGGGTTGAAGGTGAGCTAATTGGTGGCTGTGACATCATTATGGAAATGTTCCAAAAGGGTGAACTACAACCACTAATCAAAGAAGCGGCTGCACGTAATGCTGGTGAAGAAGAAGCATAACGCGGTATCTTCAATCATTTCTCTTTATTGAGTGATGACAGAAATAAAAAAGGCTTGGTCAATGACCAAGCCTTTTTCGTATCTGATGTTGTTACAGAACCATGGCTGCAATCCAACCGAAAATAATCAGTGGGATGTTGTAGTGAATAAAGGTTGGAACAACAGTTTCCCAAATGTGTTCGTGTTGGCCATCGGCATTCAATCCTGAGGTTGGACCTAGGGTTGAGTCAGAAGCTGGAGAGCCTGCATCACCAAGTGCAGCTGCGGTACCAACCAGAGCAACTGTTGCCATAGGCGAGAAGCCAAATGCGAGTGCTAGAGGGACATAGATAGTAGCGATAATTGGGATGGTTGAGAACGAAGAACCGATACCCATAGTGACCAGTAAACCGACGATAAGCATAAGTAGTGCTGCCAGTGGTTTGTTATCGCCAATACTTGTTGATAGCGCTGCCACTAAAGATTCTACACCGCCCGTTTGTTTCATGACTGCGGCAAACCCAGCAGCTGAAATCATGATGAAGCCAATCATTGCCATCATGTGAACACCCTTAGTGAACACATCTTGGGTTTCTTTCCAAGCGATAACACCACCAAACGTGAACACCATGAAACCTGCAAGTGCACCAATGATCATAGAGCCAGACGTTAACTGAACAGCAAGCGCTGCGACGATACCAGCAATGGCTACAGCGATGTTTTTCTTATTAATGTGGGTCGGCTCTTCATCGATTTGAGTCATCTCTGTTTCAGCATACTCACGAGGTTTTCTATAACTAAAGAAAATAGCAAATAGAAGACCAGTGATCATACCTGCAGCAGGAAGAAGCATTGCCATTGGCACTTGCGCTGCTGTCACTGATTCTAAACCGTTGTCATGAAGGTTCTTAAGCAAAATGTTGTTTAAGAAAATGCCACCGAAACCGACAGGTAACACCATATAAGGCGTAACCAAACCAAAAGTTAATACACATGCTACCAGTCGACGATCGAGCTTTAACTTGGCGAAAACGCCCAATAGAGGTGGAATTAAAATTGGGATAAAGGCGATGTGAACAGGAATAATGTTCTGCGAAGACATGGTAACGAGAATGAGTGCTGCAAGGACCGCATATTTTAGGCCAGTAGTCGAAGCTGAGCTTTCTTTACCGTGAATACGCTTAATAACACTCTGTGCTAACAGGTCAGTAATACCAGACTTTGAAATAGCCACGGCAAAGGTACCAAGCATCGCGTAGCTTAGCGCGATCGTTGCACCACCGCCTAATCCTCCTTCAAAGGCGCTCACAGCTTCGGTCAATGACATACCAGATACGACGCCACCAACAATGGCACTGAATGTTAACGCAACGACAACGTTAACTCGCATCAAGGCCAAAACCAGCATGATGCAAACGGAAATAACGACAGGATTCATATTAATCTCTAAAAGTTGTGTTTATTTATTCTTGGACTTGTTCATCAACAATAGGCCAGCCACCAAGCGCTTTCCATTTGTTGACGATTCGACAAAATAGCTCAGCCGTCTTTTGAGTGTCATAAAGGGCAGAGTGAGCCTCTCTATTATCAAACTCCATACCTGCGGCTTTACAAGCTTTTGCCAATACTGTTTGACCATAAGCTAAACCACTTAGAGTGGCTGTATCGAAAGTGGCAAACGGATGGAAAGGAACACGCTTAAGTTTAGCGCGCTCGTTCGCTGCACTAACAAAACTATGATCAAAGTTAGCATTGTGAGCAACCATGATAGCTCGGCTGCAATCATGTTGCTTTTGCTCCTTGCGAATGACTTTGTAGATTTCTTTAAGTGCTTCCTGTTCGGGCACAGCACCTCGAAGCGGACTAAATGGGTCGCGAATTCCTGTAAATTCCAGTGCTTCTTTCTCTAGGTTAGCGCCTTCAAATGGTTCTATGTGAAAGTGCAAGACAGAAGCAGGCTGTAAATTTCCTTGATCGTCCATGGTTAAAGTGATTGCGCAAATCTCTAATAACGCATCAGTCTTAGCATTGAAACCTGCGGTCTCAACGTCAACGACGACGGGAAAATAGCCACGGAATCGCTTTTTTAGGGTGAGTGCTTCGTTTTCTACGGTCATTTCAGAGTTTTCTAGTGTGACGAAGGCAGCATTATTGCAGATTATCCAGCTATAAAAAACCAGACGAGTCATTTAATTTTCGCAGACAAAGTTTGAAAAATAATACTTGGCTATGATCGATGACTATTTATCAAAACATGCAAGGGTACAAGCTGAACAAAGAAGGAGGGGGAAACGTATGTTAGTGAATTGAGTCGATAACATGGCGAGGTTTTTGCACTATCTGATGTGGAGATCCATCTAGCACGTAGAGCGGCAAAACTGTGCCGTAGCGTATATTGCAAAAGAGTTACTTAACTGTATGAAATTAAAAGCCTTACTAACACTATCACTGTTGCCTATTATGACTGCTACCGCGGCCAATGCGGCAATTGAGAAACGTTATGTGGCAACACCAACACAGTCACAATGGGAAATGGTCAGTAATTCTCCGCTAGAATGCCGGCTCGTTCATCCGATTCCTAATTTCGGTGACGCGGAATTCATCGCGCGTGCAAGCAAGAAGATGAATCTGGATTTTGAACTGAAAATGCGCCGATCTATGGGCGAAACTCGAAATGTTAGTTTGGTGTCTTTGCCGCCTCCATGGAGACCGGGTGACAGTGCCGACAGAATTACTAACCTACAATTCTTTAAGCAGTTTGATGGGTATGTCGGTGGGCAGGCTGCTTGGAGCATATTGAGTGAGCTAGAAAAAGGACGCTATCCAACTTTCAGTTATCAAGATTGGCAAAGTAGAGATGAGCGAATCGAGGTCTCGTTGTCTTCGGTTTTATTCCAAGCCAAATACAATGTCTTTAGTGACTGTATCGCCAATCTATTACCTTACAGCTTCGAAGACATTTCATTCACGATTTTACATTATGATCGTAATAGTGAGCAGCTGAATAAGACTTCCCAACATAGGCTTCAGCAAATCACCGAGTACGTTCGATACAATCAAGATATCGATTTGGTTCTTGTCTCGACCTATACGGATTCCTCTGATTCCAAAGGTGAGAGCCAACAACTTTCCGATAAACGTGCATCGATTCTGCAAGACTATTTCCAATCACTGGGACTACCTAAAGACCGTATTCAAGTTCAAGGCTATGGGAAACGTCGTCCAGTTGCCGACAATTCTTCTCCAATAGGTAAAGCTAAGAATCAGCGCGTGGTGATTTCTTTCGGGCGTACCGAAGTTTAGTTTTGATAGGAAAAAACGCCAGCGAACTAAGCTGGCGTTTTAAATAGAGGTGTGGTGAAAGAGTAGAGATTACCCCTCTAAACCTGCACTTGCTTGTTTGTTCTGAATAAGCTCAATCATGTAGCCATCAGGATCTTTTACGAATGCAATTTGAGTGGTGCCACCTTTCACAGGACCTGGCTCACGAGTGACGTTACCGCCTGCTGCTTTAATCGCATCGCAAGTACTGTAAATATCATCGACACCAATAGCGATATGACCGTAAGCGCTGCCTAGATCGTATTCAGTCACGCCCCAGTTGTAGGTTAACTCAATCACTGCGCCTTCTGACTCGTCACCAAACCCTAAAAACGCCAAGGTGTATTTATATTCAGTATTTTCGTTTTTACGTAGCAACTTCATTCCAATAACGTCGGTATAGAATGAAATTGACTTGTCTAAATCACCCACGCGCAGCATGGTGTGAAGGATACGACCGTTAGACATAACATTGCTCCTTTGTTTTTAATTCTCTGGATAGACTTTTTCTTTAAACTCACAAAGATCTTCAATAATGCAGCTACCACATCTCGGTTTTCGAGCGACACATGTGTAACGTCCGTGAAGGATCAACCAGTGGTGAACGTCTAGTTTAAATTCTTTTGGTACAACTTTTAGTAACTTGTGTTCTACATCATCCACCGTTTTGCCCATCGCAAATTTAGTTCGATTTGAGACACGATAAATGTGGGTGTCTACAGCAATGGTAGGCCAGCCAAACGCTGTGTTAAGAACTACATTAGCGGTCTTACGCCCAACACCGGGTAACGCTTCTAGTGCTTCACGGTTTTCCGGGACTTCGCTGTTGTGTTGGTCAACTAGGATTTGGCACGTCTTGATGACATTCTCTGCTTTAGAGTTAAACAAACCGATAGTTTTGATGTATTCCTTTACGCCATCCACACCCAATTCGAGCATTGCTTCAGGTGTATTAGCGACGGGATACAGTTTATCGGTCGCTTTATTGACGCTAACATCGGTTGCTTGAGCAGAGAGTAAAACGGCGATAAGTAGCTCAAATGGTGAGTTCCAATTGAGTTCGGTCTCTGGCTTTGGGTTGTTTTCTCGAAGTCGTTCGAGGATTTCTCTTCTTTTTATATTGTTCATTGGCTGACTTAGCTCTTCCCAAAAGTAGTGGGTTCTTCCAGTGATTAAAAGCCCAAGATTAGCAAAGTCTTGGGCTTATTATGGGTGGTGATTAGTTCGTTACACGAGCGCGCTCTATTTGCTGTTTTTCTTGTTTCGGCTGACGAAGCTCTATTTGCTTATCAATAACATTTTTCAGAGCGATGAGAAAGCCAACGCCGATAAATGCGCCTGGTGGTAACAAGGCGAGTAAGAACTGGCTATCAAATTGGAAGACTTCGATACGAAGCGCCGCCGCCCAAGGCCCCAATAGCAAATCAGCACCATCAAATAGAGTACCGTTGCCAATAAGTTCGCGCATGGCACCGAGCACGACCAGTACTGAAGTCATGCCTAGCCCCATCCACAAGCCGTCAAGTGCCGCTGGTAGCACCGCATTTTTGGAGGCAAACGCTTCTGCTCGCCCGATAATAATGCAGTTGGTCACAATAAGAGGGATGAAAATGCCAAGGGATAAATACAGTCCATAAGCATACGCATTCATTAACAGCTGAACGCAGGTAACTAGCGCAGCAATGATCATTACAAATACAGGGATTCGAACTTCTTTCGGGACATAGTCTCTGATAAGAGAAACGGTCACGTTAGAGCCGACTAACACCGCTAAGGTCGCAAGGCCAAGACCCAACGCATTCGTCACTGTGGATGACACTGCAAGGAGAGGACATAGGCCAAGAAGCTGAACTAGTGCGGGGTTATTATTCCATAGACCATTTTTTAACAACTCTTTAGAAGTACTCACTCTTCACCTCCACAATTTAGTGGTTGGTTTAATATCTTATCGCGATGGGTGTTCACGTAGTTTACTGTATTCTTCACGGCTTTAACTACGGCACGTGGTGTAATAGTGGCGCCAGTGAAAGAATCAAATTGACCACCGTCTTTTCGCACGGCCCACTGTGACTGATTATCTTCAGTGACTTGCTTGCCTGTAAAGCCAAGCACCCAGTCGGTAATTCTTAGGTCGATTTTATCGCCTAGTCCAGGTGTTTCTTGGTGAGCCAGAACGCGAGTACCTAGGATCGTGCCTTCGATATCCATACCAACAATGATCTTAATTGCACCATTGTAGCCATCAGGTGCTACGGACTCGATAGCCATGGCTTTGGGTTCATTATTAATGTTCGCGATATAGACGGGCTGTGGCTGTGTTGTTCCAAGAGCCGGATCACTCACCAAAGTACAAGACGCGTAAAGTTCATTGTCATGCAGTTCATGCGGTATAACTTCATTAAGCGTCGCTTGAAGTTGTGCTCGCTCTTGGCGAACGATTTGATCTTTGGTTAGATATTGCGTAACAGCGACTACCCCTGTTGATGCACAGGCAAAGATAGCCAAGGTTAAGCCATTTTTTCTAATTGCATTCAACATGGTGATTAATGTCCATAAGTTCTTGGTTTAGTGTAATAGTCTATGAGCGGAACGCACATATTCGCTAGCAGTACAGCGAAGGCGACACCGTCAGGGAAGCCCCCCCAAGTACGGATTACGAAGATCATCACGCCGATAAATGCACCAAATATTAATCGACCTTTTACCGTTGTCGAGGCTGATACCGGGTCAGTAGCGATAAAGAATGCCCCAAGCATGGTTGCACCAGATAACAGATGTAATATTGGTGATGCCGTCGCACCTGGTGTAAACAGCATGAATAGACCACTAATCACGGTCAACGAGGCAAGAATCGCAACAGGAATGTGCCACTGAATGATTCGTAGCTTAAGTAAGATAAGGCCACCAGCTAAATAAGCAAGGTTTACCCATTCCCAACCAATACCTGCTAGACCGCCAAATATAGGCTGTTGAACGACTTCCGCAATAGTGTTGCCATTTTTAATACCCGTTTTGAAGGCATCAAGCGGTGTCGCCATGGTAATACCATCAATACCAGTACGAATTTGCTGTAATGAATACCCATCAGCATCAAAGCCGGAGAAAATGAGTGAGAACGCATCGACAAAAGTAACGGGTTCACTGGAGAGTGAATGCGGCGTAATCCAACTGGTCATTTCAACTGGGAAGGAAATCAGTAGAACAACATACGCTACCATCGCTGGGTTGAATGGGTTTTGTCCTAGGCCGCCATATAAGTGCTTAGCAATGATTATGGCGAATACTAAGCCGATGACTAAGACCCACCAAGGAGAGAGTGGCGGTATCGCAATGGCCAATAGCCAAGCTGTGACGAGCGCGCTATAGTCACGAAGAGCAGAGAGAGGAGAGCGCTTACGAAACAGCATTACGATCGCTTCAAGCATTAAGCCGACAATGATCGCTAAACACAGTTGAATAGCGGTGCCCCAACCAAAAAAGTATGTTTGCGCTATAAGTCCTGGCAACGCACAAAGCGCCACACCTTTCATTAGATCTGGAGTGCGTTTACGACTGTGAGCATGTGGAGAGCTAGCAATAAAGAAAGACACTAGTTGTTCTCCTTGTTATTTTGTTCTTTTTCAATTTTTCTCGCTTTTGCGCGTGCAATTGCAGCTGCAACTGCCGCTTTTTTGTGGTCATCCACAGCAGGCTCGTCCTCACCTTGAGTCTTAGGCTCTGTTTCGGCAGCGGCTTGCTTACGCGCTTTAGCACGAGCGATAGCGGCAGCAACGGCTGCTTTTTTCGGATCGTCTTCCGTAGGTGCGTCAGCGTCTTGAGTCTTAGGCTCTGCTTCTACAGCGGCTTGCTTACGCGCTTTAGCACGAGCGATAGCGGCAGCAACGGCTGCTTTTTTTGGAT
>NZ_LQXO02000027.1 GCF_001639065.2 Vibrio barjaei
GTTCCAGTTCACGCAATAGCACCAGTACGAAGAATACCAGTAGTCAAAATGCCATTAGCGGCGACAACCTAGGGGTTGCGCTAAGTGGCATTGAAGGCTCAACGATTAATGCCACCGTGACCGACCACGGGAGCGTAGGCAAGTCGTTTGATTTTGCGGGTGATGCACTTGATGAATCGTATGAGTTCGCCAAAGACGCAATGAGTGAATCGCTCAATCTGGTAGACCAAAACACAGAAAACAGTATGAAGTTTGCCTCTGGTGCGCTGGATAAATTCAGCTCAAGCAACAGTGAAAACCTTCAAATGATAGCGGGGCTAGCGGGTAACCAAGCAGCCCAAAACACGAAGAATCTCGACAAGCTGACTGAGCTTGCCAAGTTCAAACAAGACAACGGACAAAGCGCATTGAACAAACAGCAATTGATTCTCATGGCAATCATTGTGCTCGTGCTTGGCTTTGTGCTGTTTAAGGCGGTGAACCAATGAACTTCAACCTGATTCAAGGGCAAGTGATGCCGTTAACCGTGGAGTCGAGCTGGCTTTTCATCGAGTCCTATCACGGCAAGTTGTCGGTGCGTATTGATTCAACGGGTG
>NZ_LQXO02000028.1:0-105 GCF_001639065.2 Vibrio barjaei
TAGGCACATCATTGGTACCGGTAATAGTAATGGTCACCGTTTCAGTGTTCACCGCACCAAACTCATCGGTCACTTTGACCATAAAGCTAACGTCTTTAGTTTCGC
>NZ_LQXO02000028.1:115-141788 GCF_001639065.2 Vibrio barjaei
GTTGCTGCTGCCTTCAGCGCTAAACGCCAGAACGGAGTCGGCATCCACGTCAGTGGCTTCAATGGTACCCGTCGCGCTTGGCGTGCCAGATACCACGGTGCCGTCATCTTCATGACCCGCTTCTTTCACCGCTCCTGCCGTTACACTATTACCATCAATAGTAGGCACATCATTGGTACCGGTAATAGTAATGGTCACCGTTTCAGTGTTCACTGCACCAAACTCATCGGTCACTTTGACCGTAAAGCGAACGTCTTTAGTTTCGCCTTCTTTGAGTGCTTGCGTCTCAGTAGTGGTGTTATCTAGCGTAAAGGTCCATTGACCACCTTCTTGAACCACAAGTTTGCCGTAAGGGCTGTCGCCATTGTCCACAGTAAACTTCAACTGTGCATCAGCGTCTACATCATCCGCAGTCAAGGTACCGGTAGCCGTTGGCGTACCTGATATAACATTGCCATCGTCATCATGGCCCGCTTCCGTCACAGCACCAACAAGCTTACTGCTGGCATTAAACGTTGGCTGATCATTCGTACCCGTGATAGTGATCGTAACAACTTCCGAGGTCACTGCGCCTTTGTCGTCAGTAACGTTGACGGTAAATTGAATCTCTTGCGTTTGACCTTCTTTAAGTGCCTGTGTTTGTGGGGAATTATTATCGAGATTAAAGACCCACAAACCACTAGGTTGCACTTGTAAGCTACCAAAGTCGCTACTTCCATCTTCCACAGTAAAAGTTAAGCTTGAGCCTTGGTCCACATCACTCGCAGCAAGCGTACCTGACACTATGGATTGACCAGCCACCTCTGTTCCATCGTCAAGATTACCAGCCTCAATAACTTGTCCAGAGAAGTTACTTGAAGTCGAAAACTCTGGCTTATCGTTCGTCCCAGTAATTGTGATTACAATCGTATCTGTTACCACCGCACCTTTGTCATCGGTAACCAAAACCGTGAATTCAGATGTAGCAGTTTGACCTTCTGCTAGCGCTTGTGTGGCGGTAGAAGTGTTGTTTAGGGTGTAGGTCCATTCACCAGTCTTACTATCAATAGAGATAGAGCCGTATTGGTCAGATTGGTTAGCGACTGAATAAGCAAGAACCGAGTCGGTATCATTATCTGTGGCAACAACTTGGCCAGTCGCCGTGTCATTTCCTGCGTCAATATCGCCGTTATCGAAATGACCAGATTCGGTTACGCTCCCCTCCCCAGGTTCGACTATCACGGGTATATCATTGATAGGGTTGATGGTGATGGCTACACCACCCGACTGAACAGAGTTTATCTCCCCACGACCATCGTCAACTGTGTAGGTAAATTGGCCAGCATCTTCACCTGCGGTGTATTCCATTGGCGCATCAAATTGTAAACCTTCAAACTCAGCTTGTGATAACTGCTGACCTAATGTAACCGGTGTGCCATCAGCGAGTGTTAGGGTACCCAATTTAGGAAGCTCTGTGACAGTGAGCGTAAGCACATCACCATTCGGATCGATGGGAAAATCGAGGTTTAATTCACCATCTTGCGCTTCTTCATCATAATTGCGTAAATCAAAGACAGTAACAGGCGCAGCATTAGAGAAAATATCTAGGAGTGTATTAGTCTGGGTATCGTTAAGACTGCGAGGATCAAGTCCTGTAGTTTCGAAAAAAGTCGCAGCTTGAACTTGTGGGTTTATCGCTTCAACGGTTGCCGCATCGGATATACTGGAGCTTAAGCCATCACCAGCCGCCGTGGCTTGATCTTCATTTTGGGTCGGGTCTTCACCGGATTCAATTTGAGCAATGATGTCTAGTGCATCTTGATCACCTTGCAGCAGACTTGAGCCAAAATCATCACTTGAAACGTCGACTTGAGCGAGCTTAATGCCCTCTAATTCATTACTAGGCTGCTCGGCAACCTGTTCAAGCACCACGTCTCCAGGTCGGGGGTCAACCCCTTCTGGTAATAAGACCAATTTTCCTTGTGAATCAAGAACTAGGGTTCCTGTTACATTCACAAGCCCCATTAATGCAGCGATACTCATGGCGAGCTCCTTTTAAAACCGACTTCACTCTGGTTAAAAGTTCAAAAAAACTGTTACTTCGATACCCAAACACCACTTACTTGATATGCACTCTCGCACAACTAAGCATTATAGGTTTGTTAATCTTCATTTCTAATTTATTGCGTAATGTAAATATCAGATATTTCTCGTTATATAAAATGAAATTAGAATTAAATCAGGGGTAGTCTCAAAAACGAAATACCAAAAGGAGTCTGTATAGAAAACAGGCAGTCATTTCGTTTAAAACAAGAGGATAAAGGTAATGATTTGTATGGTTTAGGTAGTGAGAGTGTCTAGAAGTTCAGGGTTAACGCCGAACCCAGTTTTATGTTCCTCAATGACCACTTCACTGCGAGTTTGAATCACCCCCGGCAAAGTACCCAACTTGGTGGACATAAATGCCTGATAAGACTTCATATCTTTGGTGCGGACTTTGATCATTGTATCGAAGTCACCCGACAAAGAATAACACTCTTCAATTTCAGGCATCAGTTCTACCGCCTTGGCGAATTTTTCGAAGATGGAAAAACTGGTTTGATCGAGTCGAATATGAATGAAAACTTGGACATCCAAATTCAGTTTTTCTGGATTGAGCTCCGCATGGTACCCAAGAATGAAGCCTTCTTTTTCTAGTCGCTTAACCCGATCAGAGCAGGGAGACGTTGTTAGATTGACCTGTTTAGCCAACTCAACAATTGGCATGCGACCTTTAAGGCTGAGTATTCTTAGGATTTCTAAATCGATTTTATCTAATGCGAGCGAAGCCATTGATTTATCTCGAGCGAATGGACATTCTCTCGATTGTAAATCAATCGTTATGCATGTAAATAGACGTCAGATCACAAACTCACAACAAAACCAAAAGGTTAAATGTAGGAAGCTTGAAAAAGTTACGCTAAGTTTGCTTGCTGACTCATGACTGGTTTTGCCGCTTCTTGGTTTTGCTTATTACAAACTCGGCAATACAGCTGACGCTCTAGTTTGTAATAACCACTACCTGTGACAAGTTGAGACATTAATTGCTGGAAGCTCTGGAGCATAGAAGCACTATCATTTGGACTGCGTCGCATCACGGCTTTGTGGGCTGTATCTTTCTTGCATGCTGCGCAGTAGTTAGTTGGCATTGTCGTTGTCTCCAGCTGGTCTGATCATTTCGTGACCATATTGTGTAAAAGGTCGATAGAATTACAAAACGATCATTGCAAAAAATGTGGCGGCTATTCCAAATTCTTGGTCATTATTTTGCGAATTTTTGATCAAGATTTCGAAATTAACTTACAAACCCCTCCAAAAAACCGAAAGTGTAACAAGATGCGAGTAAATTATGTCATCTTGCTGCGAAAATCACACATCACTACTAATAATCAACAAAGTGCGCATTTGACTGGCACAAAAAAGCCCACTCCTAAGAGTGGGCTCGACGTTTTAATTTCGTTAGATAGTTACTTAGCTGGCTTGATATTGAAGAAAATAGCAAACAATACTGGAACCACGATCAAAGTCAGTACCGTCGCAAATCCAAGTCCAGCCATGATCGTCACCGCCATAGAGCCAAAGAACGCATCAAACACCAGCGGGATCATCCCCAAAATAGTTGTCAAGGCCGCCATACTCACTGGACGCACACGACTTACAGCACTATCAACAATTGCTAAATACGGATCCTTGCCACTTTCCAGCTCAAGATTGATCTGATCCATCAGAACAATGCCGTTTTTCAGGATCATACCGCTCAAGCTTAACAGACCAAGTAACGCCGTAAAACTGAATGGCATATTGGAGAGTAAAAGACCAAATGCGACACCAATGATCGACAGTGGAACAGTAAGCCATATTACCAAAGGCTTTTTCAATGAGTTGAATAGCAACATGGTAATAATGAACATCAACAAATAACCCATAGGCAGGGATTTGAACATCGCTTCTTGCGCATCCTTCGATGACTCATATTCGCCACCCCATTCGATCGTGTAGCCATCAGGTAGAGGCAGTGATTCTACCTGTGGCTTAACACGAGCGAATAAACTTGCTGCGGTCTCATCTCCAAGCACGTCGTGGTCTGCGAGTACGGTTAATGTACGTTTTCTATCACGACGTTGAATAATAGGTTCTTGCCAATCCAAAGTAACATTGTCAATGACTTGCTCAACCGGAACATAGGTCTGAAGCATTGGGCTCCATATGGAAATGTTTTGCAAAGATGCATAGTCCACACGCTCATCTTCAATTAGGCGAGTCACGATTGGTAACATCTGAGTGCCGTCACGGAATACGCCAATAGTATTGCCACCAAATGCTAGCTGAAGTGTGTTCGATAAGTCCTCTTTAGAGATACCCAAACGACGTGCTTTCGACTCGTTGAATTGAGGGACTAGCTCTTTGGTTCTTTCACGCCAATCATGTCGAATGTTACGCGCCCCTGGATCGGCAATCAGAACATCTTCAACTTGTACTGCAATATCACGTAGTACTTGAGGATCTGGGCCTATGATACGGGCCTCGATCTTTGAAGCAGGCGACGGACCAAACTCCATTAAACGTAGCTGGAACGTTGGTGCGGCAAATTCGCTCGCTAAGTTCTCATCTAACTTATGCAGTAGCTCAAACATATTGTCGCGGCTAGTTGTTCGAATTTGTAGCTGAGCATAGCCTTCGTAGCTCTTCTCTGGTTGATAGGTCAACATGAAGCGTTGTAGTCCTTGGCCAACCGACGTAGAGACGAACTCAACGTTATCCTGCGCTTGAATATATTGCTCAACTTTTTCTGTCTGCTTAAGTGTCTGACGAATATCCGTTCCTTCAGGCATCCACATATCGACAAAGAACATAGGCGTATTAGACGGTGGGAAAAACGACTGTTTCACCAAACCAAACGCCATCACCGCGGCAATAAGCATTGCTACCATGCCTACGACGGTTAACCAGCGCAGTTTTAGAGCAAGTTTTAATGACCAACGGAAGACCGTGAACAAGACACCTTTGTATGGGTCAGAATCATCTGTGCTCTCGTTTTTGTCCGTTTCTTTCAGTAATAAATCAGCCAAGAACGGAGTCAATGTTAATGCAGTAATCCAACTTAGGAACAGTGAATAACACAGAACCCAAAATAGAGAACCCATGAATTCGCCCGTCGCATCCTGAGACAAACCAATCGGCGCAAATGCTGTAATCGCAATTACGGTTGCACCAAGCAGTGGCCATTGTGTTTGCTTAGCGATCCCCATCGCAGCTTGCTTCTTGGTCTGACCTTGTTTTAGCCCCACTAAAATGCCTTCTACAATCACGATGGCATTATCCACCAGCATACCCAGAGCAATAATCAACGCGCCCAGAGAAATACGATGTAGCTCGATATTATTGATACTCATCATAATGAAAGTACCAAACACCGTTAACAGCAAAACCGCACCAATGATGATGCCGCTACGCATTCCCATGGTAAACAACAACACTAAAATGACGATTCCAACCGCTTGAGCAAGGCTGACTACAAAGTCCTGAACTGACTTGTCTACTTCCGCCGATTGATTGTAGAAGTAATCAAGATGAATACCCGCAGGTTTGATGCTTTCCAACGATTTCAGCTGTGCATCTAACGCCTTACCGACTTCCACTACGTTAACCCCAGACGAAAATGAAATCGCTAGGTTAATAGCAGGCTTACCGTTGAAGGTAATCACATTCGACGGTTTCTCTTGGATACCTTTGGAAATATCCGCGACATCTTTAAGACGAATTAAGTTTCCGGTATCACGACCATGGATAATCAGATTTTCCAATGACTCAACGGAATCTAGGCTACCATTTGGACGAATCGCCAAGCTCTCGCCATTAAGCATAATCTCGCCAGAGGAAAGCACGCTGTTCTGCTGATTAAGCAGCCCCATTACCGCCTTCATATCTAGGTTTAATGCTGCCAACCTTTCTAGTGAAAGCTCAACAAACAGCATCTCTTGCTGGTCACCTGCAATAGCTACTTTGCCTACACCATCGACTAACTCAAGCTCTCGGCTTAAATAATCCGCATAGCGCTTAAGTTCCACATAATCGTAGCCATCACCCGTGAGCATGATCATTACGCCAAAAACATCACCAAAATCATCAATGATTTGTACCGAGCTCACACCACTTGGGAGCTGTGGTTGCAAGTCATTGATTTTTCGGCGCATCTCATCCCAAATCTGTGGCAGCTCATCAGGGCCATAGTCCATTTTCATGCTAACCATGATTTGAGATAGACCCGAAGATGATGTCGATTTGATGTTATCGATATAAGGGAGTTTGCGGATTTCTTTCTCTAATGGATACGTCAGTTCTTCTTCGACTTCCGTGGATGTTGCCCCTGGATAATTAGAAATGATCATCGCATCTTTAATGGTAAATGCAGGGTCTTCCAAACGACCTAGATCCATAAAAGATTGCACGCCGCCAATAGCCAAAATGACCAGAAACAACCAACTGATGACGCGGTTCTTAATTGAATATTCCGTTAAACTCATTGTTATTTATTCCCCTTGAGAGCCACTTCTTCACCATCTCTCAGTTTTCTCAAGTTAGAGCTCACTAACACGTCGCCTTGGGTAACGCCAGTATCAACAATCACGCCGAAACTGTTTACTTGGTCCACATGAACAGGCGTCTTAGTGACGACTCCTTCAGCATGTTTCCATACAAAGAACTCTCCCGGCTTAGTACCAGCCTCAAGCACAGTCATAGGTAGTTGATAGCCTTGGATTGAACTCAACCCCGCTGCCACCATGTCCACGTTCACAGCAACACTCGTACCAGGAAGGATTTTCTCGGCTGGTTGAGGCATCTGAAGCCACAGCTCATAAGCACGGCTTTGTGCATCTGGTTCGCTAGAGTGCTCCAAATACGTCATGCTGTAGCTTTGATCTACACCAGTAAAATAGGCTCTTGGCTGATAGGCATTTTTCTGAGCCTGTGGAGTAATCGATGCAAGAATGTAGTCCGACAAACTGATTTTCACGTACACCTTGTCGTCTTGATAGATAGACACTATGGTCTCGCCCGCTCCAATATTCTCAAAACGCTCTTTATCGACACTCGCGACAACACCCGCAAAAGGAGCCTTCAAGCTGGTATATTGAATTTGATGCTGAATATTCTGATACTGCGCTTTCGCGAGCTGCTTGTTGGACGTTAGTTCATCAAGCTCTGAGCTAGAGATCATGTCTCTTGAATACAGTTCTGCACCGCGACGCAATTGCTTAGTCGCCAGCTCATATTGTGCCTGCGCATCACGGTACTGTTGCTGAAGCTTCTGGTCATCAAGCTTTGCGACCACTTGACCTTTCTTCACAGATTGACCGGACTTCACTAATAAGTGTGAGATTTCACCTTGAATACGAAACGCCAGATTGGTCTGCTCTGCAGTGACCACTTGACCACGAAACTCGCGATATTGCTGTTCAACAGGCTTTTGAACTTCTATCGTCTCCACCTGCAAAGGTGCTCGCTCACGCACTGTGATATCTGAATAACAGCCTTGCAACGTAAGGGCTGTTAAACCTAATGCTAATATTGACTTTTTCACTAAATGCCACCCTCACGAGTCCATAATTTGACTTGCTGTCCTTCGGCTAAGTTTGCCGCACCTGCTACTACAATTTGGTCGCCTTGTTGTAATCCAGCCGTCACGTCACCCTTTTCATTAAGCGAAAGCTTGATTTGATGAACTTGATGGGTCGCTGGATCAAAGCGCCAAACCTTACCGCTGGTTTCGTTCTGGTTAATCCAGGCGGCAACAGGCAAAGAAAACGCACGCTCTTTGGTTTCACTTTGGATATGCACTTGGCCTGACATGCCTGCCAACACATTTATATTTTGTGGCTTAGTGATTTTTACTGACGCTGCATAGCTATTGGTATCAAGATCAGGCTGCATCGCAATCTCTCTAAAGGACGCTTCAATACGCTGATTACGATGGCTATCTAACGTGACGAAAAAGTGCTGATGCTTAAGCTCATCAAGCGTCATATTCTTCACTTCAGTGACAGGAATGGCGAACGTCACGTCTAAATCTTGGCTACTGATGAGATTCAGAATGGGTTGCTTGGCACCGACCACTTCGTATGGTTTTTGATGAGTAACGGACACCACACCATCAAACGGAGCGATAATTTGTGTGTAGCCTAAATCCGCCTTAGCCTGCTCAAGTGACGCCCGTGCAGCCTTAAACTGTGTTTCATTGCGATCAAAGGCATCGGCACTGATAAGCTTCTTAGCAAATAACTGCTCGGCGCGTTTTAGTTGGGACTGTGCGAGATCAAACTCAGCTTGACGAGCATCCAAGGCCACTTGATAGTCCGTTGGGTCAAGTGTCGCTAGAATTTCCCCCGCTCTCACCGCTTCACCCATCTTCACATCTATCGAAGATATTTGTCCTGCTACCTGAAACGACAGCTGTGCTCGGTCTGTGGCATCCACTTGCGCCAAGTAACTGCTCACTGGCGAGAAATTCAACTCCGGAACTTCGACCACTTTAACTGGCTTGATCACGGGTTCATTGATTTCCGATTGTGCTTGATTACAACCGGACAGGCCGATGACAGCCAATAAAGGCAAGACCATCAAACCACTAGTTTTGAATAGACGATGGGTTTTCATAATATTTATCCCAAATTATATTTTACACTTGTGCAGTTAATTGCTTTACAAGTGTGCAGTATAAGTATAATTTGAAAGAGATCAATAAATATTGCACATGTGTGCAGTATAATTTTTATGACTAACTTTATCGCTTTTGGTTATATGAAGAAGTCGTGACATTAACTCAGTAAATTTACTGCTCTTGATGACAGGAATAATGCGAATCTTGTCGTCGAGCACACTATTGCAGTACCCTGTATAGGATTGATTGAATTTAGAAGGTATCGAGTGGAAAAGAAAAAAGGTCGTCGCAGCGCTACGGCAGCGGAAGAGACGAAAAACCTGATCATGACGGTCGCAGCAGAAATGTTTTGTGAGCTAGGCTATGAGCGTGTATCCATACGCAATATTAGTGAGCGCGCAGGCGTCTCGCACAGTTTGATTCGTCACCACTTCGGTAGCAAAGAACAAATTTGGTATGGCATCAGCGACCACCTTCACGCGTATATGCAAAAGTACATTCGTTATCTTCTCGAACAACTCCCAGAAGACACCCCCGCGAATGTGAAAGTCTACCGTTTTGCTGTGGGTATGTTGGCGCACTGCATTGTCATCCCCCAACCGATCCAACTTATCGCAGACGCAATGCGTCAAGAAAATGAATTCTTCGACTATTTTATTGATAGCACTGGAGAAATTGAAAGCATCGTGTTCAAACTGGTTGATGACTACAACGCCAATTCCCCACAAACTCCACTCATTATGCATGAGCTGAAGTGGAAACTGATGATGTTCGCCCACGGTTCGGCTTGCATGCTCCCAATGCTCAAAGAGACATGGTCACAGGAAACCACAGATCTGGATGAATGTTTGGTCAAACACTGGTCGCTATTCGAAGCACAAGTTGCAAATGAATTGTCTATAGGTGAGCAAGATCGTTTGAAGCCGAAAAAGATCGATGAGCTTGTTTATCAGGTTGAATGTGATTGGGGTGAGTGTCCAAGATAATAATGTAGCATGCCGTGGATTGAGGGTTAAACTACAAGCTCTCATCCACTCCAAGAAACTAAGAAATAAAACATGCCTACAATAAGTGACATAAAGTATGTCACTATCCAACATGTATTCGCCACCGCCGTATTCAAACCATACAACCTAGCAGGTAATACCCCGATAAAGCCACAAGGCATGCAGGCTAGCATGATACAAAGCGGCAGCAAGACTCCGCTACCTGCACTCCAGATATCCAAAGACCAAAAAGCAAATAAGACAAATAGAACACCAAATGCAATCCTCGTCATAGAAGCAGTTATCGCCATTCTAGCCCACTTTCTCGAACCAGTAAGATGGAAAGTTAGTCCAGCGGCAAATACAAGTAACAAACTACCAAGTGGTATAAGCCATTGACTAACATCCGACAAAATGGAAGGTCGACGTATATCGGTACCAGACAAAAGTAGCCCCGTACATAGAGCACTGACAGAAACCACAAAAACAGGATTACGCCAAAAGTGATGAGCTTTGCCACCCATTGCTTTTCCCTGCGCGCGACAGTAAGGAAATATCAAACCAAAATAGATCGCTTCTTCAAATAACTTGAATAGCGCAAGCAAGGCGACACCATCTTCACCAAAAAACACAAAGGCAAACAACGCACCTAAAGCACCAATATTGTAGAAACTGGTAGTGGGGAGTAACGAGGCAAAATCAGTCCGCGATAAAGAGAAAATACGAGAAATGAAGATAGCCGTTACTGCACCAGAACCAATAACTCCAACTCCCAGCAACGGCACAATCAGTAGCTCAGTATCTACGCCACTCAACTGCCACAAAGAATTCACGACAGCAATAGGAATAATGAATAGTAACGATGATTGACTCGCTAATGACCGTAAAGCCTCTGAGCGTGTCGGCGCATAGTGCTGAATAAGCATTCCCGCAACAAAGCTGACACCTATAAGAACCAGCATAATTATTAGTTGCTGAACCACAAAATCTCCTCGACAAAGTACCGTATCCCCTACAAACCCTTGAACTATGGCACCGACTCCAGTTAACAAGCAAAGGCTATATTCTCACTCTGTAAACTCCGGAAGTGCGCAATATTGTTAGCTGATGTGCTCATCTCATACCATTTTGAACTTCCCTTAACACAAGAAAAACGAAACAAAAAGAAACACAACGGAACCAATAATAAAATAAAGACGGTATCACACTCAGTAAAAACCTTTCAAACACTACTAATATCACATAAACTTTCGAATTCGCAAATATTCGAAGACATTCGATTGATTTTAAATTATCATTAGTACAGATATCAATCAGCGATATAACGTCGCGGAAAGACGGAATAGATAATTTTAACTGGAGATTAGCTGTGAAAGAACTCGTAAGATCACACAAGGAAGACAATCAGAAGTTGGGCATTTACTCCGTATGCTCAGCTCACCCATTAGTCATTGAAGCAGCACTAAAGTACGAACTTACGTCAGGAAAGCAAGTATTGATCGAAGCAACATCAAATCAGGTGAATCAATTTGGTGGTTATACGGGAATGCATCCGAAAGACTTCGTAAACTACGTTCATGATATTGCAATTAAAGTCGGTTTCCCCATCGAGCGAATCATTCTCGGCGGTGACCACTTAGGTCCAAACTGTTGGCAGCAGGAGAGTGCAAGCTCTGCTATGGCAAAATCCCTAGAGCTAATCAAAGCGTATGTGGAAGCTGGATTTACAAAAATACACCTAGATGCCTCGATGTCTTGTGCTGACGATGAAATCCCACTCGACCCTATGATTGTCGCAAAACGGTCAGCGGAAATGTGTAAAGTAGCAGAAGCGCATATTGCTGCTGAGCTAAAATCAAAACTCACCTACGTTATAGGTACAGAGGTGCCTGTTCCTGGAGGAGAAGCTACTGAAATCGAAACCGTGCATGTAAGTAAGCTCAGTGATATCCGAAATACCATTGACACTCACGTCACAGCTTTCGAAGCTCTGGGAATTAGCGATGCGTTGAGCAGAGTAATCGCGGTCGTAGTTCAGCCGGGGGTAGAATTTGACCACAGTAAAGTCATTCGATTTAAAAAAGAGAAAGCTTCTGAGATTTCCCGTTTTATAGAAGGCACTCCATGGCTTTATGAGGCACATTCAACCGACTATCAAACCCAAGAACATCTTAGTGATTTAGTAGAAAACCATTTCGCTATCCTAAAAGTAGGACCAGCGCTCACATTTGCTTTACGTGAAGCACTATTTGCTCTAGCCGAAATGGAAACAGAAATAGTCTCAATAGAACAGAGTAGTCGCTTCAAAAAAGTGGTTGATGATGTTCTACTAGATGAGCCTAAGTACTGGAAGTCATACTATGGTGATAAACACTCGACAATCATTAATAACCTCCACTACAGCTTCTCAGATCGTATTCGCTACTACTGGTCTGAGCCACGCATTCAAAACGCATTTAACCTGTTAATTGGCAACCTAAGAGCAAACCCAATTCCGTTGTCTATGCTCAGTCAATATATGCCGAAACAGTATCAAAAAGTTAGCGAAGGAGTCATTGATCTAGAACCAACAACGCTGGTGATCGACAAAATTCAAGAAGTGGTAGAGATGTATTCCAAAGCGTGTGAGTAAAACTAAAAAGGCCAGCAATGCTGGCCTTTTTAAAAACATAAATATTAATCAACAACGATTACTTCCAACCCAATATTTTCAAACTTTCTTTTGGTATCAGCTGGAATACCGCTATCCGTCACTAAGGTATCTATCTGAGAAGCATCTAGGACCTTGTTGAAACCAATACGCCCTAATTTAGCAGAATCAACGACTGCAACGACCTTTTGAACACAAGATGCCATTACACCAGTAATAGCGTAGCCCTCATTAAAAGTCGTGATACCCTTCTCGGGGTCAATACCATCAGCACCCACAAAAAGTACATCGGCCTGAACACCATTTAAGCACTGTTCCGCTTGGTATCCATGAAGGGATTTCGTTTTGCTGCGATATGTTCCACCAACAATAACTAGAGTTGTATCTGGCGCTTCCAATAACTCTGATGAAGCCGCCAGATTATTCGTGATAATAGTATACCCGCCCTCCTTGGCGAGGCATTTGGCGACAAGGTGCGTAGTACTGCCACTATCAATGATAATGGAGTCACCTTTTCTAACGAGACCAGCCGCCACACAAGCAATTCTTTCTTTGGAGTCTGAATTTAATTGATATCGATTGTCGATTTGCACTTCATCTTCATACTCTTGTTGAGTAAGAGGGAGGGATTCAATCGACTGTGCTCCGCCAAAGAAACGTTTTAATTTGCCCTGATTTTCCAAAAACTTCAGATCCGAGCGAAGTGTAACTTCAGAAGTATCAAATAATACTGATAACTCTTTAACAGCAACCTGGCCATCTTTTTTAAGGAGCTCGAGTATCTTTTCTCTACGGTTTAACGGGTTCATGCGTTCCTCACTCTACAACTTCGAAACAACGTGGCGGCTCACATTGCGAAAAACATCAATGGTATTTGAAAGATTCCGCAATGTAAATGATATATAAATACAAACTATGCGGAAATATTACCATCTAAATCCCACAATTGTTCCCAGCTATCAGCACCTTCCCATAAAAAAACTTGGCCTTTAATCAAACGGTTATTAGCATCAATTCTTGATATTGCTTCCAATTCTTCCTCCGTTAATGGATTTTCAGTTACACATTTCAGGTTTGAGACATACTGATCTTCAGCAACAGAGAAAGGTATTGGTACATGACCTCGCTGTACTGCCCATTTGATACAGACAATCGCAGGATGAACCCCCAAGCGATCAGCTGCAGCAACAATAACTGGATTCTCAATATCCACGAGGTCTTCCGCCGTTTTATCGCGTTCAGGTCTTGTTGGAGATCCAATCGGACAAAACCCCACAGGCACTACATCGTTATTAATCATGTAGTTATATAACTCTTCTTGCTGAAATAATGGGTGACATTCCATCTCATTAACTGCAGGTTTTATTCTTGCATCCCTGATTAACAGCGCCATTTTTGCTATGGTCATATTCGACGTACCAATCGCCTTAACCAGTCCCATTTCAACAAGTTGCTCCATTTGACGCCATGTTTTCATAAAGTCTTCATGGATATATGGCTTAGCATCTGGACTACGAGAGTCACCGTCACAGCCAATAGGGTGGAAATTAGGAAACGGCCAATGAACCATATAAAGATCGAGATAATCCACTTGAAGGTCTTTCAAAGTCTTCTTACATGCATTTATGACATCATCATGTTGGTCATTCCAAACTTTCGAGTTTATGAAAAATTCCTCACGCTCAATACCGAAGTCATTCATTGCGCGTTTAAGAACATCACCAATCTGATCTTCATTCCCATAGATAGAGGCACAATCCATGAATCGATATCCTGCCTTTATGGCTCCATAAACTGCCTGCGATACTTCTTCAGGTCCAAAACGATCAGAACCAAAAGTTCCGAGTCCGACCGCCGGCATTTTTTGACCCGTATACAGTGTCTTAGTTGGTACTTTATCTATATCAACTGTCGGCTGGTATGAATATGCTACTGTCATTGCTACGTTCTCCATGCTCAATCTGAGCTCAATATCAACTTTGTAAAGGCATTGCCGATTGGTCTTTGTTGACTGTCGACCTGCGATTAAGGTTTGCGTCTAAAGAATAGGGGTAACACCTTTCTTCAATATAATATTGCCGTACTTTCGAGTGGTTCCGGTTACTACAATACACTTTGCTAACTTAGCTCTCTCATAGAAAGCAAATCTATCAATAAATGAGATCTCGGTATTATTCGGAAGCTTCGATATGTATTCTTCAATTAACCCTGGTGGGTGAACATCATCTCCAACTGTCGCCATCATTACGACTTTGTCCGGTACATATTGGTCGAGCTCAATCAAAGGGATAACCGCCTCAACAAGGTCCGACACTTCACACCCTCTAGCCTGCAATACATAGTCTCCACATGAATAGGCTGGAAAATGAATGTCTGAGAAAACAATTTCATCACCATGTCCCATTTTAGCGAGAATAAAAAGTAGCTCTGGTTCAACGATGGGATTGATATTTTTCAACATTTTTGACTCCTTATCCTTAAATTCGACCTGCACTTCCACAAATATCAATTTTCTGGCGAATAACTCGTGCCATCGCCTTTTTCGCTTCAATGTTATATACCCTAGGGTCATTAACAGTAGGATCGTCCTCAAAAACAGCTTTTAGAGTATCGGCATAGGCAATTTTAAGTTCCGTTGCTACGTTGACTTTACATATCCCCATAGACACGCAACGCGAAACATCATCTGAAGGCACTCCTGATGCTCCATGCAGCACTAAAGGAATGGAAACTCGGCTGGCTATATCTCTGAGTCGTTCAAAATCTAGCTTCGGTGTTTCCTTATAAAGACCATGTGCAGTCCCAATAGCAATGGCTAAAGAATCAATGCCAGTGCGATTTGCAAAATCAAATGCTTGTACGGGGTCAGTGTAGGGTTCATCCACGGAGTCAATGATAAGGTCATCCTCTTGTCCCACTAATTGACCAAGTTCAGCCTCAACTGATGCTCCATAGCGATGACAAAGAGCGACAACTTTTCGAGTAATTTCGATGTTTTCTTCGAATGGCGCATGGGAACCATCTACCATCGCCGAGCGTATACCGGCTTTTACCTTGTATTCGATATCTTCAAAAGAAGTATGGTGGTCTAGGTGCAAAGCTACTTGCATGCCCCGGTCTTTTGCTGCGGCTTCTACCAAAGCCACTAATTCCGGTGTACCCGCGTACTGATACGTAGATGGCGTACCTGCAAGAATAACTGGAGAGTCCATCTCTTTAGCAGTGTCTAACACACAATGAACAGACTCTAAGTTATGTATATTAAAGGCTGGGATTGCATAGCCAGATTTTTGAGCTTGCTCAAGCAAGTATTTGGTATGAATTAGAGTCATTGTCTTAGCTCCACTTTAAAAGTATTTTGCCATCTGGGCTTTTGCCGTTCAGCGCTTCGACGCGTTCAATGAACTCTGAAGGTTCATACACGCCATCTAATAGTGATTGGGTATCAATAAGATTTTTTGAGAAAAGCTCACGTGCCACTTCCCACTCTTTTCCAGGATAAGGAGCGGAATAATTCATCCAACTACCAAAAAGTGTCAGTTCTTTTCTGAGAATTTGTCCAAACTGCTGGTGAGTAAGAGTTAAGTCATGATGGAGAGTGCCAATTAAAGCAACCGTCGCTCTCGGACTTGCGATGTTTAAACATTGTTTGACAGACGCAGGACTGCCCGCAGTTTCCAAAATCAATTGATGTTCTCTAGCAAAAGGAACTGACTGCATTTGTTCTCGAATATCATTGTCCAATGAATTGAAGCAATAATCCGCACCCAGAGATTTAGCTTTTGAAAGTTTCTCATCCGCTATATCGATCGCCGTAACAGTCGCAGCTCCCATTGCCTTTACGGCCTGCACAGCCAGTAAGCCAATAGTACCAACACCTACCACCACCACATCTTTACCCTCAACGCCACCAGCCATCAGGATAGGGTGAAGGCTAACTGTTAATGGTTCGAAGAAAGCACCTTGAATTGATGACACAGACTCATCGAGCAAGAAACAACATTGCTCGGGAACCTCTACAAACTCGGCGTTTCCGCCTTGTGCACGCGATCCTATAAAGCTGTAATCACTGCACAAGCTATATCGGCCATTCATACACTGAGGGCAACTGCCACATGGGACTAAAGGAGCACATGAAATTCTATCTCCGTTTTTTAGGTGACTAACCCCTTCGCCAACTTCCACGACTTCCCCAGAAAATTCGTGTCCCAGTACAATTGGATAGAAATGGGCACCATCATCGAAAATCCTTGGCAAATCAGAACCGCACAACCCTGAAACGTGCACCTTCACAAGAACCGAACTTTTTTTCAAAGTAGGTTTTGAAATTTGGGCTATCTCAAGTTTATTGTTCGATTTAACAGCAATACTAAGCATCTCAATACCTTTTCATTAAATCAGTTTCAGAATCTTACATGTATCTTTCGAATGCTTATGATTTTATGTATTATGTGTTACGGATTTCAATTGAAAGTTTCGATTTTCGTCTATTTTACATGTATTGTTTGTGTTAGATCACAAATCGAACAACTTAGAAAGGATTAGAAAATGTTTATTGGTATCGATTGTGGCACTCAAGGAACAAAGGCGATCATTTGGCAAGATGGTGGCATTTTGGGGCAGGGCTACACTCCACATTCAACAATAATGGAACAATTGGGACAAAGAGAGCAAAGACCAGAAGAATGGTTTGATGCCCTCATAGCTTCTATCGACAAAGCATTTAAAGGGATTGAGCAACATAAATCAGCGATCAAGGGAATTGGGATTTCAGGTCAACAGCATGGTTTGGTGTTATTAGACCAAAACGATCAAGTGATTAGAGACGCCTTGCTCTGGTGTGATACAAGACCTCAAGCTACTCTCAGCACATTTACACAAACCCATGACCTTAACTTAGTAGAGAAATTAGGCATTCAAGTCCCCGTGGCATTCTCGTTAGGTAAACTATTGTGGGTAAAGGAAAATGATCCAATTAGCTTTCGACGGATTCACAAAATGATGCTGCCGCATGATTACCTTAATTGGTGCCTTACCGGTCGTTTTACTGTAGAACCGGGGGATTCATCTGGAACAGGCTGGTTTGACACATATTCCAAGTCGATGAGTGAAGATCTACTTACTCTCATCGACTTCAGTAATGAATTGGCGCAACCTGAAATCTTGCAGTCTCAAGATATAGTAGGAACACTGCACCCTTCTATAGCAGAGAAACTTGGGCTAAGTACCAATGTCATCGTCTCATCAGGAGGCGGAGATAATATGATGGCTGCTATAGGAACTGGTAATGTTGAAAATGGGCAACTTACTATTAGTTTAGGCACATCTGGTACCCTTTTTTCACACAGTTTCGAGCAAGTAGATAGTCGTGATCACAAAGATTTAAACGCATTTTGCTCTTCGACAAATGGTTATTTACCGCTCGCTAGCACTATGAACGTCACCACTGCAAACAACCAGATTCTTAGCCTTATTAACAGTGATATCAGCGAATTCGACACCTTACTGGAATCAAGCCCGATTGGCGCTGACGGCCTTACCTGCCTGCCGTTTTTTAACGGTGCCCGTCTACCAAATGTACCTAATGCAAAAGGTGCTCTACAAGGTATCACTGCTACTAACCTCACACCAGCAAACCTACTCAAGGCCACTGTCGAGGCTGTCACTTTTAACTTGGGACTAGGCGCGAATGTGCTAAAAAGTGCAGGCGTAAAATTTGATAGGACTTGTGTGATAGGCGGAGGAGCAAAAAGTAAAATGTGGCGACAACTCATATCGGACGTAACCAATTTACCACTTTGGTGCCCAGTTTCGACCGAAGCAGCAGCTGTAGGTGCTGCCATTCAAGCCTGTTGGGCTCACGAAAACCTTTATCAACCCACTCAGATAACGGATATATGTTCAAATACACTTAAGGTAGATGAGGGGAAGTCTGTCACACCGATTGAGAAAAATGTTCAAACTTACCGGACAATAACAGAATCATACCAATACCACCTGAGCCGTCATATGGCTCAATTTGTCTAACCCCTTATATTACGTTACGGGTGGCACTAGCCACTCGTAATTATTTGAAAGAAAAAACTCTAACTAACTTTCATATCACTCTTAGTCCTAAAAACATACTTACTGACTATCTTTAGTTGCATTAGAATAAATTATTCTATAAATCATAAACTTAAAAACAAATCATCGTATCAAAAAACCTAATAACCTCACCGATTCCTTTGTTGAGACAGTAATCAATTATGTGATCAACCCCTTATAATCGTAAGACTTCGTTACCATTCGAAACATTTCGAGTATATTATTTGTTCATAAGGAAATAGTCAGCAGAAAAGGTATACCTGCTGAGAAGAATATCTTTCCAATTTGCAAGGAACCAATATGAGCAGTCCATTACTTACAATGAGTGGCATATCGAAAGCTTTCACCGGCGTTCAAGCTCTGCAAAACGTGAACATTCAATTGCGGGCAGGTGAAGTGCACGCCCTAATGGGTGAAAACGGAGCCGGGAAGTCAACATTAATGAAAGTGTTGATAGGCGTGCATAAAGCTGACGAAGGGTACATTCAGTATAAAGGGCAAACGGTCGCATTTGATTCTGTTCTGGAAGCCCAAAAAGCTGGCATATCCATGATTTTCCAAGAGCTGAACCTTATTCCTCATCTGTCCGTGGCAGAGAACATTTTCTTCGCTCGAGAACCACTTAAAAACGGCTTAATTGACTATAAAACCATGAGGTCAGAAGCTAAGAAGCTACTTGAGATGTTCGACATAGACGTAGAGCCGACAGACATTGTAAATACTCTGTCTGTGGCAAAACAACAAATGGTCGAGATTGCTAAGTCTCTTAGTTTTGATGTTGAAATTCTCATTATGGATGAGCCGACATCAGCTCTAACGGATAAAGAAATCGATGCGCTTTTTGAGTTGGTCGATAAGCTGAAGGCCAAAGGTGTCGCCATCGTCTACATTTCACATCGAATGAATGAATTACGTCGGATATGTGACCACATAACTATCTTCCGAGATGGTCAGTATGTGTCAAACCATCGTTTTTGTGAAATTTCGATGGATGAAATCATTGCCAAAATGGTTGGCAGAACTCTGGATAATCACTTCCCACCAAAGCAAGCTGTTATTCAAGACGACCTCATTTTCTCCGTGATGAATGTAGCTAGGGAGGGAGTCTTCCAACCATTAAACTTCGACCTTCGTAAAGGCGAAATTTTAGCAATTACAGGCTTGGTTGGTGCGAAACGTACAGAACTTGCAAGAGCGCTGTTTGGTGCAGATAAACTCACCGACGGCGAACTCTTCGTCCATGGGCAAAAGAAAGTCATTCGTACCCCTTCTGACGCGATCAAAGCTGGCGTCGCCTACCTCTCTGAAGACCGAAAACTAAACGGTATTGCCGTAAAAATGTCCATAAGGGAGAACACAACCATGGCCTCCATGGACAAAGTGAGTTCGAATTTCGGAATAATATCCAATCAAGCTGAGGTAGACGCAGCAAATCAATACATCGACAAGATGCAAATAAAGACCCCAACCGTCGAACAGTTGGTTGGAAACCTCTCTGGTGGTAACCAGCAAAAAGTAGTGATCGGTAAGTGGTTATTTAGAGATGCGAAAGTCATGATTTTCGATGAGCCTACTCGAGGTATCGATGTTGGTGCCAAATACGCCATCTACGAACTTTTAGATGAGCTAGCAACACATGGGATTGGAGTCATCATGATTTCATCTGAGTTGCCGGAAGTATTAGGTATGTCTGATCGAGTCATTGTCATGAAAGAGGGAGTGATGACCGCAATGCTTGAAACCGCAGCCACGACTCAAGAAGAAATTATGCAATACGCAACAGGAGTTAAAAACATGTTCCCACTATATGAGGAGGCAGTGTGATGAACGAAAAACACAAGGATATGCTACAGAAGTTAGCATCGCTAGGCGGATTATTCGCACTAATTATTGCTTTCTCCATCACTAGTCCACACTTTTTTAGTATGGACAATGCCATGACCGTAGGCCTGCAAACATCAACGATTACCATTATAGGTATCGGTGTAATGTTGACGATACTAACAGGTGGTATTGACTTATCCATAGGCTCAGTTATGGCGCTCTCAGGGGTTACCGCAGCCATGGCAGTAAATGCTGGAATGCCAGTTCCCGTGGGTATGGCTGTAGGAGTGTTGACAGGGGCCTTCTGCGGTCTTATTAGCGGACTATGTGTATCTAAACTGCGCCTCCCACCATTTATCGCAACACTAGGTATGATGATGATGGCTCGTGGTGTGGCACTCTACATCACTAATGCAGCCCCAGTTTCAGGGATGCCTGAGTCCTTCTCTTACTTAGGTAATGGCGCACTATTCCGCATGGTTGAGATTGGTGAGAATGGTTTCCCAATCATTAAATTTGCAGGCATACCTTATCCAGTGCTCGTCATGTTGCTGGTAGTTGCAGCATTCTCTTTCCTATTAACGAAAATGCGCCTCGGCCGCTACCTATACGCAATAGGATCAAACGAAGAAGCCGCTCGTCTTTCCGGTATCGATACTCAAAAAGTCAAAACCGCTGCCTATGTCGCCTCTGGTTTCTTAGCAGGACTTGCTGGCGTCATTATTGCGAGTCGACTTGTTACCGCACAGCCAAATGGGTCGGTCATGGCAGAGCTTGATGCCATTGCTTCTGCCGTGGTCGGTGGCACCTCTTTGATGGGTGGAGTCGGAACTGTATTTGGTGCGGTTGTCGGGTCATTTATTATCGGTGTCCTGCGAAACGGCCTAAATATGAATGGCGTTAGCTTCTTCGTTCAACAAATCGTAATTGGTGGCGTCATCATCGCTACCGTGGCGTACGACCAATACCGTATGCAACAAACCACAAAAGTGAAAAACCCTACTACAAAATCCAAAAAGGATGTTAAAGATATGAAAGTTAATAAGATTGCTACTGTCGCTGCGATGGGACTCGCATTTGCCTTTGCTGGTCACTCCACTGATGCTACTGCCGCTCAGAAAGAGATTGCGGTTGTTGTCAAAACGGAAAACTCCAACTTTTGGCAAAATGTTAAAGGCGGTGCAGTTGATGCCTCTAAAGAGCTTCCTGCATACAACATCACTTTCCAAGGACCAGCAGCAGAAACTGCGGTTGATGAGCAGGTCAACATGATACAAAACGCACTAAACCGCGGAGTATCAGGGCTTGTAGTTGCACCTACTGATCCTAACGCATTAGTACCTGCACTTAAGGCAGCATGGGAGAAAGGAATTCCTGTTGCTCTTATCGACTCAGGCCTTAATGACGACGGTAAGTATCACCAAGCTTTCCTATCTACTGATAACCGTGCAGCAGGGAAACTTGCCGCAGAAAAAATGATCAAGTCACTCAATGGCAAGAAAGGCAAAGTGGCCATGATGAGCTTTACTGCTGGATCTGGCTCTGCTATGGAGCGTGACGGTGGCTTTAAAGAAACCATTGAAGCGGCAGGTTACGAAGTTATCGGTCCTTACTACTCCAATGCGGATATGGTTACCGCTCTAAACCAAACTATTGACGTCTTAGCTTCGAATAATGACTTAGTAGGTATTTTCGGGTCAAACGAACCAACAGCGGTTGGCATGGCACGCGCTATTCAACAACGTGGTTACACAGGGAAAATTGTAGCCGTTGCCTTTGATGGTAACTCAGATATTCAACAATTTATTCGTGATGGTGTGTTAGACGGTGCCGTTGTCCAGTCTTCTTACGGCATGGGTAACATGGGTGTAGAAACGGTTTCTCAAATCCTGAGCGGAAAGAAAGTCGCATCTTATATTGATACTGGTGTTGTTTATGTAACCAAAGACAATATTGACTCAAACAAAGCGAAAGCCGTTCTCTACTAAAATTGTTGAAAACAATTAAATTGATTCAACAAAACAACCTCTAAACACAACGGACCTTACAGGATAACTGGAGGTCCGTTGCTATTTTTCGTTCACATTAACTAAACACAACATTAAATATATTCATACATACTTAACCTTAATTTTTCCTTATCGTATCGGCGTGCTTTGACAGAGATCAACAAACCTGATGATTCCCTGTCTGTACTTTCACACTTTGACCAAAAGTAGTCGATGACAAAAACGATAGGAAATGGTTATGAAATGGCCGATAAAAGCGCTGGCAGTCGCGCTAAGTTGCTCACTTGGGGCGACACAATCTTTTGCAATCAATCTCGAACCCCTAGATAAAGACTTTACCCTACAAATCCTTGGTTCTGGGGGTCCCATCTCTGATGATATGCGCGCCTCATCGGGAGAATTGATTTGGTGGAAAGGCAAATCAAGAATCATGATTGACGCGGGTGGTGGTAACTACCTACGATTTGGCCAAGCAGGAGGCAAACTCGAAGACCTCGATCTTTTAGCCATCACTCACTTCCACACCGATCACGTTGCGGATCTTCCAGCCCTGCTTAAAGGCGCTTACTTTTTCGAACGTGAGGACGCACTAGATATCACCGGTCCAGAAGCTGGTTCTGCATTCCCGAGTTTAACAGGCTATATGGATGCGATGTTCAATCAGGAACACGGAGCTTACGCTTACCTTAATGGACTTTATGATGGCTCAGATGGCCTGTTCCCAATCACCCTCACCGATGTTTCTTATCAAGAAACCACACCACAAAAAATCTACGAATTAGATGGGCTTACTGTTTATGCGCTCGGCATTCCTCATGGCGATGTACCCACTTTGGCATACCGAATTGAGAGTGAGGACGGCGTCATTGTTATTTCTGCAGACCAAAATGGCAGTAATCCAGCCTTCATTCCTTTTGCCAAAGGCGCTGACATTCTGGTGATGCCTATGGCCATTCACGAAGAAGCCGATGCTATCTCATCGTTTATGCATGCGAAACCTTCGACCGTGGGGGAAATTGCCGCTGAAATTAATCCTAAGCTACTGATTTTAAATCACTGGATGGGGCTAGGCCTCAAGCGTAAAGCACAGTCAGTGGAGATCGTGAAAAAGTACTACAAAGGAAAAATATTCTCTGCTCGTGATCTGTCGAGCTTCCCAATGGCGTCTTTCAAGGAGACCTCAAATGAACAATAAAATGGCTATCTCAATCGCACTCAGCTCACTGGTATCGATGAACTCGGCACTCGCTGCCATCAGTGAATCTGCTGAAGCACCTATTACCGCTCAGCCAACAGAACAGCATGGCGGTAAATGTGCAGCAGGCAAATGTGGAACCGAAAAACGCTTTGAAAAACAAGAGCTCGATAGCGACCCACAAGATAAGTTAGTGCGCGCGCGTGATGGGAAGTGCGGCCTCTCTGGTCAAGGCATCAATGCGCCTGCGGACGCAGTGACATCAGCAGATAGTAAGGTAACAGGTGGAGTATGCGGACAATAACCAATACCAGCAAGGGATTGGGTCTACGTATGGAGCATCTGGATATGCTGAGTGACATGCCTAAGCATCCCGATATCGACTTTCTCGAACTCGCACCTGAAAACTGGATGAATCTTGGCGGTGCAAAACGGGAACGCTTGGAGCAAATCGCTGACAAGTATCCCTTGGTTGCTCACGGTCTCACTCTCTCCATTGGTGATTGCGTGCCGTTAAACGAGATCTACCTGAAAGATGTCGCCCGTTTTCTTAATGAGTTTGATATCGAGATTTACAGCGACCATTTGAGTTTCTCTCGTGACAGTCAGGGCTACCTTTATGACCTACTGCCGATCCCAAGAAGCAGGGGGAATATCGACTATCTAGTCTCTCGAATCCAACGCGTGCAAGACGTGGTCGCTAGGCCTTTGGTGCTCGAAAACATCTCGTTTTATCACAATTATGACAACGACATTCCCGAAGGAGAGTTCTTTGCAGAGCTTATCGAGAAATCCGGCTGTCAGATGCTGCTGGATATCAATAATGTCTACGTCAACAGCATCAACCACGGTTTTGATGCTTATGAGATGCTGCAAAGTTTGCCGAGCGACGCGATTCGCTATTACCACATTGCAGGACATCTGCAGCAGAGCGACCAGTCATTACTCGATACTCATGGCAAACCCGTCCCTGATTCAGTAATTGAGTTGGCTCACTATGTGTTTAACCTCCACGGCAACAAACCACTGCTGTTAGAAAGAGACCACAACGTGCCACCGCTTGTCGTCCTTACTGAAGAACTACGAGACATCCATGCAGTTGTCAAAGCTGCAGAACGACAAGTCCAGCTTTCTGAAAGTGGGGTCCTCTATGCTTAGCCCTCCAGGACTGATGCTTCAGCAAACTGAAGCACTTGCGCAGAAGGTACGATTAGGTCGCACTGAGGGATGCCAATACGGTGAATTTATTCGCGACAACGTTTTTGGTGTCGTATGCAACACCTTTCCTTTTTTCGTTGAGCGAGTCGGTCATCAAGACTTGGCTCAGTTAGTGGATGACTTTCTGTTGCAGCACTGTGCAATGGAACCTGAGTTTCATCACATCGCGACAGAGTTCGTGCAGTTCATTCAGCATGGTACTTGGGTCAACCAATTTGACCTTATGGTACTTGAGTACGAATGGATCGCCTTCAGCGCAGAAATTGACCAAGCTCGAATCAATCTCAAACCTTGCAGTGACATTGTGTATCAGAGCCCTGAGCAATACACCCTGAGCTGCAATCCCACACTGCGCTTAGTGGAGTTACCTTTTGAGGTGTCGAGTCGCTCGATACAAATAACCAATAGCACCCCATCAAACTACTACGCGGTATTTCGAAACGCTCAACATCACGTTGTCTCACAAAAACTTCGGCCTATCGATGTGGCGCTGATTCAGATCCTTCAGCCCTCATATTGTTCGAGCTTACAGACATTCCAACAACAAACTGAAGCTCAACTCGCCGATTTCGATGTACGCCTTTGGATACAACATTTCACCCATCTCGGGTTGTTAAACATCAACACCCTAGGAGAATAAAATGATTAAGTCAGTCTTAACTTGGTATGACAACCTTATCGACAAGTGCCGAAAAATCGACTTTTTGGTTCTACTGTCTATTCGTCTTTTCTTGGTTCCGGTCATCTATGTCGGAGCGCGCTCTAAAGTACTGGGATTCGCAGGCACGGTTGCCTGGTTTGGCGCCCCCGTAGCAGACGGTGGACTGAACCTCCCGTTTCCAGAACTTCTTGCGTTCCTCGCTGCTGCCACTGAAGTCGTCGGGTGTATCTGTATTGCCTTAGGCTTGTTCACTCGCATTATCGCGATTCCAATGATTTTTATGATGAGTGTGGCCAGTGCCATGGTGCATTGGAAACATGGCTGGGATGCAATTGCCACAGGGAGTATGGAATCGACCATTCGTCTAAATGGTTTTATCACTTGGTTGGCTGAGAACTTTCCAGGTCGCTATAACTACATTACCGAACTTGGCGACCCGGTTATGCTCAACAACGGTATGGAATTCGCTGCCACCTACTTCGTGATGTTAATGGTGCTATTTGTCTACGGTGGTGGCCGTTATCTAAGCCTCGATTACTGGCTAAAAAAGCCCTATCTAAGCAAGCCTGTAAACGCTTAATCACCAAATAAAAACCTATCTTTCTACTATTTCTGCCCGCTACGCGCGTAGCGGGAAGGGGATGCTATGTTAACAGATGTCGTTGATCTGTCGCGTCTGCAATTTGCCAGTACCGCGCTTTATCATTTTATATTCGTGCCTCTCACCATAGGGTTATCATTCTTGCTGGCCATAATGGAATCGGTCTATGTGATGACGGGCAAAACCATTTACAAGGATATGACCAAGTTCTGGGGCAAACTCTTTGGAATCAACTTTGCCGTCGGGGTTGCAACAGGCTTAACCATGGAGTTTCAATTTGGTACCAACTGCTCCTATTACTCTCACTATGTTGGTGACATCTTTGGAGCCCCACTCGCGATTGAAGCGCTAGTCGCCTTTTTTCTTGAATCGACATTGGTCGGGATGTTCTTCTTTGGTTGGGATCGGTTAAGTAAGCGTCAACACCTCACTGTTACTTGGCTTACAGCACTGGGGTCAAATTTCTCTGGTCTTTGGATTTTGATGGCCAATGGTTGGATGCAAAACCCTGTCGGTGCCGAGTTCAACTTTGAAACAATGCGTATGGAAATGACCAGTTTCACCGACGTGATTTTCAACCCGGTGACACAAGTGAAATTCGTTCATACCGTCGCCGCAGGTTATACCACCGGTGCACTATTTATCATGGGTATCAGCGCTTACTACTTGCTGAAAAATCGGGACGTGGCATTTGCAAAACGTTCATTTGCTATTGCCTGTTCGTTCGGCATGGCTGCCATCTTTTCCACACTTATGCTCGGCGATGAATCTGGCTATGAACTTGGCGATGTTCAAAAGGTTAAGCTCGCAGCGATTGAAGCGGAGTGGCACACCGAAGAAGCACCAGCTTCATTTACCGTATTCGGACTTCCCAATCAAGAAACCATGGAAACCGATTATGCGCTTAAGATCCCCTATCTCATGGGCATTATCGCAACACGCTCTTTGGATAAACCTGTGTTGGGTATTAGGGATCTCATGGCAATCAACGAACAACGAATCCGCAACGGAATGATCGCCTATGGTTTACTCCAGCGTTTAAGAAGTGGTGATAAAACCGCCGAGAACATCGCTAAGTTCAATGACGTTAAGTCTGACCTTGGCTACGGCCTTCTGCTGAAGAAATATGCGCCCAATGTCTCTGATGCCAGCGAACAACAAATAAAAACGGCTACACAAGACACCATTCCGCAAGTCGCACCACTGTTCTGGAGCTTCAGAATTATGGTGGTGTGTGGCGTCTTGATGTTCGCGCTGATTGGCTTTTCGTTTATTCAAGTTTGCCGTCAGAAAATCGGCAGTCAACGATGGCTACTTAAATCGGTGCTTTGGGCGATTCCATTGCCATGGATAGCCTGTGAAGCTGGATGGTTTGTCGCTGAGTATGGCCGACAACCGTGGGCCATTGGAGAAGTTCTGCCTGTCAGTATGGCCACATCGGACTTGGCGGCCAGTGATATTTGGATTTCGCTAGGAGCCGTTTACATACTCTATACCCTGTTCCTTATTGCTGAGATGTATTTGATGGTGAAGTTCTCCCGTCGCGGGCCAAGTGTCCTGAAAACTGGGCGTTATTATCACGAACAAAACCACTCACTCGACAATCTTATCGACAACTACAAATAAGGAGGCTATATGTTTGATTATGAAACACTCCGCCTTTTCACATGGGCGATTGTCGGCATATTGATCATCGGCTTCGCTATCGCCGACGGCTTCGATATGGGCGTCGCCGCACTACTGCCTATCGCCGGTAAAAGTAATGTTGAACGCAGAGTTATGATTAATAGCATCGCGCCACATTGGGACGGTAACCAAGTTTGGTTAATTACCGCGGGGGGAGCGATATTCGCCATCTGGCCCGCGGTCTATGCCACAGCTTTCTCTGGTTTTTACTTGGCGCTGGTTCTTGTTCTTGCCGCGCTATGGTTACGCCCTATTGGTATGGATTATCGAAACAAAATTGACGACCCTAGATGGCGACTCGCTTGTGATGTTGCGCTAACGATGAGTGGTCTCGTACCACCATTGGTATTTGGTATTGGTTTTGGTAATTTGTTTATAGGTCTGCCGTTCGAGCTCAATGAATTGCTGATGATCAGTTATAAGGGCGGATTTTGGAGCTTGTTTACTCCACTACCCATTGTGTGCGGTGTCATTGCGGTTGCCATGACCCTGCTTCAAGGAGCTACCTTCCTGCAACTGAAAACGGTAGAGGAGCTTAATGAAAGAGCTCGGTCCATAGCAGTGTGGACAGCATGTACCGCGCTGATTATGTTCGTTGTCGGTGGCGTCATCGCTAATGGCCAAGATGGCTATATCATCCAAAGCCTTATCGATACCAATGGCGTTTCAAACCCAGTTAGCAAAGAGGTCTCGGTTGTCGCTAGTAGTATGCTGCATAACTTTGTTCGCTATCCTGCGTTATTTATCGTACCTCTCATGGCATGCGCTATGCTGCTTTGCTCAGCGCTGCTGTCCATGGCTAAGCGCGCTGGCTGGGCATTTTTGTGCTCGAGTTTGGCGATTCTAACCATCATATTGACCGCGGGCATTGCACTGTTTCCAATGATTATTCCATCAAGCTTAGTACCTTCTCACAGCTTGACGTTGTGGGATGCCACCTCAAGCTACAAAACACTCAGCATCATCTCAGTGGTCGCCGTTGTGGTTGTCCCTGTAATCCTTGGATACACGACTTGGTGTTACTACAAGTTGTTCGGCCGAATCGACAAGCAATTCATTGAAGACAACAGCACATCGCTGTACTAGGGAGATAAGACGTATGTGGTATATCTGTTGGGTTTTGGGTGTGTTGCTCGCATGTTCCTTCGGGATCATCAATGCGATGTGGTTAGAGCAGCGTGATAAAAGCGATTTAGATTCATAGCCTAAAAATCTTGGTAAAAAAATAGCCTCCCTTAATTATGGAGGCTATTTTCACACATAGAGACTGATAATTTCTTAATCTAACTCAACCAAGTTCTTCTCAAACGCTTCATGCTGAGCTTGAACCGCTTTGTCTGGGCCGCCAGTCATTGAGCTAACTACCATAATCGCAATCCAAGATAGGATAAATCCAGGAACGATTTCGTAGATATCGAAGATACCGCCGGTTAGCTGTTTCCAAACCACGATAGTCACACCACCGACTAAAATACCCGCGATAGCACCATTACGGTTCATACCAGACCAGTATAGGCTTAGTAGGATAGCTGGACCAAAGGCAGCACCGAACCCAGCCCACGCATAAGATACTAGACCAAGTACCGAGCTGTCTGGCGTCATCGCAAGAACCAGTGCGATAATTGACAGTAAGATAACGCCGACACGACCTACCATCACTACTTGCTCAGATGTTGCATCTTTGTTGATGATTTGCTTGTAGAAATCTTCTGCCAACGCCGACGAAGACACCAATAGCTGAGAATCCGCTGTACTCATAATAGCTGCTAAAATTGCCGCCAATAGGATACCAGCGACTACTGGGTGGAACAGCGCATTAACTAGTAACATGAAGATTTTCTCACCATCTGCCAGTACATCGCCACCAGTGCCTGTAGTGTAAACTAGACCTACAACACCCACTAGCATCGCACCAAGCATAGACAGCGCAGACCAAATGACAGCAATACGACGAGCAGTTGTTAAGTCTTTGTTTGAACGAGATGCTTTAAAACGCGCGAGGATGTGTGGCTGACCAAAGTAACCTAGGCCCCATGCCACTAGAGAGATGATAGCGATTGCAGATAGCGGCTGGCCTTTAGTGTCATTCCATAGAGTGAGAAGCTCTGGATTAATGGCTTCAAGATCAGACGTTAACTGACCGAATCCACCTTGCATCCCAATCACAGGAACAATCATCAGTGCCGCTGCCATCAATAGGCCCTGAACTAAGTCAGTCCAAGATACTGCTAGGAAGCCACCGAATAACGTGTACGACACAACACATACCGTACCGATGATGACGGCAATGGTGTAATCCAAGCCAAATACTGTTTCAAACAGTTTACCACCTGCCACTAGACCAGAACTGGTATAGAAAAGGAAGAAAAGCAAAATGAAGAACGCAGATACAACCTGAATCACTTTTGAATTGTCGTTAAAACGACGAGACAAATATTCAGGCAGGGTCAGTGCGTCAGTAGTAATACTGTAAGTACGTAGTCGTTTTGCACAGATTAGCCAGTTTAGCCAAGTACCTACCAGCAAGCCGCCAGCAAGCCAGAAAGCTTCAATACCTGCTGCATACGCGTAGCCAGGAAGACCTAGCAGTAGCCAGCCACTCATATCCGATGCACCTGCTGACAAAGCCGCTGGCCATGGTCCTAATGAACGACCACCTAGAAAGTAGTCGCTAGAATTGGCCGTGCGCTTGTAAGCAATCACACCGATAGCGAGCATCAACGCCAAATAAGCGATGAAAGTAGTTGTAATAGCGAAGCTATTTTGAATCATTATTATTTCCTCATCCTAGAATACAGCCTCCAACATAACGGTGATGTTGGAGGCTGGTAGGGGTCCGTGACCTTATGTCACTAGCTACCAAGCTCAAGCAAAGTAGCGTTGCCCCCCACTGCTGTAATATTGATGGTTCTTGTTCTTTCTGTTATGAACCTCAACACTAGATTCGGATCGTGCGCCACAGGCAGCAGCGCTAAATCCGTCTCAGACACCAAAAGACCTATCGCTCCATCGCGATTAGCCAGTTGATGGTTAACCTGCCATTCAGTGTCTTTAGAGCCAACAAGACCCACCACTCGTACATCGAAATCGATAAAGGTGGAGGCTTCTTCTAAAGCCACAAATTGAACTAGGTTAGTAGGCAGTTGAGAACGCTCGACCGCCGATTTTAAAATTTGATTAAACTTGTCGTTCCCAGAACAAACAATGACACCATTACCAGCGATAAGTGCCGCTGTAATTTGCGCCATTGCCGCGATCTTAGCTTGTGCTTCTTCGCTCTCAAGAACCACTAAAACCACACCACGTCCCGCCGCATAAAGCTCATTGGTTTCACCCGTCGGCCCCGGCATCACATGCGGGTTAGCTAATAGCACATTGGCTTGTTGAATATGGAATGCCATCACGCTAGCGAGCGTAGCGTTCAGTTCATTCATATTACGCTGAGCAGAAAGTAAGCACTCACGTTGTCCAGCAAAATCGGTAAGATTCCAACCTTCCCATGCTGTCAAAACATCGGAGAAAATAGTTGCGTTATTGACCATGATTTTTCTCCTTATTTCGCCGCTTGATTAGCGTTGGCGTTAATGACATCAGTAAAGCGATATAGGTAGTGTGGGCCACCTGCTTTTGGTCCAGTTCCAGAGAGACCCTGTCCTCCAAATGGTTGAACCCCCACCACAGCACCGACTTGATCGCGGTTGATGTAGCAGTTCCCTACTCGAGCGTGTTTTTCTACCCACTCATACGTCGATTCATTACGGCTGTGGACACCTAGCGTCAAGCCAAAGCCTGTGGCGTTGATGCTCTCAACCACTTTTGGTAGTTCAGATGCTTTGAAGCGAACGATATGGAGAATAGGGCCGAAATGTTCTTCCGTTAGCACAGAGATATCGGAGATTTCAAACGCACAAGGCGGTACAAAATCCCCTTCTTCGCACTCAGCATCAAGTGACAGTTGCGCCACTTTGTTGCCTTGTTTTGTCATCGCGTCAATATGCGCCAGTAGTTTTTGCTTCGCGTTAGCATCAATTACTGGGCCCACATCGGTAGCATGCAGATATGGCAAGCCCACTTTAAGCTCATCCATTGCACCCTGAATCAGGTTAATAACGCGCTCCGCAATATCCTCTTGAATAAACAGAACACGTAACGCAGAACAGCGCTGTCCGGCAGAAGCGAAGGCAGAGCGAACAACGTCGCGAACGACTTGCTCAGGCAGTGCGGTCGAATCAACAATCATTGCATTTTGACCGCCGGTTTCTGCAATAAATGGTACTGGCGCAACTTGGCGTGCCGCAAGTGTGCTATTGATGCGCTGAGCCGTTGGCGTAGAGCCAGTAAAGGCTACGCCAGCAATCGCCGCGTGAGAGGTTAACGCCTGACCCACATCAGCGCCGCGTCCTGTAATCAGTTGAATCACCTCAGCTGGGAAGCCTGCTTCAAGCATTAGCTCAACAGCACGTACAGCGATAAGAGAAGTTTGCTCCGCAGGTTTAGCTACAACGGTGTTACCCGCAACCAGTGCTGCCGTGACCTGACCTAAGAAAATCGCCAGTGGGAAGTTCCACGGACTAATACAAACAAACACACCTCGTCCGCCGCGTGTCAGCGTTTTTGACTGACCGTCAAAGCCAAGCACGGATTGCGTTTCAAAAATATGTGGCTGTTTCGCATAGTAACGACAGAAATCGACCGCTTCGCGCACTTCATCAATACTGTCGTGAATGGTCTTACCCGCTTCCTGATGGCAAATCGCCACCAACTCATGCAGGTTTTCTTCTAGCTTGTCTGCCAGTGTTAGTAAGCACTGACCACGCTCAGCATATGGCGTCTGCGACCAACTAGTGAAACCTTGCTCTGCTACTCGGATAGCTTCGGAAACATGATCAAGGTTAGCCATAGCCACCTGCCCCACGACAATACGGCGATCATAAGCCGCAGTGATCGTATCAACGCTAGCACCTTCCTTGATCATGCTTTCGTATTGCGATTGACCATTAATGATCGGAGCACCTTGCCACTGCTTAGCTCGGAACAGTTCGACTTTGTGTTCGTAGTCTTTCACTTCGCTCTCAATATCGACGTTCACACCCACAGAGTTTTTACGCTCGGCAAAAATAGCGGGAGGTAGATCGATATTAGCGTTGTGTAGGGTGTCATTGGCAAGCAATGCGTCTACCGGATGAACAGTTAAGCTATCAACAGGACAACGCGCATCAACAAGGCGGTGAACGAAGCTGCTGTTTGCACCGTTTTCCAACAGACGACGCACTAGGTATGGCAGCAAGTCTTTGTGACTACCCACTGGTGCGTAAATTCGTACTGGCTGTTTATGCGTATCCATCACATGGTCATAGAGTGAATCACCCATACCATGTAGACGCTGGAATTCGTAATCGGTGTGCTGAGCCATTGTCGCAATAGCCGTCACTGTGTGTGCATTGTGACTCGCAAACTGCGGGAAAATATTGCCACGCACGTTTTCACTCAATAGGAATCGAGCACACGCTAGGTATGCAACATCGGTCGCTTCTTTACGGGTATAGACAGGGTACGCATCATAGCCCGCTTGCTGAGACCATTTGATTTCGCTGTCCCAATACGCCCCTTTCACCAAGCGAAGTGGAATCAGGTCGCCTTGCTGTTTTGCTAAGCCGTTGACCCAAACCAAAACAGGGAGTGCACGCTTAGAATAAGCTTGAATCACCAGACCAAACTTGCCCCACCCTTTCGCCACGTCGCTACGATACACTTTCTCAAATAATTTAAGTGATAGCTCAAGACGGTCAGCTTCTTCCGCATCAATCGTAATCGCTACATCCAGCTCTCGCGCTCGAGTAAGAAGCTGAGTTAACGTATCACAAAGCTCAGTTAGCACGCGCTCTTCGTTAGCGACTTCGTAGCGAGGGTGAAGTGCCGACAGCTTGATTGAAACTGATGGTGCTGGACTAGTATCTAAGCCGTATTTATCACTGCCTACTGCTTCGATCGCCATCAAGTAGTCTTTGAAATACTTGTCAGCATCAGATTTAGTGAGCGCCGCTTCGCCCAGCATGTCATAAGAGTAGGTAAAACCGCGATCACGCATCTTTTTACCATTCTTCTGAGCTTCACCAATGCTGCGACCCAATACGAACTGATGACCCATGATCTTCATGGCCTGATACATGGCTTTACGAATCACAGGTTCTGAGAATTTGTTGACTAAACGGTTCACCGCTTTAGCTGGGCTTTGTGATTCAGACTCAGCAAGCCCGACAACTTTGCCCGTCAGCATAAGACCCCATGTTGACGCATTGACAAACACAGAGTCAGAATTTTTCAGGTGAGATTTCCAATCAGCGACACTCAGTTTGTCGCGAATAAGCGCATCAGCCGTTGCAGAATCAGGAATACGCATTAACGCTTCTGCTAAACACATCAACAAAATGCCTTCTTGAGTATCTAAACTGTACTCAAGCAGCAAAGCATCAATCATTTGAATGGCATTTTTATCGGCACGGATGGCTTCGATAAGCTCGGTGGTTTTCTGTGGGATTTGCTGGGCTTCATCGCCTTGCGGCGTCGCCAGAGGTAAAAGCTGTTTCAACCATTGAGACTCATCCACCATGTAAAGTGGAGAGATCAGTGACCAGAGCTGTTCAAGCGGCTGCTCGACAAACTCCGTTTTTAGCACATCTGTTGCTGTAAACATGTGTGTTCCTCAATCTCTACTCAGCCGCAAAAGACGACTGGACTACTACAATGGCAGGCAGTGTATTTTGAGTGTTAAGGAATTACTTGTCAAAAACTCCGAGCTTTTTGCTGTTTTCTACGCTTATTAACAAAATTAATACAAGGTCACATCGAGTTAGACAAAATGAGCCGTTACAATCTGCAACCAAATTAACATATTGTTTCGTTCTCGCTAAACATTCCCCTCAGTTTTAAAACCCAAAAAAGGGATGCACATAGGCATCCCTTTATAATCACCAATGAGGAACGGAGGTTATGACAAATCCTCACCGTTGGATTCGATCACTTTTTTATACCAGAAGAACGACTTCTTACGAGAACGGTTCAACGTACCATTACCTTTGTTGTCACGGTCAACGTAGATAAAGCCATAGCGTTTACTCATTTCTCCAGTGGATGCTGCGACCAAATCAATGCACCCCCAAGGCGTATAGCCTATCAAAGGCACACCATCTTCAATGGCCTCTCCCATCGCTTTGATATGAGCGCGCAGATAGTCGATGCGGTAGTCATCGTTAATCTCGCCATTCGCTTCCATCACATCTTTGGCTCCAAGACCATTTTCCACTAAAAACAACGGCTTCTGGTAACGGTCATAAAGGGTGTTCATGGCGATACGCAGGCCGAGAGGGTCGATAACCCAGCCCCAATCGCTGGCTTCAAGGTGTGGATTACGAACCGACTTCACGACATTAGCTTCACTGGTGTTGCCTTTATTCATATCGGCGGAAGCGCAGCGAGAGGCGTAGTAACTGAAGGAAATAAAGTCCACAGTATGCTTTAGAATCTCCAAGTCGCCGTCATGAATCTCTAGCTCCACGCCTTTTTCGAAGAACGTTCTTTGAGCATAAGATGGGTAATAGCCTCTCGCTTGGACGTCAATAAAGAAGAGGTTCTCACGATCTTTATCAAGCGCCATTTTGACATCTTCTGGTTTGCAGGAATACGGATAGAAGTTGCCACCCGCTAACATGCAACCCACTTGGTTATCAGGGTTAATCTCATGGGCAATTTTGGTCACTAGGGCACTTGCCACAAGCTCATGGTGCGCTGCTTGATATTTCACCTGCTCTTTATTCTCACCTTCTTTAAATAGTAGGCCAGCACCAGAGAACGGGCTTGCTAGCAAGATATTGATTTCATTGAATGTGAGCCAATACTTAACCAAACCATCAAATGCTTCAAAACAAGTACGAGCATAGCGCTCAAAAAAACCAATCATTTCACGACTGCGCCACGAGCCATAGGTGTTCACCAAGTGCATTGGCACGTCGAAATGGCATAAGGTAACAAGAGGTTCAATACCATGCTTCTGACATTCACGAAACAGATCTCGGTAGTAAGCTATACCTTCTTGATTAGGTTCTAGCTCATCGCCTTTAGGGAAGATTCTTGCCCACGCAATGGAGGTACGGAACACTTTGAACCCCATTTCGGCTAATAGCGCAATGTCTTCTTTGTAACGGTGATAGAAGTCGATAGCCCCATGGCTTGGATAAAACTCTGATTCATCGAGCGTTACTTGCTCACGCAGACCCAGTTTAATTGGCATACGATTATCTCCATATGGAATCATATCGACCGTCGTTAGGCCCTTGCCACCCTCTAAGTGTCCACCTTCAGCTTGGTTAGCAGCGATAGCTCCGCCCCATAAAAAGTTCTCTGGAAATACCGACATTGTTACCCCTTAAATCGTACATCGTGAACCGATGAGCTAGCATTTTATGAACACTATGCCAGCCTCATTTCGGCTGTAATTAAGTTTTTTAACTGGATGTGCTCTTGTTCACAACATTAAAAGTTACCGGTATCATGTTACCAGTAACATCGATAATATGAAGTCCAGTTTGTGAATTAATTGAATTGTGCGGATTGGATCAAATTTTGATTCGTGAGGAGGGAACTTGGGGAAGTGCATTATTGTGATGGGAGTTTCTGGCTCAGGTAAGAGCACGGTAGGCAAAGGGATTGCCGATGTATTAGGCGCAAAGTTTATCGATGGCGATGATCTTCACCCGAGAAGCAATATCGACAAAATGGCCGCAGGCATACCGCTGAGTGATGATGACAGAGCGCCATGGTTGACGCGTATTAACGATGCAGCCTACAGCCTAGGACGCAAGAATGAGCATGGTGTTATTGTTTGCTCTGCACTTAAAAAAGGGTACCGCGACACATTAAGACTTGGGAACAATAACCTGATCTTTGTGTTCTTAGATGGTGAGTTTGAGCTTATTCGACAACGTGTCGAACAACGAGGAGGGCATTTTATGAAAGGCTCCCTCCTGCAAAGTCAATTTGAAGCTCTAGAACGCCCTGATTGTGAACTCGATGTCGTGACCGTACCAATCGACATGCCACTAGAACGCGTGATTCACACCGCTGTTCGTGATATCCGCAGCCAATTGTCTAATGCCACGCTTGAGGTTGTATCATGACTCATACAATCATACTGGCCGTTACGCAGCGTATCGAGCAGCGCAGTGCCAAATTAAGACAACAATATTTGGCGAATATTGAACAACAAAAACAAGCAGGCAAAGGGCGCTCGCAACTCTCGTGTGGCAACCTTGCACACGCCGTAGCTGCCGCGTGCGATGCGGACAAACAGTCCTTACTCAACAACACCAGCGCCAATTTGGCTATCATCTCGTCATACAACGACATGTTGAGCGCTCATAAGCCTTATGATAGTTATCCGGAACTCATCCAACAAGCGTTAAGTCCGTTAGGCCATACCTCGCAAGTCGCTGGCTGTGTTCCCGCCATGTGCGACGGTGTCACACAAGGACAGCCAGGTATGGATATGTCACTGTTTTCACGCGATCTTATCGCCCAAAGCACCGCATTCTCACTCAGCCACAATATGTTTGATGGTAACTTGCTGCTTGGTATTTGCGACAAGATAGCGCCCGGTCAATTAATGGGCGCGCTGGCGTATGGCCATCTTCCCACTGCGTTTATTCCCTCAGGTCCAATGGCAACGGGAATCTCTAATGAAGAGAAGGTCACGATTCGCCAACAACACGCCGCCGGAGAGCTTGGGAAAGATTCACTGCTAGAGATGGAATGTCGTGCTTACCACAGCAGTGGTACCTGTACCTTCTTTGGCACCGCCAATACCAATCAATTAGTGTTTGAAGCCATGGGGTTAATGCTGCCAGGTAGCGCGTTTGTACCACCAGATTCCCCGCTGCGAACTGCATTAACACAAGATGCCGCGAAGCGAATCGCCAGTAGTCTTGCAGGCTCAGCAAATTATCGCCCACTGTGTGACGTAGTCTCAGCAAATAACTTGATTAACGGTGTGGTAGCCCTACTCGCTTCTGGTGGTAGCACGAATCACAGCATTCATATGATTGCCGTCGCCCGAGCTGCAGGCTTGCTACTAACTTGGCAAGACATCAACGATCTTTCCGACATCGTACCTCTGGTCGTCAATATTTACCCGAATGGCACCAGTGATATCAATGCGTTTCATGCAGCGGGCGGTGTCCCTGCTCTATTAACCAGACTCAACCAGCAAGGGTTACTGCATCGCAATACCGTGACGGCATTTGGCCGTTTTGAAGATCAGCTTTGCTACCCGGAATTAGACACTCAATCTGATGAGCAGGCTCTCACTTGGTTACGCTCTAATGGGACGAAAAACCCTGAGGTTATCGCTAATGACAAGCAGTATTACCAAAAAACGGGCGGGCTAAAGCAAGTATCAGGTAACTTAGGGCAAGCTATCGTTAAAGTGTCGGCGGTAAAACCAGAGCACCAGATCATCGAAGCACCAGCCAGAGTATTTAACGATCAGAACCAAGTGGAAGCAGCCTATCAGCGAGGCGAACTCGAGTGCGACTGCGTGGTCGTCGTGCGTTTTAATGGCCCCGCAGCTAACGGCATGCCTGAGCTGCATAAACTGATGCCATTGCTTGGCAATATCCAAAAAAAAGGTTTTAACGTCGCCTTGGTGACTGATGGTAGGCTGTCTGGCGCGTCGGGGAAAATCCCAGCAGCGATTCATGTATCGCCAGAAGCCCTACGAGGTGGGAACATTGCACGTATACAAGATGGGGATAGGATTCGATTAGATTGCCACCGTGGAGAACTCAGAGTGCTTGAAGGTATCGAGAGTCGACCTCTACAGACTCATGATAGCGAAATCCATCAACAGACTTGGGGCAGAGACCTGTTTGCAACTTGTCGCCAGAACGTCTCGGCGGCAGACCGAGGAGCGAGTTTCCTCTTTGCTGACTAAACCATGTTGACCCCGCGAGCCTACCCCCAAGTTTTAATTAAGCGAGATTTTGAGTTAGAGACTCTCTCCCTCAGTAATCGTAAAGCCCATATCAAAAACTTTTTGCTCGCTTGGGGCTCCTGATAGCGCCGATAGCAATAACTCGGCGCTCTTTTTTCCAATCTCAAATCGTGGTGTATCAATACTTGCCAAGGTTGGGCTAATCACTTTACCCATATCCAAAGCGTTAAAACCAACGACGCTGATGTCCTCAGGAACACGTTGTTGCTTAGCACGACACGCCATTATGGTACCAATCGCAATATCATCGTTGGTGCAGAATACGCCATCAAGCTCTGGTTGAATTAGCAGAGCTTTGTCGAGCAAAGTACTGCCCAAAGCAAAACTAGAGTGCTCTTTGGTTAATACGTGTAAAGGTTCCAACCCAGCCTCAGTAACTGCTTTATCATAGCCGTGCATACGTAGCTGAGTTCGGGTATCTAGGCGAGCACCAAAATAAGCAATGTTGCGCTTTCCTTTGGCTATCATTTGCTTCACTACTTCGTAAGCCGCCTGCATATGATCCAAACCGACCGCCATATCAATAGGATTAACCGGCAAGTCCATGGCTTCTACTACAGGAATACCTGCGGTTTTTATCATTTGCAGCGTACGCTCAGTATGATTGGTATCCGTCAGAATTAGGCCATCTACTTGATAAGAAAGGAAAGATTCGATTTTCTTTTCTTCCACATCGCGATCGTAGCTGTAGTGAGCGATCAAGGTATCGTAACCATTGAGGTTAGTTACCTGCTCAACACCTTGCGCGAAGCTAGAAAATACTTGGTTAGACAATGAAGGCAGCAGTATACCAATCGCTTTGCTCGACGACTTCGACAGCATCGCAGGCGTTCTATTATGGATATATCCCAGCTCTTCAACCACTTGAGCGATTTTATCGCGAGTCGCTTGGGCGACCGAATCTGGATTGCGCATGTAGCGACTTACCGTCATTTTAGTGATACCCACTCTATCAGCAATATCTTGCAAAGTTGGGCGTGAACGTTTTGCTTCCATAGTCATTCAACGAATTCTCAAGTAGTAGTGAATGTTACTGTAACATTTTTGCAGTTAATGAACTAACGGTTATCCAAATCTCTAGGTAGGGACGGTTGAAGAATAACGATTTTTATATCAGATTCAAATAGATAGCTAGTAATATCAGACAGGACAAACAAAATTGGGAGAAAAGAACGGCGAGTATGTAAACTCGCCGATATTAGGGTTTAACGGTACTCATCATCCAGATTGATATCTAAACATCGAGTCTCAGACAAGGTTTTATACCATTGGCCGGATTTTTTCACCCGACGATTCCGATTGTCTTCCAGATCAATCTCTACCAAACCATAGCGGTTCTTGAAAGCATTCATAGGTGAGACATTGTCCGTGAACGCCCAAAGCATGTAGCCTTTACAGTTTGCGCCATCTTCGATCGCTCTTAGCAAATGGAACAAGTGCCTTGAGATAAAATCAATACGGTAGTCATCTTGAATCTGGCCTTGTTCATCTTTGAACTGAGCTTCATTTTCAATACCCATACCATTTTCACTCAAGATCCACTCGATATTGCCATACTCATTTTTAATGCGCATCGCCATATCGTAAACAATAGCCGGATCGATCTCCCAACCTCGTGAGAAGTTCATTTCTCTACCCGGTAAGTCAAAGCCGCTAAAGTACTTTTTCGGATGAAACGGCACGTGCTTTGGCCATTCCGCTTCCGGTGCTTTCACTCTGTGTGGGTAGTAGAGGTTAGCTCCAATAAAGTCCACAGTATTATGTTTGATGATCGCAAGGTCTTCTTCCGTTGGTGCGAAGTCAATGCCATTGCCTCTCAATAACGTCAACAACTCCGCCGGATATTCTCCTTTGATAGCCGGGTCTAAAAACACACGATTGTAGAACAAATCGTAGATTTCAGCCGCTCGCTTGTCATGCACCGCACTAGAACGTGGATAGGTCACTTCAGGGTTTAACACCACGCCGATTTTTCCGTCGTAGCCTTGGTCACGATAAGCTTTAACGATTTTTGCCGTCGCCAAGTTTTTGGCATGATTCCACACCATCCACTTATTGGTGTCTTGCTCGTACGGGTAACGAATCGCATCAAGATACACTCGGGTTTGTACCACGATAGGCTCATTGAAACTAAACCAGTACTTCACCTTATGAGCGTAACGCTTGAACACTTCCTCCGCGTAGTGCACAAACATATCAACCACTTTCGGCGAGCTCCAGCCACCGTAGTGTTCGAGCAAATTAGCGGGCAGCTCGTAATGCTCCAAGCAGAACATCGGCTCGATACCTTTCGCAAGCATGGTATCAATGACCTTATCAACGTAATCTGCATACTCTTCATCTACAATCCCCTGCTCATAATCAAGCATAAAACGAGACCAGTTGATGGAGCTGCGGTAGTGGGTTAAACCCACCACCTGCATTAGGTCAATATCTTCAACATAACGGTTGTAGAAATCGGTCGCGACTGCTGGCCCATAACCGTTGTGCCAGACTTTTCGGTCATTCTTGTACCAAGCATCAATATAAGAATCTTGGCTGTCTTTCTTGCCACTCCAACCTTCGGTTTGCCATGCAGACGCTGCTGCACCAAGAATAAAACCTTCAGGAAACTTCATAGAGTATTGAGTCATTACGGCTCCTTAAGCGACAGCTTCTTTAGTTTCAGTTTGTTGCTCGTTTTCTAGATTATCGAGCTGCTCTTTGAATTGGTTTTCGCAAACTTTCACAAAAGGTAGGTAGATAAGAATCGACGTGATAATACACGCTATCTGGGTTGCCACCGCGCCTAAGGAACCGCCCGTTGCGAGCCAAGAGCTGAGAATCGGTGGACAAGTCCACGGAATCATCACTACGGCTTTACCCGCAAAACCAATTGCCGTTGCGTAGTAACCAATCATACCGGTAATTAGCGGTGTAATAATGAATGGAATCGCTAGAATCGGGTTAAGCATGATAGGCATACCAAACACCACCGGCTCGTTGATATTGAATGCACCTGGACCTACAGAAAGCTTGGCAATCTCGCGCATATCTTTACGTTTCTTACATACCAAGAATACCGCGACAAGTAGACCAATCGTTACACCTGAACCACCAATACTCATGTAGATGTCCCAGAAAGGCATCGTGATGATGTTCGGAATTTCTTCACCGTTTTCATACGCTGTCATGTTCGCAGCAATCGCACCAAGCAGCAGCGGCTCACGTAGAGGCTTGATCATTTGGTTACCATGAATACCAACTACCCAGAAAACCTGAGCTAGGAACATCAGTAGAAGCACACCAGGTAGACTTTGGATAGCGCCTTCAAGCGGACGTTGAATCGCAGCGTACGTTGCATCGTAAAGCGTCATTCCCGAAATCTCGTAGAACGCAAAACCAAACGTAGCAATCGCAGTAACTGTGATGATAGATGGTAGCAATGCAGAGAACGAGTTCGCCACATTTGGTGGCACCGAATCAGGCATCTTGATTTGTAAAGCGTTAACTTTCAAAAGCTTGCTGTATACCTCAACCGATAAGATTGCGATAAACATACCCAAGAATAATCCTTTAGTATCGGTATATTGGCGAGCAATAACGTTGCTCACTTCAAACGCTTCACCTGCCACAACCACTTCATAGGTCGTCGGAATGACCGCCACAAAACAGATGACCGCAAGTAAACCTGAGTAAGCGTTAACTTGACCATTAAGCTTGCCAAGCTCAAGACCAATCATAAAGATGGCTCCGATGGTCAAGAAGTTCAGTGTCGCATAGTTTATTTGTCCCATGATTGGACGGTATTCAGCCAAAAAGGCAAATGTTTCAAAAGCAGCAAGGCCTGACTGAGTACCCATAACCATGTTAGAAATCAGTACGCCAAACGCACCAACGATAATGACTGGCATCAGCATGACAAATGCTTGTTTGATAGCCATCACGTATTTCAAGCTGGTAAACCAGCCCGCCCAGTAATTGAGCTTTTCTGTAAACGCATTATTAAGCACGAGGTATCCCCTTCCATTCGTGTCGCTCATATTTGTTACGGGTAACATTACGGGTAACAAAACTAGAAAACAAAGAAAAATCCGGATAATTGTTAGCTTGAGCACGAAAAAAAGCCTAATCACTCACCAAATTTGAGCTAGATAACACTTTTGATAGATCACGTATTGCCGAATTGATAGTTACCCGTAACACTAGAGACAACAAAAAGCACAAATAAGTGTCAATAACAGGAGAAACAACGATGAAAATTCTATTACTATGTTCAGCGGGTATGTCGACCTCTATCCTAGTAAAAAAAATGGAAGAAGCTGCTAAAAATCAATCTATTGACGCTGAAATATTGGCTGTGCCAATTGCTGAATTCGAAACAAAGCTAGCCGACTGGGATGTGTTCTTACTCGGTCCACAAGTGAAATTCCGCCAACAAGAATTTGCAGCCTTGGCGGCAGAGCAAGGCAAGAAAGTCCTAGCGATCAACCCTATGGATTACGGTGCAATGCGCGGTGAGAAAGTTCTGGCAACAGCCATTGAAGCACTCAGTGAAACAGCTTAAGTAGGGGTATCAAATATGGATCTTGAGATCACCATCATGGGCTTAATCTGCAATGCAGGTGAAGCTAGAAGTCTATCCATGGAATCTATTAAAAGTGCCCGTGACGGACAGTTTGAACAAGCACAAAGCTATCTAGATCAAGCAGATGAAGCAATTCGTCAAGCTCATTTAGTTCAAACGGAATTAATAGGCGCCGATGAAGGTGAAGGTAAAATCCCGGTCACACTAGTGATGGTTCATGCTCAAGACCATTTGATGACCACCATACAAGCAATAGAAAGTGCTCGTGAAACAGTGCATCTGTATCAACGTCTCAACAAACTCGAACAGAGCGTTTTTAACAACGTCAGTATGGCTTAAAATAAGAAAGACGATGCAGACCTGTCAGGTTTGCATCATTTCATCGCACATTACGTCGTCGACATTTCATCAAAGTAGTGCCAAATCATCTTAGCCACGGGTCCCAACGCTTTATTTTTAGCGCACGCCATATAAATCGGCACTTCAAGTTTATCAATGCAGTTGAGTTCTATTAAATTATCGAGTCCTTCTGCTTGCACTTCATCACTTGATAATCGTCCCCAGCCAAGTCCACTGCGGATAATAGACTTTTTAGTATGATGATCAGAGACATACCAGTGAACGGTATCCTCTAAAATGCCTGAATCAGGGCTAGTCTTATAAGACGACTTAACCACAACTTGAGGTACGCTCAACAAGTCTTTAACGGTCATATCAGCTTGAATAGCGATTGAAGATTGATTGGAAATATAAGCAGGTAAACGGATCTGATCGATATGTCGATACCTAACTCTTTGAGTATCTTGTGTTAGACCCGCATAAATGCCAATGTCTACCAGTCCATCCAGTAACATACGTTCACCAGACGCCGTTTCGATATTAAGGTGCAATATTGTCTCTGGGAAATGCTGCTTAAGCTGCGTCAATAGTCCCGTCACCTTTTCAATTGGGAAAATCGCGCCGACGCTAAGTCGTAATTCTGGCTCAACTTCCCCCGTCATTTGCTTGGCAAACACATCAAACTCGTTCGCTGCATTCAATAACTGTTGAATTTTAGGCATGAGAAGTTGCCCATCACGAGTCAGTTCTGGTCTATAGGTATCGCGGCTAAAAATGGATACTTGATAATACTCTTCCACTTGTTTCACCGAATAGGAAACCGCAGAACGAGCTTTAAAGAGTTTCTCGCTTGCTTTGCGAAAACTCCCTTCTTGATGAATCACGTGGATAACGTGTAAATGTTCGAGGGCAATCATGGTCTAATTTTATGACCAAGTTGATATAAAAGCTATGCTTTTTTAGTCCATAAAACTCCTCTAAAGTCTATATCAAGCAGGGACACAGGAGATCCATCATGCCATCGACATTTCTAAGAACACCAGATTCAGCGTTCGACAACCTAGCAGACTATCCATTCTCACCTCATTACATAGAGATAGATGGTTATCGCATGCATTACGTTGATGAAGGGACACAGAACTCAAATACTGTTTTCCTTCTTCATGGACAACCTTCGTGGAGCTACCTATATCGTCATATGATTCCGATTTTGGTCGATGCAGGCTACCGAGTAATAGCACCCGACCTTATCGGGTTTGGGAAATCAGATAAACCTGTCAGTACCGATACTCATACCTACGCCAACCATGTCAAATGGATGACGATGTTCGTTAATAAACTCAATCTCCACCACGCAGCCGCGTTTATGCAAGATTGGGGAGGTATGATTGGCCTTAGAGCTTTGGCAAATCAACCAAAGTGGTTAGATCGCTTAATTGTGTCTAACACCGTGCTCGCCGAAATGAAAGGGTTAGAAAAATTACTAGTCCCTAGTGTACTAAAGCTAATGGCTGCCTCAGCAGGTCAAACCGACTTGAGCCAACTCACAAACAAAATCAACTACGGAAATTGGGCCGGCTACTTTCGAACCGCTAGTCATTTGGATATAGGAGAAGTCATCCAGGCGCTAACCACAAAACCATTAACTAAGAGCGAAATTCACGCCTATAACGCGCCATTTCCCGACAAGCGATACTACGCTGGCCCTAGAAAAATGCCGGAAATCGTGGCTTCGGACCTCAATCAAGTCAATGAAGACTGGCAGAAGCTCAAACAGTGGCAAAAGCCTGTTTTGACTCTATTTAGCGACAAAGACCCTTTCTTGGCAGGCCGTGGATACGACAAAAAGTTCCAAGCGAATTTTACAGGTGCCGCACATCAGCCTCACCGCACAATTACAGATGCTTCGCACTTTCTACAAGAAGACCAACATCTTGAAATTACGAGCCAAGTTATTGATTGGCTTGACCACACTCATTTCAATCTAACAGGACAATCAGCATGAAAAAAATACTCGCCATAGGCGCAAATGGGATCATTGGGCAAGCAGTACTCGAACTTTTAGACGATAAATATACCGTCATCCCTGTAGGATACTCGAAAGGTGAACATCGAGTAGATATTGAAGATTACGACTCAATCAAAGCCATGTACGAAAGCGTCGGTGCTGTTGATGCCATCGTCAGTATGGCTGGAAATGGAATGATGGCTGACTTCGATGATACATCTGACCAAGCATATCAGGTAGCACTCACTAATAAAGTGATGGGACAAGTCAACGTCGCGCGACTAGGAATTGACTACTTAACTCCGGGAGGCTCGATAACACTAACCTCTGGGCAGGCAAGTAACGCTCCAACCCAAAGAACAGCAGCTATTGCGATGGGTGTGGCCGCCATTAATGCGTTTGTCACAACCGCATCTCTTGAGCTCAAAAACAATCACCGCATCAATGCGGTAAGCCCTTCATTCGTAAAAGAAACGATGGAACGAATGGGAATGGACAGTACTAATGGAATTTCAGCAGCGGATGTTGCTTTGTGCTATCAAAGCGCTTTAGAGGGAGTCGCAAACGGAAAGATTTTTGATGCCGTTACTACTTAATTAACCTGTTGTTTATTTAGGTGACCAGTCGGCTAATGAGCATATGAGTATTGCTGGTATGTCAATTCCCTCTCTAATATCTGCTCACTGTTATTCATTATGGTGAGCAGGCCTGTGCAGACACAATTACTAACACTTATCTCGCTAACCTTTGCCCATTTTGTGACCAGCATCCGGTATACTGCCCGCGAACCAGAAAGTCATCGCTTACACGTAAAGGTTATTCATTGGTTAAACGTTGGTATCGTCTATTTCTAGCGCTTATGATTACAGTTTGCACACATACTGTAAGCGCAGACGAGTATCTCACGCCCAACACTTCCAATCTCGCTAATAGTGTTATCACCGTCGATCTTTCAACGACGCCATCTGATGATTTTAATGCCCCAGCAGATGATAGTGGTTCAATTCTTAATGATTACACAGGCCCACTGTTTCTTTCTTCATCCAGACGTGTCATCAGTGATAGTTGGGATGCCGACCAAAAAGCAGCGCCTGATTACCACCTATTAATTGCCTTCTTAGCACCTCCACTGCTGGCGCTTGCCACAAGAAGCACCTCGCTTATTCCACCGCAACGTCAATGGACGAGCCGCACACAAAGCGCTCCCTCAAGAGTGGCCGGCTGGAAAGAAGCCAACACCTTGTACGCTCACAGACAACCTCACTCAAACTAACTCTCAAGACCAAGTTCAGGACTACCTGAACGCTTCAACACGCGCAGCACATTAAGAGCAGCGGCTTGCTTACGACTGAAATAAATGTCTTCACAGACTGATTTGGTTCCGGCTTTCGCCTCTTTCATGATGACCATGCGCTCATTCTGATCCGTTTTAGAGAGTTTCATTGTGAAAAAACCATCACGTCAACCAATCAACCGCTACGCCAAATGGAAGTATGTGGTACTCATACTTAGCTTACTTGTCATGCTGTTAAGTGCTCTACCATCTTTGTATGGTGAGAATGCCGCCCTTCATATTAACCATCGAGGGCAAATTTCTGATGCGAGTCAAATCGCTCAATACCTTGAACGAGCCAACATCACCCCCACTAACATTGAACAAGATGGTGATAAAACCATCGTGATTCTACGTAGCCCCAGACAACAAGCTGCGGCGCAAACACTGTTAAAACAACACTTAGATGAATCCACAACCGTCGCGCTAGCGATGGAGCCAGCAGCGCCTCAATGGTTACTAAAATCAGGCTTCTCGCCAATAGCTCTGGGTCTTGACTTAAGAGGTGGCGTCCAGTTTTTGCTGGAAGTCGATATGGAGCCCGTCTATCAAGCACACCGTCAAATGGTTATCGATGAGTTCTCTGCTGAATTTCGAGCTAGCCGAGGTCGAATCGCGGGCGATAACGTTCAGCTCAATCTGTTTGGTGGGACTTCTACCTCAGAAGCGCGAGCCTTTTTACGACAGCAGTTTCCTAACTGGCACACGTCAATCCAAGACAACACGATTCGACTCACATTGGCTGATGAAGAGAAAAGCACTCTGCGCAACCTGACAGTCCAGCAAAACTTGCAGATAATGCGAGAGCGTATTGCAGAGCTTGGTATTACTGAAGCCTCGGTACAGCGACAAGGCGAGAATCGCATTCGCATAGAATTACCCGGTGTGCAAGACCCAGCAGCGGCTAAAGACGTTATCGGTGCGACAGCTTCATTGGCCTTTCATGCCGTCGCTGATGGACGTGGTAACCGCACCCAAGTACTGCCAGACAATGACGGAGTTCCAGTAAATTTGGAACGTCGCGCCATTCTTGGCGGTGAACATATTATCGATGCTCGAGCTGGCGTCGGTGATATGGGAACCGCTGAAGTTAATATTTCCCTCGATACATCGGGTGGCAGAAAAATGTCTCAGTTTACCCGCAGCAATATCGGTAACCCAATGGCGACGGTCTACAGCGAGTACAGCCGCAATGCTGAAGGCGATAGCGAACAGCTCAGTAAGGTGATCAGTATTGCCACCATTCAGTCACAGTTAGGCAGTCGTTTTCGTATTACCGGTGTTGGCAGCATGCAAGATGCACAAGAGCTAGCACTTTTACTAAGAGCAGGTTCACTCACAGCCCCTGTTACCATTATTGAAGAACGAACCATCGGCCCTTCACTGGGTGCTGAAAACGTTAAAAATGGCTTTGCTGCGTTAGCGCTAGGGTTAGGTCTGACACTGACTTTCATTGCACTTTGGTATCGACGCTTGGGCTGGGTCGCCAATGTCGCTTTGCTCACCAATATGATGAGCCTATTTGGCTTAATAGCCCTACTTCCCGGAGCCGTGCTTACCTTACCTGGTATTGCAGGCATGGTGCTGACCGTCGGTATGGCAGTAGATGCCAATGTACTTATTTTTGAACGCATCAAAGACAAAATGCGAGAAGGACGAACGCTAGCACAGAGCATTGAAAAAGGGTTTAGCAGTGCCTTCCGTTCTATTTTCGACGCCAACCTCACCACTATGATCGTGGCCATTGCACTGTATGCCATCGGTAATGGCCCAGTTCAGGGTTTTGCTATCACACTTGGGCTCGGCCTATTGACCAGTATGTTCACTGGCGTGTTCTTATCGCGCGCCATCATCAATCTTGTTTGGGGGCGTGACCAGCGCCGAGAAGTGAGGATTTAGATATGACTCTTTCGCAACATTCTCTGAGCCGAGTTCGCTTTAGTATGTCGGCAATTTCCGCGCTGCTTTTTGCTTTAGCCGTTGCTTTTATCACCTTTAAAGGCTTCAACTGGGGATTGGATTTTACTGGCGGTATTGTGGCTGAAGTACGCTTAGATGCTTCCATTGCCGCAGCTGAGCTCAAAGCGTCCCTTGATAACGCATTGATGCAAGATGTTCAGGTGGTAAGCTCGACAGAGCCCGGCCGTTGGATCTTACGCTATAACCAGCTCGATGATGTCGTGCTGTCCTTAGCGCCATCATTAGAGTCCATCAGCACATCCGTAGAGATCCTAAACAGCAGCATGGTGGGCCCTCAAGTCGGCCAAGATATGGTTGAGCAAGGTGGCGTAGCAATACTAGCTTGCTTTGTGTTGACCATGCTTTATCTAAGCTACCGCTTTGAATGGCGACTCGCTCTAGGCGCATTAGTGGCGCTGGTTCACGACATTGTTATCGTACTCGGTCTCTTTGCCGTCACCCAGATGGAGTTCAATCTCACCATACTCGCTGCTGTACTGGCAGTGCTTGGTTACTCTTTGAATGACTCCATCATTATCGCTGATAGAGCCCGCGAGCTATTCAAAGCAAAACCAAACGAGTCAGCGGATACGCTTATCAATAACTCGGTACGTGCCACTTTCTCGAGAACTCTTATTACCTCAGGCACCACATTGGTAACCGTTTCTAGTTTGTGGTTATTAGGTGGACCTGCGTTAGAAGGCTTCGCGATTGCGTTGTGTGTGGGTATTGCCTGTGGGACATGGTCGTCAATTTCACTTGGTGTCACCTTACCTCAAATGATGGGTGTCCGACCTGAACACTATAGAGTGGCAACACCGAAACCAGAGGAGGCCATGCCATGACACCGTTCTTAAAGCAGGAATTCGTACTGCTGCTTGGTATCGTTACCGTCGTCTTGTTTAAATTTGGTGGTGACAGCATCTTGCAGGCTCAAATGAGCTCACCTAGGGGCATGATACTCACCTTTGCTCTGTTCATCGTGGTCATGGCGTCAATATTTGCCGTTGTTCGCCATTCTGACGCACTAGCTATCAAGCTAGGAGACCCTTATGGAACGTTAATTCTTACCCTCTCAGTCATCCTCTTGGAAGTGGTGATGATTTCTTCTGTCATGCTGACGGGAGAAGCCAATCCTGTTTTGGCAAGAGATACCATGTTTGCAGTTGTGATGGCCGTGCTCAATGGTTTAGTCGGTATTACGTTACTCATCGGTGGGCTAAAATACCACACACAGAAGTACAACCTTGATGGTTTGAAATCTTACCTCGTCGCCATCATTCCTCTGTCGTTGTTGTGTTTGGTGTTACCAAATTTCACCAGCGTTACAGAATTAGGGTCGATGTCTAAGGCGCTCACTATCACGCTAGTTTTAGCTTCAGTGGTGTTGTATAGCGTGTTTCTGTTTATTCAGACACGCAGCCACACCCATTTTTTTATGGATGAGGACCACCAAGATAACCACGATTTTCACGGTCCTCTCGAGAGTAACTTTTACCATTCACTGCTACTTGTAGGCTATTTAGTCGTAGTGATTCTGCTAGCTAAAAGCTTGGCTATTCCTATCGATGGCACTGTCAGCTTACTTGGTGCCCCACCAGCACTGGGAGGCTTGATCGTCGCCATCTTGATTCTTGCGCCAGAAGCAGTCGGGGCTGTTAAGGCCGCTTTAAACAATCAGCTGCAGCGCGCGATGAACTTGTTCTTTGGCTCCGTACTGGCAACTATCGCACTCACCGTACCGGCTGTCCTTCTGATATCTGAAGTCATACAGCAACCGATTCAACTTGGTTTGGCATCTGCCGAAATGGTCTTGCTCGTGACCACACTCATGATGACCACCGTCAGCTTTAGTAGTGGCAGAACCAACTCCCTAAATGGCATGGCCCACCTCATTTTGTTCTTTGCTTACATCATCTTGATGTTTGAGTGATGTTATTAACTGACCAATAAGGATTTTTTCATCATGCAAGAAATACTCGTTGCTATATGGCACCATGATTTTGACACCCTTGCTCAAGTAAGCTCACTCAATAGCTTTCTCCTGTTGCTCGCGTTCATTCTATTGCTCGAATCTAGCTTCGTCTTCTTACCACTGCCCGGAGACAGTTTAGTACTGTTTGTCGGCGGATTAGTTGGAGTCGGAATTTTGGAGTTTTACCCCGCCGCTGGAGCACTCTGTTTAGCCGCGTCATTGGGAAGCATTAACGCCTATATTCAAGGACGAGTTTTAAACCAAACTCGGCTTGTGCCTTTTTTGCACCGCGTGTTACCGAATGATTCACTCCCCAAGGCCAAACACTTGTTGAGTCGCTATGGGTTCCTATCATTATTCATCTCCAGATTTATCCCATTTGTGAGAGTCCTTACACCGATGCTTATGGGGTTATCGAAGCTGAATTTCATGCGAACTCTCTTTATCAGCATAAGCAGTTCTGTTATTTGGTGCTTGATCCTTATGCTCACTGGAAAATGGCTGATGATTCATCCAAGACTTAATGACTACCAAGAGCTACTTTCTAAGTCGTTGGTGATAGTAAGTTTATGCCTTATGGCGGGAGCGATTGTTGGTTTGCTGTACCGCTACTTACGCTCGAGCAAAAACAATATCGCCACATAAGATCAGTACCATGACGCCGCCGCTATTGGCTTAGATAGCAGCGGCGGATTTCTAGTATCAAGGCAGGGGCACTATAGTGACCACTTGAGCTGCTTCCATCCTTTTTTTTCACCCAATGCCTTTAGTGCCGGGCATGGATTGACCAAATAAGCGTAATCAGCAAACTCGCATAAAGGTCGATCGTTTATGGAGTCGGTATAAAAGTGAATCTCGTTATAACTGTCTTTTTGTGCAGATAACCATTGCACTAGTTTTGCCACTTTGCCCTCTCGATAGGTCGCAATGCCTTTTATCTTGGAAGTGAAACTGTTCTGTTTGAGTTCTAAATCAATACCCATAGCGACATCAATCCCCAGGCGCTTGGCGATTGCTTCAACTAAAAAGCTGACAGAGGCAGATATGATAATGGTTTGGATGTCATCACGCTTTAAATCTACAAGCAAAGTCTGCGCTTGTGGAAAGAAACGTGACAGTATTTTTTCATCAATGCACTTATCTACCAATTGCTGTACTTCCTCCGTTGGAATCTCGCTCAAAGGTGCAATAGAAAAATCAAGGTAATCTTCCATCGCCATCTTACCATCGGCGTACAGCGCCATTAGCCTTTTATCTTGGTCAAGGAAATCCGGTTGAGTGGCAATACCTTGCTCTACCAAAAACTCATTCCATAGCACTGCACAGTCAGCATCAAACAAGGTTTCATCCATGTCGAATACGTATAAAGGTTTAGACATTTTAGGCTCTCACAGGTTGAATTTCGTTGAGGTTAAATAGCAGTTCTAATTGGCTGCCTGTTGCGAGTAATCGCTCCGAAGAACGGTTAAGCAGATCCACCGTCAACTCACAGTCATCAATGTCGACTTGATAGCGAATAACATTACCGAGCAACTGATGGTTTTTAATCACGCCCGTTCGCGGCGCAGAGATATGGTTAGCGTACTCGCGTCCTTGTTCTTTGACATAAATCGACTCCGGGCGAATCGCAACTTTCGAGTTCACCTCCATATCAAATAACGATTTTGCTTTATCCGCTGCCACCAAATTGTAGTGGCCCATAAAACCTGCTACGAATTCATTTGCCGGATGGGTATAGATGGCTTCGGGCGCTCCCTGCTGAACAATCTCGCCCTTATTCATCAAGAAAATTCGATCGGACATAATCATCGCTTCCTCTTGGTCATGAGTGACAAAGATAGTGGTTAGATTAAGCTCTTTCTGAATAGAGCGGATTTGTTGCCTTAAGTTCTTACGAATTTTGGCGTCCAGTGCAGACAGAGGTTCATCCAACAACAGAATTCTTGGTTTGACGACCAGAGCACGAGCTAATGCTACACGCTGTCTTTGACCGCCTGAAAGCTGATGCGGATAGTGGTTTTCTTTACCCTGCAGTTCCACCAGCTCGACGACTTTTGCAACTTCACCCTGTATTTCGGCTTTACCCAAACTTTGCATCTTAAGTCCAAAGGCGATATTGCCCGCCACCGTCATATTCGGAAACAGGGCATAGGACTGAAACACCATGCCGATACCACGTTGCTGAGGCGCGGCATGGGTGATATCTGCGCCATCAACAATGATCTGTCCACCTTCGACTGGATTCAGACCAGCGAGACTGCGTAGCAGTGTCGACTTACCACAACCGCTGGGGCCAAGTAAGGTAATGAACTCACCTTTCTGGATGGTAAATTCGATGTCTTCAAACACCGTATTGCTGCCAAATCGTTTGGTAAGCTGATTGACGGATACGTAACTCATGATTTGCCCTTCTGTTGATTACTGCTAAAACGGCTGGCAAGCCATGTCAGTAGGAAGATAAAGAAAAAGTAAGTCATCACTAACGCCGAGGTGAAGTGACCACTAGTTTGACGCATGTTGTAAAGATAGATTTGTAATGTTTCATAGCGAGTTCCCACCAAAATATTGGCGAACACAAATTCACCGAGTAAAAACGAGAACGATAGAAATAACGACGCCAGCAATCCTTTCTTCAAATTCGGAACGATGATCAAGAGAAATGCTTTTGTGGTACTCGCTCCAAGCAAGTGCGCCGCGTCCATTAAATCATTAAGGTTAATGGCCTCAAAGCTGTTCGAGATTGCTCTATACATAAAAGGCAGCGCGATGGTGAAATAGGTACCAATAAGGATCCAAGGCGTCCCAACCAAAGGTATAGCGCTGTCGGCGTAGATCTGAAGCAAACCTACCGATGACACCACAGGAGGTACCGCAAATGGCAGCAAAATCAGTACATTCATTAGCTTGTCGAGCTTCGGAAAGTAATAAAACACCACAAAGATCGCTGGAAGAATTAATACCACGCTGAGTGCAAGAGCTGCGAAGCACACCAACAATGAACGCCCAAAGGCGGCGAGAAAGCGAGAATCCGTCAGTAGCTGAACATACCAATTTAAGGTAAATCCATCTGGCAATATGGTCGCCCCCCAACTTGACGACAACGAGTAAACCAAGGTAGCGACAATTGGAATCAGCATGATGCCAACTATTCCGTAGACGACTGCTTTATGATAGTAAACGCTCACATTGCTATTTCGATGCATGATAACTCCTCGACAATAGCCACTGATTGATGATGGTGATAAAGGCAAGAATGGCCATGAGAATCACCGAGATTGCCGCAGCAAGGTTCGGCTCTAAGAATAAATCTCCAGACACCAAACTCGCAATTCGTACCGTAATCACGTTGTAGTTACCGGTTGTTAGTGCATAGACGCTCGCATACGCGCCCATGGCATTGGCGATGAGAATAATGAAAGTGCCGAGTAGTGCTGGTGATAACACCGGAAGGGCTATTTGAGTCCAATATTGATGAGTTTTGGCACCGAGCAACGCAGATGCCGACTGCCAATCATCTTGCAGCGCATCAAAAGCAGGATAGAGCAACAACGCGCCAAGCGGGATCTGGAAATAGATATAAATTACCAGTAATCCCCACTTGCCATACAAGTTGAAACCATCAATCAACCCATACTGCTTCAGCAGCAGCGTAACTGCACCGTTAACCCCTAAAATAATAATGAACGCAAATGCTAACGGCACACCGGCGAAGTTGCTGCTCATATTGGTAAAAGCAATCACGCCATCACGAAGCTTGCTGTCCACTCGGCGCAGTGATGACACCAACAGTGCAGCGATAGCCAACCCTATGACACTCGACCCAATCGATAGCCAAATACTGTTGCTAAATGCCTGCATCATAAAACTCGAATCGAAGATCTCAGCATAGTTCTCGAATGAAAAGGCATCATCATATTGAAAACTATTGAAGAAGACCCAAACCATAGGAGCAAGCTGAAACAAGTAAAAAAACAGCACAAATGGCGCAAGCCAAAGTACAGGCTTGAACTTGTTCCACAATGATTGTTTTCTGCTTATTAGCTGCTCATCCGAATAAGCAGGTGTTAATGCTGTGCCACTCATAATGCAATCAATTCCGGTGAATAAGGCTTGCGATGTTCCAGTCCAAGCAACTGACAACAGATGCCACAAAGCTCCGTTTGCTTCACATCTGTCACGGCATGAGTAAACTGCTCGCCAATAACAAACAGCGGCACTTCACGTTCTTCAGGCAAAATACCACCATGCGACAAGTCATTATTCATACCGTGGTCACTGGTGATCATCACTTGATAGCCCGCTTCCACCCACGTCGTAAGATAGTTAGATAGGAAAATATCGGCAGCTCTCGCACTGTTTCGATACTGCCTAGAATCGAGACCATGCTTATGCCCAGTATTGTCGATATTCATAGGATGTATCAGCAAGAAGTCGGGGTGATATTTCTGCCTCAAGGATTCGGCATCAAGGAAAAGGGCCTCATCAGGATAATGATCCCAATGATAGAAACGACCATATTGAATGTTCAACGCTTCATCATCAGTGAATCGGTCGCGCACTGCATCATAAGGCGCACGGTTGTAGAGTTCACTAACCCAGTGATAAGCCGCGGCCGCGGTCACTTTACCCTGAGATTTCGCTAAGCTGAATACCGATTCTTGATTCGACAAGCGAACGATTTCATTGTTTACGATGCCACTTATGACGGGAGGTACCCCGGTCAAAATGCACTCATAGAGTGGTCTGGACATGGAAGGGAGTTCGCATTGAATGGGATACAACGTCGCTTTTTGTTGCTCGATTAAGCCATTCAAGTAGCCCATGCAATCACGGGCTACTTGATAATTGAGACCATCGAGGACAACAAGGATAACCTTATTGCTCATACTTACCTCTGTATAAAAGTCTCAAATTACTGTTGGTGAATCAGTACGTTTTCTTGCCACTGGCGAGGCAGGCGACGCGCTGATTTTTCCCAAGCTTTAAAGTCTGTGACCGGATGAACGTTACCGTATTGGTCGTTGGCAATCAGTTTAGCTTGTACCGATTCAGGCAACTTAACGTTGGAACGAATTGGACGCGCATAACCTTCAGCTAGGTTGATCTGTCCGCGGTCACTGAAGATGTGTTCACGAGCTAATTTTGCAGCGTTAGGGTTTTTCGCATACTTGTTGATAATCGTGGTGTAACCGGAGATCACCGAGCCATCTTGAGGGATATTGACGCTAAAGCGTGAGCGGTCAATTTGGTCACGATAATTAAGTGCGTTGAAATCCCAAAGGATTGCCACTTCTACTTCACCTTTCTCAAGATTGGCAATGCTAGGGTCAGTGAATGATAGACGCCCTTGCTTGGCAAGCTTAGAGAAAAACTCAATCGCTGGGCCAAGGTTAGACTCATCACCACCGTTAGCGAAAGCCGCCGCCAATACAGCATTGTTGGCCTGCGCTGCCACACCCACATCGCCGACCGTCACTTTGTAGTCGCCCTCAAGCAGGTCTTGCCACGTTTTTGGGGCATCTTTGACCAAGTTGTTGTTTGAGATAAACGCGATAGTCCCTGTATACGCCAGTGCCCAGTGGCCGTCTTTATCTTTGGCCCAATCAGGAATCTCGTCCCATGTGGTAGGCTTATACGGTTGCGTTACGCCTTTTTGAACCGCCACTCGAGCGAAAGCAAAGCCGACATCACCAATATCTGCTGTCGCATTTTTCTTTTCAGCTTCAAACTTAGCGATTTCCTGTGCCGAGCTCATATCCGTATCTTGGTGCTTAAGTCCATAATCAGACTTAAGGTCATTCCAAGTATCTTTCCAGTTTGCCCAACTATCAGGCATACCCACACTGTAAACCGCACCCTCTTGCTTCGCCGCTTCTGTAAGAGCAGTGACGCTATCGTTAGCAAAAGCTGTGGAAGAAATCGCAGTGGCAATAAGTGTCACAGCACTGAGTTTTGCAGTGATACTTGCACGGTTAAGCAAAGTTTTCATTGTCTCTATCCTTCTGGACTAGGTCAGTAAGTTCACTTTTTATGCTATTTGGGGAATGTGACAATTTATGTGCCTGTATTTGACGTTTTTATTGAGGTTAGATGGCAGTTATGCGTCAACTTTATGAAAGCCAGTGACTGATAAGTCAGTTTCTGCTGTCATGAAACTGTTACTCACCTGTCGTATCTTGTTCATGCCGATGAATCATGGACTAGATCACTCAATGCCAATCCAAACAACACAGCTCAGTAAAATAAAGACGACTATTCGAGAACAAATCCAAAGTAATATCATGATTGCAGGCCAGAAACTGCCATCCGAGCGAGACCTTAGCGAGCTGTTTTCTACCACGCGTATTACCATTAAAGATGCGCTGACTTCACTAGAAACTGAAGGATTGATTTATCGAGAGGAACGTCGAGGTTGGTTTGTCTCTCCAGAACGTATTCGCTATAACCCATTGTCGCGCAGTCACTTTCATCAGATGATCCGTGAACAGCATCGTATTGCGGAAACTAAGCTAGTCAGTGTAAGAAGTGAAATGGCGAGCGGAATGTATGCCAAGGCATTGGCCGTAGATACCATTACACCCATCCATATTATTGAACGCTTAAGGTATATCGATGGTCGGGTCGTGCTGTTTGTAGAGAACTGTCTGATCGCCACCCTATTTCCAAAAATACTGGAAGAAAACCTGACGCTATCGCTCACTAAGTGCTACCAAGAGAAATACCAATTCCATACCCAACGTTCACACTTTGAAGTCATCCCCACATCCGCTCCAAGTCATGTGGCACGAGCCCTTAACTTGGTGGAGGGACAACCCGTTGTCAAAATTTGCCGCGTGAACTTTAACCAGTATGGGGATCTAATGGACTGTGAGTTTGAGTATTGGCGACCCGATGCCATGATGATTTGTATTGATAGCGAATCGCCTTGATCAAGAAAAGCGCTTTCGATATTGCGAAGGGGAAACACCTTGTAGGCGTGAAAAGGCATGCGTAAAAGTGCTTTGTCCTGAAAAACCCGTTAACTCAGCGACTTGGCCAAGGTTTAAGTTGCCTTGCTCTATCAAGCGTTTTGCGGCATCGACTCGTTTGTTCAATACATATTGATGAGGAGTAATACCAATTTGCTCTTTAAACAACATGTGAAACTGGCTTTCGCCCAAAAATACGCTTCCAGCCAATTGAGCGACAGAGATCTTATGGCACAGGTGCTGTTCAATGTAACGATCGATCTGCTCAAGATCGAATCGTGAGTCACGAAGTGATGTTTTAAGATCCGAGATATGACGTTGTAATAATGCTACGACCGTGTCATTGCATGCACGACTTAGCAGCAAATCATCAGGGCTGCTTTTCATTTCCGCCACTAACATTTGTATCAGCTTTTGAATTTGGATATCCAACTGAAAGTATGTCTTGGACTGAGATAACTCGTTGATTCGTTGAAGAAGTATCGGATCATCATTACTAGGCAGCGGCATATTCAACACGAGAATATCAGGCTGATCAATCACACCTCCGAAAGCATGATCAAGGCCTGAAGTCACCACGCATCCTTGCCCTGGGCCGACGAGGTTACCCACACCACCTACATCAAACTCAGATTTCCCCTTCAACCCGATCACAACTTGGGTGTATTGGTGCTCGTGTGAGTCCATATGAGAGGGTAACCGAACGATTTCTGCTGGTTTTGGGGAAGCATGATCAAGGATGTCATTGTTTCGTGTCACCATGTTTCCGGCCATCTTGTAAAATGAGATTCGATCCGCCGAGTATACCCATTTCAATAGCAATTGGAAAAAGTAATCACCACCAAGCTTGTGATAACGGGCACGGAGTGATGATTTTGTATCCCGCTTAGAACTGCGAAAAAGGATCTTTACTTGATCAAGCTTCCGGAACCATGATCATGAAGCGATAAGTTACGGTGGTTGTAATTTGTGCGATATCGATGATTGAGGCATAAAAAAAGCTGCGAAAACCGCAGCTTAGAAACAATATTTGCGCTAATGGTTACGGAGCGAGTCGTTCTGCATCCCATTGACCTTGACCATCTTTACTAAACAAGAAACGATCATGCAGTCGGTGTTCACCACCTTGCCAGAATTCGATCGATTCAGGGCGAATACGATAACCACCCCAGAATGAAGGTACAGGAATTTCACCTTTAGCAAATTTCTGCTTTAGTTCTAGGAACTTACCTTCAAGTACGCCACGAGTTGAAATACGACTGCTCTGCTTACTTGCAATAGCAGCAAGTTGGCTTTCTTTGGGGCGAGAGGCGAAATACTTCATGTTTTCCATCGCCGTCAATTTCTCAGCGACACCCGTGATATGCACTTGTCGTTCTAATGGATGCCAAGGAAAGTGCAAGCTTACCTTACTGTTGTGCTCTATGTGTTGAGCTTTACGACTACCTAAGTTGGTGTAAAAAACGAAGCCTTCACTGTCCACATTTTTCAGTAACACGATGCGTTGAAACGGCATTCCGCGTTCATCAACCGTTGCCACTGTCATTGCTGTAGGATCGGTCAATTTAGCGTCGACCGCTTGTTGCAACCAAAGATTAAATTGAACAATAGGATCGCTATTCAAGTCCTTTCGACGTAACCCCCCTTGAGAATACTCTCGGCGGATATCTTCAATTCCCATAACCACTCCTCACGTTTTTCTTGAATTCTGCGCTCTAAACTACGAGAAAACAACCCGCTAACGGCATCTTATTATCGATTTTTGAATCCAATCTCCTAGTTTGTATTCGAGCTTATGACATACGCAGCCATACCAGACAAATTTTCGATAATTCATTACTTTATAAACAAGAATCCACTGCTAAACTTCTAAATACGTTAAAAACATACCGATAGATGCAATTCTTGAAATATTAGATTGTTGATAAATATGCAGGATAGATCGACTCTTTGTGGTTGAAAAGGTTACATTTCATTAACGATGGTAATAAAATCATATTATTAGATAAATCCTAGCCATCAGGATTCCGAGTTGAACATGGATAAAAAAGAATACAAAAAGGTCTCTGACGCTGAACTCGACTACATCGATGACAAAACCGCGGCCTTACTCCTTAATACCCCCACCAGTGCTCGGATTATGCTGTGGGTTATGGTGCTCTTTTTTATCAGTGCAGCAGTGTGGGCATCTTGGGCTGAAATAGACAAAGTGACGGTCGGACAAGGCAAAGTTATTCCTTCATCACAAGTACAGGTGATCCAAAACCTCGAAGGTGGACTCGTTAAAGAGATTTTGGTGAGAGAAGGTGACACGGTCAAGAAAGGTCAGCAGCTCCTGCTTATTGACGATACGCGTTTCCGCTCAGATTACCGCGAACGAGAGCAACAAGTTCTCAATTTGACCGCCAACGTCTTACAACTCTCAGCCTCCTTAACCAGTGTGGTCATCAATGAAGATGTCAAAGATAAAGAATGGAAAAAGTCGGTGACCCTAGATTTCAACAAACTCGCTTTCCCGCCTACTTTTGAAGAAGAAAACAAAGCTCTCGTTTCCAGACAACGCGCTGAATACCGTCAGGACCTCAACAAACTACGCAATGAGCTCTCTGTTATTGACCAACAAGTACGTCAAAAACAACAAGATCTGATAGAAATCCAAGCGCGCGTCCATAACCTCAGAGAAGGCTATAACCTTGCGCGTGATGAACTGAATATCACCAAGCCTCTTGCCGATGAGGGTGTTGTTCCTAAAGTCGAATTGTTAAAGCTTCAGCGTCAGGTCAATGATACTCGACGTGAGTTAACTTCCACAGAACTGAAAGTCCCAGCTTTAAAATCTGCTATTCAAGAGTCCATGCTAAGCCGCATTGATATCGCACAGAAATTCCGCTCAGAACAGCAAGAAAAGCTCAATCAAGCTCAAGATAAGCTCTCTTCTATGACTGAGTCAGCGGTAGGGTTAGAAGATCGTGTGAACCGCACCGTTGTGGTCTCTCCTGTTAATGGCACAGTTAAGACACTGAACGTCAATACTGTAGGCGGCGTTATTCAACCGGGAATGGATATCGTAGAGATAGTTCCAACGGAAGACACTTTGTTAGTAGAAGCCAAAATAGCCCCACAAGATATTGCTTTCCTAAGACCCGATCTTCATGCCATCGTGAAATTCAGTGCGTATGATTTCACCAAATACGGAGGATTGGATGGCACCTTGGAGCATATCAGTGCCGATACGACCCAAGACGAAGAAGGTAATAGCTTCTATATCGTCAGAGTAAGAACCGACAAAACCAATTTTGGACACGATGAGCAGTTACCGATCATCCCAGGTATGACAGCGTCCGTGGACATTATTACTGGTAAAAGAACGGTTCTGGATTACCTACTCAAGCCAATACTCAGTGCGCAAAACAACGCACTGAAAGAATAAAGGAATGTAGTGTTACGGATTGAGCGGACAGGAAGTCTGCAAACTAAGTTCAAAACCGCACTGTTGGTATGCGGGGTAATCACAGCTATTTCTTTGGCTGGGCACAGTGACGCCTATACCAAGCAAGAGCAGCGTTGGATAAGCACCGTAGCAAAAACGTATGGGCCTCGAGCCGGTAAACGTGTCGAAACTTGGCGCACTGTTATCGAAGATTTACAGGGTAAATCGGAGAAAGAGCAACTTGCTGGAGTGAATCAGTTTTTCAATCAACTCAACTTTGTCGACGACATACATTTATGGGGTAAGAAAGACTACTGGGCCACACCACTAGAATTTTTGGGCAGTAATGCAGGTGATTGTGAAGACTTTACTATTGCTAAGTACTTCTCACTGCTTGAACTCGGTATTCCAGACAAAAAACTGAGGCTTGTGTACGTCAAAGCCATCGAATTGAACCAATTTCACATGGTACTCGCTTACTACGAGACACCGCGTTCACAACCGCTGATTTTGGATAACCTGATTGGTGAGATTAAACCCGCTTCTAAGCGAGGCGATTTACTACCGATCTACAGCTTTAATGGTCGCAACTTGTGGACCATGAAAACCACCCAAGGCAAATTAGCCGGAAAGTCGTCGAGACTGAAATTATGGAATGATTTGCGAAGCCGAGAGCGTTCATTGACGTTAAGGAAACCTAAGGTAAATTACGACGAGTAAACAATTATGACACTATACAGACAGCTAGTGGTCGGCATGATAGCAGTATTTATTATGCTATTGACGTCGGTGTTTATCATCGAGTTCAACACGACTAAAAACTTCCTAGAGCAGCAACAACGCTCAGAGGTGAACAACACGATTAACACCGTGGGCTTAGCCTTAGCACCTTACTTGAAGACACAAGACAAGGTTGCGGTTGAATCTGTGATTAATGCGCTATTTGATGGCAGTACTTATTCCACGGTAAAACTCGTTTTCCTAGAGACCGATGAAGAGATTGTCCGCAGCTATCCAATCAAACCCAACGGAGTACCTGATTGGTTTACCAACCTGAACCTATTTACGCCCATTCATGATTCTCGCGTGGTTACTAGCGGTTGGCTACAATTGGCGGAAGTCGAAATCATCAGTCACCCCGGCGAAGCTTACGCTCAGCTTTGGCAAGCGTTTGAGCGTCTTGCTGGCGCATTCGTTGTTATCTTTACCTTAGGTTTGTTATCTATAGCCTTTATCCTGAGACGAGCTCTCACACCACTTAGAGCTATCGTAACCAAAATGGAGCAGGTAGCGAATAAGCAATTTGGTGAACCTTTGCTTCGTCCCAATACGAAAGACTTAATCGCCGTCGTTGATGGTATAAATAGCATGTCCGCGCATGTTGAAGAGTCATTCAAACAACAAGCGAAAGAAGCACAGAAGCTCCGTGAACGCGCTTATATGGATCCAGTCTCTCAACTTGGTAACCGCGCCTTCTTTATGGGTCAGCTAAATCAGTGGCTTTCAGAATCTTCGCTAGGCGGTGTGGCTATCTTACACGCTGAATTCATTAAACAAACCTACAAAGCTGATGGCTACGAGGCTGGCGATGGATTAGTAAGAGAGTTGTCTGATCTCTTATCGATGACCATCAATATTCCAAACACTGTCATTTCCCGTATATCAACCGATGAGTTTGGTTTTGTATTCCCTAATATTGATGAAAGCGAATTGAAGTTCGCGGCAAATAGCATCATTACTTGTATTCAAGATCTAAACGCCGATCCTACAGGTCTGAGCAAAGCTAACGCATCGCTAGGCGTTGTCTTTAACGAAGAGCGTAAGAACTCAACGCAAATGCTCTCCGTGCTTGATAACGCATTGACCAAAGCGAAATCCAATCCGGAAATCGATTATGGTTATATCTCTAGTGAGCATACTGGCGTCATCATGGGTAAACAGCAATGGCGTTCACTGGTAGAAGAAGCGATCAGCGACGATGCAGTGACCTTTAGGTTCCAAGCAGCAAACAGCAGTGGTGGCGAGACGTATCACCGAGAGGTGTTCTCCGCAATCGAAATGAATGGCGAACGCTATACAGCCAATCAATACCTACTCGCTTTAGAGCAGCTTGATGCCAGCCATATCTTTGATGAACACGTTATTATGTCGGTGATTAACAAGCTCGAACGAGAAGAAATGTCCGATTCAATGGCGATTAACATCACTCCAACTAGTATCGCTCAACCAAGCTTTATTCGCTGGATTAGCCAAGTGCTCGCCAAACATCGTGATATTAACGATAAACTACACTTTGAGATCCCAGAAAGCTGCTTTATCAATAATCCGCACCATACCGCACTTTTCTGTAACGCTATTCGCAATGAAGGTGCCAAGTTCGGTGTTGATAACTATGGTCGGAACTTCCAGTCACTGGAATATCTCAACGAGTTCAGACCGGATTATGTGAAACTGGATTATCTCTATACCCACCAGCTTGACGATGAGAAACAAAAATTTACGCTAACATCGATTTCGAGAACGGCGCACAATTTGGGTATTAAAACTATTGCCTCACGAGTGGAAACACAAACTCAGCTCGACTTCTTGTCTGAGCACTTTGTGGATGTATTCCAAGGCTTTATCGTGGACAAATAATAGGTGCAGAATCCATGAAGGATCCGTTACTAAACTCGCTTATCTATATCAGCCGATACTACGGCTTAGCTAATTCTCCAGAAGCATTGGTGAATGGCTTACCCCTGTCGGAAGGTAAGCTCACACCGTTCTTACTTCCTCGCTCAGCCGAGCGCGCTGGATTGGTCGCGAAAGAGAACCGCTCTGATATAGAAAAAATCCCAAGCATAGTATTCCCTGTCATACTGCTTTTAAAAGGTGGTGATGCTTGTGTACTAAACAGCATTGACTCCGATGCCAATGAAGCGGAAGTGATCACACTCGAGTCCGGCATGGTCCCCATTTCCGTTCCGCTCGAGGATTTAAGAGAACAATTCACGGGCCGCTACTTCTTGGTTAAGAAGCAGTTCCGATATGACGAGCGATCACCTGAAGTCCTAAAAACTCGCGATGGTCACTGGTTTTGGGGCACCCTGTGGGAGTCGAAACGCATCTACCGTGATGTGCTCATCGCCTCGCTACTGATCAATATATTTGCCGTTGCCGCACCACTGTTCACTCGTCTTGTTTATGACAAAGTAGTACCTAATCTAGCGTTTGAAACACTATGGGTACTGGCGGCAGGGATATTTATTGTCTTCGGGTTCGATTTAGTACTGAAGCTGATGCGCAGCTACTTTATTGATGTTGCTGGCAAAAAATCAGACATCCTGATTTCCTCTAAGCTTTTCAGCAAGGTTATGGGCATCAGAATGGAGTCACGCCCACCTTCTGTCGGTGCCTTTGCGCGTCACTTACAAGAATTTGAATCGATTCGTGAATTCTTTACGTCTGCAACGATTGCTTCGTTAATCGACTTGCCGTTTGCATTGCTATTTTTGGTGCTTATTTGGCTCATGGCGGGCAACCTTGTCATTATCCCAATCATCGGCGTGTTGATACTAATCATCTACTCAATGTTGATACAAGGGCCGCTGCGTAAAACGATTGAAGAAGGCTCACGCCTTGCTTCTCAAAAGTACGCCAACCTTATTGAAAGTTTGGCTGGCCTAGAAACCGTAAAAATCTTCGGTGCACAGAGCCAGTATCAGTATCGTTGGGAAGAAGCAGTGGCCCACATGGCAAACTGGAACATCAAAAGTAAGCGCATTACGGATGGGATTCAAAACACCGCAGGATTTGTTCAGCAATCTTCCAACATCGGAATGATCATTCTTGGTGTTTATCTTATTGCGGAGGGTGAACTCACAATGGGTGGCCTGATTGCTGCGACCATGCTAAGTAGCCGTGCTATTGGCCCTTTGGTGCAACTTTCATTGCTCTCTACACGTTACAATCAAGCGAAGTCATCTATGACCATCATTGAACAAGTAATGGCAATGCCCGACGAACAAGAAGAAGGAAAGCGCTATATTCATCGCCCAATCATCCACGGCAAAATCGAATTGGATCGCGTAACCTTTCACTACCCTGATTCTCCAATGGCGTCCATTCGAGATCTGAGCCTAACTATTGAACCTGGTGAAAAAGTCGCGATTATTGGACGTATTGGCTCAGGTAAAACCACGCTAGAGCGCCTCATCATGGGCCTGTATCAGCCTACAGAGGGTCATGTGCGAATTGACGAAACAGACATAGCTCAATTACATCACGTGGATGTACGACGCAATATAGGCTGTGTCCCGCAAGATTGTGCCCTGTTCTATGGCTCTATTCGCGATAACATTACTCTCGGAAGGCCGTTGGTCGACGACCGTGATGTTATGGATGCCGCAAACCGTGCAGGGGTGACCGTATTCACTCAGCAAGATCCTGCTGGTCTTGAACGTCAGGTTGGAGAAGGTGGTCTACTGCTATCCGGTGGTCAACGTCAAGCCGTCGCCATTGCACGAGCGTTTTTAGCTCGTCCACCTATTTTGATTATGGACGAACCGACAAGCTCAATGGATAACCGTTCCGAACTGCATATCAAGACACAGTTAAAACAGCTCAAGGAATCCGAGACTCTGATTTTAATTACTCATAAAACATCGATGCTAGATGTTGTAGACAGAGTCATCGTCATGGAGAAAGGAGCAATTATTGCTGATGGCCCTAAAGTGCAGGTGTTGAGTGATTTGAGACAAGGTAAAGTTCGCGCCGCAAGTTAAAGTCAAACTATGTATCCTCGTCCTCAATGTGTAAACACATTTCAAGACGGGACAAAAAGAGCACAAAGGCCGCAGAGATTAAACTGCGGCCTTTTTTATTGCTATACACTTGGATTAGGTGTCATGAATAATAATGATGTTGCTCAACTGCTGAACATCCAATTCAGACAACCCTGTTACACCCTCAAGTTCTATGGTGACACTCTTATCACCCTTGGTGACATTAACCAAGGTACTCGTATTATCATCGTTTTCAGTGAGTGTAATCTTGTCTCCGTCGACGGCGACATTATCTAACAGAGCTTCTAATGATGTATTACTATCCTCAAATACCTCTGACAAGTCGATAACGTCGCGGTTTCCTTCAACTTGAGAGAAGTCCGTAATCACATCATGACTGCCGTCTAGGTCACCCTCACTCCATTTGAAGGTGTCATCTCCAAGTCCACCAGTTAATACATCATTACCAAGTCCACCAGATAGAACATCGTCACCATCCGTACCATGGATAACTGTGACGCCACTGCCTCCTTGTATCGCATAGTCGACTTCTTCAGACTCGTCCACATTTCCGTTTGGCATGATATTGACGTTAACGGTTGCCGTTTCTAAGCTTGGAAGTCCATCTGAATCGATAGCTCTATAATCAAATTGATCCGCTACCTCACCATCTGTGACCTTCACACTTTGAAGCACAAAACCAGCGTCTTTGCCCTCAGCGTTAAATGGCATGATGCGCATTTCATCAAATGGTATATCAGATGCTACTTCAATAATTGCTTGATGGTCGTCGATAACGCCGTTATCCATCACGATTGGATTGTCATCTAGTAAAACACCACCGGCATACAGGTAAACAAAGACTTGAGCCGCACCATTACCGTTAGCCGCTGCACTAAATTGTCCAGTTAGACTTCCTACGCCGACAAGAGCTCTTGTCATCATGCCAGCCGTAAATTTAATGGACATAAATTCACTTTGTTTGGCTTCCGTTTCTTTCCCCTGACCTCGCTCATCATCACGCTTGGTGTAGAAACCAGATTGCTTAGCTGCACCTGCGCTATCAAAAGCTATCTCTTCCATTTCTACGCCAAGATGAGGTTTGTCACCATCGTATGTGCCTCCGGTAACAACAATGTCATTACCAAACGGCTCATCTCCTTGAGGATTATAACCCAGCGCGGAAACATCAAAACCAACTTCTAGGTCGTAAAATATATCGACACTATCTTCCACCACATCGCCAACGTCTAAGTCGAAGCGCTCACCAGAATTGCTCAGGAAATAAAGCTGACCATACTCTGGCTCCTCAGTGATTTCTACAAGAGTTGCTTTTGTATTACTAGCATCATCTTCACTATCCGTAGCAAAGTCTGCAAAGTTGAGTGGAATAGTGTCATCCGGCGCAAAAAACTCAAAATCTATGACTTCAGGAGGTGTATTTGGTGCGGACGGCTCTGGGTTATCTAAGACGATAAGGTTAATCGATTCCGAGACAACCTCATCTACCGGAGAGTAGGTACCATCCAATTCAGAGGCAATCGCTTTGATTGTAATAGGATAGGTTCCAACATCAGCCACTTTAATCTGCAGATCATTCAGGTCACTCCAATCAGATATATCGATTTCTCCAGAAGGTCCTATGATCGAAGTTTGAGTGCCGTTGCTGACAACTGCACCTTGTGGTAGCCCTTGAATCAGTAAAGTCAGTACTTCTGAACCATCGGTATCATTTAGACTGGCAGAGATATCACTAATATCAATGAAGGTATCCTCATAGCCTACATTGCTTCGTGTCGAAAGCACTATATTATCAAGTAATGCCCCATAGCTATTCTGCTCAGGTGACTCAAAGACGACTCGATAATTAAAGCTATCCAGAGTTTGGAAGAAGAGCTGTTCATCTTCAGACCAGTCTTTTACCACTAGGTTATGATCTTCTCCACTGCCATAGGAACGCAAGGTTTCCACTTCAACCCAAACACCCGGTGAGGTCTCTTTTTCAAGCTTAACATCCATCGGTGAATCGCTACGTCTAGCCGCAGCATCGAAGTTTAACTCGTAGAATTGGCCTGGAGTCCCTGCAAAGCTAGTAAATAAAGAGTCTTGTTGGCCACTACGCCCTTCTATTTCAAAGATCTGGTTTTGCTCACCATTCCCCAGATAAACGCCTTCTTTACCGACTTCGCCTCTATTTGTAATAACGCCCCAATCACCACTATTTAAGCCATCAGGAGTATCGACACTGAGTTGCGCTCCACTAATATTGCCTTTCCAGCTGCTATTACCCAGATTAACATTTTCAAAATTGATTGCAGAAACAATGTCCTCGCCGGACACAATTAATGTTGGGCTATCTGTTACTGGTCGGACTGTAACCGCTAAATCATGCTGCTCTACCACATTATCATTTGCATCACGACCGGACACCGACAAAGTGAAATCGACATCGCTATCTTGTGGTGGCTTAATGGATAAATTAGCTAATTGTGATGGCATAATATTTGCCGCATTGTTGGTCACGACTATCTCATCAGTACCTGAGAATAAGGTTGCTCCTTCAGGAATACCACTAATCACAACTTCTGTTGCATCACTGTTCGCAGGCAGTTGTATATCCAACGCAATCTTGTTGTCTTCATCACCAATCGCGGCGGCAACAACTAGATCAGCGATTGCAGTAAAGTTAATGGTAGAAACTGCTGTATTTGATGGTTGCATTGCATCATCAAATGTCGTGATTTCAATGACTCTGTCCTCATCATCCGGAGATTGTGAGGAGTTGGAGAATTCAATTAGCTGAATAGCAGCCTCATAATCGGCAGGTGTTGCTTCTCCGCTTAAAGTGATTTTAATTGCACCAGAATCGAGTACTTCTGTTGTATAACTAATCCCACTAAGCAGCGGGTTAGTCGCACCATCAATCCCAAAATTGTCACCCGCTTTTGGATTGGTAAAGACAATTTCGGCCTCATGAATGACATTTTTCTCGTCAAAAATGGTGATGTCACTATCGACAACCTCAATAGCACTATCACCTTCTTGGTAGTTCGTATCGAAGCCTGTACCGTCAGCACTCAAGTCAAGATCGAGCGTTGGTGGCATATTGTTTTCACGCTCATCAACGATGGTTACAATAGATTCAGAACTTTCACCTTCATCGGAGTCAACTGCTTTGTATTTAAAACTGTCGTTCAGGGCAGTTTCTAGATAGCGTAACTCCCAGTTACCTCGGCCATCAGTACCAACGCTTACTCCCGCAATTAAGGCTCCTTCTTCGACATCGCCTAAATCATCAATTGAGAAGCTCAGCTCATGGAATAAAACGTCATTTCCTGACGTATCTTTTTGTACATCAGGTGTGTAATTGACGGTATCGCCATTACTGAGTGTGACCTTAATCGTAACAGCCGATTCGTTTTGGCCACCTAAGCCACTATAGAAATAGCCTCCCATGCCATCTAAGCCAAGGGTGACGTGTGTGGCTGGACGATCCGCAAAGTTGATAGATAACAGCTCACCTTCATTAATACCTTGGCCGCCACCAATACCTAAGCCATGACCAACATGATTATCTTGGACATCACCTCGATACTGAGTGAGATTGCCTTTGTTACTGTTAATGGTGATATTGTCTGTGCTGCCGTCACTGTTAGAGAGCTCTAATACTCGATTCTTACCATCGACTTCAGTACCCCAGTTGTAAAACTCATCTTGAGTGCTTTCCATATCACTTGATGTTGGCACTACTTTGGTACCAAGGATAAAGCCTTGAGCATCTGAATCAGGCTCATAGGTTATCTTAGTTGGATCAAACGTATCACCGTTGGCGACATTTGTTTGAGTGATTTCCTCGCCATCATGATAGAGAGTACCGCCAATCGGAAGCTCCGTAATTTTGACTTGCACTTGCTGACCATTCATATCATCTTCGATGTCGGAGATATGATCAGTTCCATCGCCTTCAATAGAGCCCGTTCCGGTATCAAAAATGACGGAAACAGGATCGTTACCCGACACGCTAAAGCTAAAGTCTTCCGACTCAGGTAGATCGTTGACTGGTACAACCGCTATTGTTGATGTTGCAGTGTTCGATCCCACACCTTGATCATCAAATACTTGAATGGTTATTGAGCGAGGATCAGTATTGGGGTCTTCGCTGTCATTACTAAATTCGAGAAGTTGAAGTGCTGCTTCGTAATCTTCCGCTGTCCCTTCACCACTTATGGTTAAGATTAGAGCCCCTGCAACAGTGCTTGAAATGTAGCTTAAGCCATTTGGTAATGTACCATTAACAACAAAAGAGTCATTCGCTTGAGGGTTAGTGAGTTTAATTTCTGCACTGGTGATAACGTCAATGTCATCAGTAATGTCCATATCGCTATCAACGACTTTAATCGGAGCGTCCCCTTCCGTGAAAGTCGCGGCATAGCCAGTGCCGCTTTCACTCGTATCCAAATCTAGAATTGGAGCATCATTATCATTGTCACCACCAGGTTGCCCATCTATCTGACCATCGTCAGAGATAGTGGCATCAGCTGATACGCCAACGTTACCGTTGACGGTAACACCCGCTGGCTCTGTTACTTTTAACGTAAAGTTTTCATCCTGCTCATAGACATCGTTATCTTGGATACCTACTTGGATATTAACGTTGGTAACCCCAGCAGGAATGGTGATCTCACCATTAACGATCGGCAGTGGAACATCAGTACTTCCATCGTTATAGCTCGCCGTCGTGGTAGAGAAATCATCATCTTCGGTGTCTACATCGATTCGATCGAGCGCTACCGTAAGAGCAATATCAGAAGGATTACTTAAAGACAGAGTGAACGGAACACTTCCTGCGTCTTCGCTCACTTCCCCACCACCAGTCAGTGAAAGGGTAATTGGATCGTTATCTAGAATATCTCCAGCGGCAGATTGACCATCGACTACCAGAGTAAAGCCTTCATCACCCTCATAACGATTATCATCGATTGTAGGCAACGTAATCGTAAATTCAGAAACGTTAACAGGAACTTCAAGCTCTCCGGTCACCTCGTTGTAAGTGACCCCATTGCTGAAGGTCATAGTCGATGGGTCAACATCATTAGCTGAAGCCTCATCGCCATTAGCGCCAAACTCAATGTCAAAGAAAGTCTTCACATTGGTAGAACCGTCCAGAGTCACGTTATAGGAGAAGCTCTCCCCTTCTTCAACACTAGCCGTACCTATCTCAAACCCGCTGACTGAAATCGGTCCAGGGTTGACAAGAACATTCACTGTTGCAGTGTCAAAGCCACCTTTATCGTCGGTAATTTGGTACTGGAACTCAGTGCGACCCGCAAAGCCTTCAGGCAAATCGAAAATGACATTATCACCTTCAATACGCGCATCACCTTGCGTCTCACCGAATACGTAAGTAATACGAATATCATCACCATCCACTGCATCGTCGTTAGATAAAAGCTCTGAAAGCGGAATGACGACAGGTTCATCATGGTCAAAGACATAAGCGCCCGCACCGACCACTTCAATACCCTGAAGGAAATAATCGGAAGAGTCAGTACCACGTGCAGGACCACCTGTAAAATCAACGGACTCAAATACCAATTTGTCGTAGGCAAAACCGCCCGTTTCAATATCAAACGTGCCTTTATTACCTGACTCGTTATGGAAATAATCACTGGCAACCAGAGTGTCGCCTAAATAAGCACTCCACTTACCTTGTTCATGACTGCCTACACCACCCTCATTAGCGAACAAATTGGTTACAGAAAAAGCCCCATCTACAGCTGGCTCTTTAAGTGTGATAATGAGCTGCTCAGACTCTTCTTCATTTCGGTTATATTGAATTTGAGATTCAGGGCCACCGTTGGTAGTGCCATCAGGAATACCAATACGGTCAGTGCCGTCGATATTGTAGTTAACAGTTTGGCCATCATATTTCGCCTGAATGCTGTCAACCATATCCCAACCTTGATCGCCCGATCCCATATCACCTTGAACAAGGCTATAAGACTCTGGATCATCAATCGCATCGGGTGCTAGGTTGGTACGTTGATCATCGATAGTCACTGTTGATTCATCACTATATGCGCCATCAGAATCAAGTGCTTTATAATCAAAGGAGTCTTCTAAACTAGTCTCTAGGTATCTTAGTTCCCAGTTTCCATTACCTTCAGTTCCAACCGTGACACCATATATTTGTAACCCTTCCGCGCCAGAAAGGTCATCGATTGATATCGTAATATCTAAATCAAGATCGCTATTACCAGACGTCGTCTTTTGAATCGGATCTAGAACTCTCGTAGAACCGTCGCTTAAGGTAACGGTAACGAGTACTGATGACTCGTTGGCATTGTTGAGGTTTTCATCAAAATAGCCACCTAGACCATCTAGTCCTAATGTCACTGAAGTGGCTGGTCTCTCGGAGAAATCAATCGAAATAGTCTCTCCCTCATTGATGCCTTGTCCGCCACCGACACCAAGACCAAATCCAACGTGATTAGCGTCTCCCCGGTACTGAGTTAGATCCCCGCCAGTTGAGGTAATCCTGATCGAGTCATCACCCAAAGTTAAAATACGTTCTCCAGGATTATCACCAGGAGAGCCCCAGTTTAAGAAATCTGTTTGCGAACTGGCTTCGCTGTCCAACCCTTGCGAATCTTTAACACCTAAAACAAAGCCTTGAGCACTTTCATCAGGTAGATAGGAAATATTATCTGGATTAAACGGAGTGCCGTTAGCCCCTCCTTCGACATGGAGGTCAGCTTCAACAATCGCTCGAGTTTCACCGTTTTCAGTGTAGAGAAGTGTACCGCCTAAAGGCAGCTCAGTGATTACAACTGACAGTGACTTTCCATCAGTGGTACTACGATCATCTTCATAGTCGGAGATATGGTCGGTTCCATCACCCTCAATCGAACCTTCGCCAGTATCAAAAATGACGGGAATCGCATCATCTCCGGAAAGTGTGATTGAGAAATTTTCGGAGTCAGGTCTATCATTGGTACCGTTGATAGTAATTGTTACCACTTCAGTGTCAGTTGCTCCCCACTCATCTTCAACGATGACGTCAAAGGTAATTGGCAATGTCTCACCTTGAGCCAGCTTCTGAACGGCGTCTGATTCGTTATCTAAAACAAATTTCCACTCCCCCGTTTTTGGGTCAGTGATAACGAACTGACCGTACTGTGAGGTACCATCAGTAACTGAGAAAGTAAGGTCGTGCCCAGTATCTACATCATTAGCAACTATGGTCCCCGTTGCTTCAGGTGACCCTACATTGATGCCACCAGACTCAGTAACTGCACCCGTAAGGTCGCTTTCGTCTTCGTCAATTACTGGTGCATCATTGCTGCCTTTGACAACAATTCGAATCGTCTGCTCAACACTAGCACCATGTTCATCTTCCACGACTACCGTGTATTCAAGACGTTTCTTCTCACCTTCTGCCAACGCATCGGTCGTAGGCAGATCATCCTTCAGCTCGTAACGCCAGTCACCTGTTTCTTCATCAACACTGAATGTGCCGTAAGTGGTGTCTGCTGGCTCTTTGAGTGTGAAACTCAGCTCCGCTCCATTATCGACATCCGACGCATCAATAAAACCTGTTGTGACAGCTTTACCATTGTCATCATCACCTGCTTCACGAACTCGACCTTTACTGTCAACATCGTCTATGACTGGTACATCATTCGTCCCTTTAACAGTCACCGAGATAATTTGAGTAACCACAGCGCCCTGTTCGTCTTCAACTTGAACGGTAAAACTCAGAGGAACTTCGTCACCTTCAGCTAACGCTTCTACGGCATCAGCTTCGTTATCAATAACAAAACTCCATAAGCCATCGCTAGTGATACTGAACGTGCCGTACGGGTTGCTAACGTCGCCTACTGGGCTCCACGTTAGGTTAGAAGAATCCACATCTGTCGCTGAAAGTTGACCACCTGTACTTGGCGCTCCGGCATCCTCAGTACCATTGTCAAAATGCCCAGACTCTCTGACTTCACCTTCCGTTACCAATTCGGAGTCAATTACTGGCTTGTCATTCGTACCTTGGATATTGACAACAATCGTTTGAAAGACATCGACGCCTTGGTCGTCAGTGACTTTGACTTTGAATTCAAGAGAAGTTGATTGCCCTTCTCGTAAGGCTTGAACTTCATCTGCAGTGTTATCAAGTTCAAATGTCCAGAGGCCAGCTTCTGTAATCGAAAAATCTCCATATGCAGAAGACATATCGCCGTCTTCCGACCAAACCAAACTTTCGATTGGAGAGTCTACATCTGTGGCGTTCAACTGTCCGCTCACCGATGCCGTTCCTATGTTCTCTGAACCGTCATCATTGTGTCCAGCTTCGACAACGTCACCACTGATTTCGCTATTTGCACTGATAACAGGTTTATCGTTAGTGCCACTAATAGTGATTACAAATGGCTGTGACGTAGAGGAATTTAGGGGGTCGGTGACTTGGACGGTAAAGGAGAGTGTCACAGTATCATTGACGTTTAAAGCTTGTGTGGCATCGGAATCGTTATTTAAACGGAAAGTCCATTCTCCATTGTCGGCGAGCTCAAACTCGCCGTAGTCAGAAAGATTTTCCGGAGTAGAAGTCACACTCCAAGTCAAAGTTCCATCGTCAAATTCAAGGTCGGTTGCTGAAAGCTGGCCGGTCAGCTCAGCAGTACCATCAAAATCGCTACCATCAGAGTTATGACCTGCTTCCACTGCGTTTCCAGCTAGAGCTTCACTAAGAATTTGCGGTGCTGAGTTGACGAGAATCTGAAGAAGTGTATTCGATTGCGTTGCGGTTAGCCCTTGCGCCTCAAGACCAGATGTGTCGAACTGAGTTTTAGCCAGCGTTTGCGAACCATCACGTTCAATAGCACCTGTAGTCGTTGGGCTTGAACCATTCGCTTCACCTGCAGCGGTAGCTTGATCTTCATTTTGAGTCGGGTCTTCTCCGGCCTCAATGGCAGCGATGATTTCTTCGGCATCTATATCAGAAACATCTATCTCTTGGCTTTCACCCTCTTCTTGAATCAATACAAGGTTTATATCCTCGCCCACTTCTGTATCGTTCAAAACGTTGATGACAACGTCTCCCGGTCTAGGTTCACTTCCCTCCGGAAGAATGGTGAGTTTTCCTTGAGCATCTATTACTAACGTACCAGACACTTTTGCTAACCCAAATAGAGACAACGCACTCATGATTTACTCCTTGAATTGCTCCCGACGCCAGGAAGCAATATCTTTTATCAGTTCTAGCCAGCCTTGCTTGCGCGAATGGACATACTAGCCCAAGCTCGAAATTTTACTTTTATTTTACATTTAGATATCAGATAAATTGACGAAATGAAACTTTTTGGGGAAGTATTTTTAGTTTGTCTCAAAAACGAAAAAAGTCTCGCAAATACGAGACTTTTCGGGAAGAGTTTTAAGCTTAATCTTAGCCGATTACTGTGATAAATCCTTGTAGGATGATTAGGTTCACAATGTCGATGAAAAATGCCCCAACAATAGGCACGACCATAAAGGCTTGAGGAGATGGTCCGAATCGATTAACGATGGACCCCATATTCATAACTGCAGTCGGCGTAGCCCCTAAACCAAACCCACAGTGCCCACCGGCTATGACGGCTCCATCGTAGTTTTTGCCCATTACTCTAAACGTAATGTAATAAGCAAACAGCCCCAAAATAACAGACTGCACGGCGAGTATGATTAAGAAAGGAATCGCCAGATCAAAGATGTTCCATAGCTGAAGGCTCATCAATGCCATTGCTAAGAAAAGCGATAACGACACTGTACCGAGAATATCGACCGTTTCTGCATCCACTTTATAACTTTTGGTTACTTCACAGATGTTGGTAATGAACACACCGATAAATAACGCATAAACAAAGTCCGGTATCATTAACCAAGATATTTCAAATGTATTAACCCACGCATGTAAATACTTTGCTCCAGTCACACAAATGAGTAAGATAAACAGAACTTCAATAACCTTCTTAGCAGTCACTCGATCTCTTTCGTACTCGTTATAGGTTACCAATTCAGGGAAGCGCTCATGAGTATCATTGCCTCGGCCATACTCTGACTCGAAGTTATTCTTATCGATTAGTCGTTGTGCGACAGGACTACCAATAATACCGCCGATAATTAGACCAAAGGTTGCAGAAGCCATAGCAATTTCTAGTGTGTTGCTGATGCCGTACGTCTCGGTAAAGGTTTGAGCCCAAGCAGCCCCGGTACCATGTCCGCCCGACAGGGTAATAGAACCTGCAATTAATCCCATTAACGGCTCTAAGCCGAGCATAGTGGCTAATCCAACTCCGACACTATTCTGGATAATAATATATACCGATGCGACCGCTAAAAAGACAAAGACTTTAGCGCCACCTTTCATCAGTTGGGTGTAGTTAGCCGCCAGTCCAACGGTGCTAAAAAACATCAACATAAATGTTTTCTGCAAGGGTAACGAGAACTCAAGATTAACGTTGTTAAAGTGTAAAACCGTAATGATAAGGGCAACGATTAATCCACCAACGATAGGTTCGGGGATGTTGTATTTTTTTAGAACAGGGAGCTTACTATTAATGATGTGTCCCAGAAAAAGAACGCTGATAGCGATCAAAAAAGATTCTAACGTGCCAACAGAGATGGTGTTGTTCATATAACCTCTTTTTTTGCTTTATCGCTCATCTTCCTTAATGAGGTTCGACTAAATTGTAAAGTGTAGTAGAAATAGAATAGATGGCGACTCGCTTTACGCAGACACCAAACGACCTTGTTTAGACTATCTATCACTTCTTAAGGTGCCGGGAAGAATCGGCAAATATGTGGCCATAGTTAATCAACAGAAACACTGTTAACCTATTGGCTACATTGAGTTTATGAATATAAAAAGAAGAACTACACTAAATTAATCGCGCAGTGTACCACAGACAGGCCATTGCGACTAATTGAACCATCGAATATATGGATAACGGAATGAAATCTATACTAACAAGGACTGTTTTTTCAGTCGCTCTATTGGCACCATTCACTGCAATAAGCGCAGTCAATATTAGCTATGGCGATACAAATACAACGTCAGAACAACAAGCGAAAACTGCAATCGATCAAAGCAAAATAAATGAGCTGGTGGTTCAGCTCTCAGATGCTTACTTTCCATTTAACAACGACCTAACGATTCAATATGGCGGTGATGACGGACCACTTTACGATCCTCAAGCTCATGTCGTGCATATTCCGTATGCATTCTATACCGACTCACTCAACTACTTTTTAAACAACGATTACCAAAAGAAATTTGGCAAACCAGCTAAGGATGGAGCGCTTGATACTCTGCTTCATACTTTGTTGCATGAAGCAGGACATGCTTACGTCGCGGATCATGGCATTCCTATTCTAGGTAAAGAAGAAGATGCCGTAGATAACTTTGCGGCAGTGTTAATGCTCAACTACGTAGAAAATGGTGCCGATGCCACTATCAGCGCTGCAGATATGTTTTCCTTTGAATCCGAAGACCGGCCCGACTATTACGATTTTGCCGAGTATATCGGTGAGCATAGTTTTGATCTACAACGTTATTTCAGCACACTTTGTCTAGTATATGGTAGTGACCCAGAGAACCATGCCACGCTTCTGGATGAGATAGAAGAAGACTATAGAGAGGAGCAAAAAGATAAATGTGAAATGACTTTCCAACAGATCGATATGAACTGGAAACAAGTATTAGGAATAAAAGAAGACAAAAGCTAAAAACAAAGAAGGGAATTGATATGTCGACCCAACTTATCGTGTTTTTTGATGGAACGTGCCCGCTTTGTGTCAAAGAAATGCAATCTCTAAAGCATCATGACAAAGCACTAGCCATTAAACTTATCGACATTTTCTCTACAGAGTTTGAGGCCTTTCCTAATATCGATCCTAAAGAAGCATCAGAGCGCCTTCATGCCTACGATACAGAAGGAAAATTGCTTCTCGGTTTGGACGTTACTCATAGAGCATGGAGCCTAGTAGGAAAACCCTATCTATATGGATTCACACGATGGCCACTCTTCAAGCCTATTTGCGACTGGGCGTACCTGAAATTTGCTCGTAATCGCTACCAAATATCGGGCTGGCTAACTGGAAAGAAACGATGTGAGCGGTGTCGGCTTGATTAGTCGACTACCGCTCAACGCTTCATTTACACTGTAAACGTTACGATTCAGCGTCTTTGCGAACTGCTTTAAGTAAAACAGACGTATCTGAACGATTTTCACCTTGCGAAGAGAGTGCTTTGTATCTTTCGACCGTCTGTTCCGTCAGTGGAAGTCGAATGCCCTGACGAGCACCTTCATCCAAACAAAAACCGAGATCTTTAATCATCCAATCGATGGCAAAGCCAAAGTCAAACTTATCTTCATCCATGGTTTTGGCACGGTTTTCCATCTGCCAAGAACCCGCCGCACCATTTTTCAAGCAATCAACTAATGAAGGAATATCTAAGCCACTCTTTTGTGCGAGTATTAATCCCTCAGACAACCCTGTTAGAACACCAGCGATACATACTTGGTTAACCATTTTTGCTCGCTGTCCTTGACCAACAGTCCCCATCAAGACCGATGACTTACCATAAGCATCAAATACTGGCTGCAAAGCGGTAAAAGTTGCTTGTTCGCCACCGCACATGATGGTCAGCACACCATTTTCTGCGCCAGCCTGTCCTCCAGATACGGGAGCGTCCATAAAACGGACACCCACTTTATCGCACGCAGCTCCAAGCTCTTCTGCCAACTGTGCTGATGTAGTCGTATGATCAACGAGAATAGCCCCTTTCTTCATGCTCGCAATGGCACCTGTCGCGGATGTGGTCATCTGTCTAACGTCATCATCGTTGCCAACGCATACCGCCACCACATCGGCGTCTTTAACACAATCCACCACTGTTTCATGATATCGACCATTGTATTCTTCCGCCCAGCGTTTCGCTTTTTCTGTAGTGCGATTAAATACGCAAACCTCAAATCCTGCTTTAGCCAAATGACCAGCCATTGGGTATCCCATAACGCCTAATCCAATAAAACTAACTTTCATTTGTACTCCTTTAATTGCTGGTGGGGTTTACCGCGGCATCCATCGTATCTGCACTAGATAAAATCGCGTCTATTAGCGATTTGACGGCCTTTGGTTGGTATTTCCTATCTTTGTACACCAAAAACGCCTGTCGGTCACTACGATAGTGCTCAGGCAGCAGATGAACTAAATTTGAGTTGCCACGCACATGCCGTAAAGGTAGTGATGCAACTCCTAAGCCTCGCTCAACTGCATCGAGTAACGCTTGGATATCATTGACAACAAGCCTAGGTTTTATCGTCATGCTTTGCTCAAGAGCGTCATCACGGTAAATCGCCAGCTTCTGACTATTATCTATGGCAAGCCAATCTAGCTCTTGTAACTGCTCAATGTGCGTAATTTGGCTACGATTAGCTAAGTACTCAGCACTCGCAAAAAAGCCGTGACGTGCTGTAAACAGTGGTCGAGCAATGAGATCATCCATCTCACTGATATCAAAAGTAATCAACAACTCTCGATTGGTCTGTGGCTTTTGCTGATCATGGTTTAAAGCGAGATCGATGTGAACTTTAGTGTATTGCTTTAAATACCCTTCAACCACAGGTGCTACGAAAGAGTGATAGAAACTGTGAGGGGCGGACAAACGTACCGTACCCGCAACCTGTTCTGTTTGTTCTGTTACATTACCCAGCCCTATTTCGATCTGCTCGATACCACTGCTCAGTTGATCGAAAACGAGCTTACCAATTTCAGTCGCAGCTAATTCCCTACCCTTCTTCTCTAGCAAACGCAGTCCTAAACGCTCCTCAAGTGATGAGATACGTCTTGATACTGTCGATTGAGGCACACCCAATAGATTAGCGGTTTTTAAGACTGAGCCGTGTTCCACGACCTTACAAAACAAGTAGACGTCATCTATATACCCAAATATGGAATCCACAATTCTAAATTACCCAATATTATCTATTTATGAATAGGTTTATACTTCTTGTAACAAAAATCAACAGGAGAATAACAATGAGTAAAAAACAATTTTGGGTATCAGCCCTACTTTCATCTCTAACTATGGGAATCATGATGTCCGGCATTATCTCAGGATACAAAATGGGCTTTAGTAGCGCATGGCCACCGATATGGCTACAGAGTTTTCTTATTGCTTGGCCATGTGCACTGTTGTTAAACCTTACGGTCTTGCCTCAAGTGAGAAACTTCGCAGCTTGGGTATGCGCTCCAAGAAAGATTAAAAGCAAGGAAGCATGATCATGGCAGAGTACCTTGATCATGCTTCTGAGAGCATGATATTTAGTCGCCGTTTAGAACTGAAAAAACGGCAATAAAAAAGAGCCGACTATGTCGACTCTTTTTTTCTTCATTACGAGCGTATTATTGCTCTGCGTTATGGTAAACCTGCTGAACATCATCGCAGTCATCTAGCATGTCGAGGAATTTTTGGAATTTCTCAGCATCTTCGCCAGCAATTGCAGTATGAGTTTGCGGTACAAACGTAATTTCTTCTACATCAACCGTTAGGTCTGGGTATTCTGCATTCAATGCCGTTTTCGCTTTGAAGAACTCAGTATGTGGTGCAAATACCGTGATGACGCCATCTTCAAGCTCGATATCAGTTACATCAACATCTGCCATCATCAGAGCTTCAAGCACCGCTTCTTCGTCATCACCTTTGAACTGGAACACCGCTTGGTGATCGAACATGTGAGCCACAGTACCAGGGCTACCAATCTTTGCGCCAGTCTTAACAAAGCATTGACGAACATCTTGGAAAGTACGGTTGCCGTTATCTGTTAGACAGTCAACGATGACACTAACGCCACCAGGACCAAACCCTTCGTAACGTGCAGGCTGGTAATCTTCACCACCACCACCGCTAGCTTTGTCTAGTGCTTTATCGATAACGTGAGCAGGAACTTGATCCTTTTTAGCTTTAGCAATCAGGTGCTTAAGTGAAAGGTTCATTTCTGGATCTGCACCACCGTTCTTAGCAGCTACATAGATCTCTTTACCATACTTGGAATAAACTTTAATTTTCGCGCCCTGAGTCTTGGCCATTGAGGCCTTGCGCACTTCAAAACTTCTTCCCATCGGGATGTTCTCTCTAATTCATTTTAACGCGGAGGATTTTATCAAATCGTCGGTACAATTCAATTGTGAACGCCGTGAATGGCGCTTACATCACTCCCATCATTCTTTTGTATTTGTCGACACACTGTTCAAACCATGCTTGTTCAGCCTCATCCGCTATCTTTTCGAGTTGCTCGCGTATAGCTTCAGGCCCCGCTTTGGCTTCTTTTAATTGCCACACAACAAAGGAAGCTTGTTTATCAAGTTCAACTTTATTCTTTTCAGAGGGTGGGAGAAGCGACAAATTATGGGACATGGTATTTAGTCAGTTGATGTTGGCAAGGGAGCAGAATATACCATTGATGAAGTATTAAACTCAAATGAAAGGGTGTGATTTGGGATCGATAGAAAATACAAAGGGTGGCCTTAGCCACCCTATCTGGTTATCCAATACTAGTGAATCAAGCCTAGCTCTCTTGCTTCTTCGAGAGTTAGACCACTTTCTCTGATTTCCCTCAACGCTTCAATGCGACGTCTAGCTTCTGCGGATTTTCCTTGTTTCGCAGGACGTATGTTTTCTTGGACTTCCTCAGAGTGATCCCACTTACTTGTCATGGATGTCATTTCGTCATGGTCGATTGAATTAATGGACATTGTTACCTCCTGATGAACCATGTCTGAACACCTAATCTGTAGCAAACGACAATTTTGTTGTTAAGAAAAACTGAGTCAGAATGTGATAGGGGCAATAGTTCTAAACAGAAGTTTTAGAAAGCGGTTTTTAAACTTTGAAATCCATCAGCTGTGGGATTACATTTAGGAGATTCCACCTCAGAAAATCAACTTGATCGAGATCTCCTTTTTCTCCTCTAAACCCGCACCAGATATTAGCTTCATCTCACCCAGAAATGGGGTAATAGTCGAATTTCAGACAAAAAAAAGCGAGTCCAAATTGAACTCGCAAAAATATATCAGAATGAATGTAACAATATGAGCCAATCTACTTATTTCATTAGAAAGGACAAAAGGTTGTCTATTCGGAATAAATATTAGCCAACCACGCTTGTTACTTTGTCAGCTTATTGTCAGCGTTATGTGTTATTCCTAACAAGTTAGTTCTATGTGTAACAAGGGGTTAAATTAGCGCTAAATAGCGACCTCATCTAGCACTCGAAATACCGTTTCATCGATATGCCCTTCGTGCACTTGTTTGCATACTTTTTTACGAACAGCCAACGCTGAGATCAATCGTTCAATCGACAAGTGCTTGTTTTCTTGTCGAGAGTTATATAACTCCACAACTCGACTTAACACTTCATACGGAATGACCTGGTCATCAACACGCAACCAATCCAGCTTCTCCATAAGCTCTGAGCACTCTTGTTTGATTGAGGCGACCGAATGCCCTGTCATGGCTGATAATGCCGTTACACTGCGTTCTAGAGCTTCTAATGAAGTATATTTAGACAGGATGATGGTAATTTCATCCGCATTGATTTCAACTAAGTGTTTTCTCTGTTTCACTCTACGCCCCAAGTTTCCTCTTGGAGACGGTGCTTTGCGCTGAATTGGCTCGAACTCACCGTCAATGATTGTCGACAGCTCATCAAGTTGCTTACGCGTCACTAACTCATTGCGCAATGGGTTAGGTAAGGTTGGCGCCATGTTCCGCTTTCCTGCATTCGTGGTTCTTGCTCTTGAGTAACGCAACACTTCTTCCACATCACAACGAATATCAACCTGATAATCTGGTAGCTTTGCATCAGGATCCATGCATTTTAGCGTCAGATGATAGCCCCATAAGTTGACATCAAATTGATCATTGCTTGTAGATCCTTCTGCTAGTTTCTTAAGCTCACGAAGAAGATCCATTGAGAAGCGTCGCCATTCTATGTTACGAGCAAGCTTTTGATTTAGCTCGGAAAGAAGGAGAGTATCGGTATGACGTCGTGCCATACGACTTCTGAAATAAGAGTACAACTGAAATACCAAGGTGTGCTGTTTTAGAATTTCAGGTGGAAACAAGAAGAAATAGTCTCGCGTCAATAACTCTTCGTAGAATGACGGTTCCCAAACCAAGATATACAAATTAGGTTTGATCTTGATCTCACCATCAGCGCCTTCGCGCGGTGCCTCTTCCGATGCGGTGATCGTTCTTGCAATAAACCTAAAACGATCACTCTTGAATCCTTCAGGCATATTTTCGCTGAGCCAACGACCTGTAAGTTCGTGCAATTGGAAATCGGTAAATTCAATTCGATCAATACTGTCACGAATGGAATCACGTGCAGGGCCACTGTCTTTTTTACCACGAAGAGAAAGGATATCCGTGATATACAAAGGAGTCTTGTTAGGCACATGCTTAGCATCAAGATGATACTCTTCGTGGTGATGATCATGGTATTGCACCGTTAACGTAAACAGTGCGAATAACGTCATGAGATCATCAACAGTCATGATATTCTTCGATGATCGAGTTTCAATCACCGCTTTGGTACCTGAGATAGATACCATGGACTTCTGATAGCTCTTGCGTGTACGAGGCGGAGCGAGTGCTTGGTCGATAATGCCAGCCCAGTTTGTTGGAGATACCACAAACTGATCTGCTTCATCGCGCATAGCTGGTGGCGTATAAAGTCCATGTTCATTCAACAAGCGTTTATTCACTTGCGTTTGAGCCAATGCTTTTGATTTTTTTTGCTTTTCGGATTGCTTAACCGATTCGGTTACAAGGCTTGTTGCGCCCAAAACGGAGACCAATTGATTAGGGTTAATAAACCGATGAAGCATTGTCTTGCCGGCGAGGCCTTCCTCAAACTTAACACCATGTTGGCTGAACAAACCAATATTTACAGCTGCCCTTAAACGCTGCTGAATAGCAGCACGAGTTAGTTTACCGTCAGTGGCGTCGATTAATTCAGTCGTTGACACGTAGCCGTCTTTAGAACTGAATCCGCGTAAAGAGATAAGATTCAGTAATTCCAAAATGCTCTTGGTTACGCCTTTGAAGTGCTGATACTGCTCAATCCAATCGACAGACGTTTCTGTCACTTCAAAAAGATGTCCGCCTTTGTGATCTCGTGGAGATCGGATCAATAATTTTTCATCGTTGTTCATGATTGGATCTATATCACACTATCCGTAAATTCGATATTGTTCCATAGAATAAAGAATAATACCGAATAAATAAAGATCTATTTTATTGCTCTTAATAAACTGATCTTTACTGATAATACTGATCTAATATGATTAAGTGATCTTATGATCTGGCGTTTTTATTCATCTTAACCATATGTTTTTAAAGATAAATGTTTAATGGGCGTTCGGACGCATGATCATAGTAATTACGAAACGATGATCATTGTTTTTCGAATGCATGATCATGAAACGCTGGATGCATGATCATAGTTTGCCCGAAAATATGATCATTGTACTTTCGGATAGATGATCATGAGGTCATCACAACTTATCCACAGAAAAAGTAGAAAAGCTGTGAATAGCTTAATGTAAATATCATTAAAATCATAAATTTAGCTTGAAAGCATGATCAAGGTGGAAAAATTATCCGTCGTTTTAGGCAATTGATGAAGGTCGTTGTTTAAATGTTAACCGATTTAAAAAAAGTTATACGAACAGACGCTTTTTCATCGGCAATGGCTTTAACCCTTATATATTGGGAAGCATGATCAAGTAAGTTCATTGAATGTGTTATTGCATTTTGAATTCTGTCGTTAACCAGTGAATCTTGCCACTATCCCTTATTCTATCGGGCATAAGCCGTAATTTTGTCGGAAGTTTACATGCTTCCGCAGTGATGAAGTACTTGATCATTCTTCCAAGATAAATGATCGACGTAACAGAGCAATTATTCAAGGTCCGTATCTAAAACTTCCCTTGATCATGCTTCTATATTCTCGGAACTATGATCAAGAGTTTTGTCTTTTGGTGCTCTAACATTTCTCCACTGACCAATGAACATTTATGTTTGTGCCTAAAAAAACGCTTAATTTGAAATGGCTGAGATAGAAACAACAAGGTCCGTAAGTTATCCCATATTTATAATCGTTCCGAGATGTTTCCTATTTACATTGTAAATAAGTTACGTGGTAACACTTAAAATCTGATGAGGTTTCTGTGCCTTTCACTTCATTATAACTTGGATTGTTTGATGTATTTTTCATCAGCTTTGTAGACAAAATCACGATTTGGCTTTTATGTGGTCAATTTATTGTAAAAAACAACACTAAGTGAGTGGACAGCTTTTTGATGTGAATGTACGATATAGCTGTACATTAATTCATTAGGTTACTTGGTTGGAACTTAGGTATGAAAAGAGAACAAACAATAGATAATCTCTACCAACTTGCAGAACAAACTCAGCAAGTACAAGCAGATCGCATCGAAATTGTATTAGAAGAACGAAGCGATGATCACTTTCCTGCTATGTCAAAAGCAATGATGGAAACTCGTTCCGGACTGACTCGCCGTAAACTCGATGATGCCATCAGTAAGATGGAGGCAAATGGTCATCAATTTACTAAGAATAATGCCAATCATTATTCTATTTCGTTGCAAGAAGCACACATGTTGATGGATGCGGCTGCCGTACCTAAATTTCACGAACGTAAACAAAGTGCCAATAATAAACCTTGGATTATTAACGTTCAAAACCAAAAGGGCGGTACTGGTAAGTCTATGAGTGCTGTTCATCTAGCTGCCTGCCTAGCGCTAAACTTGGACAAACGCTACCGTATTTGTCTAATTGACTTAGACCCTCAAGGCTCACTTCGTTTGTTCTTGAATCCACAAATCAGTATTTCCGAACATGAAAACATCTATTCTGCGGTAGATGTAATGCTAGAAAATGTACCGGAAGGGACTGATATTGATATTGATTTTTTACGCCGTAACGTTTTGCTACCGACTCAGTATCCCAACCTAAAAACGATTTCAGCCTTCCCTGAAGATGCGATGTTTAACGCGGAAGCATGGCAAAACCTTTCTCAAAACCAATCGCTCGATATTGTTAAACTACTAAAAGAGAAGTTGATTGACAAAATCGCGGATGATTTCGACGTCATCATGATTGATACTGGTCCTCACGTTGATCCATTAGTTTGGAACGCTATGTATGCATCTAATGCGCTGCTTATTCCATGTGCAGCTAAACGTTTAGATTGGGCTTCAACAGTCAATTTCTTCCAGCACCTTCCGACTGTTTATGAGATGTTCCCAGAAGATTGGAAAGGATTAGAATTCGTTCGTTTGATGCCGACCATGTTTGAAGATGATAATAAAAAGCAAGTGTCTGTGTTAACAGAGATGAATTACCTACTTGGTGACCAAGTTATGATGGCGACAATTCCTCGTAGTAGGGCATTTGAAACTTGTGCAGATACCTACAGCACTGTATTTGATTTAACGGCTTCTGACTTTGAAGGTGGTAAAAAAACGCTGGCGACAGCACAAGACGCAGTACACAAAAGTGCACTAGAGTTAGAAAGAGTGCTTCACAGCAACTGGTCATCATTGAATCAAGGGTAACGTTATATGGCTATTAAAACTTCTGAACTTAACGCTAAGCTTTTCGGAAAAGCGAATAAGAGACGTGCAACTACCCCTCAGGAAGCGCAAACCGCAGCCAAGGAACAAGCCCAATACATTGAGTTATCAGTTGCAGGGGAGGAGCTGGTTTCATTTGAACTTGTACGTATTCCTGCAAATGAAGTGGAATCGAAGACGTTCGTATTTGAAGAAAATGCACGTGAGCAATCATTCTTAAACGAGCACGCACTCTCTGATGTACTGGCAACTTTGCGAGACAAAGGGCAACAGTATCCAGCAGTTGGCCGCCGCCAAAAAGACGGAACCATTGAAGTTCTTGATGGTAGTCGTCGTCGTATGTCATGTATTCTTGCTCATAAAGAATTCTTGATTTACGTTGCTGAAAATATCAATGGCGACCACGCCAAATTCTTGTCTGATGTTGCGAACGCTCATAAGCCGTTGTCTCTATATGAAAAAGGTAAAGAGATGTTAGCTAAGCTTGAAAGCGGTGAAGCTGAAGACCAAAAAGCGCTAGCGAAAATGTTTCAGTGTAGCGAAGCGCTGGTAAGCGGAGCCTTGAAAGCCGCAGACTTACCACTGGAACTTCTTCAAGCATACCCTAACGTGAGTGATTTAGGGCGTCCAACGATTGTGCGTCTACATAAACAATTTAGCGAACTCGATGGTGACAAACAAAACCAATTAATTTCGCGTTGTCACCAGAATGAAGGTTACGTGTGGCAGAAGAGTCGTGCTCAAGGTGTTGCGCGCATTACCAAAGATGTGTCTGAAACCCTGGAAAATTGGATGCACGAACTTGCGCCACCTAAGCGAGCGAAAGTTGCAAAAATCGATCTCGTCAAGGGACGTGCTAGTTACACTCGTAAAGGTCCCAACTTAGCGCTCAACCTCAAAAAAGTCGATGACCAAACAATGGATGAAATCCTAGAGTTCATAAAAACTAAGATGAACTAAGTAACTTTAAAAATACCTCGCAATAGCGAGGTATTTTTTTGTGTTAATATTGTGGTAAGTCCCCACAGCAATGATACTCATGACGGCTTTATTTTCCTCACAGCTTCATCTTCTTGAGCAACAACGTGTAATAGCGGATGAACGCTTTCAACGAAGTGCACTCATTTTAGAAGGCTCACTGGCATGGCAGCATGAATTGATTGAGCAATTCTCGATGCGCTTTCCTAAAGACTCTAAGTTTCAGCTAGGGGGAGAATCTATCTGTTCTCTAGACACTATTCCGGCTAAGCAAGGAAAACGCTTACTAGGAAGGGAAGTTAAGCTGCTTGCCGTGACGCTTAGTAATGATTTTGATGCTAATAGTTTTAATGCCGCACTTGGTGCGCTCGCAGGAGGTGGTGTACTCATTTTATTAAGGAATGAAAGTGATGTGCATCCTTGGTTAGAGCGACACCTAGCTTTGCTACCTCGACTTAAACAATCAAGCTGCAACCTAATTAATGATTTGGCTTATTGGCAAAATCAATTCCAGCCTTGTGAGAGTCGCGATATTTATACAGAACAGAACGAAGCCATAGCGGCCATTGAGCGAGTCCTTACAGGACATAGAAAACGTCCTTTGGTTATTACTGCTGATCGGGGACGTGGCAAAAGCAGTGCCCTTGGACTAGCGGCGGCAAGAATAGCTGCTTCACGCCCGTGTCGAATCCTGGTCACTGCGCCAAGCAAAGCTGCTGTTCAGCCTGTATTTGATTTCAGTCAGATTGAACAAAGCGCTTCGTCATCTATTGAGTTTGTTTCGCCAGATGAGCTGATAAAGTCAATGCCTGTCTGCGATTTATTGTTTGTCGACGAAGCCGCTGCGATTCCTGTTCCTCTCTTGAAAACCATTGTTGCCCATTACCATCGTCTAGTTATCAGTTCGACTGTTCACGGTTATGAAGGATGTGGAAGAGGGTTTAGTCTTAAGTTCCTTCCTTGGGTTCAGAAGGAACGTAAAGGAACCAAACTGCATCATATGCAGCAGCCGATTCGATGGGCCCAAAACGATGCTTTAGAGAAGTGGTGCGCCGGTGCGTTTCTATTACAAGCTGAGCTAACACCGTTGGCAAGTGACGCTAAGTTTGATTCGTTTGACTCAAAGCGTTGGTCTTTTTCTTCAGTGACGACAGATGATTGGAGCAATAACGAGTCGAGATTATCTGAAGCCTTTGCTTTACTCGTTAATGCGCACTACCAGACTTCTCCTAACGATCTGATGTTATTGCTGTCGTCAAAAACAATGACGCTTTATACCATGAGTTACGATGGTCAGATTATCGGCGCTGTTCTCTTAAATAGGGAAGGGGATTTGTCTCTTGATATCGTAGAGAGAGTCCAATTAGGGCAGTCTCGTCCGCCGGGTAACTTGGCACCGGTTGAGCTAGCCAATCACCTTGCTCTATCAGAGCCAGCAACGCAACGTTGTGGCAGAGTGATGCGAATAGCGGTTCATCCTCTAGTACAATCCTCTGGTGTCGGTTCTGAGATGCTGCGTCATTTGAAACTACAAATAGGTGATCAGGTAGATTACCTTGCCACCAGCTTTGGAGTGACGACAGAGCTGTTTAGATTCTGGCAAAGCAACCAATTCGTTCCGCTTAAACTGGGTAGTGCTAAGGATAAAGCCAGTGGTACCTATAGCCTTACTTTGGTATTGCCAACATCTAAATATAGCGAAGATTGGCTTTCTCTAGCTAAACAACAGTTCAGCCGAAATCTGGTTTATCAATTGAGAACGGTCAATCGGGATATTCATCCATCGCTTGCATGGTCGTTATTTTCGAGTTCAATGATAGAGAGAAGCGCAGCGTTGCCATCCAAGCTCGCCATTTTGTACTCAAGAGGTGGCAACTCATTGGTTTCCAGTCGTAGCGATTTGTTCGAGTTCATGGTGTCTTTAGCAAATGCTTCAGTAGATGTTGATAGTCAGATTGTGACGGCCGTTGTGTTGCAAGAATGGTCTTGGGAATACGTAGTTCATCAATTAAGCCTAGCTGGACGTAAACAAGCAGAAGCTCAATTCAGGCTGGAACTCTGTTCACTCATGGAACGTTTACAGTGTAAATTGTCTTAAACTACTCTCTCTTTTTGATTTACACTGTAAACAAATCTATCGACGTTTACAGTGTAAATTACCGGAATCCTGCTTTTACACTGTAAATCCTCATCAAACTCAAAATCAATTCACCCTCATCTAACACATATTCATAGTTGAATCAGAGTCAAAGAACCAACCGAATTACCGTGACGCCAACCGGAGTTTTCGATATTGAACATAGTCTCACTACTGAGACTACATTAAGATAATTATAATTGTTGAAGCATGATCACATTGTTCAGTTTGAGCTTGTGTAGTGAGCATAAGGAAGTGTCTAGCCATCATGTGGAAAAGTGTTCTCAAAATATCGTCAAATGGTAATGAAGTTATTGCCCAATTACCGAGTGAGTATGATCAGGGTCTGGCATTAGAAGCTTCTCTGTTAAACAACATGTTGGGTGAACTTAATGCCCAGCATTTCTTTCTTGACGAATCTGCTGTCGCTCAATTCATAAAGTGTGCTGCAAGTGCAAAAGGTGAAGCCTTTTCTGGCATCACTATTGCCCAAATTAAAGATGCTAGCGCTGAAGTGATACTAACCGAGCAAGATATGATTGCTAGTATTAAAGTCACTGGAGCATACGGCGGCAATCCACTTCAGCCTAATGACATCATTAAATTACTCACAGAATCCAGAGTAGTGAAAGGGCTTAACAAAAAAGCGTTAAAGAAAGTACTGTTACTCAGTCGTCAGCTTAAAGCAGGTGAGAGCTATACCCAACCTGTGGCGATAGGAAAAAGGCCAAAAGAAGGTAAAGATGCGCAGTTTATTCCGCTAGTAGCTGACCCTAAAAAGCGTGTACTCAAACCACAAGCTACCGGCGATGGCGACAAAGTGGATATGCGCGATTTAGGAGCCATTGTTACGGTAGGTGAAAATGAGCAAGTGATGAAGCGAATACCGGCCATTAAAGGTGAGAATGGATTCACGGTCACTGGAGCCATCATCCCTCCTAAAGCAGTCAAAGACAATCCACTTAAACCGGGAGCAGGGACCAAGTTCTCGGCTGATAACCCGAATACATTGTTGTCTACGATGTCAGGAATGCCGGTAATTAAATCATCGGGTGTCGAGATTGATGAAGCCCTTTGCTTAAGTAAAGTTGATATATCTACGGGCCATATCAAATTTAAAGGCAGTGTGGTGATTTCTGGAAATATTGAACCCAATATGGAAGTGACAGCGACAGGGACTATTACAGTTGGGGGATTTGTTGAGTCGGCAATTTTGAAGTCGAAAGGGGATATCATCGTCAGTAAAGGTATCATCGGACATAATGTTGATGATGGCGAACCCAAATCTTGTCTCATTGAGTCTGGCGGTGATGTTGTCGCTAACTACGCTCAGTTTGCCAATATCAGCTCACAAGGAGATATTCACTTTACGGTGCATAGTCTAAACAACGACATCGTGTGTGGCGGCGATTTATTAGTGACTGGCGCTGGGAAGAAACAAGGGATTTTAAGTGGTGGAGAAGCGATAGTCGGTGGCAAAGTGGTTTGTAATCAACTCGGTGTGGAAGGTGATACTGCCACCTACATAAAAGCTTTTGCGCAGTTCCAAAACTATCAAGATGGACTAGAACAACTACAACTGCGTTATACCGAGCTTCAAGAAAGTAAAATGAAAGCAATCCGCCGCGAAATAGAGCTTAAGAAGGTTCCTAAGTCAGCGAGAACGGAAGAACAGAATAAAGAGCTTGAAGCATTGAATAGCTCAAACACCGAAGCGTTAGATGAACTCAATGTTGAAAAAGAGAGATTGGAGCTGGAGCTGTTTGCCAAGTTAGAACTCAATACGGTAGAGTCTTTGGTTCAAACTCACACACGTGTAACGGTCGCTTTTGACGAAGAGAAGGTAACGACAAAAAATACGCACGGCCCTGCATCATTCAGTTTTAACAAGCATATTATCCACTTTGCTCCAAAGCTAAAAGAAGAAGACCTTGCAGTATAGAACCAAGTTTTTGTTAGCTTAGACTATGAGTTAGGTGCTTTGCTTCCACAGCAAAGCGCCATTTCCTTGCTGAGCCAATATATCGTCAGGATTTCTTAGCCGACAGCGACTTAGCGAGAGGCAACCACAACCAATGCACTCCCCAAGCTCGTCTCTAAGTTTGGTCATTAGCCAAATTTTCTCATCTAATATGCGCTTCCAGTTTTTGCCCATAGATTCCCACTCTTCTTGAGAGGGGGCTCTATGAATAGGGAGCACCAACAATGCCTCTTTAATCTCTTCCAGACTTAGCCCGAGTTGCTGTCCTGTTTTAATAACCGCTATACGTCTCAAGACTGAGCTGTCATAGCGACGTTGATTCCCTTGATTACGCCAACTAGAAATCATCCCTTTCTGTTCGTAAAAATGCAGTGCTGATACAGCAACTTCCGCACGCTTTGCTACCTGACCGACTGATAATTCCATTTCATTCTCCTTTTGCACTCAAGTATAGCTTGACCTCAAGTAATGTTGAGGTTTTAGCATTGAAGCAACTCACAAAGATAAAGGAATGATGATGAAAAGGACTTCGCTGCAACATCTCTCTGCACTGCTGTTTGACGGTATCGCTTCAGGGATGATGTTAATGGCGCTCCCATGGAGCATCTTGACGCAAGGAAACAACAGTACATTCTTGGCTATACTCACGCTATGTTGCACTGCGTTATCGTTCTTTGCGACCCCATTCTTTGCTACGGCTATTGACCGCTTTTCGCGAAAGCATATCTTAGCACTGGTCCAACTATTACAGGCACTAGCTGCATTACTCGTTGTTTTTACTTGGTATATTGAACCGAATGCACTTTGGCCCCTCGCTGTTGCTCAACTGGTTTTTTGGTTAACTAACGATCTTGCATGGGGAACAAACGGTGCATTTACCCAAGAACTCTATAAAAAATCAGATTATGCAAAAATCTCAGGGCAACAAGAGATCGTCCTACAGATGACCACCCTGACTGCAGGCGGCTTAGGCGTGTTGTTATTGGAACTGTGGTCAATCGAGTACTTTGCCTTGCTGGCCATGTTACTTTCTGTCAGCGCTATAATTTGCTATGCCAGCATCCATTACAAACCAAAGCAACGCGAGACCAGGCATATGTCTTTTATGACGCAGCTGAGCGAATCTAAAGCCATATTTTCACGCTCACCGATGTTTTTCTTGTTTGTTGCTCTGTCCTGTCTGAGTTACCCAATGATGACTTACTTGTCTAAGTTGGTACCTATCTATTTTTCCGAGCAAAACATTGAAGGTCATTGGTTTGCTTGGTGGCAAATAAATTATGGTTTAGGCGCGATGTTATGCGGAGTTATCATTACGCAGCTACTGACTCGTTTTCGACAAGAACAGCTAATGATTGTCAGTGTTGTCGGGTTAGCGGTGCTCTTGAGTGTACTGGCTAGCTCGATGTCAGCACTTAGTCTCGTTATTTTTGCGTTATTTATTGGCTTATTCAATGCGACCAATCGAATCGCTAGAGTGAATAAGCTACATGAAACGATTGATAATAGAGTTCGAGGCAGAGTAGATGGTGGAATGAAGTTATTCTCTACTTTTGTTCAAAGTATGAGTTATGTTCTTATCGCCTATTTGACTCACTACGATCTTACGGTGCTTGGGTTTGCGGTGGCCGCCGTTGTGATGATGCTAGCTGCTCTGGGTATGTTGTTATTGCATAAAGATAAAAGCAATACTCATACGTTACAAAGCTATTGAGATTTTGCCGGCAATGGTGTTGGGACAGGCTGCGTTGCTTCTTCGGGTTTGGATATGGTAATACTACGGATGAATCGACTGAAGTAGAGTTCTTTTACCAGCTCGTCGCAGCGTTCAGTTGTGAGATTGCGTTTCCACTGCTCGCTGCTCACGGAGATGCGAGTTTGATTGGTTGCTCGATAGCCGTTGGCAACTTCGCATAGCTCTATTGTGTCCATGTAATTAGGGTAGGTATTAACTGATGAGGAGCGAAGGCCAAGCTGATTCATTTGATATGACGAACAGCCCGTCATGATGAGCAAGGTGAAAGATAACAGTGCTTTTATTCTCATAGCAGTTAGTGGTTTGTCCTAGGTTTGTGCACGAGCGCTCATACTAAACACTATTTGTGACAGATAAAGAGAAGTTTTAAACACAGGTCACCTAACAGCAAAAATTAACACTGCTCAGACATTTAGACGATCTATACTGGACGGAATTTATCGTGTTGCGGTAGTGACGTTTCTGAAAAATGAGGAGAATAGGGATGGTGGATTCTATCAACGTAGATGTAGTTGTACTCGGTGGTGGACCTGGAGGTTATACCGCAGCTTTTCGCGCGGCTGATCTTGGACTGTCTGTATGTCTTGTTGAGAAGCAAGATACGCTGGGCGGTGTATGTGTAAACGTAGGATGCATACCATCCAAAACCTTATTGCATGCAGCTGCGTTAATTGAACATGCCCAGCATGGAAAGCAAATGGGGATCGCATTTGGTACTCCAAGCATAGACATTGACGGTTTACGATCTCACAAAGAAAACACGATATCAGAGCTGACGAAAGGAATTGCTAACCTAGCAAAAGCTCGCAAGATAACGCGTATTCAAGGTGTTGGTCAGTTTACCTCACACAATGCACTGTCAGTGGTTGGTGAATCAGAAACGCAAATCTTGTTTAAGCATGCCATCATCGCAACTGGTTCACATTCAGTGTCACTTCCTATCGCGCCTAATGATCCGAGGATTTGGGATTCTACCGACGCACTAGCGCTGACGACGATTCCTAACAAACTACTGATCATTGGCGGCGGGATTATTGGTCTAGAAATGGCACAAGTGTATTCAGCACTGGGATCGCAGATAACTATTGTCGAGGCACAGGAGCAAGTGATTCCTGCAGCAGATAAAGACATTGTTCAACCTTTAGTTAAGTCGGTTAAGAAGCGCTATCAAATGCTGACCAAGACGTTGGTGACTGGCATTGAAGTTGGTACTGATGCTATCACGGTATCTTTTGACGGTAAGAAAGCACCAGAAAGCGAGTGTTTTGATGCTGTATTAGTGGCTGTTGGGCGCAGGCCAAACACGTCCAATTTAGGGTTGGGTTTGCTAGGTATTGAGGTTGATAAACAGGGGCTTATTCCTGTGAATGAAAAGATGCAAACCAGCGTCCCTAATATTTTTGCTATTGGTGACATCGTCAAAGGACCGATGTTGGCTCACAAGGCGACACACGAGGGCAAGGTGGCCTCAGAGGTTATCGCTGGTATGGATTCAACTTTTCATCCTGTAGCCATTCCATCGGTGGCATACACCAGTCCGGAGATTGCTTGGGTCGGCGTTACAGAGAAGGAAGCTAAGCAGCAAGGTATAGAATTCCAAACAGGCAAAGTGCCTTGGTTGGTCAGTGGTCGAGCTCAGAGTGTTGGGGCGACGAATGGTGTCACCAAAGCGCTTTTCTGTGCCGAAACAGGTACGCTTTTAGGTGCTGGGATTTGTGGAGAAAATGCTGGGGAACTCATTCACGAAGCAGCTGCGATGTTAGAGCTAGGGGGGCGTGCTAAAGATATCGCTCACACTGTTCATGCTCATCCTACACTAGCAGAAACCTTTGCCTTTGCTGCGGAATTGGTGGAAGGCTCTATGACCGATATGTTGCCTCCCCGCAAGAAATAACCAATATCGAACGTCTTGTTACCAAGAGATGATGCCCACTTGTTAAAGCAAGGGGCATCATTGGAGAGTTGGTTGTTTTTAGTATTATCCTTGTGTCACTTGCAATACAATTTTTCCGATATGGCTTTTCTCTACAAATTCCCGTTGTGCCTGTTTGATATCTGACAATGCAAACACTTTCCCCACCAGTGGTTTTATTTGTGAGTGCTCGATTCGGCTGATTAGGTTAGGAAATACCTCATCTTCGAGCCCAGTACAGCCGAAAAAAGATAGATCTTTTAGATACAGTGTTCGAACGTCGAGTTCTACCATCGCGCCACCAATAGCACCAGAGACGGCATAGCGGCCTTTGGGTTGCATCACTTCAAGTAACTCTGGCCATTGAGGACCTGCAACGAGATCAACGACAACACTAACGCTGTTTCTACCTAATGCATCCACCAAGCTTTCACCACGTGATACCGTTTTATCGGCACCGATATCAAGTAAGGCTGATGCCTTCGATTCACTGGTTACTGCAATCACCTTTGCACCACGTGCTTTCGCCAACTGCACTGCAGCAGAACCCACACCGCCCGATGCGCCAGTGACTAAAACTGTATCATTAGCCGTGACTGCTGCTCTGGTGAGCATGTTTTCTGCGGTTGAGTAAGAACACGGGAAAGAGGCGAGCTCAATGTCGCTGTAGCTTGAATTTACACTGTAAGCCTGGCGAGAATCCACCACGGTATATTCTGCAAAACCACCGTCACACTCAGAGCCAAAGTACCAGAAATGATCAAGGCGTTCTCCATCGGCGTACCGAAGACAAGGATCAATGAGCACGCGTTCGCCAATTCGAGCATCGTCAATATGTTCTCCTACAGCGATAATATGACCACAAACGTCCGCACCTTGAATTCTTGGTAGAGAAAGAGCATTGCCAGACCAGCCTGCGTCGTCACTATCGTTATCGCCCTTGGAGTACCAGCCAATACGAGTGTTGATATCGGTGTTGTTTACGCCTGCGGCGCTGACTTTAATGAGAACTTCATTAGCGGCTGGTTTAGGAACCGCGATGTCTGATTTAACGACAAGTTGTTCTAAGTCACCGTGCCCAATGAGCTGAACGCCAGTCATAATTGAACTCATGTGTGGTTTCCTTATTTAGTTGTTTGATGTTGTCGCTGTGAATAGAGCGCTGACTGCCGTTTTAGCGGCACTCACGGCAGCTTCTCCCAGGATAGGGTAAGCGGCCGTGATACCTTCATGAAGTACATATAACGCCTGACTTAGGTCTTCACGACCACTTATCTGTGCCAATTGTTGAATTACCGCATGCTTATAGGTTTCAACAGTGGAGTGGATTTCTGCATTGTCAGGAAACGCCGCTAGAGCATTTGCAGAGAGACATCCTTTTGGTGCGTTCTGCCTCATCCAGTGACTAAGCGTATCAAACGCCGATAAGGTGGCAGCCAAGCCAGGGGCACTGTGGCAGCTTTCTAGTAACGATAGGTAACGTTGATGACGATAATCCAGCGCGCCCACGACCATACTTTCTTTAGAAGGAAAATATTTATAAAGCGTTCGCATACTGACACCAGAAAGTGCTTTTAGCTCAGCAACACTCGGTTCAGCAAACCCTTTCTGCGCAAAAGCACGTTCCAGGTTCTCGGCTATTTGTTGTTGGGACATCATAAAACCTATGGGTAGAATGTTTGTACTACCTATAGGGTGGAATAATTGTTCTACACCTGTCAACAATTACCGAAGTTAACAAATAATGCTTATTTTTATAACAAACATGACCTTGGTTATAGAAAAATAAGGCTCGTGTTGATTTATCTTATCCGACCAGTTATCGTTTAACTAACAAGCTGTTAACATGAGGTGGTCGGCATGCATTTCGATGAATTATTAGAAAAAGCTAAGCAATGTGCTCAAACTGGAGAGCATATGGCCATTCCATCTTCGTGGGGGCAAGGCAGAACGGTGTTTGGTGGTTTATCTGCATCTCTGTTGTATACCGTTATGCAAGCCAAAGTTAATGGTGAGCGTGTATTACGCTCATTGAACACCAACTTTGTTGGTCCCTTACTTGTAGATGTGCCTTTCACATTTGAAGTTGAAGTGTTGCGTGAAGGGAAAAGCGTGTCTCAGATGAGCGCTCGATTGATTCAAAATGGTCAGGTTGCTGTATTTCAGCAAGGATGTTTTGGGGCAGATCGCGACTCGAATATTAGTGTTAACAACAACGATAATCACATCATGCCCCTGCCAGATGAGCTACCTAGATTTCCAGATGTGGCTCAAGGTGCCCCCAATTATACTTCGCACATCGACCTAGCTTTAGCTAGAGGTCATCTGCCATTTACTGCAAGTAAAGACTCACATACTTGGGGGTGGATGCGATTCAAGCAAGCTCCAAAACTGATTACAGATGCACATCTTATTTGTTTGGTCGACGCATGGCCGCCAGGAGTACTGCAAATGATGTCAACGCCAGCGCCTGCGAGCAGCATGATGTGGAACTTGGAATTTATCCATCCTCACCAACCTGTTGAACCAGAAGATTGGTTTGCTTACCAATCCCATACTCGTCAGGCGGCTCAAGGGTACGCGCATGCTCAGGCCAATATATGGAACAATAGAGGTCAGTTGGTGGCAGTCAGTCGTCAGAGCATCGCAATCTTCGATTGATAACAAGAAGACATAACTAGGAGAGACAGGCTCTCCTAGTGCTAAGAAATTATCTTCATGGCTTCAACGATAGCGTTTTGGTCATTTGAGGCTTTCGTTACCACATCCGCACAGTTTTTTAGTTTCTCGGTCGCATTATTTACCGCAATGCCAAGTCCTGCACACTGCAACATGGACACATCGTTGTCGTTATCGCCGATCGCCACAACATCCTTAAGATCAATACCTAAAGAAGTAGCTAAACGTGAAAGCATCACGCCTTTACTATTGCCCTTTTTGTTAAAGCCAATGCGGTTGAACCAGGATTGTTCGTAGCTAAAATAGTTATAAATCGAAGGGTTAGAGATAAAGGCATCAATGTCATTTGGACTACCTTCTGTTACGAACGTCCAGACATGCTTGCAATCGCTCAGGGCGTTCGCGAAATCAGCAACACGCTCTATTTTGGGCCGGATGTTTGCCTCGAGCGTGGCGCCCCATGACTCCAATTTTGAGATGTAATTAGCGGGATGTTGCTGGCAAAGCAGGATTTTGTCGTCAGCATAAGCAATCAGATCGAGAGACTCAGACTTAGAAACAAAATGCGCCACTCGCTGTTTGTCTATAGGCTCAGCAAAACTGATCTGTTGGTTTTCGAACTGGTAGACATAAGAGCCATTGCAACAGATGGCCGGAGTGTTCAGTTGCAGCAGCTGGTGATAATAGGCGACAGTGGTGTGGTGACGGCCTGTCGTTAAGATGATATTGGTCGTAGTCGAGATGGAGCGAATCATTTTCTGGGTTTGAGCATCGATTTCCCCTTGTGAATTGAGTAGCGTTCCATCTAGATCAATGGCGATTAGCTTATACTTCATGTTGTACCTCAACTTGATGAGGTTGCAAACCAATCGCTGTTGCGGCATTGATTAGCGCGCTCATTGTCATGAACATGCGAGGGGTGAGGTCACGGCCTGTTTCTAAGAAACTGTTGACTCCCCATTTTGAGCTCATAATCAGCAGATAGTAGCCCTTTGCCGTGCGAGGTTTAAGGGCTATTGCCCCTTCAATATCACCTCTTGCAAAGTGATGTTTGAATTCCTTTAGCAGCATTCAGATGTTCCTTTCTTCAGATAAAAAAAGGGGGCGAATATCGCCCCCGGTTCGCTTTATAGGAATGCTTTATATGGCAGCTCCGGCTCATTTTTGAAGATGTCTTTGAAGCCGCGGAAGTGCTGATAGTGCATGCGACCTTTATCTGTTGGGTAGGTGTATTTACCACCGACTTGCCAGAAGAAAGGTGCGAAGCTGTACTGAAGACGGTCTTTCTTCATATTCCAAAGTACTTCGATTTCTTTAGGATCGTTTTGGAAGTTAGCCCAAATGTCGTGGTGGAATGGCATGACTACTTCACAATCTAAAGATTCAGCAGCACGCAGGATGTCAGATGACGTCATTTTATCGGTGACACCGCGAGGGTTTTCACCATAAGACAATAGTGCTACGTCAATTTGGTACTCGTTACCGTGTGCAGCGTAGTAGTTTGAATAGTGTGAATCACCTGAGTGGTAAACGCTACCGCCTGTGGTCTCAATTAAGTAGTTTACAGCGCGTTTATCCATACCATCTAGGATCTCTTTATCATACGAAGAAGTACCTTCTGGCAGAGTTACTAGAGCAGTTCGGTCAAATGAGTCTAAAACGCGAATCTTCATATCGCCCACTTCAAGAACGTCACCTACTTTTGCCACGATACAACGATCTTCTGGAACGCCCCAGCCCATCCATAGGTCAACACACGCTTGTGGACCTATGAATTTTACATGATCGCCACAGTTCTGTAGTACCGCCGCGGCCACGTTAACATCGATATGATCGGCGTGATCGTGAGAGGCCATAACTGCGTCGATGTCTTTGATCGCAAAGGGATCAAGTGGGAAAATTGCTGTACGTAAGTTTGGTTGAAGTGCTTCAACACCACCCATACGCATCATTTGGTGCTGGTTTTTCATGAACTGGTTCTTTTGTGTTTTTTTACCAGTACCACACCAGAAATCGATAGTAACGTTAGTATTGCCTTCACTCTTAAGCCAAATACCCGTACAGCCTAACCACCACATTGAAAATGTGTTTGGCTCTACGACAGTATTTTCAATCTCTTCATTTAGCCAAGTACCCCACTCAGGGAAAGTGCTTAAAATCCATGATTCACGAGTAATTTCATTTACGTTGCTCATAACAATACCTTTTATTTCAATAAATTGGTCAAATTTTGGATGTAGGGTGCCTAGCACCTCTTTTTGCAAAGAGGTACTTGGGTATTTTTTCTGGACTTGGTTAGTTAATTATTTACACGAGAAGCACTTCGGTGCCGTTACTTCTTATTGCTGCTATCACTTCAGGGTTGGCATCTTTGCCAGTAATCAAGATATCTATTTTGTCTGCTGGGCAGAAAAGCATGCCAGTGCGATTACCTATTTTCGAGCTATCTACCACAACAACGAGCTTATCGATCTGCTCTACCATTTGTTGTTCAGATACTGCAGTTAACATATCCGCTTTGTACAAACCGTTTTCAGTGAGCCCTTTACCACTGGTAAACATCCAGTGGCCGGCGTATCCGCCTAAAGAGTTTGGCGACGGATTAAGAAATATGTTCTGTGCTTTGTTGTATTGCCCGCCAATAATGATGACATCTTCATGATCTTCATTAATTAAATAGCTGGCGAGTGGAAAATAGTTCGTCACTATTTGCACATCTTGCTGGCATAACTCTTGTCCTAATAAGAAAGCTGTTGAACCACAGTTAATCACAACGCTATCGCCTGGTTGACACAAATCGGCGGCTTTCACTGCGATACGTGATTTTTCGTGGTAATGATCGGTGGTATCAATATTGAGTGGGCTCCACGCCTTACGCTTAATCTCAATACGTTCTGCACCATTTCTTACTTTTTTTAATTTACCTAGCTCGTCGAGTTTTGCGATATCGCGCCTAGCAGTCGCAGGCGAAACATCGAAGTTCTCGATGATGTGAGCCACATTGATGACTCGCTTTTCATCAAGTAGAGACAAGATTCCATCATGTCTTTGTAATTCATTCATGGTTATCACCTTAATTTGTCATCAAGTGATTACTTGGTGATTATTTTTGATTTGTAATGATTCTATTTTGCTCAGAGCTGACTGTCAAATTCTCTCGCCCTAAAAGTGCTAAGTAAATCACTAAAATTAATTAAGTTATTGATATTAAATGGTTTGTTGTTTTTGTGTGTGATCGTGTTGGCAAAAATACAGTTTATAGAACTCGAAAATTGATAAAAATCAAAATAATCATAAATGAGCATTGAATGATTACTTATGATTGGTAATGTTTGTACTGTGAGCAACTACTGAACAGAACATCAGTGAACGACACGGACAATCTCTGACCTACACATAAATATAAAACATTACCAAGGGGCAAGAATATGGAGTTTCTATACGACATCTTCTACATATTTTACAGTCAAGTAATGACCAAAGCGCCGCTGCTATTGGGTCTGGTAACTTGTATTGGTTACTGGCTACTCAGACGCGACGGCACCACTATCATCAAAGGTACAATCAAAACTATTGTCGGCTTTATGCTGGTACAAGTCGGGGCGGGAACCTTAGTCGCAGGTTTCAAACCCGTTATTGAAAAACTCTCTGAGTTCCACGGACTCACCGGTTCTGTCATTGACCCATACACGTCAATGATGGCCACTATGGAGACGATGGGTGATAACTACTCATGGGTAGGCTATGCGGTTCTTTTAGCACTCGGCATCAACATTCTCCTAGTTCTTTTCCGCCGCTATACCGGTATTCGCACCATCATGCTTACTGGACATATCATGTTCCAACAAGCAGGTTTGATTGCGGTATTCTACTTCGTGCTTGGCGCCAGCATGTGGGAAACGATCATCTATTCAGCAATTCTGATGGCACTATATTGGGGTATCTCCGCCAATATCATGTTTAAGCCAACAGAAGCCGTCACTGGTGGCGCTGGATTCTCAATTGGTCACCAACAACAGGTTGCTTCTTGGATTGCTACTAAAGTGGCACCAAAATTGGGCGACAAAAATGACAGTGTTGACGAATTAGAACTGCCTAAATGGTTGCATATTTTCCACGATAGCATCGCGGCAACAGCGATCGTAATGACGGTTTTCTTCGGTATTATCCTTCTTTCATTCGGCCTAGATAACCTACAAACCATGGCTGGAAGCACGCACTGGACAATCTATATTCTCGAGACTGGTCTTAAGTTTGCGGTAGCGATTCAGGTTATCGTTGCAGGTGTTCGTATGTTCGTTGCAGAACTGTCTGAAGCCTTCAAAGGTATCTCTGAACGTGTTATTCCAAACGCAGTATTAGCGATTGACTGTGCGGCTATCTACGCATTCTCTCCAAACGCAATGGTATTTGGTTTTATGTGGGGTGCGATTGGTCAATTCGTCGCGGTTCTTGCGATGTTAGCGTTTGATGCGCCAATCATGATCATTCCTGGATTCATTCCAATGTTCTTCTCTAACGCAACGATCGGTGTGTTTGCTAACCACTTCGGTGGCTGGAAAGCGGTCATGAAGATCTGTTTCGTGATGGGCATCATCGAAGTTGTGGGTTCAGCATGGGCTATCCACTTATTCACGCAACAAGGCACTGAGTTCAGCGGCTGGATGGGTATGGCTGACTGGGCGTTAATTTTCCCACCAATCATGCAAGGTCTATCTGCATCTAACTTGTTCTTCTTCGTTCTTGTCGCGCTATCTGGTGTGTACATGTTCTACGCATCACGTGCTTTGCGTGCAGAAGAAGATGCTCAAGGTACGGTAACGGTTACAGAAGAACCAGAAGTGATTGAAGCTGTAGCTAAAGCGGTCGAAGCCAGTGACGGTGTACGTCCAGTAAGCATCCTTGCTGTGTGCGGTAACGGTCAAGGTTCATCAATGATGATGAAGATGAAGATTGGTAAGTATCTAGAGAAGAAAGGCATACCCCACGTGATGGATTCATGTGCCGTGTCTGACTACAAATCGAAACTCGCGTCTACCGACATCATCGTATCATCTAAGCATCTTTCTGCTGAGATGGATCCAGGCGATGGCAAGTTTGTGTTGGGTGTACAAAACATGCTTAACCCAAATTCATTTGGTGATGAGCTACTCGACATCATAAACACCAACTTCGCAACACAAAAATAATAACGATATACCGAAAAGGGCCGGCTTAACGGCTGGCCCAATGAAGGAGATAAATCATGGCTTTGAAGCAATCCCTAATCGAAAACAACTCTATCAAACTGCACGCTCATGCGGGCGATTGGCGTGAAGCTATCACTATTGGCACCGACATGCTCATTGCCTCTGGTGCTATCAAGGCTTCTTATCATGACGCCATTATTGGCAGTGTAGAAAAGTTAGGTCCTTACATCTGTATCGCACCAAACCTTGCTCTACCTCATGCCAGACCTGAGGACGGCGTGATTAGAACCGCCTTTGCATTGGTTACGCTGGATACACCTGTTTATTTTGACGGTGAAGATGAGCCTGTCGATGTGTTTATTACTCTTGCTGGCAGTTCATCTGATGAGCACATGGAAGGCTTAATGGAAGTCACACAAGTACTTGATGATGAAGACAGTGAAACGGGTGTTGACCTAGATAAATTGCGCCGCTGCCAATCAACAGAAGACATCTACCGGGTTATCGATGAAGCCTTAGCCGCTGAGATGGCTTAACGGAGGCGTTATGTATCAAGCACTAAAACAACGAGTTCTCGCTGCTAATCTCGCATTACCAAAATATGGACTGGTGACGTTTACTTGGGGCAATGTCTCTGAAATTGACCGCGAACGAGGCGTCATTGCGATTAAACCATCTGGCGTTGAATACGATGACATGAAGGTGGATGACATCGTAGTGATTGACCTCGATGGCAACCCAGTGGAAGGGTCACTCAATCCATCCAGTGATACCGATACGCATATCGAACTTTATAAAGCGTTTCCAGAAATTGGCGGCATCGTTCATACCCACTCTCGTAGCGCTACTATTTGGGCGCAAGCGGGTATTGATATCCCGTCATTGGGCACGACTCATGCAGACTATTTCTATGGTGATATTCCTTGTACGCGTAAGCTGACTAAAGCAGAGATAGCAGGGGAATACGAGCGCAATACGGGTTTGGTGATAGTGGAGGAATTTAACCAACGTAATATCAAACCGATGTCGATTCCAAGTGTAATTGTGGCTGGACATGCGCCGTTTTCCTGGGGCAAAGATGGTCATGATGCGGTTCACAACGCTGTCGTGCTTGAAGAAATCTCCGCAATGGCATTAGCGACACGTTCTCTCAACAGCGGTATCAAGATTCAACCAGAACTGTCAGACAAGCATTACCTGCGTAAGCATGGAGAGAATGCTTATTACGGCCAGAGGTAAGCCTATGTATAAAGTACTAGCTCTTGATTTAGATGGCACGGTATTAACGGATGATCACACGATTCACCCAGAGGTGAAATCGGCTATCCAAATGGCTCGAAAGCAATGCCATGTCGTCATTGTCACTGGCCGTCACCATACCGCAGCGAAGCCATTCTACGATGAGCTAGAGCTGACGACGCCAATCATATGCTGCAATGGTACGTACGTGTATGACTACCAACGAGATGAGGTAGTCGAGCATAACGCTATCGAAACAGACAATGCGTTGAAGTTCATTGAACTAGCCACTGAATTTCAAATGAAAATGGTGATGTACGTAACTCATGAGATGACGTACAGCCGAGCTAATCCCATTGCTTATATGCAAGCGTTGGAGTCTTGGGCAATGCAATTTCCGGAGCAGCATCAGCCACAAATACGCAAGATAGATTCGTTCAGCCAATTGGCACAACAGACTGATTACGTATGGAAATTTGTGGTGGAGGGCGCGCCGAGTTCGGTTCAGCGTCTCTCAGAGCACTCTTGGATAAAGAGTAATTTTAATGGTGAGCGCTCTTGGTCCAATCGTATCGATTTTGCCGCTCAAGGGAACAGCAAAGGTAAGCGACTGGCTGATTACGTCAAAGGACTTGGCTACGAAGCACATCATGTCATTGCTGCTGGTGACAACCACAATGACATTTCCATGCTTGAGTATGCTGGTCTTGGCATCGCCATGCAAAATGCCGATGAGCTAGTAAAACAAAGCGCCAAAATCACCTGCAAAACCAATAACAATGAAGACGGCCTTGCCTGTTTAATACGTGAAAAAATTAAAGGATAAGTAAGATGACAAAACCAATGATTCAAATCGCCCTAGACCAAACCAATCTACCTGCGGCGATTGAAGTAGCTAACAATGTAGAGAGCTTTGTTGATGTGATTGAAGTAGGCACTATTCTCGCGTTTGCTGAAGGAATGAATGCCGTAAAAACACTAAGAGCGAACCACCCGGAGCATGTACTTGTTTGCGATATGAAAACCACTGATGGTGGTGCAATTCTTTCTAAAATGGCATTTGAAGCTGGTGCAGACTGGATCACGGTGTCAGCTGCGGCTCATATTGCAACCATAGGTGCTTGTAAGAAAGTTGCTGATGAGTTTAACGGTGAAATTCAAATTGAAATTTATGGCAACTGGACCATGGAAGATGCACAAGCTTGGGTGGATCTAGGTATCAAGCAAGCCATCTATCACCGTTCTCGCGATGCAGAACTTGCGGGTGTGGGTTGGACTGAAGAGGACTTAGTTAAAATGCGTCAATTGTCGGACTTGGGCATCGAGCTATCCATTACAGGCGGTATCGTGCCAGAAGATTTGTACTTATTTGAAGGCATTAAGGCAAAAACGTTTATCGCAGGTCGCGCACTCGCGGGCGAGAACGGAAAAGCGACCGCAGAAGCACTGCGTGCGCAAATTGACCGTTTCTGGAACTAAGGAGCCACTATGTTTCAGATGCTAGATAGACCGCGGATGGGACTGTATGAAAAGGCGTTGCCCAATGAACTGTCCTGGGAAGAAAAGCTGCAACAAACCAAGCTGCTCGGTTTCGATTTCTTAGAAATTTCAGTCGATGAATCGGATGAAAGAAGAAGTCGCTTAGATTGGGATGACGAGACCATTTACGATCTGAAAAGGTTATGCGAACGCTACGAGATCCCTTTGCAATCAATGTGTCTTAGTGCTCACCGCAAGTACCCTTATGGCTCTTTGGATCCACAAGTACGTCAACAAGCTCACCTACATATGGAAAAAGCGATTACATTGGCGTTTAAATTGGGTATCCGAACCATCCAGCTCGCGGGCTATGATGTTTACTATGAGCCAGCTAACCAAGAGACGCACCAGAACTTTATCCAAGGGATGAAGCAAGCAGCAAAAATGGCAGAGCGAGCTGGTGTGATGCTAGCGGTCGAGATAATGGATACCCGTTACCTCAACTCGTTAAGCAAATTTGAAGTGCTTAATCGTGAAGTAAACTCGCCATTTTTCACGGCCTACCCTGACGTGGGTAACATCTCAGGTTGGAATTATGACGTATCGACGGAACTGGCCTTGAGTATGCCGCACATTGTGCAGATTCACCTTAAAGACACTTATAAGGTCACCAATGACTACCAAGGTCAGTTTAGGGATTTGGTGATTGGTGATGGTGAAGTGGATTTTGTGGCAATCTTCGAGACACTTAAACGTACCAATTGTGCCGTACCAATGGTGATTGAAATGTGGGCGCAAGATGATAACTGGCGCGAGAATATTGAGATAGCCAAGCAACGATTAAACCAAGTTTGTCAAAGAGTAGAGGTGTCTCTGCTGTTTGACTAGCTGGCAAACATTGGCTAGATGAGTTCCTGAAGTAAGACGCAGCGATTCCCCTCCATGCTGCGTCTTTTTTCATCTATTGACATCCCTCGTTGATTACCTCAGAGTTAGCCCTTCATTTTCGACACTAAGCCCGCTATGAAACTTCTGCATCTCCAATTATTTTGGCATCAAACTCAGAATACGTTGCTAGAAATGGAAGATCTTCCAGTTTTGACTGAACAACAGCAGCAAGATTTCAAACTGTGGATGAAAAAACGTAGGAAAATCCTAAGCTTTGAAGTACACCAGCAATCCTGGATCAAGGTCAATCAAGATGGTTTTAGTTCGCTTATTGAGCTACGCCCTAATGGTAGTTTAGTTGAGCGTGATATGTTTGGCGGCCGATCGTTATCGGGTTTGTGGAAAGTCATCGATGGGTTACTGTTTATTAAAGTGATCAGCGGTGAGTTCATCGTTGAATATCAAATTGCGGGCAGTTCAGAGCAGAATATTCACGATGGTGTGGAATACATCAACGGTAAGGTCAGTACTTACAGTAAGTTTGTTCAAGTCAAAGCGTAGCAACGAACGTTGTGAGTTATTGCTCCTGCACCCAACGAAACACCATATCCTCTAGCCCTTCTTCGTTATCACTATTGCCTTCTTGTTCGGTAAACCCAAGTCGGCGATAAAACTCAATCGCGTTGTGATTGATTTGAAATGTTCTCAGTGATAATTCCCCTGAGCTGCGAGCTTGTGCTTCTTCGACTAACAACCGTCCAATACCCTTTCGCTGAAACTCCGGTGCGACATACAGTTGATTGATTTCGTTCCGATCCATTGCCATAAACGCTACGGGTTGTTGTGATTCTAGGGTGAGAACTACCCAGATGTCATGACTGTGAGGCAAAATATTGGTTAAGAAGTACAACTGAGATTCAACAGAATGAATAGGCTCTATGCCTAACGCCTGCACGAAAGCACGGCGCCAAAGCGTCACAATTTCCTTAGCGTATTTAGGTTCGAAGCGCTCTAAAGTGAACGGCGGTTCATGCATCACACAACCTTTATTCTGCTTTACACTGTAAAAAGGATGTCTACAGTGTAGCGCAAAATTTCTTTTGACCTGTCTACATGTGTAGGGTTTAAGGTTCTGCCCCTTGAACTTCATTGTCAGGCTGCTATTCTTTGCCGCCCTTTTTCTTATGTTGAGGTAACCCATGGCCATTGGTTTTGACTACGGAACCGCGAACTGTTCTGTCGCTCATCTTGTGAATAACGCCATCGAGCAGATCCCGCTGGTGGGTGATAACTGTTATATCCCCTCAACACTTTGTGCTCCGACGGCTGAAACTGTGTCTGAGTACTTGTTTCGTTGCTTGGATATTCGACCTTCCAACGAAGTAGGTGAAGCCGTGCTTCGACGTGCGGTAAAGCTTAATCGAGAAGAAGGGATTGAAGTGATTCCTACGGATGTACTGTTTGGCGAAGCCGCGTTGGATCTGTACCTCGAAGACCCTCAAGACGTCTATTACATTAAGTCACCGAAGTCTTTCTTGGGCGCCATGGGGCTTCGAGATATGCAGCTATCATTTTTCGAAGATTTGGTGTGCGCCATGATGAGCAATGTAAAACGTCAGGCGGAATTGCACTTGGGTCAAAGTATCAGCCAAACGGTTATTGGTAGACCTGTTAACTTTTTAGGCCGTGGCGGTGATGCCTCAAACCGTCAGGCGGAAGGAATTTTATCGCGAGCGGCAACGCGTGCTGGCTTTAAAGATGTTGAGTTTCAGTTTGAACCTGTAGCGGCAGGGCTTGAGTACGAGTCTTCGTTAACGGAAGATAAAAATGTGCTGGTGGTCGATATCGGTGGTGGTACGACGGACTGTTCATTTATTCAAATGGGACCAAGTTGGGTGGGCAAAGCGGATAGAGAGTCTTCGCTCATCGCTCATACCGGTCAACTTGTAGGTGGAAACGATCTGGATATTTACATTGCATTTCGTCGCTTTATGCATGCCTTCGGAATGGGGACTAAGCGCCACTCAGGCTTAGACATTCCTGTGACGCAATTTTGGAACCCTATCGCGATTAATGACGTTCAAGCTCAACGTAAATTCTATGCTCATGACAATCTAAAAGAGCTGCAACTTCTCGCTAAAGAAGCCATTGAACAGGACAAGGTGTCGAGACTGGTCACACTGCACAACGACACGTTAGGTTATGCTGTTATTCGTGAAGCTGAGAAGGCAAAAATCGCGCTAGAATCTTCAGCAGAATATCGCGCTATGATTGATTTGTTCTCTGAACGAGTAGGTATTGATATCAGCCATGAGCAAATGGCTGAAGCCATTGATAACCCAACCAGAAAAATCCAGGCACTAGTTAAAGAAGCTGTAGAGCAATCTGCGACTTTACCTGATGTCATTTATATGACTGGCGGCTCGGCTCGTTCTTCAGTATTACGCAATGCGGTTCAAGAAGTGCTACCCAATATCCCTGTAGTATCTGGCAACTACTTTGGTTCGGTAACTGCGGGATTAGCGCGTTGGGCGGACGTGTGTTTTAAATAGCGTGTGTTTTAAATCGAATGAAATAAGCCCAGAGCTAAGCTCTGGGCTTGTGCGTTTATTTGCTTGGCATCGGAAGTATTTCAAACATTCCGTCAAATTCGTCCAAGGTGGCAGCTAGTTTGCCGATTAACTTGCCATCCCCCTTGATCCCTGCTTGCCCAGACTTCAACAAAGCTTCTAAGGTCGTTTGACCCAATGCAATTCGTGTTAAATCCGCTTTGTGTACGATGAGCTCAACATCGGTTTTCGGTAGAGTGTCCACTTCGATGTTACTCATGTTGGCATTAGACACTTCACCGTAGTAGCGCTCTTCCACATCAGGGTGATATAAGCCGAAACTAAAGTCCAATTGAGCTTGTTCTGCTTTTTCTGCGTTGAGTCTAACCGCGATAAAATCAAGGAACATGCCTGTCGGAGTATTGGCAATTACGTCGGCCGATGCCAGCTTGATTGAAGGTGATATCTCACCGGTTCTTAACTCCACTGCACCTTGTAAGTAGGAATTACGCCATGCCATAGTTTCTGATTGGTAGCCTTGTTGCTCAAAGCTGTCTGCTAGTGCAAAGCGATAGTCAATGTTATTCGGGTCACACTGAACTAAGTCATTGAGTAGTTGGGACGCTTCTTGATACTGACCATTGTTGAAATGAGTCAGTCCCGCCTGATAGAGAGTGTCTGCCCCAGCTGCTTCTACGTAAACACAAGATTTCTCTTTAGATTTTAGAGGGTTGGTATTTACAGGGTTCATATCGTGATAGCCAAGATATAAGTTCACAACAGCTCGTGCGTTGTGGCTATAAGAGCCATGGTAGCCATTGGTGTGCCAGGTTTGCTTTTGTGATTCAGGTACTAGGTGTTCAATCTCTCGGCCCACATCATGGATAGTAACTCCGTGGTTAGCGAGGCGCATCGCTTGGTTGTGGATGAAGCCATAGTTGTCGCGTTGCAACGCCATATAGTCGGAAATCTCGTTACCTTCCGTGTTTGGATCGTTCCAAACCGGAGCTGAGTGCGCAGCGTGAATGTTATCGACTAAGCCAGAATCAACATAGCGTAGCTTCAGCTCGGTTAAATACTTAGTCCAAACCAAGGAATCACGTACTTTTGCACCGCGGAAGGTGTAGATATTGTGCATACCATCATAGGTTAGCTCTGCGGTATTAAGTGAGCGATACTGCGGAACATACAAGACGATTTCAGCGGGTGCTTCCGCGCCCGGCATATTGATGGCATGGAACTCTAGGCCGTCAATGGTAATGATTTTTTCACGTTCTTGGATTTCTGTCGTTGGAGCGACTAAGGTCACTTCACCGCGCGATGTGCCAAGGCCTAACGCGTTATCAACGATCCCTTTTGCATCGTTCACCAGTGTTGTACCGTATTGGTAATTTGCTCGGCGTCCCATCGCTGTGCCGGCGATGACATTCTCATCCGCAAGCTCTTTGATAAAGTCTTTTGGCGCATAAATCTTTGCGTTGTCAGCAAAATCTCCAGATTCAACAATGCCTCTTGAGCCACCAAAGTGGTCAGCGTGCATGTGTGAATAGATCATGCCAGTGATTTTGTGCTCGCCATTGATCTTTGGAAGGTGTTGCTTGGCAAAGTCCCAAGATGCTTCAGCGGCTTCGCGTGATAGCAATGGGTCATGAATAACGTAACCGTTGTCGGTGCGATAGATGGTCATATTAGACAGGTCGGCACCACGAATTTGGTAAATGCCATCGGTCACTTCGTACAGACCACCAGCAGCGTAGTTCAACATGCCTTGGCGCCAGATCGATGGGTTTACTGTTGGTGGGATGTCTTCGACTGACATTTCGGCCATAAATTCGAAGCGATTTTTCAGCTCACCAGCAGCATGATTACCAAATTCAGCAATCAGCCCCTTTTGCGTGCGCTCAAAAGCAGAAGTATCTTCCCAAGGAAGAGTGGCGGCTAACGCTTGGTTAGCTTCAATAGTATGACTACTTGCGGGTTTGCCTTGATAGTCTTCTAAGCCAACGTAATCAGCACTGGCATTGAATGATGCAAGAATCGCAATGGTGATAGTAGATGGTACAAGTTTGCGGTACATAATTGACCTCATCACGGTTAGAACAGGAATTAAGGTCACTATAGCGGCTTGACTCATAACTAAATATGCAATTTAATTTATTTAATACATAACTAATGGTGATGTTTATGAATACCTCTGATTTTGATCTTAACCTGATGCGCGTGTTTGTGACTGTCTATCGTTATCAGTCGATAACGGTGGCGGCAGAGGTGCTAAACTTGACCCAACCAGGGGTTAGTGGGGCTTTAAAACGACTTCAAGGCCAACTCGGTGAGAAACTTTTTGTTCGGGACGGTCGAGGTATCGCGCCTACACACTTGGCTCACGAGTTAGCTCGCCATATTGAGCCAGCGTTGGAAACCATAGAGCGCACCATTGATGGTGTTAAAGATTTTAGTGTGCAAGGCAAAAGGCGTTTTGTCGTTTACACGTCAGAACCAGTGATGCTGATGCTGTTACCGAAAATTGAAGCGGATGCAACCTTGGGAGAGCGTGAGATCGTGCTTCATCCTACTTTAGCGACCGAAGAGGAGCTGCTTGACAAGCTCAATCTACGTCAAGCAGACCTAGCGATAGACTTTGCCAAGCGTACACCGTCACTGTGTTTTTCACAGCCGTTTTTTACTGACCAAATCTGTTTGATTGCCAGCAAATCACACCCGCGAATCAGCGGCAACATCACGGTTGAGCAGTATTATCAGGAGAAGCACATTACTCTTAAGCTAAGACGAGAAAACGCCTTCTTGGCTGACTATTTTACTGAAGAGAATATTCGAGGGAGAAAGGTAGCCGCGGAAAGCGACTCTCTTCTGGTGTTAATGGCATTAGTAGCCAGCAGTGAAAGCATTGGAATGATGAGCCGCAGTGTGGCTACTCTGTTTGCGGAGCGTTTTGATATTCAGATCATTGATGCACCATTTCGCCCGATACCTGTCGACTTTAAACTGGTCGCTCATAGTCGTGAACAGAGCAGTAAAGCCAACATATGGCTCAGGGAAAAGCTGCTTTCCTACTTGTCTGAACTAAACCTAAGTCACTGAGAGTCGAAAAAGTGGCGACTCCCATTTCTTTAAGTATGAATGGCCGCCATTTTTTGTGACTTTATAAAGGTCAATAATAGCCCCAAACTGATGCTGGCTGTCATGGCTTCTGCAAATAGTATACTCGCCCAAATGCCATTAATAGGGAACAAGCTCGGCAAGACGATGACGCCTAATGCGACAAATACAAACCCACGAGCAAGAGAGATTATGGTTGCCTGATTGGGTTTTGCAATGGCTTGAAACAGGTTGGCGACAACAAGGTTTAGTCCCATTAACGGTGTCGCATAAAAGAAATACAGCAGTGCGGTTGCGGATAGTTCAACGAGCTCAATGTTATCGCCAAGGTAGAAACGCGCGACTGTCTCTGAGAACAACCCGATCACCGCGAGAAATAGTAAGCCACTGCCAATTGACGTGACAAGCCCAAGCTTAAGCGTAGCTTTTACTCGTTCTGGCAAGTTTGCACCATGGTTAAAGCTGATAATAGGCTGACATGCCTGATTAATGCCAACGATAACAAATAACGCGAATACACCCACATTTGCGGTCAAGCCATAAGCGATGATATAGCTCTCTCCAAATTGGCTAAGCAGTACGTAGTTGAATAAGAGTATCGTCAGCGCAGAGGTAATCTCAATAAAGAAAGTGGGGGTGCCTATCTTTAGTATCTGTCCTACTTTGTCCAGACCAAGTCCTTGTACGGTCAGTCTTAACTGACCTTTAGCTTGCCAAAAATGGCTGAGAAGAATCAGCGCGATGACTGCTTGAGAAATAGCAGTCGCGTAGGCCGCTCCCTTCATCCCCCAGCCAAACTGAAGTACAAAGAAGTAGTCCAAGACCAAGTTGGTGACGGCGCCTGCTGACATGGCATACATAGCGAGTTTAGGGTTGGTATCATTACGTACAAAGCAAGACATAACCCAAGCAAGAGCATAAAGAACAAAGAACTTGAGCATAATACCTAGATAGTCGTGAGCTAGCTGTGCCATGTATCCAGTAGCGCCCATCAAGCGAATGATATCGTCAAGCCAAATGAGTGCGATTGATACGGTCATGGTCGAGATAATCGCAGTGACAAGCATCGCCTGACTAAACAGCGTCTGGCCAACATTTAGATTACCCTTCCCAAACTCTATCGACATGAGTGCTGCGCCACCGATACCAATCATCATTGCAATCGCAGTGAAGAGGGAAAAGGCAGGAATCGTCAAAGAGATAGCACCAAGACCTTCAGCACCGACACCTTTCCCGACAAACCAAGCATCACCCATAATGAAAATGGATTTAATAACCATGCCTGATAGTGCTGGTAAAAGATACTGGATGAACGATTTCTGGATTGGATCGGACTTGAGATTTATGCTCATTGGAAACGAAAAGACCTATAAATTGATGAACAAAGATAATGGTATTATCGTTACGAAATTTGATATAAAAAAGGGATTATCTGCCTTTAATCTGGCACTATTTGGATATTCTTCTGCGAAATTCTGCGGGAGATTCACCCATGTTCGTACGGTAAAATCTGCCAAAATAAGCGGGATCTTCAAACCCAAGTTGCAGTGCTATGGCTTTAACGGTTTTCGTCGAAAAAACAAGTTCACGGTTCGCTTCTAGAAGTACCCTATCATGAAGCAATTTGGTAATGGTTTTACCTAGGTGTGCTTTACTTAGCTCATTAAGACGCTTGCTGGTAATGGAAAGTTTATCGGCATAAAACGCCACATTTCGTTCGCTCTGATAGTGGGTTTCGATAAGTGCTATCACCTGTGAAATCCGTTCATCCCGCACGGTAATTGCTTCGGTCTTGTCCACCGAAAAGCGAACAAGATAGCGCAAAAAACAGGTAAGCAAGGATTCGATCAAATCCCAATCGGTGTCTTCACGTTGATACTCTTCCAGCAACAAATCGAAAACGGCATCAAGTTGCGTTGCTCCTCTACCCTGAGTATCGATATAAGGGTGCTGATTCTGGTGAGCAGAAAATATTGCGTCAAACATCAATTGATGACGGTAGCGATTTTCGAAAAAATCGGTCGAGAAAATGAGCATTTTGACGTTACTACCTAGTGAGTTTGACTCATGAACTTGCCCAGGGGCGATAGTGAAAAAACGCCCTTGTACACTCTGATAATCGACAAAATCGATACGTTGAGAGCCGGAGTTGTCCAAACACCAAATGATTTCAAAGTAGTCGTGACGATGAGGTTCCAAGAAGACTTCTTCTGACTCCATTCGGCAATCGACGACCTGACATGGATGACCTTTGGGCAATGTTACCAAGTTGATTTTGTCTTTCATGATTCACAAAGGCGGCAAGGAAAGATGTGTCTAGTATGACACTGATTGATAAGTGATTCGAGATGACAATCCGATTAAGAGTAGGAATTAACCTACCTTAAGCTGTGATGAGAACAACACGGTTTTAACTATAAAGTGGTAATTGACTTCGGCTGGCGATAAGTTGAGCTGTGATGTAAATCCAATAGTACATAAATTGCTGATATAAATGGCAATTGTTGCTTGAATTTGTCTCGTTTATGAATCTAGAATGATTTGACCCTCTGATTTAAGGGTCACCTAGCCAACTGACGTTGTTAGTGAACACCTCTTGTTCACATGTTATATAGCCAATCGCCTTGTTTTCGCGATTGGCTTTTTTCTTTTTGCGATGCTTGTCATTGCAATAATAAGCTCACCGAAGTGAGCTTATTAGGATACTCAGATCTGAAGTTATACTTTGAACTGTTCAACAGTAGTGAGAAGCTCTTGGTTTCTGCCTTTTAAGTCATTGGCATTTTGCGTTGCCAGTTCTCCATTTTGAACCAATGTGCGCACCATATCTTGAATCGTCACCATGTTCTTATTGATCTCTTCCGAGACCGTACTTTGCTCCTTCGCTGATGATGCAATTTGAGCAACCAGCCCATTGATCTCATCAGTAAAGCTCATCATGGAGTCGAGAGAGTTGGTCACTCCGCTGGTTTGCTCTTCATACAGCTTACAGCGATGTTTGGTTGAGTCCATATTGGCGACAACCGCCTCATTACCAGCGTGAAGCTTAGATAGCATTTCATTGATTTCAGATGTGCTTTGTCGAGTTCGGGATGCCAGAGCTCTCACTTCATCAGCGACGACGGCAAACCCGCGTCCTTGTTCACCAGCGCGAGCAGCTTCGATTGCAGCGTTAAGTGCAAGTAGATTGGTTTGCTCTGCGATATCACCGATAACTTCAAGAGTGTCACCAATCTTCTGTGTATCGGCACTCATAGCTACAACAGCGTGTGAGGTGTTTTCCACTTCTGCGACCAGAGCCTGCAAACTAGAGATAGCTTCTTCGACAATCAGCTTCGAGTCGGAGCTGGCTTGATTAGCCGTTTCCGTATTATTTGATGCTTGTTGCGCATCATTGGCCACTGTATCGGAAGAGGCGCTCATTTCATGAATAGAGGTAACAATCTGGTCCATTTCATTCTGGTGTGATTGGAACAGAGCCTGATTTTCTTTAGCTTGTTGTTCGATATGTAATATGGAGCGACTGGTTTCATTGCACGACTGAATCACATTACCCACCAAGGTCTGCAATTGAGCGATAAAGGTATTGATGTCTTGGGAAATTTTACCAAACTCATCATTCGAGTCGACCGTAAGTCTTTGAGTAAGATCGCCTTTACCCGTGGCTAGGTTTCTCACCACGTTCTGAAGTAGCGTGATCGGTTTTAGTAAGAAGGCGATGATCATCATACTTAATGGAATAATGATGACAGCAGCAACGAGCAGTGCCTGTGTTATTTGCGTACTGATCGTAGCGGCATGGGCCTCCGTTACTGCACTATCTAAGTAAGCGGTCAGTGTCCAAGTATCGTTTAGCACGGGGATCGTCGAGTCGAACTCGATATGTTGACCCGGAGTCGTATTGGAGAATAGGACATTGCCAGCGCCATCTTTGAGTGTCAGGTAGTCACCGTTGCCGCTGGTCTCTGCGAGCGGTTGAGTGATAAAGCTGAGATCGAGTTGGTAGAAGGTCACTTCATTACTTTGAGTATTGGGTACCACTATATTCAGTAAAAGCTTGTCACCCTGTTTGATGATTTCGTTTGCAACGATCTGCCCGTTGGCTTGGGCTAATTCTGCCTCTAATGCCGCAACAATATTCTCATCTTCCACAATGCCGGATTTGTCGAAAACGAAACCAGAAGACATTTTAGTGATGTTATCAAACTCGGTTTTTTCGACGATATCTTTTACGTCGATAAAGCTGACATTAAGAGACTTGGCTTGTTGAAAACTGTAGTTAAGTTTGTCGGCAACACTTTGGTTCAATAGGGTGAGCTTTTCTTGTGTTGTAGAAGAACCACTGCGCTCAATATAGGATTCCACAAAGCTATTAGCAGCAAAATAGCTGGTGCCAATGGTAGTAAATATAATTGCTATGACTATCGAATAGAGTTTTAGTTTGAACGAGAGGTTCTTCATTATTAGTAGGTCCATTTACCGAAGTTATTGATGTGTATAGTAATATTTTCATCATTTAGGTAACGTGACATAGGTAATAGTTATGAACCTAAGTTTATTTATGTCTAGTTTTGATTAAAGCTGTCAGTTTATATTGAGTAAGATACAAAAAAGCCAGCGAATATACCGCTGGCCTTTGCATAGTAATTGTCAACACGACAAGTGCTAGACAAATAGTGAGGACAAAATACCAATAACCCCACCAAATACACCGCCCCAAACCACAAGCCAGCCTAGGTGCTCCTTTATCATCTTCTGAACGATTTCTTTCACCAGTTTTGGAGTTAATTCACTGAGTCGCTGGTCGATAATCGCTTCAACATTGTCTTTGACTTCGTTTAACATCTTCGGCGATTCGAGTTGTTCAACCAGAGCTTGTTTTACTGAATCGCTTTGGCTGATTTCAATCACCGACTGCTGCATCTTTTCAACGAAAGGCTGTTTCATTGGTTCCAACGCTTCGGTGCCGCCAAGCATCGCCAACATACCACCAAATTGAGAGTTCGCGATCACTTCAACCAGCGAATCAAAAGCAGGGTTAAAGTCGACCTTTTCTAATATTGGTTCTAAATCCAGTGGAATACCTGAGCTTATTTCTTTATTGAGGAAGCGATCGATGTTCTCATTGGTAAAGAACTGCTCCATCATTAAGTTCTTAATTGCTAATTTAAAATCTTCAAAGCGTGCTGGGATAACACCAGAGCCATAAAGTCCCGGCACTTTCTCAAACAACATATGAATGGCGAGCCAGTTAGTCACCGCGCCTGAAAAAGCGAATAGGCCAGCATATAGCACTAGGGTGTTGTCGAGTTGATAGCCCGCAGCGAGCAGCGCTAGGGCAATGAAATTAGTAATGAGACTCTTATTCATAATATCTTGCTAGATTAATAACGTTGCGCTGATTCTATTGAAAAAACGTCGCTATAAAAAGCCACTTTTTGTCGACGATTAGTCAGCGTTGTCACGGATGGTTTTGATTTTTTCTAACAAGACGGTTTTATTAAAGGGCTTTGACACGTAATCGTCCATTCCGCTCTCGGTACAACGACGGATATCATCATCAAGCACACTAGCAGTAAGAGCAATAATTGGGGTTCGCGCTTTATTGTATTGTTCTTCGTAAAGCCTAAATTCTTGGGAAGCGGTGAAGCCATCTTTCACTGGCATCATGCAGTCCATCAATATGACATGGTAATAGTTGGCATCATCACACAGAAAGTTCAGTGCTTCTTGTCCGTTATTCGCTATATCAACCTCGTAGCCAGATTTCTTCAGTAATAGCGATGCGACCTTTTGATTCACTAGGTTGTCTTCAACAAGCAATATAGATTGGCTATCTGGGTTGCTTACGATATTAAGCAGTGACTTTGCAGAAGTTGTTGAGTTTGACTCAGCAGAATCGTTTCCTGCAATCTCCAGCTCTTGTTCAGCGGATTGTTGACGGGTTTGGTGTTGATTCGGTGCATGTTTTAAGGTGTCAATTAAACGAGCCCCGAGCAGAGGGAAGGTGACCAAACCAGATATAAGTTTTGGGTATAGGCTGGAAGATGCATTTTGCGGCAGCACTAGAACAATTGGGCTGTCGGGGGACTGTTTGGCAAGAGCAGTTAAATCAGATCTGGTATTACGCTCTTCGTCAGCACAATAAATAATGATGGAGTTGTGGTTTGCTTTCACCTCGTTGTGGGAGGTGGACATGGACTGTGTCTCCAATCCAAATTGAGAAAGCTCTTGGCTAACCTGAGTTGCGTAAGGCTGTTCATTACTGATGATAATAAAACAGTAGTCATCTAGCTCATGGATAGGTTGAGGTTTGGCTTGATTTACACTGGACTCAATGGTGAAAAAGAATCGGCTGCCTTTGCCTTTTTCTGAGTCGATTTCAATGTCACCTCCCATGAGTTCAACCAATTGAGACGAGATTGCTAGCCCTAAACCTGTGCCACCATATTGTCGGGTGATGGAGCTGTCTTCTTGGGTAAATGGCTTAAAAATAGTGTCCTGCTTATCTTCGTCAATGCCTATTCCCGTATCGATAATGGCAAAGTAGATAATGCAGCGTTGACCGTCAATGTCGCTTACTTTGATTTCCATTCTTACATGACCTTGGTTGGTGAACTTCACTGCATTAGACATTAAATTCATCAAGATCTGGCGTAAGCGGTGATCATCAATGATCAGCATATGTGGCATGTTGGGTGAGAAACTGATCTGCAGTTGGAGATCTTTTTCCTTCGCTTTTGACATTACGATCGCGATCGTGTCGTAAGCGATCTCGCGTAAGTTTGAACTGTGTAAAGAAATCAATAGGTTGCCAGACTCGATCTTAGAAATGTCTAGGATGTCATTGATTAAGATAAGTAGAGTCTGTGACGAGGTGTCGATGGTGTTGAGGTAATCGCGCTGAATGGGATCGAGATTGGATTCTGAGAGAATACCTGACATGCCGATGATGCCGTTTAGGGGCGTTCTGATTTCATGAGACATATTAGCAAGGAAAGAGCTTTTCGCCACGTTAGCTCGTTCTGCTTCTTCCTTAGCCGCTAATATTCGGTGTTCATTTTCTCGTCGTTCTTGGATGAGCTTATTCATCTTTCGGCCAAAATGGCTAAATTCATCCTGGCCTTCTGTGGATGCCAAGATGTCAGTCTCATTTTTGTTATCTATCTTTTCAAACGTGTCGAGCGTGTTATTTAAGAAAAAGATGATTCTGCGAGTGATGTTAATACTTAAAATGAAAAGCGCGGCCATGATAGATATCGTAAGGCCAACTGTGAGCCAAAGACGTTGTTCCAAGTTCTTAATGCTAAGCGCCATCTCATTGGTTAACTGTTCGTTAATTTGGTCAGCAGCTTTTTGAATCAATTTAAGTCGTTCATCTAAAGCCGCGACGCCAGAGGTAATCTCTTGGTCGCTAAGAGCATGTTGGCTTTCGTCTAATACACGATCACGAAACAGGATACTTTCGACAAACGAGTCATCAGAGAAGGTCTGTAGCAGTAAACTGACTTGAGAGGCATCGGCACTGATATTAAGAAATCGCTCAATCAAATATTGTTGGCGTTCGAACAAGGTGGTTAGTTGTTCGTGGGCAGAGTGGGATTCGTGGTGTTCTTCACCGTGGCCTTCCACAATATCAATGTGAATTAACCAGTTTTCCTCAGTCGCCCAAAGTCGAATCCACTCGAGAGTAAATAAAGCATTTAAATGTGACTCCAGTTTTATTGTTCCGGTATCGACTTTGGTGCTTTCTAGTTGAGCGATTAGTTGATTTATCAGATCATTAGTCCATGAGCTCCACTCTTCAAGCTCTTCCATATCGGTCAACAGCTGCAATTCATTTTGCGCTTCTCTCAACTCTTCTAATGTTGTATTCGCAGATGAGAGGACGTCACTAGAATAAATCTGAGTTAGAGTCGCTGCTATTTTATCCAAGCAATCGTTCAGTTCACTAAATATTTCATTTTCATTACCAGAGAAGGTGTTTTCTAGTTTTTTTATTCGTGATTTATGGAGCGATGTACTATATCCGGAAATAAAACCTAGAGTAGTTACTTCATTCGATAAAACAGACATTTGCTGTAGACTTCGCTGTGTTCTAAACGCTTCCCAAGCTGAAAATAATAAAATAACAGTCAAGGGTAAAATAGCTAATAGTATGATCCTGCTCTTTATTGACATCTTATTTAGCAAATTCATATCACTATTCCTTGATAATAATCTTGAACATCGTTTCTGGTGAACTAATCTGTTTGTTAGTTTAGGAAAGGATTTCGCCTGAGTGTAATAAAATGACTCAAAACTTACTGATAAACATAGGCATACGTGTGGGGCTATTTCGTGGCAGTGCCATCATCGCTTTGAGTTTGATGTTGGCTCTATCATCTGAAAGTAGAGCTTTCGCCGCTAATGAATATGCGGTATTCACCTTAAATGACAACTTTGATGAATTAAGTCGGAGTAAAGCTAGGATGCTTTATCGAGGTAAGACTAAATCGTTACAAGGGAAGCGGATAGAATTATCCGATTGGCCAGAAAGTTCATCCGAACGTTCAGAATTTTATCAATACTTGCTTGGAAAAGACGTCTCTCAAATGAACGCCTACTGGGCAAGTCTCTCGTTCTCCGGAAAGGCAAGACCTCCTAAAGAAATTGACGAGGCCAGTGTCAATACGCTGATTACTTGGTTAGCAGCAAAACCCAACCGAATTGGATACGCCCCATTAGATGCTCTACCGAGTGATGCTAAAGTACTCTACATCGTGAGTAAGGAGAAATAACAAATGACGAATAAAACTTCATTACTCGCACTTATTACAACGGCGATAAGTTTTCCTGCCGTATCTGCCATTGACATCACCGACAACTTTTCAATAAGTGGCTTCGGCTCAACCTCTTGGGCTAAGTCTGATAACGAAACACCACTACTTATCAATAGAGGCATCAGTGAAGAAAACTGCTTTGACTGTGATACGACCTTCGGTATTCAGTTGGATTACTTCTATGACGCGTTTAAAGCCTCGGTACAGGTGGTAAAACGTCCACAAGATAACTGGAGCGAACCCCAACTAGAGTGGGCGTATCTTAGCTATTCCATCGGTGAGTTTGAGGGGCGTGGTGGTCGACTTCGTCTACCAGTCTTCCTCGCATCTGAGTACTATTATGTTGGGCAAGCGTATACGACAGCTAGGCCCAACGAAGAAGTGTACAACAGCATTTTAGGTGTAACCGCATTTAACGGGCTAAGCGTTACGTGGAACCACAGTCTTACCGATGAACTACAATTGTCTCTTACACCATTTGTTGGTTTCAAAGACACTAATGAGGTGGAGTTCAACCCTAGTTTAACGTTAGAGTTTGAGACAAAGAATATGTGGGGGGTTAACGCCCAACTGATTGGCGATAACTTCCGAGTGAATTTTGCTTACCTCGATTCCAATTTTGACCAAACGATAAAGCAATCTCAGTTACCGCCTCCGCATAATGAGATTTTATTGGCCGACCAAAATATTAAGCTCTATTCATTAGGTGGAGAATATGATTTTGGGCAATTGAAGCTAACGGCTGAAGGTCAAAAAAACGATTTGACCTCTTCTTGGTACGGTAGCGCGGCTTATCGCATTCAAAAATTCACTCCCTATGTCGTTTATGGTCAAACGTATAGCGAAGGTGGCGATAATCGATATGACGGAAAAACGGGGGATAGTTGGACCTTAGGGCTACGTTACGACGTGTTATACAATGTTTCTCTAAATGCCGAATGGCAAACATTTAATAGCTTCGGTGGTCAATCAGGACCATTTGTAAGCAACCCTGGCTTAGACACTGATGCCAATATGTACACTGTCATGCTTAATTTTGTGTTCTAGTTCGTAGGTCCGCTTACCCAATATCAAAAAAGGGGCTCACAATAGTGAGCCCCTTTTTTCGTTTCAAGCGTAAGTAATCGTTATTTGTCGCTACTTTCTGCGATTTTCTCTAGTGCTAGCACTAAACCTACGGCGGCTAGCATCAGCACAATTGCGATAGCCAGTTGTGAAGGGTGGCCAGTCACTGACTCAAAGTTAAATGGTGATAGGTTCTCTTGAATAAGAGGCACTTGTTCACCCTTTGAGTTAATGCGCCATGAGATGGTCTCTTTCCATGGCCACAGTTTTGGTAATGTACCTAGCATTAGACCAGTCAGGAACACTAAGGCGAAATCACGGTAGCGTTTTAGTAACCATGACAGAACATGAGAGAATGACAAAAGACCAATCAAACAACCCATCGCAAACAACGCCATTACATCGATTTGTAGACCTTTCACAGCGCCCAATACCGGCGTGTACATACCTAGTAGTAATAGAATGAAGCTGCCCGAGATACCAGGAAGAATCATGGCACAAATAGCGATACAGCCAGCGAAAAAGATGTTGATGCTGGTAGGGTCCATTTGCAATGGTTTTAATACCGTGATGCTGTAGGCAAATACGGCACCAAGTAATAAGAACACGAAACGCGATAGTGTCTTTTGTTCGACTTGCTTAATCATGTGATACACGGAGACCATGATAAGGCCGAAGAAGAAGGACCACACTGGCACTGGGTGGGTTTCTAGTGCCCAAGAAATGAATTTCGCTAGTGATAAGATAGAAGTCAGGATGCCACCAAACAAAGCGATTAAGAAAAAGCCGTTGATATGGTCAAATGCTGCCTTGAATCCGTCACGTTTCCAGATCCCAAAAATACTTGGGTTAATACGACGGATACTTTCTAAAAGCGTGTCGTAAATACCTGTAATAAAGGCGATCGTACCTCCCGATACCCCAGGTACAACGTCGGCCGCACCCATCGCCATTCCTTTTAAGAATGTAGTCAGATAGTTCTTCATGATTTCTTCTAGGTTTAAAAAGTTGATGCAGAGTATATATGCATGCTTGTTTTGATGCACTATTCAATTAGCGCCACAAAGTTGCGACATCACGTATCAAGTTATTGTGAATTCGTGATGTATATATGTCTGTAACTTATGGACAAAAGTTCCCTTTTACTTCAATCAATTCAAAGCCTTTTGCATGTCTAGATAAGTTGTGCATGCCTTAGAAATGTTGCAATTCTGCAAACAAATCGACACGTAACTTTCATCTTTCCCATTCAAAGTACAGTTATCACAGAAAACACATGTGACATGAACAGTAAATGGATTGCTGTTCTTAAGTAGAGCACATGTCTAGATAACCCACTCGCTAAGGGATCACTATGCCAGTTTACTTAGACATTGCGTCGGTATTAGAACAAGAAGTTCGTGAACGTTACGTTCCGGGTGACTACCTGCCACCAGAAGGACAACTTGCTCAGCGCTTTGATGTGAATCGTCATACGCTTCGTCGAGCTATCGATGAGCTTGTTAACACTGGCATGGTTCAACGTCATCAAGGTAAAGGCAATATGGTGATAAGGCAGCCCAGTGAGTATCACGTGCATTCGGGCGCGCACTTTACTAAGAATCTGATTGAACAAGGGGCAAGGCCACGCTGCGAAGTGATCCAACATCGAGTGTTTGTCGCTCCTATGGATATCGCCGCCAATCTTGGCGTTGTAGAGGGCAGTAAGATCATCCATATCCGCACACTGCGAAAAACCGAGGAGTGTCCTCGTACCATCATTGATCACTACTTATCCAATATAGAGTGGTGGAGCATTTTGAAGAATTACCAAAGTGGTTCATTACACGAATTCATTAAACGTGGGCTTGATATAGAGCTTGAGCGCAAAGAGACCCGAGTGGGAGCGAAAACGCCAACGGGTGAAGAGTGCCGACTGCTGCAAATCACACAAAACACACCAATTTTAAGAGTCAAAACCAAGAACGTTATCAAGGGAACGGACATGGTGGCCGAGTTTTCGACCTCCAATAGCCGTTCCGACGCAACTGAAATAGTAATGGAGCATTAAATGACTGCTGTGAGCGAGAGAGCAAGTTGGATGTCAATGCTGGCACAAAGTCAGCAGAACGAGTTAGAGCAACTGTGGCACTCAACGAAGATTGAAGCGAGCTATCAGATGGTGCGTCAGCCCGAAGTCGGGTTAGCACAAGTCCGTGCTCGAATGGGGGGGAGCGGTCGTGAATTCAATATGGGTGATGCCACGATCACTCGAGCTGTCGTCAAACTGGATAGTGGAGAGATGGGGTATAGCTACTTACGCGGTCGCAATAAAGCGCAAGCAGAGCTAGCTGCTGTTATAGATGGCCTACTGCAGACCCAGTCACACCATGAACAGTTAATGCGCATGGTCATTGAGCCCTTAGCGGCGATGAAACAAGAACAGCAGCAACTCAGAGCAAAAGAAGTGGCGACCAGTAAGGTGGACTTTTTCACCATGGTGCGCGGTGAAGATTGATTCCAAGGTACATGAACAAGTTTGGTTTAACGAATTAACCAAGTAAGGCAAAGATAATGACCACAATTACTACTGCATTTAAAGATGCAGTTCATGACAGCCAGCAGTGCTTCAGATTGCTGCTTAAGGCGATGTCTGAACCGGGTGAGATCGTCACTCTAGATATGAGCAAAGGCTTTGGCGCGATGCATAAAGCGGCGACACAAACCTTGTTGAGCTTGAGCGACAATGCCACGCCGATATGGCTGTCAGAGTCACACTTAAAAGATGCTGCAATTCGCGAAAATATCCGCTTTCACAGTGGTAGTCCCGTCACCGAGCTACAAAACAGTGCCAGCTTTGCCGTGATTGCTGAGCAAGATTTGGCTGACTTTGATTGGAGTAATGCAACATTTAGCCTTGGCTGTGAAGAGTACCCAGATCAGTCTACGACGGTTATTGTCGAGCTAGGCAGCTTAGGCAATGGCTCTGTCGCGAATCAATCTAAAGGTGGCATCACGCTAACGCTATCAGGACCGGGTATCGAATCGCAATCTGTGTTGAACATTGGTGTGGTCTCTCAGGAGTTTCAGTACTTTTTACAAGCACGCCAAGAGCACTTTGCTTTTCCCCTTGGTATCGATTTGATCTTGGTCAGTGATGAGAGCGTTGCATGCCTACCACGTACCACACTTGTTGAGGTGAACTCATGTATGTAGCAGTAAAAGGTGGTGAGAAAGCCATTAACAACGCGCACCAGCTGCAGGCTAAAAAGCGTCGTGGTAATACTGAATTAGCGGAATTGACGGTGGCACAAATTAGCGAACAGCTCTCAGGAAGCGTTGATCGTGTGATGACTGAAGGTGGCATATATGACCGTGAGTTAGCCGCACTGGCTGTAAAGCAAGCGAACGGCGATTTAGTGGAAGCTATCTTTTTGCTGCGTGCTTATCGCACCACGTTGCCACGTCTTTCGGTTTCACAAGCTGTGAACACCAGTAAAATGCGTATTGAGCGCCGTATCTCTGCTACCTATAAAGATCTGCCTGGTGGTCAAGTATTGGGCCCAACGTATGACTATACCCACCGTCTGTTGGACTTTAGTTTGATTGCTGAAGGTGAAGCACCGCGAGTGGACACCTCAGATGTTCAAGCGATGGAAGCGTGCCCTCAAGTGATGAGTATTCTTGAAAATCTCGACTTGATGACGACCGAAGAAGACAACCAACAAACTCCAGAAGATATCACCATGCATCCGGTGAACTATCCGTGTGATCGCAGCGCGCGACTGCAAAACTTGGTTCGCGGCGATGAAGGATTTTTGCTGGCACTCGGTTATTCGACGCAACGTGGTTATGGTCGAAACCACCCATTTGCAGGTGAAATTCGCATCGGTTTCTGCGATTTAAGTTTGGTGCCAGAGGAGCTTGGCTTTGCTATTGATATCGGCGAGGTTGAACTGACCGAGTGCCAAATGGTGAATGGTTTTGTGGGTAGCAAAACAGAAAAAGCCAAACTGACCCGCGGCTATGGTTTGACGTTTGGTTCGACCGAGCGCAAAGCAATGTCGATGGCGCTGGTGGATCGCTCACTGCAAGCGGCAGATTACGACGAAGCCATTGATGGTCCAGCTCAGGACGAAGAATTTGTGTTATCGCATTCAGATAATGTTGAAGCTGCAGGCTTTGTCTCACACTTGAAACTTCCTCACTACGTGGATTTCCAAGCAGAGCTAGAGCTGCTTCGTAAGATGCACAAAGAGCATGATGAATTCATTCAGTCGCAAGGCCAACAAACCCAGGAGAGCCAGTCATGAGCCAAGTACAAACCCATACTCAGGCGCAAGGTGTGACCGGCTACAACTATGGTTACCTTGATGAACAAACCAAACGTATGATTCGTCGCGCTCTACTCAAGGCGGTTGCGATCCCGGGCTATCAAGTACCATTTGGTGGCCGTGAAATGCCAATGCCATACGGCTGGGGAACCGGCGGTGTTCAGATTACCGCTGCGATAATTGGTCAAACTGACACGCTAAAAGTGATTGACCAAGGTGCTGACGATACAACGAATGCGGTTTCCATTCGAGAGTTTTTCAAGTCGGTGGCGAGCGCTAAAACCACCGAGAAAACCGTAGACGCCTCAATCATTCAAACGCGTCACCGTATTCCAGAAATCACCCTCGATAAAGACCAGATCTTGGTGTACCAAGTGCCGATTCCAGAGCCACTGCGTTTTATTGAACCGCGAGAGACTGAAACGCGAAAAATGCACGCGCTGGAAGAGTACGGAATCATGCACGTCAAACTGTACGAAGACATCGCACGATTTGGTCATATTGCTACCTCTTACGCGTATCCGGTTTGTGTCAATGATCGCTACATCATGGACCCTTCTCCGATCCCTAAGTTTGATAACCCGAAAATGGACAATATGGCGGCGCTTCAGTTGTTCGGTGCGGGTCGTGAAAAACGAATCTATGCTATTCCGCCATTCACTAAAGTGAAGAGCTTAGACTTTGAAGATCATCCATTTGAAATCCAACAGTGGGATGAGCCGTGTGCCATTTGTGGCGCAACGGACACCTTCCTTGACGAGGTCGTTATGGATGACAAAGGCAATCATATGTTCGTTTGTTCAGACACTGATTACTGTTCACAGCAAGTAGAACAACACACCATCCATGCTAAGGAAATGGAGAGTCACGCATGAGCACGCTAGCGGCAGAAAAGCCGACATTTGATGCCAACACTTATGATGTAAGTGAGCAGCCACTATTGTCAGTTCGTAACCTCACAAAGCTTTACGCACCAGGAAAAGGCTTTACTAATGTCTCGTTTGATTTGTACCCCGGCGAAGTGCTAGGCATCGTGGGAGAGTCAGGCTCAGGCAAAAGTACCTTACTAAAATCACTGTCGGGTCGCCAAACGCCAGACAGCGGTGAGGTGCTTTACATTCGTGGCCGCGGAGAAGATCAGGTGACTCAACTCGAAGACCTCTATTTGATGGCAGAAAGTCAACGTCGTCAATTATTGCGCACAGAATGGGGCGTTGTGCATCAGAACCCAATGGATGGACTTCGTGGTCGTGTGTCTGCGGGCGGTAATATTGGTGAGCGTTTAATGGCTGTAGGCGAGCGTCACTATGGTGATATTCGTACGGCATCAACCAAGTGGCTCACTGATGTAGAAATTCCTCAAGACCGAATTGATGACATGCCAACCACCTTCTCTGGTGGTATGCAGCAGCGCTTGCAGATTGCTCGCAACCTAGTGACTCACCCGAAACTGATTTTCATGGATGAGCCGACAGGTGGATTGGATGTCTCGGTGCAGGCAAAACTCCTCGACCTATTGCGCCGCCTTGTCACAGAACTGGAACTGGCTGTGGTTATCGTCACTCATGACCTAGCAGTGGCGCGTTTACTGGCTCATCGACTGATGGTGATGCGTCGCAGTGAAGTGGTAGAAACTGGGCTGACGGACCAGGTGCTTGATGACCCACAGCACCCTTACACCCAATTACTAGTTTCGTCCGTGTTGCAGAACTGATGGCTGAATAAAGGAATTACTATCATGACAACTGAAACAAAAATCATCGTTTCCAATGTAAGCAAAACCTTTGTTCTGCATAACCAAAATGGCATTACTTTGGATGTACTCGATAACGCCAACTTTAGCGTCGCGAGTGGCGAGTGTGTGGTGCTTAATGGCCGTTCAGGCTCAGGGAAATCAACCTTGCTACGAGCGCTTTACGCCAACTACCTTGTGGATACTGGCAATATCGAAGTAGAGCATCAAGGACGCTGGGTCAATATTGCTAAGGCGCAGCCGCGTGAGATCATCAATGTTCGTAAGTATACCATCGGCTGGGTCAGTCAATTCTTGCGTGTCATTCCTCGTATTAGCGCATTGGAAGTGGTGATGCAGCCGATGTTGGAAATGGGAGGCTGCCGCGATCAAGCTGAGCAAAAAGCGAAAACACTGCTGACTCGTCTGAATGTACCAGAGCACCTTTGGAATCTAGCACCAGCCACGTTTTCCGGTGGTGAGCAGCAACGCGTGAATATCGCTCGAGGCTTTATCGTTGATTACCCAATTCTATTGTTGGATGAACCTACGGCGTCGTTAGATGCCACCAACAGTGCGGTTGTGGTGAATCTGATTCAAGAAGCGAAAGATCGCGGCGCCGCCATTGTGGGAATTTTCCACGATGAAGCGACTCGAGATCAGGTGGCTGACCGTTTGTATGACGTGAAGAAACAAAATGAAGCCACTCGACAGGCCGAGCAGGGCAGTGCTCTGGCAACCTCCATCTCAGCATGCGCATAACGGGAGAAAGCAGCATGATTATCACCAATGTAAATTTGGTTCTTGAGAACGAAGTAGTAAAAGGCTCATTAGAGCTCCGTGACGGCAAAATCGTTAGCATGTCAGATTCACAAAGTCAGGTGGCAGGCGCTTATGACGGAGAAGGTGACTTTCTCATGCCGGGCTTTATTGAACTGCATACCGACAACCTAGAGCAGTACTTTACTCCGAGACCAAAAGTGGATTGGCCGCCTTTCTCTGCAATGAGTGCGCATGATACTCAATTGATTGGCTCAGGCATTACCACGGTACTGGATGCAGTGGCGCTGGGTGATTTTCGAGATGAGAAACGTCAAACTAACTTGGATCTGTTCATCAATACGGTAGTGGATAGTCAAAAACGTAACCTGACTCGTGCAGAGCACCTATTGCACCTTCGCTGCGAAGTGCCACACGAAAGCACAGTCGGTATGTTTGAGAAGTATGTGGATTTACCGGAAGTTCAGTTGGTTTCGCTGATGGACCATGCGCCGGGTCAGCGACAGTTTGTGGATGTAGAAAAGTATCGCACTTACTATCAAGGCAAGCACAACCTAACGGACAGTGAGATGGCGGTGTTTGAGAAGAAGCAAGTTGAGCTCTCTGAGCGCTGGTCGACACAAAACCGTAATGAAATTTGTCGTCAGTGCCGAGAGCACAACATCCCAATGGCGAGCCACGATGATGCGACAAAGGCGCATGTTCAAGAGTCAAAAGACTTAGGAATGGTAATTGCAGAGTTCCCTACGACAGTGGAAGCGGCGAAACGCTCTCATGAGCTTGGACTGAAAGTGTTGATGGGCGCACCCAATGTGGTTCGCGGAGGGTCTCATTCAGGTAATGTCGCCGCGCACGAACTGGCCTCTCACGGTGTACTAGACATTTTATCGTCAGACTATTACCCAATGAGTCTGCTAGAAGGTATCTACAAGTTATCGTGGGATGAGCGTAACGCCCTAACATTGCCCCAAGCGGTTCAACTGGTCACCAAGAACCCAGCGCAAGCACTGAGCCTTGATGATCGCGGTGTTATTGCAGAAGGGAAGCGTGCCGACCTCGTACTAGCGAAGCAAGTGGATGGGCATCCGTTGGTCGCTCGTGTATGGCGACAAGGCAAAAAGGTGTTTTAGCCGATGACCAATAACACACTATTAGAAGCATCCTCGGATGCTTCTTTTTCATCTACGGCGGATTACGCCAACGCCTCAACAAAGCGCAAAGGCAAACTCTACTATGTGGTAGGCCCTTCAGGTGCGGGCAAAGATACCCTGATTGATGCCATTCGCGCCGATCATCCTGAAGATATTATTGTTGCTCACCGCTATATCACGCGTCCTTTTGGTGCCGGTGGTGAAAACCATGTTGCCGTTAGTGAGCAAGAGTATTTATCAAGGCAACAAAAAGGGCTATTTGCCATGAGCTGGCAGGCCCATGGGTTGTGCTACGGTGTGGGGTTAGAAGTGAAAGTGTGGCTAGATAAAGGCTTTTCGGTTTTGCTGAATGGCTCGCGTGCGGAATTGGCTCAAGCGCAGCAGTGCTTTGGCTCAGATCTGGTTCCTATTGTGGTTAATGTAGAGCTGGATGTATTGCGGGCTCGATTGCAAAACCGAGGACGTGAATCTCGCGAAGAGATTGAACGCAGGTTACAACGCGCCACCGAATTTACCTTATCGAAACAAGAGGGTTTTTACCCAATTGATAACAGCGGTGACGTGCAGTCGAGCGCAAAGCAGTTCCGCCACATTCGTTTTCAACTTGAAGGGAAGTCGCGATGAAGCTTGTCATGTTGGGTACGGGAAACAGTGCCATGGTGCCTGTTTGGGGCTGCGACTGCGAAATATGTCTTGAAGCAAGGCTGGATAGAGCAATGCGACGTGAAAAGAGCTCGGCTTATGTTGAGCACAATGGTCGTAAGCTACTGTTAGATGCCAATGCCCCCGATCTTCTTGAGCGCTTTCCACCCGGGTCGTTCGATAAGATTCTGTTAACACATTTTCATATGGACCATGTGCACAGTTTGTTTGATCTTCGTTGGGGTAAGGGAGCGCGTATTCCAGTACATTCACCTGAGGACGAACAAGGGTGTGATGATTTGTACAAGTACCCCGGCGTGTTGGATTTCTCGCTGCGTTCACAGCCGTTTCAATCCTTCATATGGCAAGACATCACCATAACGCCACTTCCCCTCAACCACTCTAGACCTTGTGTAGGCTATGCCTTTGAGCTGAATGGCCGTTGCATTGCTTATTTGACCGATACCAATGGGCTGCCAGAAGCGACGACGCAGTGGCTTAAACAGCGCTCTGTGGACTGGATTGTGACCGATTGCAGCTTTCCTCCTGTCGAGTGCGAGCATACAAGACTTAGCAATAACCATAACGATATCTACCAAGTGCAGTACATCGCTGAGCAATGCCAGCCTGAGCGTATTGGCCTAATGCATTTAGGTCACAATGTTTTGCTTTGGGCCAAACAACACCCGCAGTGCTTTTCTGACAGCTTTCAGCTTCTTCATGACGGACAGGAGATCCAACTATGAGTCAGCCTCTATCGCCAACCCTTTCTGCCGAGCCGAGTGTTTCAACGTGTAGCCAATTACATCGCACCGAACTGGGTCGCTGGACTGAGATTGCGCAGCGATGCGTGTTAAATAACGTCACCGTTGGTGATTACAGTTATATTCAAAATGATTGCAATTTGATGTTTACCGAAGTGGGAAAGTTCACTTCCATCGCCGCAGCTGTGCGCATCAATCCAAGCAATCATCCATGGTGGAGACCAACGTTGCACCACTTCACTTATCGCCCCGGTAAATACGGTTTGGGAGATAACCCATCGGTATTGGATGACGAAGTGTTCAGTTGGCGTGAAGAAGACAAAGTAGTGATAGGTCATGATGTTTGGATTGGTCATGGTGCGATCATTTTGCCAGGTGTCAAAGTAGGTAACGGCTCTATTATTGGTGCGGGGAGCGTAGTGACAAAAGAGGTTCCTGCTTACTCCATTGTGGTCGGTAATCCGGCGCGAGTCCTTCGTCCCCGTTTTGATGATGACAGCTTCGGACCTCGATTAGAGGCACTAGCATGGTGGAACTGGAGTGACGAGCAAATTGCGATGGCGCTGCCGCTGTTTCAAAAGGATACTCGAGAATTTTTAGCTTACTTTGAAAATATGCAGTAACCCACTTTCTTCCTACCTGATTATCTGTAGATGCTCGAATAAGCGCGATATCATCCGTGTCGCTGTACGTTGTTCGTCGCATCTGCATATCCATTCTACGGTTAATTCTTAGATATTACTTTGGGTAATATTTAAAGCTCAATGAGTCATTTCAGACGCTGGTTCACTCTGTTTTATTATTTATTTTGTCAGGTGAAGATATGGTTTGCCTGAGTCTATCGAACTTAATCGCTTGAAAATAATGAGTTATTAAGTTCCACAATTTGTTTTTGCTAAGGAGGGCTTTTGAAATAAATAAGAGTAATTATGAATTTACAAACAGCAAAAAGTCCGCTGAGTTGGATGATTTTAACAGCATTGGTCTCTTTAACGTCAGCTTCAGTAACGGCAGATGAATATCAGGATATGTCTGACCCACTAGCAGTGTATTCTCAAGCGGGTATGGGCGTGACCAATAAAGGTATCAACTTTAAGTTTGGTCAGGCTTACGACACCAATAATGACTCAACTATGGCGATGCATGTACTAGAAGCAAAAGGGTTTGCTGCAGACAGTTTGGGGTTAAAGGGGGATGATAGTTTCGACTCACTACGATATCGACATTTTAACGTCGACATCAATAGTGGACTGGGCTCTCAAGTTGATCTTAGCTGGGACTTTGACAACAAAGTAGGCTCAGCTTCCTATTCCTTGATTCAAGCGTTACCAAAAATGGGCGCTGTACAGTTTTATCCACTTGCGGGAGTTGGCATTAATGTGGCGGATGTTCATTCGTCCTTGATTCTACCGAGCCCTGATTATGACGGTTCCATTGGTTACACCATCCCCTCGAGTTTTGCCCTAGTGGGTTTCTACTCAAAAATCGAAATTACCGATGATCTCTGGCTGAACTACAACCCGATGTACACCACTCAACTTGGTGGAGTGGAGTCTTTCAGTAACTTTTATGGTTGGCAGCATGAAATAGCGGCGAGCTATCAGCTGAACAACCGAAGTAACCTGCGAGCATTCTGGAACTTTGGTGAAGTGCTACAAGGCACGGATTTTAGAGTGGAATACAACTACCAATTCTAGCTCTGGCTTTCTTACAACTCACCAAGACGACAATCCAATGAATTGCTAAGGCAATCACAAACGGTTTTATAGGTATGACGATGAAAAAAACAACACTCTCTTTATTAGTGGCATCTTTGTCTTTCGGCTCTCTGGTCAGCGCCGCAGATACCACCCCTACGGATGCAGAACTCACGGGTCAACGTGTCTACCACCATATGGAAAATATGGTGGCGTTTATGCAGCAAAATGGAGTGAATACTTTTGAGTTCCCAGGGTTGGCGGACCATACATGGGATGTGATTACCCCTGCTCTGGACCATATTTATGGCAAAGCGATGCTGGATGTGACAGCAGGTCCCGTGGAGTTGATTGTCCCCCCTCGTGAATCAGAGCGTTACGCGTCTCTGCACTTAGTGGATGCGGAGCACTTCTCGGTTTATCACGAAGTGACACCAGAAGTTGGAGGTACTTATCTAATCGTACGAGAAGGCGCTGACTATACGATTCCTCAAGGCGATTATATCGATACGATTGCGGTGAAAGACGACCTTATTTTCTCTTTCATTCGTGTCCAGACATTTGAGTATCGTGATAGTGGTGTTGCCGATGCTTGGCGTAAACAGATTGAGGTTAACAACCTTGCACCGAAGTCTGAGATTGCGTTGCCAGATCGCAACAATATTCATGCTGTAATTAAGTTTGCCGATGAGATTTCAGATGGTTGGGCACAAACGCACACTAATATGCAAACCATTATTGCCGATGACAGCTTTGATAAACAAAGACTTAATGAGGTTCGCAATTACGTACACGAATTAGGGACATCTGGTTTGGTGGTGAATAACTTATCCGGTTTTGAGCACCCAGGACATGCTGATGACCTTGCTGATGAGCGACGTCGTTCGCTGTTGACTCATTTAGGTCACTTAGGATTCCCTGCTGAGCACGCTTATTATGAGCTAATTCCAATGACGCCTGAAGGTAAGCAGTTGAATGGTTCAGAAGATTTTGTGTTGACCATGCCTCATGACCAAGCGGTGGGTAAGTTCTGGTCGGTGACGCGTTATTCTGATGAGACGCGCTTACCGCTGGACCCAGCGACGATAGGTGGGTCTGATCGTCAAGTATGGGCTGGTGGCAATACTACGCCAGACGATGAAGGAAATGTCACCATTACTTTCTCAAGCGACAACCCTGAAAATGGGACTTATTGGATGCCAGTGGTCGATGGAGAGGACTATTACTTTGTAGTCCGCTATTACCTACCTCAAGAGGGTCTAGCAGGTAATACTGCGCAAAGTATTATCTACAAGGGAACCGAGCTAGAAAGTTTGATGGTTCCTAAAGCGACGTTTAACTATGGTAATTAATTAAGCGTACAACCACGCTGATACTTTACGCCCCACTGTAGATGAGCCAGTTACGGAAACTAGTTTGCAGTGGGGTTTGTGGTATTAATGCTCTTGCTCAGTCTTTTCCTGTTGTTCAAATACGGTGCGAACTTCGCTATATAACCATTTCACCAGTGGAGCATTGGAGAGTTTGCTTGGAATCAAGGCACCAATATCACTGCCTAGTTGGTGTTCTTTATGAGCTGAGAAGAACTGAGTCCCTTGCGGTAAATCAGCATCAAAAATGTCGACACAAGGCAAGATCGAATCGGTTTGAGCAACGACATGTAGGCAGATACTGAGTTGGTCCGCTCTAAGCCCGACTTGCGGCGTAATTCCGACTTCTCGCAGTTTGGTTTCAATTAAGTTCTCTTTCTTATTGAAGTCAGGAAGCTGAAGCAATGCGAGTGGGTATTGTCCAATATCTTGTGTGGTTCTTTGTGTTTCAAGGACTGGATGCCCGTCTCGACAAATTAGTTTGAAAAAGCAATGAGTCAGTTTTTTCTGTATCACCTGTTTGGAGATATCTAGCGGTAAGTAATTGATGCCAATATGAAGGCGTGCAAGCTTAAGATCGTGCTCGGTATCTTGCCCCCAGTTGATGATTTTGAGCGTAGCGTTAGGCAGCAAAGGACGGAGGTGGTGATACAGGCGTCGTGATACTGGTCTGTATAGAGTGGTATTAATGGCGATGCTAATGTCACCTGTATACAACGCTGGATTGAATTGTTGATTTCTAGAGAATAGATCTTCCAATAGCTCGAACAGAGCAGGCAGCTTTTCCAGCAGCTCCAAACAATAGGGTGTGGGTTCTAATCCATACTGCTTGCGGATAAACAGCTCATCGGCAAACTCTTCCCTGAGCTTTTTAAGCTGCTTGCTGACCGCAGGCTGTGATAAAAACATGCGGTCGGCAGCGCGTTTGGTGTTGCGTTCTTCACCAAGGACTTTTAGCAGCTTTAGTGTATTAAAGTCTAGCCTTCTTAATAGGTTATCATCCATCTGGGCTGGTATCCCGCGTCATATGTATTCACTCAATACTACAATGTCAAAAGTAACTCGACCAGCTTAACCTAGACGATGTAAAAGCTATTCCGCTCGCTATCTAGTTTCCAGTTTTAGTTGCTTAGCTGTTTTAACTTCATACCTAAAAACACAAAACTGACTCCTTCAATTAGCAAAGAAATGCCAATGAAAGTACCCAGCAATGAAGTGGAGAAAGCGGGGTCTTCAAGTAACGTGAAGAAGTAACCACCTATTATGACGGACAGAAGTCCGCTAAAAATGATGAGGCCACTACTTGGAAGACTGCGATTGGCGAGCCCGAAGAAGATTCGTGTCAGTCCGTTTAATATCATCACTAACACCATCAACATAGTAATAGTGACCAGCCCTGCAAGCGGCTTAAACAGAATGAATAAACCGCCGATTATGTAGAGTACCGCGCTTAAGACATACCACAGCTTTTGTCCCCACGCATTTATCGAAAAGGTGTGATAAGCCTGCACAAGCCCACTAAACAAGAGTACGGCACCGATAATGGTTGAGATGGTGACACCAGCAAATACAGGTAACGCCATCGCTCCAATACCCGCGAGGGAAACGACGATGCCTACAGTAACAAAATACTTCCATCCTTTTGAAAGGAACTGAGCTTGTGGGGATTGGTTTGAATCTACCATTGAGCGCCTCTTAGATTAATGCCTTGGTTGCATATTCAGCTTAGTCTAAGAATCATCAATCGCTCAACTGGATAGCATTTTTCGAAACACTCGTTGTTTCAATGTCTTCCAACGGGCGAGAAGTAGACCTATAGCGATTACGATGTAGATAGTAGGTTCAGCCACTTCTGACTTTACCGACCAGTAAAAGTGAATCGGTGCCAAGATGGCAGCTAAATAGACCCAGTTATGCAGTTTTTGCCATCTTGCGCCCATTTTACGTTGGATTGCTAGGGTGGACGTGACTGCAAGAAGCAGCAAAATCACCCACACTGCCGCACCGACGGTAAGGTATGGACGTTTAACAATCTCAGAGGCCAATAAGCTCCAATCCAACCTTAAGTCCAGCGTCGCGAAGGCAACCAAATGGAGCGCCGCCCAAAAGAAGCTGTACAGTCCCAATAGCCGTCGTACGCGAAGAAGCAAACCTTGTTTAGTCCATCTTGCCAAAGGAGAAACCAGCAGAGTGATAAACAAGGTATTCAGCGCGCTAATACCGGTGTAATGGATGATGCCTTGTACCGGATCGCCACCTAGGTTGTCGGTATTAATAGCAATGACAAGCAGCGCCAAAAATGCCAATGATACAGCGTGAATGACGACTTTTAGCGCGATGACCGCTTTAGGCGTTAGCTTTCTCAATAGAACTTCCTCAGATCCATATTTTTGTATAGATGCGCCACTTCTTCTTCATAGCCGTTGAACATGAGGGTTGGCTGTCTGCGAGTACTGAGGACACTGCCTTCCCCAATGAAACGCTCACTGGCTTGGCTCCAACGAGGGTGGTCGACATTAGGATTCACATTGGCGTAAAAGCCATATTCATTAGGAGCCAGACGATTCCACGTCGTTGGTGGCTCTTGGTCGGTGAGGCGAATACGAACAATCGATTTGATGCTCTTGAATCCATACTTCCATGGCACAACCAGTCGCAGTGGGGCGCCATTTTGTGGGGCGAGTGTTTTGCCGTATAAACCAACCGAAATTAGAGTGAGAGGATTCATCGCCTCATCGAGACGAAGTCCTTCGACATAAGGATATTCAATGCTGCTAAATGAGCCTTGAGCAGGGAACTGTTTTGGGTCATAGAGGGTTTCAAAAGCAACATATTTAGCGCTGCTTTTTGGGTCGGCCATTTTAATGATGTCCGCAAGTGGGAAACCAATCCAGGGAATGTTCATTGACCATGCTTCCACACAGCGAAGGCGATAGATGCGTTCTTCTAACGTGAATTTACTAAAGATGTCGTCATAGTCGAGTTTCATTGGGTTGTTGACCAGCCCGTCGATTTTCACAGTCCATGGGTCTGTCACAAATTCAGACGAGTTCTTTGCAGGGTCGGATTTATCAGTGCCAAACTCATAGAAGTTATTGTACTTCAGAACCTTACTTTCTGGCGTTAACGAAAGGTCGGCTTGGTATTGTTGTGGTTTAGTGGCTCTGAGATCAATTCGACTGTCAGTAATGGGTTTCTCATCGGAAGAAAAGATATCCAGTATGCCCGCTTGGGCATTGGCCGCAATAGGCATGCCGACGACAGCAATACCGAGCTTCTTTAGTATGTCTCGACGCTCTTTGTAGATAGACTCCGGCGTTGCTTCGTTTTCAGACAGAGCCCAGCGATGATTCTTTTTGATCCACATAATCTTCCCCGAATGTGATTCACGTTTTAGTAAACAGCAAATTGGTGATACGTTGAATAGAGCAGACCGTAGCAAAGTCGATTCTATTTCATAAAAACGAAAAAACACGCATTCCTAGCCAAATGCGTGTTTTGATATTTGTGTTGTAAGTGATTCTTTTTAGAAGAACTTCTTAATTGCGTTTTCAGCACAAACTACATCAAGATGACCACCAGGAGCGCCACCAACACCGATCGCACCGATTATCACATTATCAAGTTGAACCGGAATTCCACCAGCTAAGAACAACAGGTTGTCATCCATATTTTGTAGTGGTTGCATGATCGGTTTATCCGCAATGAGCTTCATCAAGTTGCCTGAAGGTTGCTTCATGCTGGCGACCGTGAAGGCTTTCTTACGTGAACTATCTAGCGTGTGGATACCTGCGCCATCCGAACGAAGCTGTGCAATTACGTTACCAGAAAGGTCAACTACCGTCGCCGACACTTTATAGCCATCGGCTTCGCATTGGTTTACGGCTTCTTGAGCAAGCGCAAACGCTGATTTCGATGAGATTTGATTGACCGATATGGTTTGCGCTTTGTCTGCAGCAGCTGCATTGAAAGAAAGTGAAAAAAAGCCGAGGGTTGCTGCTAGTGTGGTGAGTTTCGTTGTTTTCATGTTTACTCCGTTAAGACATTGTTTTATTCAACGCCACCATAGTAATGGAGCGTCCATTACTGGGGAGTTTCTTAAACATTACAAAAGTGTAATGTTGGTTATATTTATGAAAGGTTCTTGTTAGAGTAAGCCGACCAAAGCGAGTGAATGCATAATATAGTGGATGATTAATGAAGATACTTTTGATTGAAGATGATGCGTATATAGCTCGCTTTCTTGTGAATGGCTTTCATCAAGAGGGATGCTCTATCACACATACAGTAAATGGGGTTGATGGACTCCATGCCGCATTATCCGAATCGTATGATGTCATCGTTTTAGACCTAATGTTGCCGTTAAAAGATGGATTTCAGGTGCTTGCTCAGTTGAGAGGTGAAGGGCACGCGACCCCTGTACTTATACTGAGTGCGAAACACTCGGTTGAAGAACGGGTACAGGGACTCCAAAGCGGTGCAGATGATTACTTAGTGAAACCATTCGCATTTCCGGAGTTATTTGCCCGTTGTCAGTCTCTATCTAGGCGAGGCAAGCACAGCCTAATTCAACCTCTTGAACTTACATACCAAGATCTTTTTCTAGATTTGCTCAAGCACTCACTCAAGCGCGGAGATACCACTATCCAATTAAATCAGCGTGAGTTTATCTTGATAAAGTTAATGCTAGAGAGACCAGAAACTGTGATTTCTAAAACCGCGATTCTGGAGCAAGTATGGGGACACCAGTTTGACCCGCAAACCAACGTTGTCGATGTATTGGTTTGCCGTTTGAGAAGTAAAGTAGATAAGGGCTTTGAACGTCCATTGATTCACACTTTGCGAGGGGTGGGTTATGTCCTCAAGTCACAATATTGAGAGAGCGCTCAGCAAAGCACAAAATACGTTATTGCTACGGTTTATGTTTCTGATGCTATTGTGTTTATTGCTCGTTGAACTGGCGATTGGCGCCCTCTTCTTCTTTGATCTTTATCGAGCCGAAAAAAAAATACTGACCTCCATGGCTTCTGAATATCAGCGGATACTGACCTACGACTCTGCCGAGCAGTTGACACATGTTCTCAAAGCAAACCCTCATCGTTTGATTGACAATAATATTGCGGCTTACGCGGTGGACAAGCATGGGGGGGGCAAACCAAAATATGTGGCCGGTGATTGGTACCTCCCTCTCAATATCGATCTTGAGGCACATACAACAGCAGGCAAGTCATGGATTAACAGCTTTATTCTTAGTCCTTACATTTCAATTAAAATTAAGGGAGATGTACAAGACTTTTGGTTAGTACTTGATAACGAACAACGTTATTTCATTGCTACTCAAAAGTGGCTAATGACGTTCTATGCCTTGGTAGTCATTGTGATCATCACGGCGTTATTTACAAGGAGAATAATTCGCAGTGCGATGACGCCACTTGTCACTCTGGGTGATTTACTAGACAAAGTTAAGCGTGGAAAACTCGACCTCACCGAGACGCCAGCAGAATCTCCAGAAGGACTTAGTGTGATTAGCAGTAGCGTGCAAGAGGCGATTACACGCCTTCAACACACGACGACAACATTGAATACGACGGTCGATGCGATTGCACATGATGTTCGAACGCCGCTATCCCGCATTACGCTGTCTTCCCAAGCCGCGCTGCTTGATGGTAGTAACCCGAAAATGATGCAAGATGCGCTCTCTGATTGTGCAGAATATGCGACACAGGCCAGTAATATGTTGACCGCATTGATGAAGCTAAATGATGAACTCATGGGTAAAAGAACTCAGCAAAATGTGAATACCGATGTCGGGCAAGTGATAGAGACAGTGCGCAGTTGGTATGAAGATATTGCAGACGATAAGAACATACGATTGGCTGTTCATTGTCCTAAAGGAATAGTGATTCAATCTGATCCTGACAAGCTCACGCAGATTTTGGTGAATTTGGTCGATAATGCCATTAAGTATACGCCGGAGGAGGGAAGCGTCTCCATAGAAGCTTCTACTCAAAATAGTGGACGAGTAGCCATCAACGTTACGGACACCGGTGTTGGTATTGAACGACAGTTTCAAGACCTGATTTTTGAGCGCTTATATCGAGTCGACAGTAGTCGCAGCAATATCGAAGGGTATGGTCTTGGTTTATCGTTGGCGCTTGCTATGGTGGAGAACTTAGAAGGCACACTAGAGGTCAAATCTGCGCTAGGAAGCGGCAGTACTTTCATAGTTTCATTATGATGAGGTTGGCTAAAGTACGCGGCTTTTTCTTTATCGACACTACACTGGGGATGTTCAATAGACAGGACACCTCGTTGTACACATTCTCGCAAAGAAAGGCCATTGTGATTGTAGCTCTTATTCCCTGACCATAAAAAATCTTTAATAGGAATTATCAATTGAATAGATAGGAACAGTCGAATTTTCAAAAGTACTCTCTCGTTGCAATATACACATATCGGCGCAGCAAAGCGCATTACCTTTTAAAAAAGAATAACTTGAGAGAGCAAAAATCATGATCAACACGACTATCAAGCCATTTTCGGCAACTGCATTCAAACAAGGCGACTTCGTAGAAATCACAGAGCAAGACGTGAAAGGTAAGTGGGCTGTATTCTTCTTCTACCCAGCAGATTTCACATTCGTTTGTCCTACTGAGCTTGGTGACCTAGCTGACCATTACGCGGAGCTTCAAGAGCGCGGCGTAGAAGTTTACTCAGTATCAACAGACACACACTTCACTCACAAAGCATGGCACG
>NZ_LQXO02000029.1 GCF_001639065.2 Vibrio barjaei
GACCTCAACCTTGGCAAGGTTGCGCTCTACCAACTGAGCTAGTGTCGCATATTCTCTAAGAGAGAATGGAGGCGCCTCCCGGAGTCGAACCGAGGTCCACGGATTTGCAATCCGCTGCATAGCCACTCTGCCAAGGCGCCTTCTTGTCACTCTGAGCTCTAGCCTAAGCGATTTGCTTTAAGCAGTTCCTCTTGAGTACGGGAGGCATTTTACGCAATCAGGAAAATGAGTCAACACGTTTTTTTATATTTTGAATCGTTTGTCTAAGAAACATCCAAAAAGCGCTAATTTGCTCAATTTTCTAGCAAAAACATGCACATTTAGCACTAGAAAACTTGTTTTGCTCTGTTGTTATATTTATATCTACAAAACCTAAGAACTCTGATATCACTTACCGAAGCGCCTGTCGTCGAGTATTAAGGCATTCAATAGTGATAAAAAAGGCGAGCTCATCGCTCGCCTTCACTTATTCTTTATCACTAATCATCTGCATTCAATAAATCATCTTTAGCAGCAGCCAGATATTGGAACATTGACCAGTAGGTTAATACCGTCGCAACATAAAGAGCACCGAAGCCTAGCCATACCATCCAATCGTCATAGCGCCAGATAAGTACCCACAGTGCAAACATCTGTGTGAGGGTCTTAACTTTACCTACCCACGAAACAGCGACACTGGCGCGCTTACCGATTTCAGCCATCCACTCTCTCAGAGCAGAAATGATAATCTCACGCGCAATCATGGTAACCGCAGGGATGGTCACCCAAATGCTGTGATAGTGTTCAGTAATTAGAATCAACGCAGTAGCCACTAACACTTTGTCAGCGACGGGGTCTATGAAAGCGCCAAATCGAGAGGTTTGCCCCAACTTCCTTGCTAACATCCCATCTAACCAGTCGGTAAAACCGGCCACCCAAAACACCATTGCGGCAGCAAACGGCGCCCAGCTGTATGGGAGATAGAAAACTACAATGAACACGGGGATGAGAAATAATCTCAACAAAGACAGAATGTTAGGTATGTTTAAACGCATATTATTATCGGCTCTTTTCTACTGCGCCTTTATGTTGCGGGATTTTCTCTAGTGTTTCAATGCTTGATAGATGTTTTCTGCCAAAGATTTGCTAATTCCGGGTACTTTGGCGATTTCTTCTACACTGGCTCGCTTAAGTTCTTGCAAACCACCCATGTACTTCAGCAAGGCTTGGCGACGCTTAGGACCGATTCCTTCAATCCCTTCTAACGGGCTGGTACGTCGTGTTTTAGCACGTTTGGCTCGATGGCCTGCTATCGCATGATCATGACTCTCGTCTCGAATATGCTGAATTAGATGAAGTGCTGGAGCGTCACTTGGTAAGTTAAACTCACGTCCCTCAGGGGTAATTAAAGTTTCTAATCCCGGTTTACGAGTCACCCCTTTAGCGATACCAATTAATAATGGATGCTTAGGCCACTCTCTCCAATACTGAGAAACGATTTTAACCGCACGGTTGAGTTGACCTTTACCACCATCAATAAAAATAATATCGGGAATTTTGTCTACATCGATTTGCTTAGAGTAGCGACGTTCAAGAACCTGTCCCATGGCAGCATAATCGTCACCGCCAGTAATACCAGTAATGTTGTAGCGACGATACTCTTGCTTTAACGGCCCTTCTTGATTAAACACCACGCAAGATGCAATAGTACTTTCACCCATCGTATGACTGATATCGAAGCACTCCATGCGAGTTATGCTTTCCAATTCCAGTTCTTCTTGAAGGGCTTTGAAGCGCTGGTTGATTGTCATCTTATGATTGATTTTGGTGGTAATTGCCGTTAATGCGTTGGTGTTTGATAGTTTAAGGTAACGACCACGAGACCCCGTCGGATTAACGTGGAAAATAACTTTCCTTCCCGCAATTTCAGACAGTGCTTCACCTAACGTACTGATATCCTCTACAAGGTCATCATTAAGGATGATTCGCGTAGGGATGGTCCTAGATTCCGTCTGATTCAGATAGTATTGGCTCAAGAAACTGTAAAACACTTCTTTTCGGTCAGTGTTACTTGGGATTTTTGGGAAATGACTGCGGCTACCGAGTACTTTACCTTGGCGAATCATTAGAATATGGACACAAGCGACACCTTTCTCTTGAGCAAACCCAAGCACATCCATGTCATCATCGCTGTCTTCGGAAACGAACTGCTGCTCTTGAACCCGTCTAATAGCTTGTATCTGGTCACGATATTTAGCCGCATCTTCGAATTTCAGATTGCGGCTTGCTTCATCCATTTTCTCCACCAGCATTTGCAATACGTTACTGTCTTTTCCTTGCAAGAACAGACGTAGCAATCCAACCAGTTCTGCATATTCTTCATCGGAGATAATGCTGCTGACACACGGACCGGCACAACGGCCGATTTGGTACATTAGGCATGGACGGCTGCGGTTAGCATAGACAGAGTCTTCACACTGACGAACCGGAAAGATCTTTTGAAGAAGATGAAGAGTTTGCCTAACAGCACCAGAATCAGGGTAAGGACCGAAATACTCCCCTTTCTTACGTCGTGCTCCTCGATGCATCGAAAGCCGTGGATGTTTATGTCCCGATAAGAAAATATAGGGATAAGACTTATCGTCTCTTAGCAACACATTATATTTGGGTAAATACTGCTTAATATAATTGTGCTCAAGGATCAGTGCTTCGGTTTCTGTATGAGTAACAGTAACATCGATTTTCGCAATGTTGCTGACTAAGGCACGTGTCTTTTCGCTATCGACTCGTTTACGAAAGTAGCTAGTAAGGCGTTTTTTGAGGTCTTTGGCTTTGCCGACATAAATAACGACCGACTCGGCGTCATACATTCGGTAGACGCCGGGTTGGTTGGTTACAGTCTTTAGAAATGATGTTGAATCAAAAATGTGTTCCGACACTATAATGTCTCAGTATCTAACATTCCATGTCGAATAGCTAAATGAGTCAGTTCAACATCACCATTGATATCCAGCTTACTAAAAAGTCTGTATCGATAGCTATTAACTGTTTTCGGGCTCAAGCTCAGTTGCTCTGAAATGTCTGTTACCTTTTGCCCTTTGGTGATCATCATCATGATTTGAAGTTCACGTTCAGACAGGTCTTTAAACGGGTTCTCAGACGCTGATGAAAATTGGCTAAGTGCCATTTGCTGAGCAATTTCAGGAGAAATGTATCTCTGACCACTATTGACGAGTCGAATAGCGTTGACCATTTCATCAGGCGCTGCACCTTTGGTTAGGTATCCGGCGGCACCTGCTTGCATCACTTTTGTCGGAAACGGATTTTCCGTATGTACAGTTAACACGATGATCTTAATGTCTGGATTGTGGCGTAGAATCTTCTTTGTTGCTTCTAAACCGCCAATACCAGGCATATTCATGTCCATTAAAATGACGTCAACATGGTTGCTACGACACCATTTTACGGCTTCTTCACCACTGTCAGCTTCTCCTGCTACATTCATTCCACGGACGTCTTCGATAATACGTCGTATCCCTGTGCGAACCAGTTCGTGATCATCTACAAGGAAAACATTAATCAAACTTGTATCTCCACACTTGTCTATTGGCTCTGCGACCACTTGAGGTTAGTGGATAGCAGCATGGCTAGCTATCTTACCTCATTTGAAACTAAATTGCTCTTGTACAAATCGTGCACGAGCGCAAACTTTGGCAAACACATTACGATGAAGATGAAGCGTCGTCAATCATAAAAACTTTAAAATCATTAGGTTACAAATTAGTCACTCATCCTAGTGCTTAAACGTAACTCCTCGTTTTACTACGATTATTTCCCAATGGCCGCCTATGAAACCCAGTACACATCATATGCCAAAAGATCACAAAAACTCGATATAAATCACTATTCTAATTTATACTGTTCGTTACTAAAGTTTAGCCCATATTCATAGATTTTCGCGATTGGTAAGCCTTTGTTACACTACTTCCTCACATGTGATTATCAACCAATGATATTTAGCTTAAAATTTACGCACAGCCATTATGCCGGTAGGAAAAAACTGAGTTGGACATCCATAAAGGGTTTCTGTTAACCCGACAATCAAGAGATACGCGTCAAGGACCACAGATTGAGCTGTGGATTTCCACGGTGAATGGGCCCGTCCAAATTCTAATTGAAGGACAAGAACCAGTATTTTTTGTACCGCGTCATTTTGCGGAGATCGTTGATGAATTGGCATCTGATGCTCGACTTCCTATTGCCCTCAAACCTGTTGAACTAAAAAGCTTCGAAGGTGAAGACCTCTTCGCGGTCTACAGTCAATCAATTTCCGGCGCGCGTAAGCTTCACGAGCTTTTGTTGAATAATGACATTCTGGTTCTTGAAGCAGACATTAAGTTAGCAGACCGTTTTCTAATGGAGCGTTTTATCCAAGGTAGTTTAGCGGTCACAGGCAACTGTGAAGTAATCAATGCCAACACTTGCAACCAGTACATTCGAATCAATAATGCCAAGTGCAAAGCCTACGACTACACACCTAAATTAAACGTGGTTTCTTTGGACATAGAGTGTTCTGAGAAAGGTCAGTTGTATTCTATTGGCCTTGATAGCGCGAGAGATAGTCGCGTTATTATGGTAGGTAAAGCGGAGGAGTGCGCCACACAAGTTGAATGGGTCGACGATGAAAAAGCCCTACTTTTAGCGTTAAATGACTGGTTTAAAACGTTTGATCCCGATGTCATCGTAGGGTGGAGTGTCATTGACTTTGATTTTAAGTTACTTAATAAACGTGCAGAATTGAACCATGTGAAGCTCAGTTTGGGTCGAGGCGAGCAGAATATATACTTTCGTACTCTACCCTCTAGTCAGCAAAGCTTTATCACTATTCCGGGACGTGTGGTGTTAGACGGTATTGATACGCTAAAAACCGCCACTTACGGTTTCCGCTCTTGGTCTCTAGAATCGGTTTCTCAAGAACTGTTAGGCGAAGGGAAAGCGATTCATAACGTGCATGACCGAATGGCAGAAATTAACACCATGTTCCGCCAAGACAAGCCATCACTCGCTAAGTATAACCTGCAAGACTGTGTGTTGGTTAACCGCATCTTTGCACACACCCACTTGCTAGAATTCGCCATTGAACGTACCAAGTTGACGGGGGTTGAGCTAGACCGAGTCGGCGGCTCGGTAGCAGCCTTCACCAATCTTTATCTCCCTCGCCTACATCGCTCTCATTACGCAGCACCTAATTTGCATCCTGAAAACTGGGTGGCGAGCCCAGGTGGTTACGTCATGGACTCCATCCCAGGGTTGTATGATTCGGTACTTGTACTCGACTTCAAAAGCCTTTATCCATCCATTATTCGCTCCTTCTTGATCGATCCTATGGGACTGATTGAAGGGTTGAAATTAGAAATTGGTAAAAATGACGACCAAGCTGTAGCAGGATTTAGAGGAGGTCAATTCCACCGTACGCAGCATTTTCTTCCAAATTTAATCGAAGAATTGTGGAAAGCTCGTGATATCGCAAAAGCTAACAATGAAAAGGCATTTTCTCAAGCTATTAAGATCATCATGAACTCGTTTTATGGTGTCTTGGGCTCATCAGGTTGTCGATTTTTCGATACTCGTCTAGCCTCCTCAATTACCATGCGTGGTCATGAGATAATGAAAACATCGAAGCGCTTAATTGAAGAGAAAGGGTATCAAGTTATTTATGGTGACACCGATTCAACCTTTGTTTCATTGAATGGTAAGTTTGATGCTCAAAGCGCGGATGATATTGGTAACCAACTTATCGACTATCTGAATACGTGGTGGGCTGATCATCTCAAGAACGAGTACAACTTAACGTCCATTTTGGAATTGGAGTATGAAACCCACTATCAGAAGTTTCTGATGCCAACGATCAGAGGGTCAGAAACCGGATCTAAAAAGCGTTATGCAGGTTTAATTGGAGATGGTGACAAGGAGCGACTGATCTTCAAAGGATTGGAAAGTGCCAGAACCGACTGGACTGCACTGGCGCAACAGTTTCAGCAAAAGCTCTATATGATGGTGTTCAAAAACCAAGATCCATCTGACTATGTTCGTTCATTTGTAGAAAGCACTTCACGAGGTGAGTTTGATGATCAATTAGTTTATCAAAAGCGCCTGCGCAGAAAGCTGCACGAATATCAAAAGAATATTCCCCCTCAAGTACGTGCGGCACGTATGGCAGACGACATCAACCAGCAATTAGGACGACCATTGCAATACCAAAACAAGGGCAGAATAGAATATGTCATTACTTTGAATGGACCGGAACCCATTGAGTATCAACGTTCACCTATTGATTATCAGCACTACATTGATAAACAACTGCGACCAATTGCTGAAGCAATATTACCTTTTATTGGCCAGAGCTTTGATGATTTGAGTGCGCCTCAAATGGGGCTCTTCTAATAGTAAAGTTAGCCAATTTTGAATTCTGTTTTCTCGTACTCATTAGCAATCCATGTCCCAAACTCATCCAAGATACCCACTACTGAACGTTTAGGAATGACTCGATTCCCCAACAAGATCCCAAGACGTTCAACAGTTTGCTGGCGCTCCGGAAAATAGTTTAAGAATTGCAAACCACACTCCTTAGGTTCATCTATCCACTTCTTGTGTTTATGTAGAACAAGTCCATAAGCAGCACGTAATAACTTCTTAGCCATTTGGCGCTGCGCCATTAGCATTTGGTCTTCTGTTGTTGCTTGCGCAATTTCGCTACGCAGATTGATAGCACTCTCTGCAATATCCATATTCCACTGCTTTGAAATTTCCCAGCTAGGAATATACTCGCCAAAACACTCGGCCAAGTTTTCACCATACACATTCATACAACACTGCTTGAGTAAGAACCCCCACGTAAACAAAGCATCAAGTGATGCCACTTGCTTTACGAGCGCAGTGCGTATCGAGATACCTCGTACAAAGGGAAACTCTTTTTGAAAGCGCCAATTAATACTGTTGAAAAGGGACGTTCGACTGTCGCTGAATGATTGATGAGTAACCACAACAACATCCAGATTGGATACGTCAGGGATGGCGCGCCCCTGTGCCACTGAGCCATAAATATAGACGCTGTGGAGATTGTCTTTAAGACCAGCTTTCAAACAAGCTAATAGGTCTTGGACAACATCAGCATATTGAGGTTGAGCGATCAGTGATGAAAGTGAATTCGGAGTATGCACGATATCGATTTAGAGTACTGCGGATGGATCTATTCTACGTTTCCAAATGTCGAGATTCAATGCTCAAATGAATCGTGGCCGGCATCACATGTTTCTTGAGCAAAGCCCGACTTCGGACGTATAATTGACTGTCTAAACAAAAAACGAAGGAAATATTCCCATGCCTAAGGCAAGTGAGCTAAAAAAAGGTTTTGCGATTGAGTCAAATGGCAAAACGTTGCTAATCAAAGATATCGAAGTAACGACTCCAGGCGGTCGTGGCGGTGCAAAGATCTATAAATTGCGTTGTACTGATTTGGCAACAGGCTCAAGAGTTGATGAGCGTTTCAAGTCTGATGATACTCTAGAAACCGTTGAAATGAACAAGCGTAACGTGACGTTCTCTTACGTTGATGGTGACGAGTATATCTTTATGGATAACGAAGATTACAGCCAGTTCACGTTCAAACATAACGAAATTGAAGACGATCTACTGTTCATCAATGAAGACACTCAAGGTGTACAAGTTATTCTAGTAAACGGCAGTGCTGTGGGTCTTGAACTCCCTTCTTCTGTCGAGCTCGTTATCGAAGAGACTGATCCGTCAATCAAGGGCGCGTCAGCGTCAGCTCGTACAAAACCAGCTCGGCTGTCAACAGGTCTAACCGTACAAGTACCTGAGTACATTGCAACAGGTGACCGTGTAGTGATCAACACTGCAGAACGCAAATACATGAACAGAGCGTAAGTTATGTCAGAACTGATTTCATACGATGACGTTATCGAAGCGGCCTACGACATCTTCCTAGAGATGGCCCCTGATAATCTTGAACCTGCAGATGTCATTCTTTTTACTGCACAGTTCGACGACCGTGGCGCAGCTGAGGTTGTAGAAACAGGTTCGGATTGGGCTGAACAGGTAGGATTCGACGTTGATGAAACCTACGCAGAAGTGCGTATTGGATTAGTCAACGAAGAAGACGATGTTCTTGATGATGTGTTCGCGCGCTTATTGGTAAGCCGTGATCCAGAGAATAAGTTCTGTCATATCCTTTGGAAGCGCGATTAATCGTTGTTTTTCCATGAATTAGAAAGCTCAGCAATCGCTGAGCTTTTTATTTTGCACTAAGTAGTGGGTGTTCCGGACATAGATCGCTACCAAACATAGGTCATGGAAATACCAGCGCCCTGCGAAGAAGCCCACGGCAGCAGTTGAACATTCGGGTCCAACTTGTCGGTAAACATCCAGCCAGTAAAGATACCGATAGCCGCGCCCGCAGCAACATCGCGCCAATAATGTTTGTCCGCTTGTACACGTCCGACGCCTACTAAAGTTGCGACTCCATATGCGGGTAAACCGACCTGCCACCCATGCCTTATGTGTAGGGTAGTTGCAGAAGCAAATGCATTTGCCGTATGGTTTGATGGAAAACTCTTGTTATCACTGCCATCCGGTCTCGGTGCATCGATCGTGTGTTTTCCTACCAAACCGATAGCCGAAGCAGAACCAATACTTAAACCTGCCTGCCAAACACCTTCCCAATCTTCTTGGTAGGCTGGTAATCCCGCTGCCAAACCAACCAATCCATAGGCGCCAATATCGCTGACTAAATCCCAGTTGTCCTTGTTGGAGGCGGACGCCAGCGAGCTAATAAGTACGCCCAAGATTAATAGAAAGAAACGTTGCATGACAGAAACTTACCGTAAGAAAAACTGGCAAAGAGTCTACCTTAACTTCAGGTAAATGAATACGTCATGCAATGTCTATTTACTATTTCAATACTCACTTGCTTTCTGGATAGCTTACTTTCTGGAAAGCTTAGTCGCCTGCTTCTTTAGCTCGAAATCAAACTCATCAGGGAATAAAATAACCCCTTCTTCATTTTGATTTGGGAACACGACCACAGCCAATTCGTCATCTTCCAAACCATAGGTCCAGCGGCTATGCCATTTATTTAAAGAGATAGCTTCTGCTTTGCAGTGATCCCACTCTCCTGTAGCCCATTGCTCAGCTAGCTCTTGATGCGGCCAAACTGGAACACAATCTTCATCTTCCGTGTTTAACATGACACAGCCATGTTCATCGGTCAGAATCCATATCTGACGCTCTTGAACCATAGTCTTCACACTGTACTTCAGCCGTTTCTCTTCGTCATAGCTGGAGATTTCATCGATTTGCTGTTGCTCTAATGCCATCACTGAACACCTTTATGTAGATTCGAAAATTAAAAAACCCCAGTACCTTAGATACTAGGGCTTTTTACAAACTTAGTGAATAATTACACCAGCTCGTTCTGAAGCCAAGGCCAACCTTGCTTCTTACGACTTAGTGTATTCTCCATCATAAGCATGCCGTTTTCTTCGTGCTTAACCAACTTCTCAGCCCACTCACCTTTGTAGATTAGGCGAGTTTGTGCTGTTGTAATATCCGTTAGCATTACCGCTGCAAAAGCTAGGCCTTGTTCTTCACAACGACGAGTTAAGTCTGCTTCAAGCGCGTCAATCATGCCATCTACTTGCTCAAGTGTCGCAAGTTCAACTTGACCAACAACTACATCACGACCGTTGAATGGGTATGCTTTAAGGTCTTTTTCTACTAGCTCAGCTGCAGACAGACCTTCGATGTTTGTTTTTGCAATTAGCAGATCTTTGATGAATGCATCAAGATCTTCAACACCTGCGATCTCAGCTAGTTCCGCTACTGCATCTTTATCTTTTTGAGTACACGTTGGTGAAGCGAAACCTACAGTGTCAGACAAAATTGCAGACATCATTAGGATAGCGAGAGGGCGAGTAATCTCAGCGTTTTCCATCTTGAATAGATTGAACAAGATAGTACATGTACAACCTACAGGCCAAATCCAAGCTTCAAGAGGGTTAACGGTCATGACGTCACCTAAACGGTGGTGGTCAACAATACCTAGAATTTCAGCTTCATTGATATCATCTGGTGCTTGAGCCAGATCGGTGTAATCAACTAACCATACTTTTTCACCAGCAACACTAGTGCGAAGTTCTGGTTGATCAACACCTGCTGTTGCAAGGATATGTTGAGTTTCACGGTTAATTTCACCTTGGCGAACTGGCTGTGCTTCAAGACCACGAGCTTTTAGAAGTTCTGTTGCAACGAGTGCTCCACAAATGCTATCACTATCTGGGTTCTTATGACCGACAACTAAAATCATTTTGCTTCCTAACTAATTCTGATCATCAGGCTCATGCGCCTGCTTTACATCTCACAAAGGTCGTTACTTTACCTGAATTTCTAAATTTGTCATCGGTTGATGTCAGATTCGTTCTATTTCTTCATGTAGATAACCATATCAATGACATTGAGAATTATTCTCACGTATGTATAATGATAACAATTCTCATTTAATATCGGTAAAGTGTATGCAACAGGTAAAAAACCTCGCTATCGTGAATGGATTAACTATCGACCAGTTCACACCAAAGTATAAGCGTCTCATACTACCTATTGCTATGGCTGCCCTACTCGCGTCTAGCGTTACTAGAGAAGTCACAATGAATGCGCTTTCCGATGCTTTCTGGGCCGTCTCCTGCTATGTCGTATTTACTTTAGTCGTTTATCATCGAATATCTCAACTGGTGTCTAGTCAAAACCGACTCGTCGAGCTTTACCACCACTCACCAACACATCAAGTTGTCTTTTCTTCGTTGTTAGGGGCTCTGCCCGGCTGTGGTGGTGCCATAATTGTCACGACACAGTATGTTTCCGGTAGAGTTGGCTTCGGTTCTGTAGTTGCGGTATTAACCGCAACAATGGGTGATGCCGCATTTTTGATCTTAGCGAGTAAACCTAGCGTGGGATTAGGCCTTGTCACGATGGGGGTCGCTGTCGGGATGATCTCAGGGCTAATCGTAAACAAAATACACGCTGCCGATTTCCTGCGCCCTAAGTCCGCTAATCCCTCGGCAAAACGCGTCTCACAAGTAAATAACACAGATAATACCAATCGCACATGTAAAACCACACAGGAATCAACGGGGATTCAAAGAGCAGCGATAAATCTGCAGGGACTATTCTGGAAGTGGATTATTGTGCCCGCTCTGATCGTTGCCTTTGCCATGTCATTTCAGGTCGACATAAACCAAGTACTTGGTTTGCCAGCTAACAGTATTGAGTGGACTGGTGCGATCTTAGCCGTGGTAATGATGCTTTTGTGGGCCTTCACCAAAGAAATCAACGACTATCAAAGTACGGTCGCGGAAGACGCTAAAATCGCGTCATCACACCCAATGCAAAAAGCAGCACAAGACACTCATTTTGTAAGTGCTTGGGTCATAGTGGCGTTTTTGTTTTTTGAGCTAAGTGTCCACTTCGCACATATCGATTTAGGTTCGGCGCTATCTGGTTATGGCGTTTATATGCCTCTTGTAGGGATGCTGGTTGGTTTACTACCTGGTTGCGGACCGCAAATTTTGGTAACTAGTCTTTATATTACTGGTGCGATGCCAATGTCCGCGCAAATTTCGAATGCCATTTCTAATGATGGGGATGCTTTGTTTCCTGCTATCGCACTCGCTCCTAAAGCTGCGCTAGCGGCTACATTTTACTCGGCAATACCCGCAATCGTCGTCGGTTACGGGTATTACTGGCTGGTTGAACTATAATTCGGTCAATTAGCTAAGTGCATGACCGATACGATTGCACGACTGTCTAAACCTCGATTAACCGGAATAATCTGGATCTGAACCGGTTCTTTATTGAGTTTCTCTCCCGTCCAGTAATCGAACCAGTCACAAGGTAATTCAGCGGTCAGGGTGTACTCCGTTACATCATCGTCATAGTGGAACAAACAATGCACTCTGCGTTCCTCTGACAGCTTCAACGTTGCGTGATTCATCGACAGTGATGTAAATGTTGACGCATTGGTCGAGTGTCGCTGGCGTGACACCAGCCGTGCGAGCGTTTCCTCAGCAAATGGCGTGAGTTCTGGTAATGGATCTCCTGATAACAACAATCCGCCACTCGCCAGCAGAACATTACGATGGAATTCGTAACTGGCTCTATCAGTGCCTTGATTAGGCAGTGAAGTGAACGTGGCACAATCTGGGTCAATTAACCACAGCCTCTGATGTTGCCAACTGCGATAGAACGTCTCTTTGGCAATTTGCTCAAATCGATGTGGATCGCGTTCTACATCATCAGAAACACGCATTGCATCAACCAACCCAAGTGAAGGCCACATTGGTGCGTTGCAACCCAGAACCAAAGCGTCGCCAGCACCTTCGTTTATTGCCGCCATACCTAGACGATAAGCTTCAACCCCAGTAACACCTTTCTGGTAACGTTGACCTTTTAAGGTTCCCCAATAGTTAGCATCCAGTTTGAACAGCTCCACACCCCACTCTTCTCTCATGGTTTTAACAACACGAGTTAAGTGTTCTTGAACTTCCGGATGTGATGCATCAAGGATGTACCATGGCGTACAGCGCCAACCACCATAAGTAATATCTTCCGCCTTAAGCAGTTCACCATTGTCATGCTTTAGAAACCATTCAGGGTGATTTTTAAATACTTCCGATTCTGCTTGAGCGATAAATGGTGCCATCCATATGGCCGGTTTTTTTCCTTTTTCACGAATATTGTTGATCAGTGATTTTACGCCACCTTCAAATTTGTCCGACGGTGTTAACCAATCTCCCATAAAAGATTGGTAACCGTCATCAAGCAGCACCCACTCTAAGTCAAACATCTTATCAGCCATGATTTCGACGTTTTCCAGCACGTTTTGTTTAGTTACATCGGCATAGTATGCGTACCAAGAGCACCAACCGATAGGACTGTCTCCTGAGACACCGATTCTGGTGGGATGATGATTTGAAATGAGGTTCGCGTATTCGTTGTAGACCGACTCTAGGCTATCGCCGTGCAAGACCGTTAGCGATTCCAGTTGGTTGTTTTCCCAATGCTGCGGAGAGCTTTCTTCACCATCAATCAAAGCCACAATGTCTACGCCATGACCGGTATGTTGCAGTTCAAAATAACCTGCGAAGCGATGGCATGAGGTAAAACCATATAAGTGAAAGCCAGTAGACTGCTCAACAACCAGATAATTGTAGAAACGGCGCGGAGCATCTTCGGGATATATGCGATAGCTACTGTTGTTATCTGGGCATCGGCCTATATCAATAAAACCATCCAGTTTTCCTGCGGTTTGACACAACATTTGGAAGCCATCACCAAGAACGTACGCCCCAGATTCGATCTGATTTTCAAACTGCACTAATGCGGTACGGGACGACAAAGGAGAGAAATGAAGACTGACATTTTCAAAATGCAGCTCTTTGCCTTGTTTGGTTACCTTAATTTCAGGATTGATAGCCAATGCATCAAGCTCTTGAGATACAGGGATATATTCGGTCATTGAACCCTCGACCATAAATTAGGAAGTTACCTAATAAGTATATTGTTAGGTAAAAAAAAACCCATCCTAATGGATGGGTTTTGTGTACTAGTTAAAACTATGGGAGACCAATTGCAGTTAAGCCACTTCGATCGGTCCGCCGAACGACGTCACTGGCGGCACTTTGCCTGTGAACTTCTCGAAGTTTACAAGACAAGTATTTGCAGACGTCGCCTGTGCCAGCTCAGAAGAAGGAATATCTTGAGTTAGCGTGTTTGGATCACCATAGGTATCGATCGCACCGATTTTTTCGTTTAGAGGACCATACCAAGCACCCTCTTCAATACGAACCACACCAGGTGCATAGCTATCAGTAACCACAGCACCCGCTAGAAGCTGACCACGGTCATTGAATACGCGAACTAAATCACCGTCTTTAATGCCTTTTGCTTTTGCATCTTGAGGGTTGATGTAGATTGGTTCACGCCCCTGCACAGCATAAGTCGCGCGGAATTCTTCAGATTCACACATTTGTGAGTGAAGACGCTTGTCCGGGTGGCACGATTGTAGCCAGTACGGGTGCTTGTCAGAACCAGGACCGCCATGTGAACGCTCAGACTTTTCAAACCACATTGGGTGCTCTTGGCAATATTCGTAACCCATGTTGCCGATGGTGCGGCTAGTGATTTCGATAAAGCCTGAAGGCGTACCCAGTGCATTGATCTCTGGATCTTCACGGAAGTCAGCGTGGCGAACCCAAGGTTTACCAGTACCGAAGTCAAGGAAGCCTTTTTCCCAGAACTCTTCAAACTCCGGCAATTCAAACTTGCCTTTGTTCGCTTCTTTACAGTTGTTATAAAGCGACTTAACCCATTCCATTTCAGACATACCACGCGTGTAATCATCTGAACGACCCCAACGACGAGTAAGCTCAGTCATGATCTCGAAGTCTGTCTTAGATTGGAACAGCGGGTCAACCAGTTTATGCATCGCGATCAGACCACGGCCTGAGTATGCACCATAACCATCAATATCGTTACGTTCCCACTGAGTACAAGCAGGTAATACGATGTCAGAGAAACGACACGTTGCCGTCCAAGCAAAGTCAACAGCGACCACAGTGTGAAGGTTACGGAACGCTTTCTTCATGCGGTTGCGATCTTGGTGGTGATGCCATGGGTTGTTGCCACTAAACACCATCATCTTAAGATCTGGTAGCGTCACAACAGAACCGTTTGAATTGATCTTCTTACCCGGTTCCACAAGACTATCGACCCAACGCGCGACAGGAATAACTCGGCTGTAACCGTTAAAGTCTTGGTTGGTGTACTTAGGCTTTTGACCTTGGTCGATGTTCAACGGGAATGAACCCGGTGCTGCGAAGCCTGTTGATGGTACGCCAATACCTGAGTAGTGGTGACCATATGATACACCGCCGCCTGGCAGACCGATTTGACCAATCATTGAGGCAAGTACGGCACCCATCCAGTATGGTTGCTCACCATGTTCTTGGCGCTGTACACACCAACCGAAAAGGATTTGAGTGCGGCCTTGAACCAGCATACGTGCAAACTCACGAATCTTGTCCGCTGGAACACCACAGATGTCTGCAGCCCACTCTGGAGTCTTCTCAACCTTGTCTTTGGTCTCACCCTGAACGTACTTGATGAAGTCTTCGAAACCTAGGCAATACGTATCGATGAACTTTTTATCATACAAGTCTTCGTTATAAAGAGTGTGAGCCATACCTAGCATGAACGCCACGTCTGTTTGCGGGTTCACATATAGGTGTTCGTTTTCTAGATAGCGTTGAGTCTTGTTTTTAACTGGGTCAACAGAAATAACATTGATCTCTTTCTTCGCTACTTTTTCTTTAAGCTGTTCTAGGTAAGCAAACGACTCATGGGTTTCACAAGTCCAACCTACCTGCAGGTTTTTCACTGGATCGTTAGCCCAAAGAATAATGTTGTCACTATTCTCAAGGATCAGTTCCCAAGACGTACCCTGTGCGTAAACTTCTGTAGAGCCAAGCACGTAAGGTAGGATTGTCTGACCCGCACCAGTTGAGTAGTCGCCCACTTTCTTAACAGAATAGCCGTGTAGGCCCATGGCACGCATCATGTGGTTAGTACAGCTGTGGAACTGACCTGTTTGACGCCAACCTGTTTGACCTGTGTGCAGTGCCCATGGACCGTAATCTTTCTGAACACGCTCTAGTTCACGGTAGAACAAGTCAAGTGCCTCATCCCACGTCACACGTACAAAACGGTTGTTACCACGAGTTTCGGCAGCATATTTGTGCTTCTTCAACCAATCAAGGCGAACCATTGGGTAACGCACACGTGATGGGCTGTAAATAATACCCTTAATGCCGTTAAGCATGTCAGTTGGGTACTTATCAAGTTCTAAAGGTTTGATTTCTTGAACTTTTCCGCCCCATACACGGGCGCGAAACGCGCCCCAGTGAGAACCAGATGTCTTCCAAGTACCATCAGTTTCCGCTGCACTTGCAGACGCCGAAGCCAGCAAACTTGGTCCAATTAGTGCTGCTGCACTTGAGCCAGCTGCGCCTTTAAGGAAGCTTCTTCTTGTAATTGCCATTTTATTACTCCAATTGACGTCTATTAGTGGTGACCTTCAGAATAATCTGAAGAGTGCTTCTGTAGATACTTAAGAACAAGCGCTTCTGTATCTGTATCGAAGTTCACGAATGCGATCATACCGTCTAGCATACCTACCCAACCGTTAGCACTGAAGTGCGCAACATCCGGTTGTGTGTGACATGTAGAACAGTTAGTTTGATACGCTTCACCAGCTGCATCCCAAATTGGATTGAAGTCAGACACCATAGAACCTTGTTTCATCCAAAGATCCACGGCAACTTTCTCCCAAGGAAGACCCGTTAACTCATCTTCTTTCTTCTCGCCGACATGAACGTCACTGCTCTGAGATACTTCACGAGTTAGAATCGCGGTAGAAATGTTCTTACCAAAGTCTTCTTGAATAACGCGACCAAAGCCTTTCGCTTTACGCCAGCCATCAATTTCAACTTTAATCATGTCACCTTTCACATCCAGGATTTCAACTTTACTTGCTGGGCTTAGTAGACCCGCTTCAGTTGTGCCCGTTTCATCTGTATAAAGAGGCAAATGACGAATGGACACCACTTCACCGCCTTTAGAGTAAGACGTGCTATTTGCAACTTGCTCTAGGTCACCCACAATACCGCTTGCTTTAGCCATATCTTTAGGCAAGTTGTGCGCAATACCTTTGTGACAGTCAACGCAGCTTTGGTCACGTTCAGCCGCTGATTTCATTTGGATACGAGCCGTTGGAGACATTTGCTCAAAGTCCATTGACTCATAGTTGTGACAGTTTTTACATTCTAAAGATTTGTTGGCAGAGAAACGATCCCACTCGTGGCGAGCAAGTTCGAAACGACGCGCTTCGAATTTCTCTGGTGTATCTAGGTCGCCAAATACTTGCGCGAATACTTCTTTAGAAGCCTGCATCTTACGAGCAATTTTGTCCGTCCAGTTATGAGGAACGTGACAGTCTGGACAAGTAGCACGAACACCAGAGTGGTTTTTCCAGTGTACGGTTTCTTGTAGCTCTACGTATACGTTGTCACGCATCGTGTGACAACTGATGCAGAATTCTTCTGTGTTTGTTGCTTCTAGCGCAGTGTTAAAACCACCCCAGAAAATAACACCTGCGATAAAACCACCAGCAGTCAACACACCTAAGCTGATGTGCACTGCAGGGCGACTGATAGTACGCCAAAGTTTGATTAAAAAGGATTTCATGACTAACTCTCTTGAATATCGTAAATGAATAAAGGGCTATGGAATTAGCCGTGTACACCAGGAGGACCAAATACGAAGATTTGAAGCATCCAAACGATAAATCCGTAACCACCTACGATGGCTACACTCAAAAGAGGGAAGAAGACGGCGCAGATGAAGAAAAATGATTTCCACTCCATACCATGCTTTTCAGCACTCTCAACTTTGTTAACATCACTCATACATTTGCCTATTTTGTATCGTGTATAGTTTGCGAATTGCGCTAGTTTGCAACTCAATTATTTAATATCTCTATTGGAAAATGCTAAACCATACTAACCGTGTGGTTCAATCAATTCCGACCATTCATACCTTATTAATCAACCGTTTTTTGAGTTCATCCAGAGTTGTATTTAATTAAAAATCGATGTGTAATTTTGTTAACAGTTATGAAAAAATAATATCGTTATAAGTATGTGAAAGACATTACAACTTTGCAACTTTAACCCTTTGGAGTGAGTTCTAAAATTCGATTTTTGACGTGAGATTTTTAGATTTAGATGACGATTTTGTTAATAAAATGTATCTAGATCTCGTTTAAAAATAGGTGGTTAAGCATTCAGTTTGCGGTAGAATTTAGCTTCTCGAACACCACTAAATGGGGTCAATATGCAGCAAGTCGTCGATATTAGTTGGTGGCAAATACTCTTGTTCTCACTAACTCTGCTGATCCCTTTTGCTATCAATAGCTACTACAAAATCAACATTGGACGCGATGCTATTGTTGGTTTGGTGAGAATGACGGTACAGCTGGCATTGGTCGGCCTCTACCTTGAATACTTGTTTTATTTAAATAGCTTAGTCATCAACCTTATATGGTTAGCAGTGATGATAGTGGTAGGTTCAAACGCAATCGTTAGTAAAGCAAAGCTTCCTAAATATCCATTAATGGGCTTCGTCAGTATTGGCCTAGTAGTCGGTCTATTTCCTATTGTCGGGTTACTGTGCATTGCCATCATTCAACCAGAACCATTTTACAGTGCACAATACGTCATTCCCTTGGCGGGTATGCTGTTAGGAAACAGCCTAAGTGGCAATATCGTAGCGTTACAAAACTTCTTTGGCTCACTAGAAAGCCGATGGGGCGAGTATGAGGCCTCTGTCGCGCTAGGAGCACCGATTCGTGTAGCGACCCTGCCTTTTATTAAGGTCGCACTTCAGAAGTCCTTAGCCCCCATATTAGCCACTATGGCGACAACCGGGCTAGTTTCTCTCCCTGGCATGATGACTGGTCAAATTTTAGGCGGAGCCAGTCCACTGATAGCGATCAAATATCAGCTTGTCATTATGATTGCGATTTTTGTAATGATGACGATCTCAATAACTATCAGCCTTAACTTGGTAGTACGCCGAAGTTTCAACGAAGCTGGCAAACCGAAAATTCGATTTATTGATCCTCAATAGATCTGCAACTTTCATTGTTACTCACCAAATTTAAACTAAGTTATCCACAGCTTGTGTGGATAACCAAGCTATTGAGTTTAGTATAATTATTGGTTCTCACTACTACATATGGTGTGCTGATCATACTGGATCAGATGTCTTCATCTTATTGTCATACCTTCTGGTTATTTTGTGTTCTAAACAGTCACTCCTAAATGGAAACACACATGGGCGGTGACTTAACGCAGTTCGTATTATCGAGAGAGGAAGGAACCCATGCCGAATAACATGGAATTTGAAGACGATATAGATAACGAGGCTAAAAACTGGCTCATTCACGAACCTGAAGAGCTTAAGGACATAATGGCTGACATTCCCTTTTTTATGGAAGGCAGCAACACCAAAAGAATAGCTATATCTTAAAGCCATTTAGACCGACACAAAAAAAGCGCCAAAAGGCGCTTTTCTACAATGAGTCCGTTATTTAATCTCTTAAGTAGATCAACCAGTAAAGCATACCGACGAAAACACCACCGCCGATAATGTTGCCCAGTGTTACCGGAATCAAATTGTTGACGACAAACGTAACAACATTCAAATCTGCAAAGTCGGAAGGATTCGCGCCAATCATTTGCCAAAACTCTGGCGACGCAAAGTTCTTAATACCGATCGCCATTGGTACCTGAAATAAGTTCGCAATACAGTGTTCAAAGCCCGCAGAGACAAACATCGCCACTGGCAAAACCATCACAATAATTTTGTCAGTTAAGGTTCTGCCACTGAACGTCATCCAGACAGCTACGCATACCAGTACGTTACACATAATACCAAGTGCAACAGCTTGCCAGAAACCATGATGCAGTTTGTGCTGAGCGATATGCATGGTGTTCAATCCCACTTGCCCTGCATCAAACATATACTGTTTTGCTGTAAGCATGATTCCAACAAGAAGCAACGCCCCTAGCATATTGCCAAAATAAACAACGAACCAGTTTTTGAACAGCGAGCGCCATGTAATCTTGCCACTAGCACGAGCCACTAACGTCAGAACCGAACTGGTAAAGAGTTCTCCACCAGTGATAATTACCAGTACTAAACCTAAACTGAACGCCAGTCCACCAAGAAAGCGAGTGATACCCCAAGGAAGGTCACCAGCACCCGTTGTAATGGTTGTATAAAATATAAATGCGATACCTATGTGCAGACCTGCAGTAATCGCCAAAAGAAAAGACTTCATTGGGTCTTTTGTTGCTTTACCTACACCGGCCTCGGCCGCACGTTCTGCCATTTGTGGTGGCAATAAGGCATCAAACTGATTCATTTCCATTTTGCTCTATACATATTTGGTTACATGTCAACTGGGCGCGGATAATCGCCCCAATCAATAGATAAAGCAAGATCTATTTAGCACTTTAATTGCGTTTTTCTTGACAGGTGGAAAATGAATCCGCATTAAGGTTTATGTGACAAGGATCACTCGTCTATTTTCAAAAATAAGTGTTTATATTTCACTATTGAAAATGTTGAACTTGGATATCGGTAATGAAGATAACTGATAAAAAAACGCCGCGTAATGCGGCGTTAGTTTTAAGGGCGTGAGACTTTAAGACAAGCCGTTAAGATTTGTCCGATTTCTCTTGAAGTGCGGAAACCAATTTCTTCAAGGCTTCAATTTCTGTCTGATTCTTCTCTGCTCGATCTAGTGCTAACTGAGTATCGACCGAATCTCCTTCAGTATTTTGCTCTTGTAACAACGCTATTTGCTGCTTCAGTAGTTGATTTTCTTTCTGTAGCGCTTCAGAGCGATCCGCCTTTCGCAACTGTTCAACATCATGAGCAATACGTTCAGATTGCGCTGCAAGAGATTGATCTCGATAATCATTACCCTTTGCCACGGAGGATATCTTGTGCAAACGTGATTCAGCCTCTAGCACCATAGGCTCAAATTGAGATTTATCGACATTAATCAACTTATTTACCTCAACGACAACCGCTTCGAGACGTCGAAACTGAAAGTTGATCTGATCGACTTGATGCTCTATCTCGGTAAAACTTCGCGGTGACTTGGCAACATACTTCGCCAATTCAGCCGTCCCCTGCTCTACATAGCCAAAGCTCACCGGCGCTAGAGTATTGTATTTTAACCGACTTAGATCAGCCAATCGCTGCTCCAATGGCTTGACGTACATGGCATCAATTACGCGAACTTCAAGTGCCACGGCGTTATTAATGAATGTCTCTTGATAGCTCTCAGCGTGCTCGGTTTCAGATACGACTAAATACTCAAACAGGCGCTGATAATCGCGATTTAAGTTGTTCATCGCATGTCTGAAATACTTGCCAGCCTCTATTTTATTAAGGTAGGTCATTTGACTCATTGCTGGCGCGAGCAAGACATCCGCTTGCTTTTTGAGACCTTGAATTGCCTTATAGTTATATTCCACAGAATTAATGCGATCTCGGAAACCGACCGCATACGTCTCACTAGAAAAGACGGAATGCTTCGCATCAACTTGCGTCGGGTCCTTACGCATTTCTATGAATAGATCATGCGCACTTTTCCAAGATGACATCATATCGCGGTAGTTTTCTGGCGCGTAAATTCGAAGCGCATCCGCGCCTTCCAATTTCTTCGACCACTCGGCATAGGTGTCTGAAATCTCACTAAATACCCTACTTCTTGTTTGACGAACCTCTTCCGGCGTCAAGTTGGCATGGGATTCATTAGCCGTTGGGGTACTCGCGCACGATGCAACGCCCAAAACACACATTAATACAACAGCCAAATTGCGTGTAGACATCTACTCTCCTAATAACTTGGTTTCATCATATGGACCAAGAAAAATCGTCCTATCGAATCGACAGGCCATAACCTACGAACTATATTCAAATTACTCACTAAAATACATCACATAGAGCCCTAAGTGATTATATTTCATCCACTTAATAACAAAAATTTACCGTTTTCCTTTAGAAGGCGGCGCAAGCTAACACTTTATTAACTGCGTGATTGTCAACTCATTCAATCCCCACTATGTTGAGTGGAGAATCTCAACCAAGAGGCAAATCTATGAAATTCACTCCAGCGCATCTTTCTGAAATGAACCTGTTATTGCAATTTGACTTAAGCAGCGCAGCAACAGGCATCAAGGTCCATCAAGATGCTAGCAAAGAGATGCAAGAAGCAGTCCAACGATTATTCGATAAAGGACTCTGTACCCTACCTGACGGTGGCTACCTTACGGACGAGGGAATTGAAGTGGCGGAGCACGCAGACAAAGTTCTTCGTGTCTTAACGTCTTAGCACTAACGTGAAATGTCTCTAGCAGCGGCATATCATTGCCGCTGCAATTAACTCCTACCTCTTAGGCTAAAAAAAGACGACGATAGGGCTGCCATCTGTCATACACCCAATTAAATCCAGTCGTATAAAAGAAAAAGAACACCAGAAAACCAGCTTCAATAATCAAAGCAGTCAGCAATGAAACCTGTAAGAACCAAGCGATGGCCGGTATGGTCATCACGATCAATCCTGCTTCAAATCCTATTGCATGACCGATACGCACAAGCAAGGAACGCTTACTCCTCTCACCTGGAATATATTTATCAAACAATACATTATAGAAATAGTTCCATACCACGGTGAACAAACTCATGCCAACACCTACAATCATTAGTTGCATTGATTTACTACCTGTAGCTATAGATGCAATAGGAATTATGATAGCTAATGCTAACGCCTCAAATAGAATAGCATGAAATATTCTTTCTTTATTATTCATTAAGTTACCCTGTAAATTTGAAACATCGTTTACCAATAAAGCCATTATCCGTTATGCTTTAACAAGACGAAAACGAGATAACATCAGGAAACCTGATATGTTTAGCATCGAACAGTTAGAAGCATTTATTACCACGGTTGAAACCGGTTCTTTTTCCGCTGCAGCACGCAAGCTTGGCAAGGTTCAATCTGCTGTTAGTCAAAACATCATGAATCTCGAGATCGATTGTGGTGTTGATGTCTTTGATCGAAGTGGTCGTTATCCAATTCTTACCGAAGCTGGTAATAAACTACTTCCCTATGCTCGCGCAGCAATTACCCAACATCAGCGTCTTGCGGATTTAGTCGACACATTGGGACATGATGAGATACAACCTATCGTTTTAGCGGTAGATGAAGGTATTCCACTGGAAAGAATCACTCCAATACTCAAAACACTTTCGGAAGAGTTTCCGTCTCTGCAATTGGAATGTTTACTTGCCTCCAGTATCGATATTATCGAAATGGTTCAATCAGGTAGAGCAACTTCAGGCTTAGTCTATGGCGAACACGTTATCCCCTTCTCATTAGACTTTGAACATGTTGGGGATTTCGAGTTCGACATTTTTGTATCTTCAGAGCACCCGCTCGCTAAAACTGTTACTCCCCATCTTGAAATGTTGAGTTTGCACCGACAGCTTGTCGTCAGCTCGAGAAGTTCTCAAAAGAGTAGCTTTCATCAAGTGCTTAGCCCCGATGTTTGGTACTCCGATAGCTACGCTATGATTATCGAATGGTGTCTCGCAGGATTTGGGTGGACCTATGCCCCTTCCTATATGGCAAAAGAAGCGCTTGCTCAAGGTAAGTTAGTGCAGGTTCCGATAGAATTTGAAAAGATATCCGCAATCACCAACATTGATTTAATCCAACACTCAAGTAAGAGTAAAGATGCCGGTCATAAGCGACTGCGAGAATTACTTCGACACCGTTTCGAGGATGTATAACATGACAGAAAAGCAAATACTCGTCGTAGGAGCTGGTTGGCTTGGCCTGCCACTAGCCCATGCTCTGCAAAGCCGAGGCTACAAGGTTATAGCAACAAGAACCAGCGTTGAAGGCGTGGCTGAAATCACCCAAGCGGGTATGGATAGTCTCTGTTTGGATTTGAATGCTATCCGTTCAGAAGAAGAGGAGCTGGCACTTACAGATCAACTCATCAAGAAGCAGATAAAGGTGATTGTTGGCTGTTTTCCTCCTGGTTTTAGGCAAGGAGGCGGTGCGCTATACGCTTCTCAATGGGCCCTACTTGTTCAAGTGGCAAAACGAATAGGTGTGGAAAAGATCATCATGATTAGCTCTAGCTCTGTTTATCCAGAGCGAGCTGAGATCATGACTGAAGATATGGCTAGGCTACCGATAGCGAAAGGCAGAGAAGACTTTAGCGCTAAGTCTATTATTATGCTCACTGCAGAAGAACACGTTAGAAACTCGACCCTAGATTATGTCATCGTGCGCTGCAGTGGTTTGTTTGGTCCGAATCGTCATCCATCTCGATTTGCTTCGAAACTCAAGACTGTGAGTGATCAAGCATCCGCCAATATGCTGCACCTTGACGACGCTGTTGGTTCGATTATTTTTTGTTTAGAACATGTGGATGCGAGCGTGGTTAACGCCACCACACCAGAGACCTGCGACAAAGTGACCTTTTATCGTGCAGCCTTGCGTTCGGTAGGTTTAGATACCTCGTTGAATTTAGTGAACTCAGAGCCTGACAAAACTATCTCTAGTGAAAAACTACAAGGACTGGGTTATCACTTCAAATACCATCATACGCTTGATGCGCTATAGATTACTGGATAGCCCACTACTAAAAAAGGAAGCATTACGCTTCCTTTTTTACTTTCATGATGTGCCTTACTTACCCAGCGCTTCTTTATAATGCTGACGGCAAACTGAGACATATTTATCATTACCACCAATCGCTACTTGGTCACCTTCTGCGATAGCTTTACCGTCTTCATCGGTTCGGATTACCATATTAGCTTTACGACCACAGTGGCAAATTGTCTTTAGCTCGACCAATTTATCCGCCCACGCCAGTAGGTGTTTACTTCCTTCAAATAACTCACCCAAGAAGTCTGTTCTCAAACCGTAGCATAGGACTGGAATGTTCAGCTTATCAACCACTTCTGTCAGTTGATAAACCTGTTCCTTTGACAAGAACTGACATTCGTCAATAAGGATACAGTGTCGTTTAGTCTCGGCATTCAGCGTTGCGATTTCATCAAACAAATTGGAATCTGGCTGGAAAAGCTGAGCTTCAGACTGAAGTCCAATACGTGAGCTAACCTTACCAATGCCATAACGATCATCAAGTGCGGCAGTGAAGATAAGAGGGTTCATTCCTCGTTCTTGGTAATTGAAAGAAGACTGAAGAAGAGTTGTCGACTTACCCGCATTCATTGCTGAGTAATAGAAGTACATCTGAGCCAAAGTGTTACACCAAATTCAAAACTTAAAAAGAAGCCCTTGCATGCAAGGGCTACGAGAAATTATTTACGACGCCACGTCGTGCCTTCAGGACCATCTTCTAGAACAATGCCCATTTCCGTCAGCTTGTCGCGTGCCATATCAGCATTCGCCCAATCTTTCGATGCACGAGAGTCGTTACGTAGCTTAATCAGAGCTTCAATTTCAGCCACCTCATCGTTATCGCCTGCATCACCTTTCAAGAAAGCTTCCGGATCCTGATGAAGAATACCGATAACATCGGCCAGTTCACGCATTAGCGCACCAAGTTGGCTCGCCTGACCTAAATCCACCGTTTTCAGACGGTTGATTTCACGTGCCATGTCAAATAGCACTGAGTACGCTTCAGGTGTGTTGAAGTCATCGTTCATGGCAGCGGTAAAGCGAGTCACGTACTCTTCTCCACCCGTTGGTTCTGCATCTAAATCCAAACCACGAAGTGAAGTGTATAGACGCTCAAGTGCTGAACGTGCTTGGTTTAGATTATCTTCACTGTAGTTTAGCTGACTACGGTAGTGGCCAGACATTAAGAAATAGCGCACCGTTTCTGGATCGTAATGACCTAACACATCGCGAATTGTAAAGAAGTTCCCAAGAGATTTAGACATTTTCTCTTTATCAACCATCACCATACCGCTGTGCATCCATGTGTTCACGTATTGTGTATCGTGTGCGCAGCAAGATTGAGCAATTTCATTCTCATGGTGTGGGAATTGAAGGTCTGAGCCACCGCCATGAATGTCGAAGTGATTGCCTAGAATCGATGAGTTCATTGCTGAGCATTCAATGTGCCAACCTGGGCGACCAGGTCCCCATGGCGATTCCCAAGTAGGCTCACCTGGCTTAGACATTTTCCAAAGAACGAAATCCAATGGACTACGCTTCGCACTCTCAACATCAACGCGAGCACCTGCTTGAAGCTGGTCAAGATCTTGCTTTGAAAGCTTACCGTATTCATCGAACTTCGATACTTCAAACATAACGTCACCGTTATCGGCAACGTAGGCAAAGCCGCGTTCGATCAGTTTTTCAACTAGCTCAATGATTTCCGCAATGAATTCAGTGGCACGAGGCTCCACATCTGGACGCTTCATATTTAGCGCATCAAAGTCCGCGTGCATTTCACCGATAAGGCGTTCAGTCAACGACTCGCACGATTCACCATTTTCGTTAGCGCGCTTGATAATTTTATCATCGATATCAGTGATATTACGCACGAATTTCAAATCGTAACCAACGTAACGAAGGTAACGTGAAACCACATCGAAAGATACAAAAGTACGACCATGGCCGATATGACAGAGATCGTAAATAGTGACCCCACAGACATACATGCCGACTTTGCCTGCATGGATAGGTTTGAATTCCTCTTTTTGTCTCGTCAGTGTGTTGTATATTTTTAACATGATCTCTATCTGGATTATTACGTTTAAAAAGTAACGGCGATTATAACCATAATCCTTGTCATAATGGAGTCATTAAGCGAATAAATCTTGCATTTTGCGTGCAGAATGAGCTATCTCCAATCGAGTTAGCATAAAAACGCCCGCAATAATGTCAGATAACCGGATTTCGACGTTTGCTTGTGACAACAGTTAGGCTAGAATCGTTGTCTCTAACATAAAAACACAGAATAGGTATTCATCATGATCACCCTTCATACTAATTTCGGCGACGTTAAAATTCAGCTAAACGAAGAAAAAGCACCAGAAACGAGTGCTAACTTTGCTCAGTACTGCCGCGATGGTTTTTACGACAACACGCTCTTTCACCGTGTTATCGATGGTTTCATGATTCAAGGTGGCGGTATGACGTCTGGCCTTAAAGAGAAGGCTACTCGCGCACCAATTAAAAACGAAGCTAACAATGGTCTAAGCAACAAAGTAGGCACTTTAGCAATGGCTCGTACAATGGAACCGCATTCTGCTAGTTCTCAATTCTTCATCAATGTAAACGACAACACTTTCTTAGACTTCCGCTCAGAAAGCCTAGATGGTTGGGGTTACTGTGTATTCGGTGAAGTTGTTGAAGGCATGGACATCGTAAACAAAATCAAAGGCGTGAGCACAGGCTCTATGGGTATGCACCAAGACGTACCGCTAGAAGAAGTGATCATCACTGGTACTACGATTCACGAATAATCGTTCAAGGGAGGGCAATGCCCTCCCTAATTCAACTATGACTACACTATTTATTTCCGACCTCCATCTTTCTCCCTCTCAGCCCCAAATAACGGATTGTTTCGTTAAGTTTATGCGCGAAGAAGCGGTTCACGCAGAAGCACTCTACGTGTTGGGCGATCTGTTTGATTTCTGGATTGGTGATGATGACCCCTCTGATTTTGCGCAAGCGATCAAAGCAGAATTCAAAACTCTCACTCAATCAGGTGTCCCCTGCTATTTCATCCAAGGAAATCGTGATTTTTTACTCAACAAACGTTTTTGCAAAGAAACAGGGATAAAACTACTTGATGAACATAGTGTGATTGATCTTTATGGTCGTAAAACCGTGATCCTTCACGGCGATACGTTATGCACCGAAGATCACAAGTATCAGGCATTCAGAGCTAAGGTTCATATGCCTTGGTTACAGTGGATATTTAATCGGCTCCCATTCTTTACAAGACGTCATATTGTAAATAGAATCCAAGGCGATATTCGTGATGTGAAAGCACAAAAATCGCTCGATATCATGGATGTCACTCAATCAGAAGTGGAAACTCTGATGAAGCGATGCGGAACCGACTTGATGATTCACGGTCACACACACCGACCTAATGTTCACCAATTCGAGGTTGATAATAAGCCTTACACACGCATCGTACTTGGTGACTGGTACCAACAAGGATCTGTTTTGGTTTGTACACCAGAGTCGCAACATTTAGAAGTACGCCGTTTTGCTTAAAGCATGAGCCAAACCGCAGAAAATTCGACATATAATTAGTCAAGGACTGCAATAAAACGTTAAGATAGTCCAACGTTTTTGAGATCACGATGCAAAATTTGAAATACTCCTACATTGCTCGGCAACCTATTTTAAATAGCGAACAGAAGACCGTTGGCTATGAGTTGCTATTTAGAGACGGGCCGAACAATACCTTTCCAGATATCGATCCAGAGTTGGCGACAAACCGTCTGCTTTCTGAGCATTTCCTTGCAACTCACTACAGTACTATTGGTGATAAGCTAGGTTTTGTTAACTTTCCCTACCAGAGTTTAGTGAATTTGGTCCCGACCCTGTTCCCTAAAGATAACTTGGTGATCGAAATCTTAGAAAGTTGCGAGCCCACCGCTGAACTTCTGGCCGCGATAAAGAAGATGTCGAAAGCAGGCTATACCATTGCGCTTGATGACTTTGTGCCGCGTAAAGAATGGCTACCATTCTTGCCGTATACTTCGATTATCAAGATCGACATTCGCCAATACTCTTTGTCGAAAGCTGAGACTTTGATCGAGCGCCTCAAGGATCAAAACATCGTGTTTCTTGCAGAAAAGGTAGAAACCTATGAAGAGTTTGAGCTCGCGAAGCAAGTTGGTTTCACCCAGTTTCAAGGCTACTTTTTTAGCCGCCCTCAGCTGATAAGAAGAAAACAGATCAAACCTTCCTTCTTGACTGTAGTTCAGCTATGTAAAGAGATTTCAAACCCGAATATCAATTATGATGAGCTTGAGAGACTCATCTCTCTAGATGTAACGCTCTCATATAAGCTACTCACATTTGTCAACGCCTCTTATCTGATACGAGCAGAGATAAAATCATTCAAACAAGCTCTGGTCTATCTCGGGGAGGATCGCCTAAGAAAATTCATCTCGTTAGTCGCGATCACTTCAACACAAGACGATAAGCCTGACAGCTTATATAGCTTATCGATTCAGCGTGCCCGTTTTTGTGAATTATTGCTTAGTGATATGAACACCAACTTAGATGATGGATTGGGCTTTCTGACTGGCATGTTCTCGTTACTTGATTCGTTATTCGATCAACCTCTTGAAGAGTTGGTTCAAAAGATGCCAATCGATAACCTGGTTAAAAGTGCCCTTGTGACCAAACAAGGCACACTTGGTAACATCTTAACCTTGGTGAAGGCTTATGAAGCGGCAGATTGGACGACAGTGATTGCCTGCCGAGATAAACTGGCTCTCAATGACGAGATGTTAGCTAAATATTACGATGAAGCCATCAAATGGACCGAAGATCTATTAGCGATCGAAACGGAATACCACACCCACGCTTAATTTGGATTTTTTATGACATCATGCTACTGCGGTAACGATGCACCGTTTGAGTCGTGCTGCCTACCGATACACCAAGACGTTCGCAAAGCGAAAAAGCCTGAACAGCTTATGCGCGCTCGGTTTAGTGCTCATAAGACGAAAAATGTCGACTTTGTTGTCGCCACTTATCATCCTAGCTGCGATGCCGAAGCTGAACGCAGTTCAATCGCTGATTCAATTAATAGCAATTGGACCAAGCTCGACGTTACTGGTATAGAGAACGGAACGAATGAATATGAAGGTTTCGTGTCTTTTGAAGCTTATCTTGAAGAAGACGGCTTTGAATATTGTCTTGCTGAACGATCTCGCTTCCTTTTTGAAAACGATCAATGGTATTACATCGATGGTGAATTAGACGATTCTATTCCGCCTCGCCCACTCACCACGCAAGCGCTCAAGGTTGGCAGAAACGACCCATGCGTGTGTGGCAGCGGCAAGAAATACAAAAAGTGCTGCGGATAGAGGATCACAAGGGAGAGTGAATCGACTCACTTTCCCTTGTTTCATACATTGGATTCGCCACGACTGCCCGCTGAACTGGAGTTAGCGTTCATACGCTTTAAACTGATTGGTTAACGGATCATATTGATAACCCAGCATATCTAGTTTACCAACAACCCCTTCTACATCCATTTCGTACATGCTAACAAGCTCTTCGAACGAATCACATTCCAAACGAAGCTTTTCATTAACGATGCCCAACAAGATAATGCTATCAAAACGGCTCACGTTACTTAAATCCATAATCGTACTCCATAAAAAAAGCTAGCCTTTAAAGACTAGCTTGATTTAGTAAAATAGAAAGTGACCTAAGTGGCAGATTACGCCAGCCAATAGAGTTGTAACAACCCGACGTTAGTAACCATTAAACTAAGAAAAGCGATCGTCAATTGACCTTTGGTTGGCGTGCTATGACGAATGATGTGCCAGCTCCAAATAACTATTCCAACCACCAGCATCACCAATGAACTGACTACAGCAGACGTGTATTGAGTGACGATTTCTGGTTCCCACTGGTAAGCATTTACGACAAAGCTCACCGCAAGAAGCATTGAAAAGATCACCCCAGAGACAGGCAAAATACGATGAAACGCCTGTAAGCGCGTTCTCGCGATAGTCAAAAGCAGGTGAGCAAAAGCAGTACCTAGCAGTAGGCCAGAACAAATTAGAGAAAGAGACTGAGCTAAATTTGGCTGTTGAGCAACAATGATACCCGCAAACGCAATACTGAAACCATTGGCTAAATGCACTACCCAAAAAGGGCCTTTCTCTCGCGTTTTGCCAGTTTTAACTTGGGAATAGAAGTAAAACACCGCGAACACCACAAGAAACGCCTCAACCTTTAATGATGCGATTGCCAACCACAAAATTCCGATAGCAGGAAATAACTTGTGGATACGTCCGCGTTGACCTGGGCAGATATCGCCTTTTGCCAGTATTAAGGTCAGGATAAGCAGAGCTACCGTTAAAGCAGGCGCTAGAAGGGTTAAAACAGCGGTAATCATGGTTTGACGTTCAAAATGGTAATTGATGGCGCTGATAATATATCAGGTAACCGTCGAATGCTATTCACATTGAAAAACCACAATTTCTTTGGGCTTTGAAGTCATCAACATAGGGGTATATAATGCCCGCCTCCAAAACTAGAGGTTAAAATATGTACAACGACGTTTCCCCAATCCATGAGCATAAAAAATACTGGGCTGAATGCTTCGGTGTGGCTCGTTTTCTGCCCACTAGCAGAAAAGAAATGGATGCCCTTGGATGGGACAGCTGCGACATCATCATTGTCACTGGTGATGCCTACGTCGATCACCCTAGTTTTGGCATGGCGATCATCGGACGCTTATTGGAAGCGCAAGGCTTTCGTGTCGGCATTATTGCCCAACCAGATTGGAGCAATAAAAATGACTTCATGAAGCTTGGTCAACCAAATCTGTTTTTCGGTATTACAGCGGGTAACATGGACTCGATGATAAACCGCTATACTGCCGATCGTAAGCTACGTCACGATGACGCGTACACGCCGAATAACGAAGGTGGAAAAAGACCCGATCGTGCAACACTTGTTTATTCTCAGCGTTGTCGTGAAGCTTATAAAGAGACACCCATTGTATTGGGTGGTATCGAAGCGAGTTTGCGCCGAATTGCGCACTATGACTATTGGTCTGATAAAGTTCGCCGCTCTGTGTTATTTGATGCTAAAGCGGATATTTTGCTATTTGGTAATGCCGAGCGTGCCTTAGTTGAGGTCGCACACCGTCTTGCTGATGGAGAAACTGTTAGCAACATGACCAATATTCGGGGGACTGCTGTTAATCTTCCTGCAGAACCAGAAAACTACACGATTATTGATTCTTCTCGCATTGAAAAGCCGGGTAAAGCATTCGTGCCTCAAAACCCGTACGAAGTAGAATCAAATTGCGATACACAAAAGAAAGAGCCTGAAGCTAAGCCAATTACGATTCGCCCTTCTCGTCATGATGCAAAAACAACGGCAGTGAGACTGCCACCGTACGAGAAGCTTAACAACGACCGTATTTTGTACGCGCACGCCAGTCGTGTCATGCATCTGGAAACAAACCCTTATTCAGGTCGTGCTCTGATTCAAAAGCACGGTAATCGTGAACTATGGGTAAACCAAGCCCCAATCCCACTGTCTACCGAAGAGATGGATTACGTATTCGGTCTGCCTTATGCACGTGTGCCACATCCTATGTACGGTAAGGCAAAAATCCCTGCCTACGATATGATTAAGACTTCTGTGAACATCATGCGTGGCTGTTTTGGTGGCTGCTCATTCTGTTCGATTACTGAGCATGAAGGCCGCATTATTCAAAACCGGTCGCAGGACTCAATTCTTAACGAACTTGAAGAGATTCGCGATAAAGTTCCGGGCTTCACGGGTACCATTTCCGATCTGGGTGGCCCAACAGCTAACATGTATCGTCTTGGCTGTTCAGATCCAAAAGCAGAAGCTAACTGTCGTCGTCCTTCTTGTGTCTTCCCTGGCATCTGTAACAAGCTCAATACTGACCACAAACACACTATTGACCTTTATCGTGCAGCTCGCAAAGTCAAAGGGGTCAAGAAGGTGATGATTGCTTCGGGTGTTCGCTACGACTTGGCAATAGAGTCTCCAGAATATGTGAAAGAGCTTGTTACGCATCACGTTGGTGGCTATTTGAAGATTGCTCCTGAGCATACTGAGAAGAATCCGCTCGACCTAATGATGAAACCGGGTATGGGGACTTACGACCGCTTCAAGGAGATGTTCCAAAAGTACAGTGAAGAGGCTGGTAAAAAACAATACCTCATTCCTTACTTTATCTCTGCACACCCAGGCACCGAAGATGAAGATATGTTGAACCTCGCGTTGTGGTTGAAAAAGAACAACTACGAATGTGATCAGGTTCAGAACTTCTATCCATCGCCTATGTGTAATGCAACATCAATGTATTACTCAGAGACCAATCCACTCAAGCGTGTGAAGTACAAAAAACGTGAGGATGTGCCTGTAGCCAAAGGAGATCGTCAACGTCGACTGCATAAAGCGTTGCTACGTTATCATGACCCAGCAAACTGGCCGTTGATCCGAGAAGCATTAACGAGCATGGGTAAGCAGTACTTGATTGGTGACAAACCGGGCTGCTTAGTCCCTGCAGAAGATCTTGACGCTAAGACGCCAGCCCAACGAAGAAAGTCAGGTCGACACGGTGCAAACAGATTTGCGACCAAACATACTAAAGGTCAACCAGATATCAGAACTGACGACCGAAGGAATTCAGGTAAACGTCCGAAACCTAAGAACAAATCAGGGCAACCATCTGGCAATGGAAAACCAACCAGAAGCCCTAAACGACGACTTCGTTAAGCCTAACGTCAATATAAAAAAGCGCCTCTCAATTTGAGAAGCGCTTTTTTTTATTTTGCGATAAACCCTTAGACATGCTAATAAGCCCATGAATTATCGACATTTATAGGTTTGGCACAGTCCATGCTCTGATACTTGAAACACACTCCCCCTTGATAAGGACAGCAAGATGGAACTACTAAGAGCAGAAACCAACAACCACACTTTGAAATTAGAACTTTATGGTGATTTTGATGCTCGAGGAAGCCGTGAAGCACAGCCTCAAATCGATGACATTATCCACAACGACTGGCACCAAGAGATAGAGGTTGACCTAAGTCAAGTTCGCTTTATGGATTCTTCAGGCATCGGTGCTATTGTTTATCTATATAAGCGTCTAGTTGAACGCGAACGCAAAATGCGTTTAGAGAACGTAACGGGACAACCGCTACAAATCATACAGTTGCTTCGAATTGGCCAAGCAATTCCTGTGAACACGCATGCGAGTAACGAATACCTGTAACACATAATTATACTAATTTGTTGGCAAAATAGGTGGTAACTACATGGATGTAAAAGCGGGTGTAAAGCTATGCATTACCTGTCTCTCGGCATATCTCCTTTTAGCTTGTACAAGCTACCCCGATGAGGGAACTGGTGGTATTGCCGAGAACTATGCAGGTTCTGATTTTTCACCAGTAATGCCAGATGAACCCTTAGGACCAGAGCATGGTTTGAGATTCGACTGGAAGTTAGCCGCACTGCACCTAGATTCTTTGATTGAAGAAGGGGCACGATGGTGCTTCCCCGCAGCCGTTCTTCAGGCTCAAGAAAAACAAAATCGTATCGCAAGAGAATTAGAGGGTGGCCTGTGGATTGACGCGGCTAACGACATCGTCATACAACGTAGAAAGCTCAATGATTTGGAGCTGCGTCTTGACTACGTATTGAATGAGGCAACATGTGCGCCCCCTCTCAAGGGCAAGGACTTTGATGATTTAATGCAAGTGGTTAAGCGTGTCTATCATCTTCTAAATGTCGATAACCAGTTCGCTTATAACTCTATCGAAGTTAATCCCAAGTACATGGGCCATCTAGCGGAAGCAGCAAACATTCTAAAACAACATCCTACTATTCGTCTTTCTGTTACCGGACATGCCGACGCTACGGGTGGTACCGAATACAATGAGAAGATTGCGAAAGGGCGTGCCCAGCAAGTTAAGCGTTACCTAACTATATTTGGCTTAGCTCCCGGGCGTATCGAAACACACTCACTTGGTGAAGAACTGCCTCTCTACGAAGGTGATAGCCCAGGAGTTCGACTCACCAACCGAAGAGTCAGCATTGAAGTCATCGCGGATAAAAATAGCAATGCCACTCAAGGAGCGTTGTGATGAACCAAGCTAAAGTAATACTACTACTATGCGTAACTGTTCTCTTTGCCTTGTTTGCACCACCTTCCCTAGCTAACGAGAAACAGGTACAAGTCGGAGACCTTATTCAAGTCGATTTGCCTGGCGAATCGAGTTTAAATAGAGGATTTCAGGTTGATAAACGCGGTCGAATCACACTGCCAGAAGTTGGTCCTGTATTCGTTGCAGGCTATAACGAAGAACAGCTCACTACGGCGGTAAAAGGTGCGCTTGATAAAGTTTTTCGTGATACCTCAAACGTCCAAGTTTATGTTTCAGAACGACAAATACTGATTTCAGTGCAGGGCTATGTTGCCTCACCAGGAGAATATACGCTTCCCTACAACTCAAATGTCCAAATGGCACTGCACGCCGCTGGCGGGCTGCGCTCCGGAGCCCAGTTAAACAAAATGTTGTTAAAGCGTGGCGCAGATAGACAGGAATTCGACTATAAGCGCTTCCTTGACACCGGTGATGACAAAAACCTCCCTGCTCTGCAATCTTTGGACACCTTATTTGTACCAGCTTCCCCATTAGTTGGTAATATTGAACAAGAGTTTGACCCGGCTAAACTTGCCGATTCTGGTGATAGTGCAGACTCACGCCAAGCCATTAAAGTATTTGGCGAAGTAAATGCACCAGGCTCTTTCTCCTATAAATCGAATAGCGACCTAGTAGATGTATTGATGCGAGCCGGAGGTGTTACGCGCTATGCGAGCGTGGAACAAATTAGAGTAATCAGCAATAACACCCCTACACTATTCAACCTAAAACGCTATTTAGACAGCGGTGATGTTTCCTTGTTACCTCCTCTGCAAGCCGGAGCGACGATTTTTGTACCCAAACAAGAAGAGGAAATTAAATCTGGCTCCAATACCGTGTATGTCATGGGTGAAGTAGCCGCTCCCGGCGCTTTTGAGGGCAAAAAAGGCGCGACCTTTATGGATATCCTTGCCAATGCCGGAGGCCCAACACGATTTGCAGAGTCTAGACAGATTCGCGTAATTAAGTCCGATGGTCGAGTCGTACCTTTTGATATGACGGCGTACACTGAAGGTTTAAAAGGCAGCCAAGCACCCCAAATAGAGCCTGGCGACGCTATCTTTGTGCCAGAGAAAACCGATATCAACGAGAAATCGTGGCTTAAAGTATCCCCAGATCGTGCAGTCAACGTTATCGGGGAAGTGGTTCGTCCTGGTCGAATTGAGTGGTCAGATGAAATGGACCTGATGGACTTGCTGGCACATGTTGGAGGCCCAAGCGGCCGCGCAGATACCTCAAAAATCGAAGTTGCTAACAGCAACAAAATGGTGGTATTTGATCTTGATGCCTTCATAAAACGAGGTGCTCCTCAATCAGAGCTGCCTTACATTTCAGCTGGCGCTATTGTCCGTGTTCATGATTTACCACAAGATCCGTCGGATAACAAAGCTCAGTGGGTACGACAAAGCTCCGACGCCTCTATTTACGTTTTTGGACAAGTGAACGCGCCTGGGCGCTACAGATTTACTGATGACATGCATTTTCTCGATATCCTCTCAGCAGCTGATGGTCCTACAAGAGACGCGGATATACACAATATTCGTGTTACTCATCGCGACAAACCCTACTCCAAAGTCAGTAAGCTAAATCTATCGCTTTACTTTGAAACTGGCGATGAGTCCATTATTCCATTGGTCAAACGCGGCGATACCATCTACGTCCCTGAAAAAAACCGTAATTGGCTGGATACCCCCAAAGAGGAAACGATTCGCATTTTGGGCGCAGTTAATAACCCTGGTAGATACGTATTTAACGACAACATGACTATCCTCGATGTCTTGGCCGAAGCCGGGGGGCCGAGTGATAGGGCGTATGTGGAGAAAATCAGTGTCGTCAACATGTCCTGCTGCCAAGGCCAAGCAAGAACCTTCGATCTGGTAGAGTTCAGTAAGACTGCCGATATCAAAATGTTACCCGTGATTCGCGCAGGCGATACTATTTATATCCCAGACCGCCGTAATAGCTTTGCAGAACAAGCTAGACTGGGCTTAACCGATATCTTCAGGATCGTCTCGACGATCGCTGTAATAGGAGCGCTATAATGTCTATTCCCGCGACTCATGCTGAAATTGAAGAACTTTATCTCAATGCAGAATTGAAGCAGTGCCGTTCAATCAGTATTACGGCCTGCAACAGCCAAGAAGGTACTTCTTCAGTAGCGCAAGCTTTGACTGAGCGCTACCTTCTTGCTGGCCATAAAACACTGTTGGTGGACCTCAACCTTTACCACCCAAGTCTAATGAACATAGAACTGCCTGATGTCCCCTCTATTTCAACAGAACTAGCACCGCAGACCAGCCACTGGGTGCAAGATAAACACTCTCCAAAAGTGTTTCTTGGGGTATCCGCACCTAGCGATCCTCGAACCCGATTGTTGTATAAAGACCCAACCAACTTAAGGCAGCAAGTTGCAGAGTGGCTAACTCAATACGATCGAGTGGTCATTGATACTTCACCCATTCTAAACGTTAATCAAAACAACATTCCTGCACACTGTGTCGCTAACGCATGCGATGGTACTTATTTGGTTGTGCTAAGCGGGGTCACGCTCACCAACCAAGTCGCCGATGCAGTGCAGGCATTACAAGAAGGTACCCACACTCACTTATTGGGAACCGTGCTTAACTATCGGGATCAACCTTCACTAGCAAATGAGATTTGCCGCGAAATTGATCGTCTGGGCTGGTTACCCATCCAAATAACATCGTGGGCTAAACAAAAAGTGATCGCCAATCGATTCTTATCGTTACCTATTTAGCACTCTTTTGCGCAAATTCTTTATATTCAGCGCGTTAGGTATTCATTTACTAAAAATCGTCGTTATTTGTACTATCCTTTAATCAGCAGTGATATTAAACAAGGACAGTAGATATGACACCAAAAGTGCTCCTTATTGAAGACTCTTCTTCACTCGCAGTACTTTACAAACAGTTTTTGCAGAACGAGCCCTACGAATTATTGCACGTAGCTACCGGCGCGGAAGCAAAGCGTCTGTTAGAGCGAACCTTGCCTTCATTGATAATCCTAGATCTGCAATTACCCGATATGCAGGGGGACGAAATCCTTGAATGGATGGAAGAAAAAAACCTTCAGATTCCGGTTATTGTCGCTACCGCACATGGCAGTGTAGATACGGCCGTCAAGCTTATTCAAAAAGGCGCGAAAGACTTCCTTGAAAAGCCAATTCGAGCAGACCGCTTAAAAACGTCCGTCAACATTCATCTAAAGCAAGTTCAATTGGAAACTATGCTCGATGATATTCAACAGCAGATGGAACGCGAACGATTTCATGATTTCATTGGCGCCAGTATTCCCATGCAAGGCGTTTACAAAATTATCGATGCAGTAGCGGATACTAACGCCAGTGTGTTTATTATTGGTGAAAGTGGCACAGGTAAAGAGGTCTGTGCCAACGCCATTCACAACGAAAGCGAACGTCGAGAGCAGCCTTTTATTGCCCTAAACTGTGGTGCGATTCCTAAAGATTTAATGGAAAGCGAAGTTTTTGGACACGTCAAAGGTGCATTTACAGGGGCGACAACGGATCGTAAAGGTGCAGCGTCACTTGCTCACGGTGGTACTTTGTTCTTGGATGAATTGTGCGAAATGGACTTAGAAATGCAGAAGAAACTTCTGCGCTTTTTGCAAACTGGCACGTTTACACCACTAGGTGCGACCAAAGAGCAAAAAGTAGATGTTCGCATTATTTGCGCGACGAACCGTGACCCATTAGCTGAAGTAAAAGAAGGTCGCTTCCGTGAAGATCTTTATTATCGCGTGCATGTAGTTCCAATTCATATGCCGCCACTGCGTGAGCGAGACCGTGATATCGTCACTCTGGCAGAACACTTCTTGAAAGGCTATGCGAAGCAAGATAAGCGTCGTTTTGAATCCATTTCCAAAGAAGCACAGCGTTACCTCAGACGATATGATTGGCCAGGGAACGTTCGACAGTTGCAAAACGTTGTACGTAACATTGTGGTTCTTAACGATGACAAATCTTTGGGCGTTAATCATCTGCCCGCCGAAATGGTCCAAACAAGACCTGCAACAATTGTTCGTCCTAACGCCCAGCAAAGTCTGCTCTCAGTTGTACAACATCCAACGCCGGAAAGCACTGCTGACCACAATATGGTGGAGACGGTCCAAATGGCTACCGTACAACCTCAGCCTGACAGCGATACTGAGCCTAGAACACCTAACATTCGCCCTATGTGGCAGGTTGAGCGAGAAACCATACAGCAGGCTATCGATTTTTGTGATGGCAATGTGCTCAATGCGGCCGTGCTTCTTGAATTAAGCCCATCCACTGTCTACCGAAAAAAACAGGCTTGGGAGGCAGAAGACAGTGTCTCGTAACAAGCGGGTTTGGCTACTGTTAGACAGTAGTACTTTTGGCGGTATAGAGACGCATGTACTTGAGCTAGCAAAAGGCTTGATTGCCTTTAAGCAAAACGTAAAAGTTGTATTTTTAACGTCACATAAACCTACGCCGCCACTAATTGCGCAGCTTCAAAGCGCTAATATTGATACCACTATATTGGATGTCGACTATCCGCAACACTCTATTTGGCTGAGGCTAAACAAAGCCATTGACGAAGCGGCTTCGCAAAACCAAAAACCCACTGTTATTCATGCACATGGCTATAAAGCGAATATACTACTTCGCTTATCTCGCCTTTTCGGCGCGACATCTGCAATTAACATAGTATCGACTTTTCATGCTGGTGAAACACCTATCGGAAAAGTTCGCTGGTACGACGCTGTAGATCGCGTCAGTGCCATAGCCAGTCATAAGCGGATTTGCGTAAGTCGCGCGATCCAAGGGAAAGTCCCTTATTCTAGTGTACTGGTCAATAACTTTGTCCCACAAACTGAGTTTCTTGAATCCACAAATCAAAACGTAGCGTTCGTAGGGCGATTAAGTCCAGAAAAAGGCCCAGACACCTTTCTAGATATCGCTAATCGGTTTCCTCGCAATGCCTTCCATGTTTATGGCTCTGGTGATATGGAGCAAGAGTTAAAACAACACAATTCACCTAACGTCACTTTCCATGGCCACCAAAAAGAGATGGCGCCAGTATGGCCTGACATCGATGTATTGCTCATCACCTCGAAATATGAAGGGCTGCCCATGGCTGCGTTAGAGGCGATGTCTCGTGGTATTCCACTTATTAGCTTTAAACTGGGCGAGCTTCCTAGCATGATAGACTCGGGGATAAATGGATGGATCGTAGACAATAATCAGGAGATGTATAACGCACTAAAGCACTGGTTCTCACTCTCCCCCGCTGAAAAAGCCCAAGTAAAGCTTAATGCGCAACAGACTATAGAACAGAACTACTCCACCAAAGTCATTATTCCGCAAGTACTGTCCATTTATGGTTTTGCCGATACTGCAACTCCGTAACGCCTATCATTGGGCTGTCATTGTGATTCCTATATTGAGAATCTCGTTATCAAGTACAACCAAACCAGCATGTTTTAATCTTAAATATATGTAATATATAGAGTTAGTAACGTGGCATCTTACTTGCTCTAACCATATCTATTATGCAAATTGAAGGGTTATCTCCGTGATAGCTACTCGTCTCTATTAGGCCTTAGATATGACTAAACAATGCCAAAAACATATTGTAGTCTTCGACGCTTATTCCACGAAAAGCAGCGATACTTTAGCTTTGCACTCTTTGCTGCGTCAACTCGGGAATGAAGGTGTGCAGATAAGCGTCCTGACGGCGAAAGCCGATCATTGGACGCAACTGAAAAGCTACGAAATCCCGTTACAGATATACCCACTCCCTTTCCCTATTGACTCTAAAAAGCGGTTATCAATTACTGATTGGTTCAAAAGCCTCTGCCAGCTTTGTTACTGTCTCTACTTCTTAACAACACTCCCAAGGGTGCATATGATGCTATCGTTTTCTCAGCCTCAAATGGCCCTCCCAGTCTACTGGTTAAGAGTGTGTTTGGGCTACACGCTCGTTCACTTGGTTTATTCAAAACTTTATGACTCTGCCATAAACCAGTGGTGTTTAACAAAAGCCACAAAAGTTTTTTACCAATCTGGAACTGAAGACTTAAACAAACATCTACTACAACAACGCAACACCTTGGAAGATGGAAACTGGCAAAGCTTCCAAAGTGGTATCACTATCGCCGATTGGCCAACAGTGAGAAAATCCGCAGACTCGCGAATTTTCTGGGCGGGAGACCTTAATCAAGATCCTATCGAGCCCCTCTTAACTGCGGTAACTCAATTTCCTGGTGCTATTGATGGAGACATCTGTTACTTCTCTCAATCATTTTTGAAATCGGCTGATAAAAGTACTTCTATCCCCCGCCCAATTAAAGGACTGCATTGGTATCAGGACTACCAAAATATCGATGAAATAAGACAGAAATGCAGTATTTTTGTCTCAACTGCATCTGATGAATCAGCTAACTTATTAATTTTAGAGGCGATGGCAGCGGGCATGTGCCCTATTATTCCAAGGGATAATAGATATTGGGGGCGAGTGTTGTCAGATGGTTTAAGCTGTCTGAAGTATGATGTCAATGAACCCAGCTCTCTCGCAAAAGCTCTCCACCATTGTCACAGAGACCCCTTCTCAAGGGATGCGATTGCCATCGAAGCTATGAAGGTGGCTCAGTGTTACGATGCTGAGACGAGTTATCGCCCAATCACTACTTACGTACTCGCTACATGCAATTCCATTCTTGAATTGGAGCTGAGTCATGACTAGCTTCGATGGGTACCGTTCCAATTGGAATGGGCAAGATATCGTTATATGCAAGGTATGGCTATGAGTACCGCCAATCCTTCTTCTAAACACTCTAAACATGCACTACTGAGTGTTTCGTTGTGTGTTCTGGTAGGGCTTATTTGGGCAGTGGTACCCCACCCTATCGTGGGTATAGCTATCGGACTTATACCTATCGCTATATTGATTGTTTTGAGCCAGACCTTCTGGTTGGTAACGCTCTTTATCGTATTTTCTTTTTTCCGAATTCATGAAGTTTTTCCCGCACTCTATCCATTGAAAATCCCGTTAATGCTCTCGGCCGCCGCTCTGTCCGCGTTACTTTGGCATACCTTAATTAGTGGAAAAATACAGCTTTACTGGCATCCAGTTTACCGATGGCTGTTTATATTTTGGGGGATTGTCATTGTAGGAGTCGTGTTTGCCGCGAATAGAAGCGTTGCCATTGCGATGTTTAATGGCACTTACGTCAAAATAATGATCATGACGTTGGCCGTGTCATGGTTGATTACTTCTCCCAAAGAACTGTCACGTTTTTCATTTCTGATTGTTATCTCGGGACTTGTTGTAGGTTGTGTTGCCTTATATAACTCAGCAAATGGTATTGGTTTAGTCGAAGGCTCAAGGGTCACTATTGGTCGAAGTTTCGGCTCTATGCTTGGCGATCCAAATGATCTTGCCTTAGTGCTGCTGTTTCCCCTTGCATTCACTGTCGCCACTATGACGACGAAAGGAATCGGGTGGTCATTTCGAGCGCTATCACTTCTCACTTCTGCGGTTCTGTTTTTTGCTATTGTCGCGACCCAAAGTCGAGGTGGATTATTAGGGTCACTCGCAGTGTTTGGTTTCTACGCTTGGCGCATCATTCCATCAAAAACTCTATTTGCCTTTTTAGGTGTTATCGGTGCTCTTGCGCTCTACTCATTAGCTGGCATCTCTGGGCGAGCCTCTGGAGGAGCTGCGGAAGAAGGCATTGATGAATCTGCAATGGGCAGGATCTATGCATGGGAAGCTGCCTACAAAATGGCACTAGATAATCCAGTCTTAGGTGTTGGACTAGATAACTTTTACTACAACTATTTCTTCTACAGCCCTCATTGGGATGGATTAAACCATGCTGTTCACAGTACTTGGTTTGGTGTGTTAGCCGAGACTGGCTTTATTGGGCTTATTGTGTTCTTACTATTCATTTATCAGCTTTTGAAATGTGCTAGGCAAACACTCACTTTCATAGATGGTAGAACAGATATCCCACCTTATCTGCGTTCAATGGCGCTGGCGGTATACAGTGGTCTTATAGGTACCTTCGTATCCGGGACTTTTCTAACTCAAGGCTTCGTATGGCCGATTTATATTCTCGCAGCACTGACCATCGCAGTGTCACAAATTGCTTCGCAATTTGAGAAGCACGAAAATCTAGAATAGAAACAACCAGCAACTCCTTGATTAATATAATAATAATTATTGGCGCAATTCTTGATACTCCTTCTAGTATCCTAGTGTCCACGACTCAGACTAACGAGAAGGAATGTCAAAATGAACACTACTTCGTCATTCGATTTCAAAAATTGGCTTCGGTCTCACCCAAATCCCAAAATGAGAAACCTTTTTGTCATTTTGAAAAGAGCACGTGCGACAGGCATTCCAACGCCATCGTTCTATAATAAAGCGCTCTATGCGTTATTAACCATTTTGCGAAATGGAATCGAAACACTTTCTCGACTGTTTGTATACACGCCTGCGTTTAAAGGTCGCGTATCGAAATGTGGTCACTCACTCTATCTTTACAGCGGATTGCCACTTGTCACTGGTCCCTTGAAAATCTCTTTAGGCAATGACTGTCGAGTGTCAGGGCACACCACCTTTAGCGCTCGCACCACACCTCACTCTAACCCTGCAATACAACCCGAACTTATCGTCGGTAGCAACGTTGATATAGGCTGGCAGGTCACCATAGCCGTTGCTGAAAAAGTAGAAATTCAAGACAACGTAAGAATCGCGGGACGTTGTCAGTTATTTGGTTATTCAGGACATCCGCTCAATGCACGCCAAAGAGCAGAAGGCGCACCCGATGAAGATCATCGCATTGGAAGCATCGTCCTAGAGCAAGACGTTTGGCTAGCAACAGGAGTCACCGTGCAAACTGGGGTGACAATTGGACAGGGAACCATCGTCGCTGCAGGTAGCGTCGTGACTCACGATTTACCCGCCAACGTTATCGCTGCAGGATGTCCTGCGAAAGTTGTCAAACATATTGATCAGACGCTGTAGCGTTAAATGACCGTAACTGAATAACAGGGATTGTGTTATGAGAGATTTGATTGTATTTGGAGAAGATTATGGTGCTCTGCCTTCTAGCACTCAGCATCTCGTCAAGCGCCTTGCCAGTCAACGGAAAGTACTCTGGATAAATTCTATTGGTTTACGTCAACCCAAGTTCACTAAACACGATGCAGCACGTGCACTAAATAAGCTACTTCGACGTGATAAGTCCAAGCAGCTGAAACTCGAGTTCGAACCAGTGCCGGAGACTATCACTATTGTAAACTTGATGACGATTCCAGCGCCTCGATCAACGTGGTCTAGAAAACTGGCGGCAGCCTTGATGGAGTCACAATTGGTTCCCATTATTCAAAAACTAAAACTCAAAAATCCCATTATTTGGAGTTCATTACCCACCGCTGCTGACATCTGCCAACGTTTGGGGAATCTACCCGTAGTCTACTACTGCGGTGACGATTTTGGAGCACTCGCAGGTGTTGATCACGACACGGTATTACAGCATGAACGTCAACTGGTTCAAGAGGCAGATATGGTCATTACGGCAAGCGAAAAACTTCTGCGAAAATTCCCAGAAAGGAAAGCTCGCTTGCTCACTCATGGTGTGGATTGTCAGCGCTTCTCCCAGCCTACCAAGCGTGCCAATGACTTACCAAACAGAGGACGTCCAATTGCTGGCTTCTATGGCAGTCTTTCTAATTGGCTAGATTATGAGCTCCTTAATCAGGTGATAGGTGCAATGCCGCATTGGGATTTCGTATTCATTGGTCAACTAGAACTAGAACAGTTTCCAATTGTACAGGCCGACAACGTCTTCTATTTGGGGCCCAAACCTCATGCACAACTCGCAAGTTACAGCCAGCATTGGACCGTCAGTCTGCTGCCATTCGTCTTAAATGCACAAATTAGTGCGTGCAACCCTCTTAAGTTGAAAGAGTATTTAGCGGCAAGAAGACCGGTTATTACTACCGAATTCCCAGCACTTGAGCCTTACCGTGAGCATGTCATCGTGATTCAAAATGTTGGTGAAATGATAAAAGCGCTTGAGTCAGCGGCAAAGCAATCGACTAAGCTCCCTGCAGGCCTAGTCGATAGCGAGAGCTGGGAGCAAAGAGCTCAAGTACTAGAGCGCTATTTGGAGGCCTTATGAGTGAGCTAAAGCTGAGGCTTTTAGCTATCCTAACCGCAGCCTGGAGGCGTCGTTATGCGATAGTAATGCCAATCTTGATCATGCCTTTTATCGCTTACGCTATTGGCGTCTTGACTCCTCTGAAATATAAATCGCATACCAGTATGCTGATTCAAGAAACCGCCAAAATGAATCCGTTCCTTGAAGACATTGCAGTCTCTACCATGCTCAAAGATCGTCTGTCAGCACTCAAAACTCTCCTCAACAGCCGCCACGTGTTGCTGTCGGTTGCGAGCGACTTAAACCTAATTAATGATTCAATGACCGCATCTCAAAAAGACCAAATCATTGCTGAGCTTTCTGCCAGCCTAACCGTTAATCAATTAGGTAAAGACTTCATAAAGATTGAATATAGCTCATCCTCTCCAGAGGGCATGAAGGCGCTGCTAGAATCGGTAAGTGTACACTTTGTCGAAGAACTTTTGGCACCTGAACGCTCATCCATCAGAGATTCCAGTGAATTTTTAGCTATCCATATTAAGAAACGCAAACAAGAGCTAGAAAACGCCGAACAAGCGTTAGCCGATTACTACAACCAACACTCTTCAGCGACGCCGGAAATGCAAAATGAGAACCTAAGCCGACTCGCCTCCCTTAAACAAACTTTGGCAGAAAAACAAGCCGAGCTGTCTGGCGTAGAACAAAGCCTAGGCTCGCTTGATCAGCAACTCTCTAAAACCAACCCAATAGTCGGCAAACTGGAAGAGCAGATCATTGAAACTCGAAGCGCGTTAACCTTACTCAAAGCAAAATACACTGATACCCACAGTGCCGTGCAGGCCAAACTCAGAGAACTTAGCAGGCTAGAGAAAGAGCGCAACCAATTACTTAAGTCTGAGCAACCGGAACTCAACAGTGACCAACTGTGGGATATTGCCAGCGTGACTTCAGCGAGCGATGTAGGTGATATTCAGCCGCTTCTAATTACCCAGCTCCATAGTCTCCAGCTTGTTCGAGGTCGATACGAATCACTCAAGCAGGAAACTAATAGCCTGCAGTCTATGATCGATGAGCTCACTGTCAACGCCCAAAGTTACGGTAGTACAGCCAAGCAATTATTGAAGCTGCAACGCGATGTCAGTCTAAAAAGACAACTCTACGATGAACTAGTGGAACGTTACGAAATGGCACAATTGACCGGTTCATTAGGTGTGTTTGAGCAAAATAAACGGGTCAAAATTATCGACCTCCCTTACACGCCAAGTTCACCAACGAATTTCACGCCAACCGTATTTGCGGCTGTTGGAGTTATCGCTGGACTTGTTCTGGGCATAGGTATGGCAATTCTTCTTGAGCTATTTGACACAACTATACGCCGTAGGGAGCAACTCACTCAAATATCCGGTGTACCTTTGATTACTGCAATTCCTAAGATTGCTGCCGAATGATATTCAGAATGAATGTCATATCGGGAAAGCCATCTATTTTGAACTTAACTACATGTTTTTATTTACTTATTAATTTGGCATAACCCGTGCAATGTTAGACTAACAATGCAACGCCTATGCAAGGAGCAAATCATGGCAAGCTCACCTCTTATTCCAAAGCACAACTCTGGTACCACATACAAAGTCGTACACGTTGTTCAACACCTCGCTCCCGGAGGACTTGAAACCATGGTTCTTGAGCTGCTTAAACAAGCGAAAGACGATGAAAGAGTATTTATCATCAGTTTGGAAGGGGAACTTGAACAAGCCATCAAACACTGGCCACAACTTATCAAATATCGTTCACACCTGTTCTTTCTTGGCAAAAAGCCAGGTTCTCAAGTTACGCTGCTTCGAGTGATGTATCGACTCCTTAAGGTACTAAAGCCTCAAGTTGTCCATACTCATCATATTGGCCCTCTAATCTATGGTGGTATTGCCGCACGACTCAGTCGAGTCCCAGCACGAATCCATACCGAGCACGATATGTGGCACTTAACCGATGCAAAACGTCAAAAGGTAGAAAACCTCGCACTCAAACTCGTTAACCCAATATTAGTCGCTGATGCACAAAAAGTTCAGCAGCAGCTTTCTCAACTTTTCCCTTATACCACACCGACAGTGATTAAAAATGGAGTGGATTGTAACCGATTCGTACCTGCGAATCAGGCTGGAGCAAGGCGTATCCTTGGTTTACCGGCCAAAGTGACCCTCATTGGCACGGCTGGTCGTTTAGAACCTGTTAAAGCACAAGCGACTTTGATCAAGGCCGTTGCACGACTTTCGAACGATATCCACCTTACTATTGCAGGTATTGGTTCCCTTGAACAAGAGCTCAAAGACCTTGCCACAGCATTAAAAGTTGGAAACAGGGTCCACTTCCTGGGATTAGTAAACGATATGCCTTCATTTTACCAATCGCTTGATCTGTTCTGTCTTCCTTCAGTGTGTGAGGGATTTCCACTTTCGCCACTTGAAGCACAAGCATGCAACATTCCAGTGGTGGTTACGGATGTTGGTGCAGCAAAGGAAACTCTCTGCCCTTTATCTGGTGTTACAACGAAATCAAATCGAGTTTTTTCATTAGTCCAAGCTCTAGAGAACGCGTTGAAGACACGTCACCTATTCTGTCCACGAGACTTTGTTGTCGAGAATAATGATGTACGTTCAATGAGTGAAGCCTATCGAAGTCTAGTGTTCAAGGCTTAGCACTGGCTAGTCGAGATTAATTATAGAGAGGACATAATATGGAAGTAGTATTGATTGGAATATTCATTCTAAGCGCATCCTTCATAGTGTATCACCATGCTGGATATCCCGTGATTCTCCGTTGGTGGGCTAGCCAACACCCGATAGTCACGAGTGGCGCCATTCCAAGAGGCTATCGTAGCGCTCGCAGAGATCGTGCACTACCTACGGTTACCATTATCATTCCTGCCTATAATGAAGAGCAGTGGATAGCGGATAAAATCAGAAATTGCGCATCGTTAGACTATCCAAAAGATAAGCTAAATATCGTGATTATTGACGATGGTAGTGAGGACAATACTCTTCACATAGCTGAATCAACAATACAAGAGGCCATATGCGCGGATACCCATTTTGAAATTATCAATCAGCAAGATAATATTGGGAAAGTTGCCATCCTCAACCAGTACATTCCGAAAATCAACAGTGATATCACTTGCATTTCAGATGTTTCAGCAATTATCTCCGTAGATGCCCTTCTAATTGCCAGTGAATTTTTCAAAGACCAGAACATCGGTGTCGTAAACTCAACCTATCAGCTGCTCCATGCCAGTCAAACCGGAGAGTCAGACTACTGGCAATATCAAAACAACATCAAATATCGTGAATCCACGATGGGGTCTACTATTGGTGCACATGGGGCGCTGTATTTCATTCGAACACCGCTATTTGAATTATTACCGGGCAATACAATCAACGATGATTTCATCATTCCTATGAGGATTGTTCGCCAACACTATCAAGCGGCCTACGCACCGAATATGAATGCCATCGAGCAAGAACCTACTGAATCAGTACAAGACTTTCAACGACGATTACGAATCTCAGCTGGTAACATGCAGCAGGTCATCATGTTGTTTGATCTATTCTCACCGCAATATGGCAGCACTGCATTCACCTTTTTTTCGGGCAAAGGACTACGCCTATTTACACCATACTTAATGATTGCATGCTTGTTTTCATCACTTTGGTTGGCGCAAACAAACGCTATCTTCTTGGTACTGCTTTATTCGCAGTTGGCCGTTTACGTTATTGCCGCGATAGCAAACTACTTCCCACAACTTCAAAAGCTGCGACTCATTCGTTTAATTACATACTTAATCGTTGGTCACACCGCTAACTTGATTGGTGGGCTTCGTTACTTATTTGGATTTGAAAATGGAAAATGGCAGCGTCTCGCGCGCTAGGAGGATAATTATGACTAACTATGAGAGACGCTCAATACACTTCTCAAAACGAATTTTCGATATCGTAGGTGCTAGCGTTGGCATGATCATACTGGCAATCACTTTTGTACCTGTGGCGCTAGCGATTAAGTTTACCTCGAGAGGACCCGTATTTTATAAGCAGCTCAGAGTAGGAAAATGGACTCCTGAAAAAATGGATTTCATTCATGTACTTAAGTATCGGTCCATGTATGTGGATGCCGAATCCCACTCAGGTGCAACATGGGCGACAGAAGACGACCCGCGAATCACACCGGTAGGCCGCTTTCTTCGCAAAACTCGACTCGATGAACTCCCGCAGTTTATTAATGTACTCAAAGGAGACATGTCGCTCATAGGACCAAGACCAGAACGCCCTGACTTCTATAACAAGCTTGAGAATGACATTCCGTTCTTTGTGGAACGTACTTACGACGTACTACCCGGTATCACTGGACTAGCACAAGTTAATCAAGGTTATGATACATGCATTGAAGATGTGAGAAGTAAAGTTGGTTACGACCACAGTTACGCTTTATCACTGTCGTCATTTAAAACTTGGCTATCCACTGACATTCATATTGTCTTTAAAACTCTAAAGATCATGGTTGATGGACGTGGAAGATAAATCTGAGACACAAAGAAAAGTCCAGCCTAATGGCTGGACTTTTTCGCGGTAAAGATAAAGGTCAGCCCTAGGAGGATAAAACCGATACCAGACAACTTCACCCAACTAAATGCTTCATTGAGCCAAGGTAAAGTAACTGCTAGCAAGTAGACAATCACATAGCTCAAGCTGAGCAAAGGATATGCGACCCCTAGTGGCAAATGCTTTAAAGCCATTACCCAGCACGCCATAGACAGTGCATAGCAACCTAGGCCGATGCCAACACCCATTAAAGCTGGCCACACATGCAATAGCAGTTCGACCAGTTGAGCTTGTTCAAATAAAGCTACAATGCTGTCCCATTGCGATGCAAGTCCTCCCATTCCCCATTTCATGGAGAGCTGAGCTGTAGATATGAGCAGGACACTCACTAGTGCAATTGGCAAGCCGGCTTTAAGATCTTTCGCTACCATTAACCAGCTCCTCCAATAATGCCAACGCCAATCATTATGCACATTACACCAAGCCATTGCTTGGGCAGAATGACTTCGCCAAAGGCAAATTTAGATACCAATAACATGATAACGAAGTTAACGCTTAGTAACGGATAAGCAACTGATACATCCCACTGACTCAGTACACCCAACCAAGTTAGGGCACTGGTCCCCAAGAAGACAATTCCAAGGATCATAGGAAAGCTCAATAGCTTCCCTACTGCAGGCAGCTGTGGATTTTCTTCAAAATATATAGCGGCTCTCTTTTGCCAATATTGGCTAAGCGAGCTTGCAACAACTGAGAGTACAAACAGCAGAACTGTCATTACTGGGCATCTTTTTGATTAAAGATCAGCGCATGATAACGACCACGGTCAACGTGATCATCAGGCTTAGGAAAACCTTCTGGCAACGGTGGTAGATCTCTAAAATGCAGCAACACTGGACTCGTCAACTGTTTCTCTTTGATAAAGTCATCTAGCTGATCCCACTCAATGTAGCGATGCTTCGAGTCCTCATATTTCAGACCGTAATCCACTTCACCCATAGACTTGGTAAGATAGACATCACTGCGCTTCAAGTACCAGTTTAAAGCTGACATTGTGTCCGGATAGTCCGCAATAAGAACCATATCATCGGTAACTTTTGGTGCTAATTGCTCCATGAAACGCGCTGGCATTTTAGAGTCAATGGTCGTATTTGGAAGCACAGTGGAGAACAAAGCGAAAAGAGCCAGTGGTGATACCATATACGCGGCAAACTTGTGCTCGAACGCTTTGGCTTTAGCTGCATAGAAAGCACAGGTAGCCCAAAATCCTAGTATGAACAACGCAATCCAAGGACGATAAGATTCAGAATCATCCAAAGGTAGCTTACCCATAAAGAACATCACCATTAGTGTGATAGCGACCGTCGCAAAGAATAGGCCATTAATAATCGAACCTATTGTTAGGCCTTTCGCTTTACTGTTATAGGCTTTGATAATGCCATGGGTCAATAGAATCGCAATTGGAGCCATGCAAGGTAAGATATACGTCGCCAGTTTTCCACTTGCATAGGAGAACAGCAAAAATGGCATTACCGCCCAGAGAATCGAGTAACGAATAAGTGGCTTTGAAAACTCACCCTTTAACTGAACAAGAGCAGACGGTGCCCAAAATACCCAAGGTAAAGTGCCTAAGAATAGGAACGGCACATAATACCAAATCGGCGCAGCGTGCTGCGCATCTTCAGCAGAGAAACGATGGATATGTTCTTCCCAGAAGAAGTAATTCCAGTAATCCGGTTCAGCTGCATGTATAGCTAGAGACCATGGCAAACAAGTGATTAGCGCAACAAACATTACCCACCAGCCCCATCTTAAAATCTCTAGGAACTGCTTTTGCATGATCATGTAAGGCACTACAACGATAACTGGTAAGGCAAGTGCTAAAAAGCCTTTAGTTAATACAGCACAACCACAGAAGAACCCTGCTAAGCCATAATGTAACCATCGCTGTTTGGTAGAGGTCGCTTCCGTTGCAAAATAGAAAGCGGCATAACAAGCAGTAAGCCAGAATGCCAACATGCCATCGAGTACACTATAAGTACCGATTGCTGCCACCATAAACATGCTAAGAAACACACCTGCGGTTAGCCAACCTTGACGGCGATCTGTCATTCTGCCAACGAGAGAGACTAAAAATAGTGCAGAACCAAACATAGCGAGTGCCGACGCAATTCTCACAGCAAAATTGGTATCACCAAAAATAACTTGTGCAATGGCGTTAAACCAATAACCCATGATCGGCTTTTCGAAATAACGTAGGTCGTTAAAGGTGGGAACTATCCAGTTACCGGAAGCCACCATCTCGCGAGAGATCTCACCGTAGCGTAGCTCATCAGGTGACCACAGTGGGCGCAGATCAAGCGGTAGTATGTATAACGCAATAAAGAAAAGCGGTATCCACACCGCCCAGTTAATTCGTGATTGTTGCATTCTTCATCCAATTGAATAAAAGCCCATGACATCATGGGCTTATACTAGTTTCAAATCTACAAGGCATGGCATATAAGGCGTAAAGCAACTACAGTCCCATGCGTTTAACAAATGACGCCTGGTGTGTTAGCCACCCTTCTCGCCCTTCCATTTCGATGTTTTTTATTGCATCACTTGGAAGTGGCGATTCTGCCCCTTCAAGCAGATCTATCATGGGTACGAATTCTATATTCTGTTGCTTAGCTCTGACAATCAAATCTTCAAACATTTCGGCACAAACAATACCTTCCACTTCCGCGTGGATTGTATAAACATTCAAACCATCACGTTTAATAAGCTTAAGAATAGCATCATTGTAGTTGCTGTTGTCGACACCGTCTTGCCCTACAAGCTCGTCGTAGGTAGGTAAGGTCACTGGGATTTGGGGTGCCATTCCTTCGCCTGGAGAGAAAATAGAATCGCCGCGGCAATCACTATTGTACTTAAATGGGAAGGCATCTTTCTCAATAAGCGTTTGATCAGTACAGCGCCAGCCAGCTACCGCACTACAAGGCAGATCACTACCAGTAATATCCTTCAGCATGTTATAGCCTTTGGAAATCTCACTACGCAGCTCTTCAGGTGACATGGTATCGGTTTTCATCTGCCACTTGTGGTGATCCCAAGCATGCAAACCGATTTCATGACCAGCTTTATCAGCCGCCTCAATAATTGGACGAAGTTTTTTGCCAATCACGGGGCCTGGCCAGATAGTGCCACGAATTAAAATATCGTAACCGTACAGACTAGCAGCCTTAGAGCGAAGCATCTTCTTCAGAAATGCAGGACGCAAAAGGCGCCATATATGGCGCCCCATGTTATCAGGTCCAACAGTAAAGAAGAATGAAGCCTTCACTCCGTGCTTCTCGAAAATTTCGAGTAGCTTAGGTACACCAAGTTTGGTGCCTCTAAAAGTGTCTACATCGATACGAAGACCGACTTTAGTGACTTCATTCTGTTCCATTACTTCTCTTCTGCTACTGCACCTTTAAGGAAGAAATCTAGCGTCTCTTCGATTGTGTCGTTCATGTGAACTTTTGGTTCCCAATCAAGCAATTTCTTCGCGTTTGCGATGCTTGGTTTACGGTGCTGAACGTCTTGGTAGCCGTCACCGTAGAATGCTTTGCTTTCTACTAGGTTGTAGCCAGCAAATGGAGGGAACTGGTCACGCAGTGGGTGGTTCTCAAACTTCTCAACCAATGTCTCAGCAAGCTCTTTGATACTCGCTTCGTTTTCTGGAGCACCGATGTTGATGATTTGACCGTCACACAGACCTTCTTTGTTCTCGATGATGCGGAATAGCGCTTCAATCGCTTCAGAGATGTCAGTGAAACAACGCTTCTGCTCACCACCGTCGATAAGTTTGATCGGCGTACCTTCGACTAGGTTTAGGATAAGCTGTGTGATCGCGCGGCTAGAACCGATACGTGCAGAGTTCAAGCTATCTAGACGTGGACCCATCCAGTTAAATGGACGGAATAGTGTGAACTTAAGGCCATCTTTCTTGCCGTAAGCCCAGATAACACGGTCAAGTAGCTGTTTAGATACTGAGTAGATCCAACGCTGACGGTTGATAGGACCAACGATCAGTGGAGAAGTATCTTCGTTGAACTCAGGATCCGTCGACATACCGTACACTTCTGAAGTCGATGGGAAGATGATGCGCTTGTTGTATTTCACACACGCACGAACAATCTTCAGGTTCTCTTCGAAGTCCAATTCGAATACGCGAAGTGGGTTACGCGTGTATTCAATCGGTGTTGCAATAGCAACTAGTGGAAGAATGATGTCACACTTCTTAACGTGGTATTCGATCCACTCGTTGTGGATGGTGATATCACCTTCTACGAAGTGGAAATCAGGGTGGCTTAGGTGCTCTTCGATTTGGTTCGAGTTCATGTCCATTGCATAAACTTCGTAACCACCGTCGTCTAGAAGACGCTTAGTTAGGTGAGTACCGATGAAGCCGTTTGCACCTAGGATAAGTACTTTTTGACGCTTCTTAGCGTTAATTAGTGCACTTGCTTGTGGACCAAAACGCATACCTTCTACAAGATGAAGCTCTGCAGCTAGCTGCTCACCACCTAGATATAGGCCGTTTTCTGCTTCGCCAGATTTAACAATCAGTGAACCTTGAGCACAAGCGATCGTTAGTGGTGTAGTAGAAACGATAGTACCAGGAGTTACATCAAATGTTTTGTCGCTTGCTTCCGCGCTCCAAATAGTCAGCTTACGCTCACCAAGGAAAGTGAATGCACCTGGGAACGGTTCTGTTACCGCGCGAACTAGGTTAAATACGGTACGAGAATCGTTAGACCATTTAATCTCACCGTCAGCAGGAGTACGACGACCAAAGTAAGTCGCTTTGCTTTCGTCCTGAGCCGTTGTTTTGAATGAACCATCAACGATAGTTGGAAGCACTTTGCTCAGTAGATCGCTAGATGCGGTGTTCATACGCTTATGAAGCGTTTCTGCCGTATCAGCGTCAGTGATAGCAATTTTTTCTTGACCAACGATATCGCCAGCATCCGCTTTCTGAACCATTTGGTGCAGCGTTACACCAGTTTCAGTTTCGCCGTTGACTAATGCCCAGTTTATCGGCGCACGACCACGATATGTTGGAAGCAAAGAGCCATGTAGGTTGAAACCACCTTTAGGTGCAATATCTAGCACCTCTTGGCTGATCATATTGCGATAGTAGAAAGAGAACAGTGCATCTGGCTTCATTGCACGAATTTTCTCAACCCATAATGGGTGGTTTACGTCTTCAGGTGCGTAAACTGGAATACCGTTCTTTGCCGCAAGCTTCGCTACAGATTCAAAAAACACGTTCTCGTTGCTGTCATCAACATGAGTAAATACTGCTTCGATTTCTACACCCGCGTCTAGCAAGCTACGAATACCAGTACAACCGATATTGTGGTAGGCAAACACTACTACTTTCATGGAATATTCCTCTAAATACAAATCTTATTCTTTATTCTTTAATTCGTCGCTTTCACGTGCATTTCTAGTGGCTTCACCAACTAGAACGTCTTGCACGTAAAAACGTGGGCGCGCTCTTACATCAGAGTAAATACGACCAATGTACTCACCAAGTAAGCCTAAACCCACAAACTGTGCACCAACAAATACAAACAGGATAGCAAACAAAGTAAACAGGCCATCACCTGCCCACTCAGAACCAAACATAATACGCATCAACATAAGGATGACGCCAAACGCGATACCTGCCGCAGCGATACCACCACCTACAATGCTCAATAGGCGTAATGGCGCTGTTGTCATACTGGTAATCAAGTCAAACATTAGGCTAATAAGCTTCATAAAGCTATATTTCGACTCACCATCAGCACGCTCATCATGATGCACATCGATCTCAGTGGTGTGGCGAGAGAAGCCATTCGCTAGCACAGGAATAAACGTGCTGCGCTCGTGACACTCAAGCATTGCGTCAACAACATGTCGACGGTACGCACGAAGCATACAACCGTAATCGTTCATCTCAACGCCAGTAGAACGTTTCACTAGCTTATTGATAAGCTTCGATGGGTAACGACGAAGTGCGCTGTCTTGACGGTTCTTACGAACTGTACCCACAGAATCAAACCCTTCTTCAGCTTTCGCTACAAGGTTAGGAATTTCTTCTGGTGGATTCTGAAGGTCTGCATCAAGCGTGATGATCAAATCGCCACGTACTTGCTCAAAGCCAGCCATAATAGCGTTATGTTGGCCATAGTTACGATTCAAGATAACGCCAACAACATGGCTCCCTTCTTTCGCTGATGCTTCTTCAATGATTTCCGCGCTGCGATCACGACTTCCATCATCTACAAGAATGATTTCATAATCTTTACCAATGCTATCACTTGCTTTGGTAGTACGATCAATCAGTTCTTGCAGACAGTTTTCTTCGTTGTATACCGGAATAACGATAGAGACAAAGTTGATTGCTTGATTGTGTTTCATGGTTTACCCAATTATTTCTGAAACGGCGCTAACTACACGTTCGACATCATTCTGAGTCATATCAGGAAAGAGCGGTAGTGAGCAGATTTGATTACTGTTACGTTCTGTATTCTTTAAATCAGGGTTAATCACCCCGAACAACTCCGCGTAGTTCTCGCGGTAGTATTTTTGCGTATGGCAGGCTTTAAAGTGGATACCTGCTCCAATGCCTTTTTCTTTTAGTGCGGCGATTAGGTCGTCGCGCGTTAGGCCTGCAACCGCAGGATCCACTCTAACAATCATTAGGTGCCAACAGTGTTTGTGGTCATGAGAAGCCAAGCCTAATGGCGTAATACCTTTGATAGACGCCAACTGACTGCGATAAGAGAGCGCTAACTGCGTACGTTTTTCGGTGATTTCCGCAATTCGATCCATCTGTCCAAGCGCTAACACCGCACAGATATCTGGCATATTGTATTTAAAGCCAGGCTCCACGACTTCGGCTTGAGGCGCTCTTCCTTGAGTTTCACGATCAAAAGCATCAACTCCTAGACCGTGGAATTTTAAACGACGTACTTTGTCAGCTAATTCAGCATCATGCGTGGTTAGTACACCACCTTCTGCCGTCGTCACGTTTTTGATTGCGTGAGTAGAGAATAGACATGTACCACGATTGCCCACTGGCTTACCTTTGTACTCGGTCCCTAAAGCATGAGCCGCATCCTCAATAACAGGGATACTGTACTTCTCGCCTAACTGGTAAATAGGGTCAAGGTCAAGCGATGCCCCAGCATAATGCACCGGGATGATAAGCTTAGTCTTGTTAGTGATCAGTGGTTCAATTTTCTCAGCATCCGTCATCAAGGTATCAGCATCAACATCGACGAATACTGGTTTTGCACCAACAAGCGTAATCATATTAACGGTAGAAACCCAAGTAAGCGATGGAGTAATAACTTCATCTCCAGGACCAATGCCTAAAGCCAACAAAACTAGATGCATACCCGCAGTCGCGCTGCTAAGTGCAACGGCATGTGGAGCCCCAGTGTGTTCAGACACTTTATTCTCTAACTCTGCATTTTTAGGACCCGTGGTAATCCACCCGGAACGAAGGACATCGACCACAGCTTGGATGTCTTGCTCATCTACAGCAGGTCTACATAAAGGGAGAAAAGGCTGGCTCATTTTTTAAACTCACAGTTATATCGTGTACTCAGACACGAAGAAGGACAACAAAGTTTACTAGGGCGTTCAAAGAATTAAAAGGGTCGATACGTTTTAGTAAGGCAAAACATTGACCTTTAGAACATATTTACCGCAAATATACTTCACACCTATGTGTGTATCGGCAAATTAACAAGAATATTTACTAAAGTGCCACTTCTAGATAAATATTCTCGGCCTAGCAGTGAAAATCCTATGATTTATCTAATCAGCATAGCACTTCGGGCACTAAGTCAGTTTTGTGTAAATTTAACCGACTACTGTCCCACACTTTCTAAGCTAAGCTAAGAAAACGCGCTATTCTGCCACATTTAATAGTTCGTCAATGTAATCATTTGTATGTGCTCTGTTTGTGTCTATCATTGTGAGAAGGTAGAATCAGCGTCCACTTTTTTGAGTCAGGTATGATCGTGAACCTCAATAACAGTCCTGTGACACAACATCAGTTTCAAGGACACGATTTCCATTTGAAGCGAGACGACTTGTTACATAGTCATTTCAACGGCAACAAGGCAAGGAAATTTGCAGAGTTGCTAGAGACAGATTTGACGAACGTTACTCAACTCGTTGGTTGGGGCTCCGCCCAAGCCAATTCCTTAACCTCTTTAGCTGCGCTGGCCAAAATAAAAGGTATAAAGCTCAAGTATTTTGTTGACCACAAACCAGCTTGGTTAGACCAAAACCCTAATGGTAACTACAGGGCAGCTAAAGAGCTTGGTGCTGAGATTATCTCCCTCAAGGAGCAGTTAGGTCCAAACGCACCGCATCCTCATGCCTATATTCAAGCTAACTTCGCTAGTTCTACTGACAGCTATATCGTGCCCGAAGGGGGACGCTTTCAATCAGCCCGCCAAGGTATCGTGCAGTTAGCTGAGGAAATTCTGAGTTGGTCGAGGTTTGAAAAAAATAAAAAGATTAAAGTGGCACTACCTTCAGGAACAGGAACGACAGCGCTGTACTTAGCGCAAGTTCTAGCACCTCAGGGTATTGAAGTTCTTACTTGCCCTTGTGTGGGCGGAAAACATTACTTAATGCAACAGTTTGACGAGCTTGGTGACTTTTCTTATTACCCAACCATTCTTGAGCTCGAAAACAAACATCACTTTGGCAAGCTCTATCTGAAGGATTATGAGATCTGGCGGTTACTACAAGATGAAACCCACATAGAGTTTGACCTACTTTACGACCCAATGATGTGGCGTTGCCTACTACCTTGGTTAAGTGATAACCCAGATGCCTCTCTATTGTACATTCACCAAGGTGGTCTATTGGGTAATGAGACCATGCTACCCCGCTATCGCAGAAAATACGATGCACCAAAAGATGAGTGGTAGCTCAGCCACGATGCGGTGCAGCACGAAACAAAAAAAGAGGAACTATGGCTCCTCTTTTTTGTTTCTATGAAGGCTCCACTCTATCACTGATGAGAAGAGTACGACTCTAAATAAAGCTCTGCTTTTTGTTGAGCTTGCTGTAACTCGTCTGAGTTTAACTTGTGCGCTAAGTCATCACGGAGCTTCTCCGCCGTTGCATAACCATTCGTGGATGCAACAGATGCCCAAGCATAAGCTTCTACATTATTAAGCTCTACGCCCTCTCCCAATGAATACTTATAAGCTAAATTTCGCTGCCCATAAGCGTATCCATTTTCAGCCGCTTTTCGATACCACTTTACTGCTTCAAGATCATCACGCTCAACACCTAGTCCTTTGGCATACATTACGCCCAGACTGTTCTGCGCTACATCAAAGTTACGTTCAGCAGCCAGACGATAATACTCTACTGCCTTACTATTGCTCTTAGGAACACCGCGTCCCCACTTGTACATACCAGCGAGATAATATTGAGCTTGAACACTGCCTTTTTGAGACGCCTTTTCGAACCATGACGCCGCCTCTTTGGCATCATAATTTACACCATGACCGTTGTCATACATCATACCTAACTTGTACATAGCAGATTCACTGCCCTGTTCAGCCGCTTTGTGATACCACTCCACCGCTTTGGCATCATTTTCTTTGATACCATTGCCGTCAGCATAGCGATCACCCAACTCTATTTGAGCAAATAGATCACCTTGCTTGGCACCTTGCTCAACTTTTCTAACGCTTACTGTTGACCAATCTTTTACAAACGCAAGGCTTCCTGCACTAAAACACAGACCACATAGGGAAACCGCTAACAGTGTTTTTCGCATTGTTTATTCCTATCCTTAAAGACGTCGTCAAATTCTGCCATATGATTAATAATCTTCTGACTAATTAAAACAGAATTAGCGATACTCTGACAAAGAATTTCGTATTAGTCACAAAAATGTTGTGGGTTGAACGCAAACTAAGCATAAATATATCATTTGCCATTTAAAGTCCCGTCCTATTTGAAACCAACGAGGTTTCACCTTGCAATCGTTTACAAAAATCCCTCGTTTTACCCTAGTAAGTTTTGTACACTCAGATGAGATTTTGAAATTGGTCAAATTAGATAAAGAACGGAGTAGTTATGGTATCTAAATGGGCGAAACGATTCATTCAGATGGCGGAACTGGTTGGTTCCTGGAGTAAAGATCCATCAACGCAAGTTGGTGCCGTTATTACCAAAAATAATCGAATTGTTTCTGTGGGTTTTAATGGGTATCCCCATGGCATTTCAGATAGCGCTGAAGTCGATGAACGCGAAACAAAATATCTCAAAACTCTACATGCTGAAGAGAACGCTATTCTATTTGCAAAGCGAGATTTGGACGGTTGTGAGATCTGGGTTACCCATTTCCCTTGTCCTAATTGCGCTGCAAAGATAATTCAAACCGGTATTTCTGTTGTGCATTGTCCACAGCAAACGGAAGACTTCCTATCTCGTTGGGGTGAAAAGATCTCGCTGAGCCAAGATATGTTTGAGCAAGCAGGGGTTCATGTAGATTGGCTACCTTTAGAACAGCTAGACTAGAAATCATAGCAATCCGTGTGCTTATCCTTTAGTTTAGAGCCTGCCACCTTATTCTTAACTAAAGAGCTAATTACTCTACATGCAATGAACTAATAGTCTAAGAGAACCGTAAGCCAAATTGCGAATAATGAATGCAATGAGGCTTACCATGAACATCGTCAAACTTTCACTATTTGCTTCTGCAGCAACGTTCCTAGCTGGCTGTGGAAGCGACTCTCCCGACTCAACCCCTACTTCTCAACTTCGTGTGACTCATGCTAGTGCTGATGCGCCACAGGTTTCAATATTACTTGACGGAGCTATCGCCAGCGGACTTTCTGATGTAGATTATCAACAGGGCAGCGGTTTGATTACTGTGGATTCAGGGAATCACGACCTCATCGTTAGAGGTTTATTGGCAGGAGATGCCACCGCGGATGTGATTACTGCTAATGCTGTCAATTTTGCGCCAGACATGCAGTATGACGTTTTTGCAGTCAATAACGTCAGCTCAATCGAGCCTGTCATTTTATCACGTTCGGCCACTGGTCCAGACACTCAATCCATTCGATTGGATGTTTTACATGGTCATCCTGGAGTCGGTGGAGTCGATATTCACCTGACAACAGACCCAAGTATTAGTGCCAGCACCGTCGCCGTTTCTGACCTTGCTTTCAAAGAAGACGAATCTCAGCTACCAGTGACGTTACCTGCGGGTGATTATCGTATTAGAATTACGCTAGCCGGCCAGAGTACTGACGCAGATGTCGTGTACGACAGTGGAAACCTGACATTAGACGGTGGCAGCGATCTAATGGTCACCGCTGTTCCAAATGTCAGCGGAGGTATTGTATCACCTGTTAATTTGCTAGTCGCCGACGGTTCGGCTGTGAGCGTTTTGCGTAGTACAGGAGAAAAAGCAACTGTGCGAGTAGGTCATGCCGTTGCCGACCTTGGTGACGTGGACGTTCGAGCATCAGGTAACGTAGTAACTGGGCTAAATGTTATTGGTTTTGAGAAAATCAAGAGTCTCGATTTGGCCGCTTCATCATATGACTTAACCGTAACCCCTACAGGAGCTACTACACCCGAAGCAATTCAAGCTCCAGGAACATCATTTGCTGCAGGTTCGGAAACGACGATTTTTGCTGTGGGACGTTTTTCGGACCAATCAATTGAACCTGTTGTAATCGAAGATGATCTCCGAAGTGTGGCCTCTTACGCGAAACTGCGTGTATTACACGCCAATCCAGTTGCAGGCACTGTTGACATTCACGCCGCCGCCGCAGGCTCCGGGTTCTCTGCGAGCACTGTAGTTTTGGAAGGGGTTAATTTTAAAGATACCGCAGTATTAGAGGTCGAGGCTGGTACATATGACTTTGCAGTCGCTGCTGCTGGAACGACTAACATTCTCTTAACTGCTTCTGGAGTCTCACTAGCTAATGGTAACGTCGCGACAGCGTTCGCAACAGAAAACTCGATTGCACTCAATGTCGACAAATAACTAATAGTGCATTTCAGACCAAAGTCCGCTCTTATCATTTAGCGGACTTTTTGCTCAGCCTTACCATTAATTCTCTTCCCATATATGTTTTAGTCCTCTACAATCCGCGATCTTATAATTTGAGCCAATAGTAAGACCATCAATGACCAGTTTTCTTGTTTCCATTTTCCAACGCGCTGTAACTGCTTCTGCCTTAATTTCTGTAGGCATAAGTTCAGCTAGCGCCATCGAGCTACCTCTATTTAAGAAGGAAGCAGAAGAGCGTGGGTATACTTTACCCGAAGCGGTTGGACTTAGCTTGGGGTATATGAATGTGTCTCAAGGTATTAATGTCGACTCTATTGCTTTGACTGGTTTACCTAGCATTATTAAAGACCTGAATATCAACACACAGGGCGGCTACCAAGAAAGTGAAGTACTTACATTAAAGGCCGACGTTTGGATATTGCCGTTCCTTAACTTCTATGCGATTGGGGGCAAGTTGAATGGTTATTCGGAAACCACTATTACATCAGCCAACGGTACAATTGACTTAGGCTTTTTAGGCCAACACGAAGTTAGTATCGACGACATTAATGCACCATTTCGTCTAGACTTGGATGGTTATATGTACGGCACAGGTACGGTTATAGCCGGTGGCTATGAAAGTATCTTTGCACTCGTTGATGCTAGTTATACAAAAACAAAATTGACAGTAATCGATGGTGAAATTGATTCTATTGTGGTGTCGCCGCGAATTGGCTACGACTTTTCAAGAAATACGAACTTTCCAGTTAGAGCTTGGGTTGGCGCTCAGTATCAAAACATCGAACAAACTTTAACTGGAAACGTCAAAGATCTCCCTCTTGGTGGATTAGGAGACCTAGGCTTCATACAAAACGCCAAGTTTACGGTTAATCAAAGTCTCGCAAATAACTGGAACACCCTGTTAGGCGCTCAGTACGAGTTTACTCCAAATTGGGTTTTAGTTACTGAAATGGGTTTGGGGCAACGTAAGAGCTTCTTTGTTACTTTGGATGCGCGATTCTAACTACCGAGATTGCCAAAGTTAAATCTAAAGCATCGACTTAATTAGATAATAATGGAATTTACATCTAATTTGAGTTTATGTTCGCTTTGGGTAATTGACTACCTACGGAGGCTGGGTTCTTGTTACCACGGTACTGAGTGCACGCTTTGAGTAGATCCCTGCCTGCGCAGGGATGACCACCTATTGGCTTTGGCTATGTGCCGCTTTTTTCTTTGTTAGTTCTAGTAATACTGGTAGTAAAACCAAACTAAATACCAAGATGCAGCTAAGTGCGATGGTTAGCACTAAGCCAATAGAGTGCATTCCTCTATGTTCTGCGACGATTAGTGCTCCAAAAGTGGCGAGTGTCGTTAGGCAACTAATCAAGGACGCTTTAGGTGTAGAGGTTTTAAAGAAAGCCTCAATGTTTCTAACTGCTCTAAAACGCTTAACGATGTGAATACCATTATCGACCCCCAAGCCAAATATCAAAGGGATAACAATAATATTGGCCATGTTCATTGAAAGATTAAACCAATGCATCATGCCTAAAGTGGTAATTGAAGCTAAGCCAAGCGGAATAAAGATCAAAATAACATCACGCTTCTTGTCTACTGTCCAAATCAAAATGAGCGCAATACCAAATACCGACATCAAGATGGCGGCTTGAAACGCTTGGACAATAATACTTCCAACTTCTTGCTCTGCTACTGCACGCCCCGTTGCATTAGAAGCGATTTTTTTCACTTGAGAGATAAACTGTTCCAATTCATAAACATTTGTCATATCTCCCTTTGGAGTAACGGCAACCAGCCACTCGCCGTTATTACTAACGTAGCGTTGCTGTAGTGCTCTTGGTAAATCACTGACTAACGGAGCGACTAGCTTAGTTTCCGAGTTATTAACAAGCAATGAAAGGTTCTCAAACAGGTTCCTTGTCACTTTCTGGGTATCAATATCGGTAGGCAATTTCTCAGCGTCGACCCAATGTTTTGACAATGCAGACCGTCTAAATTCGGCATAATCCATTGGTTCGTCGGCTGACTGGGTATTGATCGCATTGTTTAGTTGTGAGTATCGCTGTTCGATTTTATTAGGTAGAAAATCACTCGCTATTGTTACATCTTGAACGCTCGTCTGACTCAATAGCCTTTTTTTCCACTGCTCAGCTTCTTGTTGATCCTTTGCTGTTGCATACAATTGATAACTTGAACCAAGGCCATATTGCTGAAGTGCATTTAAGCCCGCCACCGACTCAGAGTTAGGGTTTTTAAGAACCAATGTCGAGAAATCGAATTTAAACTGTGTTGCGCCATACCCCATAACAACCGCGAGAAGGCAGGAGGCGACCACTACCCGCTTTTTATTCTCATTTAGTTTTTGTCCAAACCATACAAATCGGTGAGTATCCACTTGATGCTTCACTGTTGGATACCCAAACAAAGTGAAGAACAACGGTATAACGATAAAGGTGGCGGCCAAACCTAAAATCATACCCAAAGCAGATATAATGCCCAACTCGCCTAAACCAGTGTAGCTAGTAGGATAAAAGCTTAGAAAGCCCAACGCTGAAGATAAGGCACACAGGGTAAGCGGCTTAATGGCGTGAGATGCCGCTGCTTTCAAACTTGTGACGTTACTATCACCTCTTGCTCTTAGTTCATGAATATGCAAACAGAGGTGAATGGAAAAGTCGACGGCTAAACCGATAAACATAACCATAAATACGATCGAAATCGTATTGTAAGACCCAACAACAAATAAACCTGCGGCAAATGTCCATACCAAACCAACTAGTACTGTTACGTAACAAGCAAGAATGACACGTAAAGAGCGAATGCCGATAGCTAGTATTAGAACCAAACCTAATAACGACGCAGATCCAGCAATAGCAATACTGTTGTTGGCATCGGCGATTTCATCAAAGTCCAAAGCTGCTTGGCCGGTGATTTGGACTTTGATGTCACTGGGTAAATTCTGAGATTCAATAATACGGTGAATTGTTTCAATTATCGCTCTATTGGGCTCTTTTGCAGCGTCGTCAGGTTGAGCTACTATGGTAATAGCAAACGCTTTAGGTATCGATATGTTAGCTTTTAATAATTGTTGCCAGTCTACTACCTTGCTATCAATTGCTGACAACAGAGGACCAAGGGACGCTTGCTCTTGCGTATCGAGGGAACCGAAATATTGCTTAATATTTTGTCCTCTCGCTGCTTGAACTGCAGGTTCAATTTCATCCTGTGCTGTTTTTAACAGATGTAGAAATTCTGTGTCCGACAAAAAGCCCAGCGAGTATTGTTGAAACCAAGAAAGCGAGCTTGGCGCGAAGACTTCTTTAAACAAAGCCTCTTTTGCTAAAGCATCCGACAAATCGTCAACATGTTGTTTTAACTGCGGGTCGGTATTACTAGTAATAAGCAACACGACATTCCCAGTATCAGGGAACGTGCGATCTAACGTTGCTAAATTCTCAACCCATTGCCCCTCTTGTTTTACCAGAGAAGACAAATCCGCGTTCATTTTAAAATGTTGTTGACCATACCAAGCACAAAGAGCGGTCAAAGAAAGGACAAGAAAAAGTGTTAGCTTAGGAAAGCGTAGAATATGAGAGATAAATCGGTTCACAGTAAGATTTGAGACAAACGTTAATTAAAGTAATGATAGCCCAAAATCGCTAAACATTGGTTAACTTCCTGTCAGACACTACTAATGAAAAAGGAGGCAAAAGCCTCCTTTTTGTAATATCCATCACATCAAATGATTATTCTTGATCAATCATCCACTTGCGGAATTCTTTACGTTCTTCTTTTGAGGCCTTAAGGTACCAAGCTTTCAGCTGCTCGACATTTTCTGCTTTTATCGGTTCAGATTTTACTGTGGTTTTCGGAACGTTATTATTTACAGCGGTAACATCCTTAGAAGTTGCTACCGCAGCTGCTGTCACTAAGGTTGCTGTAGCAGCTTGTTCCGCTTTAGTCATTTGACCATTATCGAAGACAATACCTCTTTCAGCGTTGTGTGCTGCAATCAGCTCATCCATTTTCATATAAGGTAAGAAACCGCTTTGTGCTTGAAGTTTCTCTTGAGAATAGGAAAGGGTACTGCCGTCTTGTGTTATGCGCCAGTCAGGTTGATCTGTTCTAAATGCGGCTTTTGCCTCTTGCTCACTTCTGGCTACTGGATGATTGATTTTTACTTCATCACCAGAGACATTGAATGTAAGAACATAAGGAGCAGAAGTATATACACTTGCACCGCCTCCTTTACCCACCTTTTTATCCATTCTAACGACGACTTGGTTTTCTCCGGGTACCAGCTCGTTTTCCCCGATTCTATTATCCGCTTCCTGACCATTAATGAAAAAAACTGAGACACCTTTCAACGGAATGAGTGTCGCTGCACTGACTGAAAATGAATAGCAAAGAGTAACTAACGCGACCACCATACTTTTTTTCACAGACCCTACTCCCTTACAAAATACAATTGGGCTACGGCATTTAGAATGCCACAGATTTTTGTACTAAAATAGCCATATTTAAGAATATTTGGCCATAAAATGTTGATTCCCCGCATAAAAAAGAGCCACCGTTAGGTGGCTCTTTCAATATATAAGACTTTAGTTTCAGCTATTAGAATTCAGCTTTAACACCAACTGCGAAACCTGTACCATTTTGCTTGATGTCTGGGGCAGCTGAAGTACCTACGTTCGAGTAACCATCGTTACCACCAACTTCAGCATAAACAGTCGCACCTGGAGCTACAAGATAACCAGCATTCACAAACCAGTTAGTTTGTGTATCCCATGTGCCGTTAGCAGTACCATCAGATAGGTCTTCATCATACTTAGATTGGCTCACACCTGCTGCGATGATAATTTGATTGATAGTGTAGTCCGCAGCAAACGCGTAAGTTTGACGTGTAAGTGACTCATCACCAGTAGGATCTAGCTTCATGTTGTAGTAACCTAGTTCTAGGTTTAGATTTTCAACACCAGCCCAACGACCTTCTACTGCGTAAAGAGTTTCTTTACCTTCAAGTTTAGTTTCTGAACCACCTAGACGTGCATCATCTCCAGAGAAATCTGCATTGCCGTAGAAACCTGTAAAGTCAAAATCAGCTACACGTACACCAACTTTACCATCGAACATGTAACCGTCTTTACCAAGACTTGCGTTGCCGTTTTTGTCTTGCTTATACGCTAAAGCACCATAAAACATGCCTTTATCAAGGTCGTAACGAACAGACTCGTCAGCTCCAAATGGAGAACCTTTAGAGAAGAAAGAGTTCACACCAAATTGGTAATCTGAGCCAATACCTGCATCATCTAGGACTGAGTCAAGACGACCAACGATCAAAGAACCAGCTGCTTGAGAATAAACACCTACGTAAGTGTTACCAGCTTCAACTGTTTTGCTTGTACCTTTAGTTACACTGTCGTTTGCGCCATCAAATTCCCAATATGCACCAAACTGAAGGTCATCGTTGATTGCGTAGCGAGTATCAAAACCAAAGTCTGCGTCTTGAATCTGCTGTTGGAATTCAGCGCCATCAGTCACATCTTTCAAGTAAACAACTTCAATGTCACCTTTTAGGTTAACAGTAACTTTGTTTTCGTTATAGATTTCGATACCTGCTTGCGCAGAACCCGCTGCTAGTACAGCTAGAGCTACTAGAGTTTTTTTCATGATAATCCACTGCCTTTTCTTAGATGGGAATTCCTTTTCGGTTCCCTTTTTTAATATATGTGACGTCTAAATCTTCCTTCAGAACGACAACCTTTTGTCCTTTGGTTGATTCAGCGTCTTTAAATCTCGAAACCAAGAATGCAAAAGTTATCAGACAATGTCAAACACTCTAAACAAAATAAATAAATATATGTAAAAGCATATAAATCAATGCATTACAGATTTATTAGTGATGTGTCGCAAATTTTTTGAACACCTTTCGATTGCAATACCAGTCTTGTTTTTAGGTAACATTCATAAATTTAATTCTACAAAATGGGTGAACAACACGCATTTAATAGAATTTTATTCGTTACAAATATGTTTTTTGGGGTTTTATATTTTTTACCATGTAAAAAATATAACCTAATGTGAAAGTTCACTTATTTTTTGTGACTTTGATCTAAATACCCACACTAGATGCGACTGTTTTTGAACATATTTTTCACTAGCTAAAGTGTGCTACACTCGCTCGTCGTCAATTTAGGGCTGTTTATGCTTACCAGTAAAATCCAACAATCCATTCGTCAGAGTTATCAAAACCTTCAAAACCAGCTAGAAAACTTTGTTCCGCGTCGAGCTCAGAATTATCTTGTTTCAGAAATCGCTAAAACACTATGCGGTCAATATCACAAATCCACTCGGATGATTGTTGCTGAAGCCGGCACTGGAATTGGTAAAAGTCTGTCTTATTTGATGGCGGCTATACCCGTTGCCGTTCAAAATAATCGTAAGGTGGTTATTTCTACTGCAACGGTTGCCTTGCAAGAGCAGCTTCTTGATAAGGATTTGCCACTGTTCCGACGTATCACCGACCAAAACTTCTCTTTTATTATTGCTAAGGGAAGACAACGCTATTGCTGCGCCGAGAAATTGGCCGTGGCAAGCGGTGCCGATGGCGGCCAAATGGCCATGTTTGAAAGTAAGCCTAAAAAATCTGATATAGAGCAGCTTCAACTCATGTACGAGAAACTAGCTCAGGGTAAGTGGGACGGCGATAGAGACTCCTGGCCTAAACCCATTGACGATGTCATTTGGCAAACCATCGTCAGCGAAAAGCACAGCTGTAATAACAGTTTACCTGCTCACCGAGGTTGCCCATTCGCTAAAGCACGCTCTGAACTAGATAAAAACGATGTCATTATTGCCAACCACAGTTTGGTGATGGCCGATGCAGATCTTGGAGGCGGTGTTATCTTACCGGACCCAGAAAACACTATCTTTATCTTCGATGAGGCTCATCACCTTCCGCACGTTGCGCGCGACCACGCATCAGCTGCCGCCACTTTAAAAGGTGCAGCTTCGTGGTTAGAAAGATTGAACCAGTCTGCTAGTAAGTTCTCTGGTTTGGCCGATGAGAAGCGGGTGGCTCGCTTTCGCAACGAACTACAGGATTCCATACAGCAGCTCATCCCTCTATTAAATGAGGTCAACTCTTATTGCTCTGGTCTTCCATTTGAAGAAGAGAGTTGTCGTTTCGAGAATGGCGAGCTACCCAGCTGGCTAGAAGAACAGTCTAAAGCACTAAAACAGTTTTCTCAGAAAGGCGCACAAGCATCAGCGAAAATTGCTGACCTCATTTCAGAAAGACTCAAAGATGGAGAGGTATCAGCCAAACTAGCCGAACCCGCTTTAGCCGAATTGGGTTTTTATATTCAGCGCTTTGATAATCTAGCCGCCGTTTGGCGGCTCATGGCCGAGCCTAAGAAAGAGAAAGGCGCACCATTGGCACGCTGGGTAGAAAAAAGCAAAGAGCGTGAGGGTGACTACGTTATCAGTGTCGCGCCTCTTGAGGTAGGCTGGCAATTAGATCAGCAATTATGGTCTCGATGTGTGGGCGCCGTCCTTGTATCAGCGACGATGCGTGCACTCAATTCCTTCGCTTTTTTCTGTAATCAAGCAGGTATCAGTCAGAAATCTGAGGACGGCGTTCAGTTTTTAGCGTTAGCTTCACCTTTTAATTATGCTGACCAGGCAGAGCTTATCGTGCCAAAAATGCGCAATGAGCCACAGGCCCCACAGTTCACTGAAGAGCTGACAGAAAAGCTGTTTGACTTTATTCAGGATGGCAAAAGTAACTTGGTGCTGTTCTCCTCTTATTGGCAAATGAATAAGGTCGCCGATGATGTTCGCTCAAAGTTTGCTCTAAAAGGCTGGCATCTGCAGGTTCAAGGTGAGAAATCACGCACTGAAATTCTAAATAAACATAAAACACTAACTCAATGTCAAAAAACCAGTGTGCTTTTCGGCACAGGAAGTTTCTCTGAGGGACTAGACTTGCCTGGAGAGCTGTTAGAGAACTTAATTATCACAAAAATACCTTTTGCGGTGCCGACTTCTCCCATCGAGCAAGCACACGCCGAATATATAGAAAGCAAAGGTGGCAATCCGTTTATTCAGATTACAGTTCCAGAGGCGAGTAAAAAACTGATACAATCTGCGGGCCGTTTGCTACGTAAAGAAAGAGACTGTGGAACTCTCTATATTCTCGATAGGCGAATCGTCACAAAAAGGTATGGCAAGTCTCTGCTCGATTCCCTACCCCCTTTTAAAAGAACAATAGAATACTAAGGTCTCAAATCTCGATGGAATTTATCGAACCTAGCATGTTGGTTATTTTGGCGCTTGTCGCCTTTGCCGCTGGCTTTATTGACGCGGTCGCAGGTGGTGGCGGAATGCTAACGGTACCTGCACTGCTATCGCTAGGACTTCCCCCACACATAGCACTTGGTACCAACAAGCTGGCAGCTACATTCGCTTCATCTACCGCGGCGTTTACGTACTATCGCAAAAGGTTATTTAGCCCTGAATGCTGGTATCGTGCTTTTATTGCGACCCTCATCGGTGCGACTATTGGTACTCTCGTTGTTGATATGATCAGTACCGAATGGTTAGAGAAGATCCTACCTCTTATTATTCTTGCCGCAGCGCTCTACACGGTTTTTCAAAAAGCACCTCAAGGCGATGAACAGAACAAGGTTCATGTGGGTTGTCCAAAGTTTAATCGAAAGCAGTACTTACAAGGACTGTCTTTAGGCTTTTACGATGGTGTTGCCGGTCCTGGTACTGGTGCATTCTGGACAGTCAGTTCAATGGCTTTATACAGGCTGAACATTTTATTCGCTTCCGGTCTCTCAAAAGCCATGAACTTCACCAGTAACTTTACCTCACTGATAACGTTCGCGGTATTAGGCCATATTAATTGGGTTTTGGGCTTAACCATGGGGCTGTGCTTAATGGCTGGTGCTTATATCGGTGCGCATTCCGCTATTCGATTTGGTGCCAAGTTCATTCGACCTATCTTTGTTACCGTCGTAAGCATTCTGGCCATCAAACTAGCGTATGATGCTTGGTTATAATTTGATAGAAGAGAAAGAGGAGCTGCAATGAAATTGCCTGAAGTTAAAGCTCGACTAAAGCAACTCCACCAAGATGCTCAAGCATTTGATTTTCAAAATCGTGGTCACAAAAAGCCACTGTTTGATAAACACCTTTTCTCCTCTTCCAACTTTCTGCTTCAACCTTGCGTTACAGAAACCGAGCGAACCTTAGACAAAATCATCACGCTGAGTAAGCAAGGTATTGGCGGCTCTTCTTCAGAAATTTGGGTGACAAAGTTCACCGAGCAACTTGAAGCGATTGAGCGAATCTTGCTCATTACTAATACACCCACTGATACTGCTTTAGAAAGCAAATCCCTCGAACAATTGAGGGCTGACCTTAAACAACATCAAGTTTGGGAACAAAAGTTGTGCACTCTTGTGAGGCAACAAGAACAGAGCCTGACAGATGGTCAAACGACCAAGCCACAACTTATCTCGACCGAACAACGTTTACAACGCTGCCGCAATGCTATGAATGCGATTCAGCACACCATCAATCAAAAGATGAGGTTTATATAATGTCTTCTGAATCTGGGCTCGATAATGCACCTGAAGAAATCAAACTTGCCGTTGATCTCATCTTTCTATTGGAAAGTAACGAAGTTGATCCTAAAGTTGCACTCAAGGCGCTAGAAATCGTAAAAAGCGATCTATTAAGAAAAGTGGAGAACTGTTAGGGCAAGATCTCTACTCAACTTGCATAAGCTAAAAAAAAAGCCTTCCAACAAGAAGGCTTTTTAGTTTTTCTTTACGCTGTTACTTGTTCAACTAACTTTTCAGCATCATCTAATCGTTTGTTCTCACCAAAACCGCGAAGACCGACAACATGAACATGCTCGTGATCTTTGAACACTTTACGCACCAGTTTATACGTCGTCCCTTTCTCTGGGCTGATGTTCTCCGGTGCGGCAATGAGTAACTGCATGTCTTGGCGGTCACAAAGTTCAAATAGTGTCGCGATGGATTTAGCATCAAGACGCGCGGCTTCATCTAGGAACAATAAACGACAAGGCAAAATATCTTTGCTACGCAAACGGCGCGATTCTTCTTCCCAGCTTTGCACTACCATTAACAGAATCGACTGACCAGTACCGATGGCTTCGCCTGTCGATAGTGCGCCCGATTCCGCCTGCAGCCAACCATCCGAACCACGGTTAACCTCAACACTGAGCTCAAGGTAGTTTCTATAATCCAGTAACTCTTCGCCCAATACTTGCGGAGAGCGTTGTCCCATATCGATATGTGGGTTAACACGCTGGAACAACTTAGCCATCGCTTCAGAGAAGGTATAACGCGTTGTCTCGAACAAGTCTTTGTGCTCACCAGTTAGAGCGACTAACAATTGCTCATGGCTTTCACGAATCTTGACATTAAGTCTTACGCCTTTCACCTGACCGAAATGAATATTCGATAGACCTTGGTTAAGCATACGAATTCGATTCTGCTCGCGCTGAATCGTTTTCTTGATGATGCTTGATACCGAGTCCGAACTAATAGCTAAGCGATTTTCGCGTTGCGTCAGTTCTTCAGTCAAGCGAGCCAGCTCTACTTCCATCTCTTCGATGGCTTCAACCGGATCATCGGTACGGATGATATCCTGACGGATACGTTCTCTTAGATGTTGGTATACAGCGATATAGAACAGGACTTTACGTTCTGGTTTGGAAGTATCTTCCGATTGACGCAGTGAATCACGCAAATCTTCGTTATCAGCGACTGCCAAACGCAGCGCACCCAATGACTTATCCGACATTGAACGCAATTCACCAGCACTCATGTAGGCGAGTTCACGTTTGTGTAATCGACGCTCTACGTCATTAGCTTTGGCTAGACGTAATACACTGCACCATCCCGCTTTTGCTGCTACCACATAGGTACGTAACTCGACGTACTCTTTCTGAACCTTTTTCAGACGTTTCGCCAAACCCTTCATTTCAAGTTCAGTGGACGTCATGGTTTTCTCGTATTCACTCTTACGAGTACGAGATGTTTGCAATGCTAACTGAAGCTCATTACGACGCTGCTCTGCACGTTCCAATGCGGATTCATCAGGGACAATACCGTATTCCTGAAGCTCTGCTCTAAACTCTTGAACCGTTTCCAGTTTAGCTTGATGGGAACTCTTAAGAGACGCCAGTACTTGGTTGTATTGGTTGGCTTGCTCCTGAACTTGCTTTAAGCCTTCGCGCAAACGAGCACGCGTTGATTCAGCTTGCACTAACTTCGCTTTAAGTTGCTCACTAAGTTCACTACTTTGATTCAACATATTTATGGAATCAGCATAAGCAAAGTAAGGACGACGCTCAGCCAAATCGGCAACGGCAAAGATCTGCGCTTTTAATACTTGCAGATTTTTGTCCGCAGATTGGTATTGCTCCGTTAACGCTTCAAACTGCTCTGGGTCACTATCCAACGCATTGACTACACTAGACAGTTTTTCTAGTGTAGAGCCGTGCTGATTAACATACGCGTTCGCTGAGGTTAGCTGTTCCATTTGCGATTGCAGTTCTGCAAATCGCTCAATCAATGTCTCATCAAACAAAACATTTGATGAAATCGCCAATCGATCGAGTAAACCGACCGATTGCTTTGTCGCCACCAGCTGCGAGTTGATCTGCTGTTCACGTTGTTTGTGGTCACTTAGTTCACGAGTTACAGCACTTCGTTGCTCACGCAGACGCGCTAGCTGTACTTCAGGGTCGGATTCAAATGCTAGCTGCATATGCTGTGCAGCGAAAGCATTGAATGCTTGGTAAAGACGTTGCAGCTTTTGTGCATCAAACGCCGCTTTCGCGTGCTTTTCAACGGTCTCTTCACGTTGTTCACGCAGCAGCTCCAAACGCTGTTCACGCGCCGCTCGGCCAAATAGAGGGATCTTCGGAAAACGCGAGTAACGTAACTGTCTTTCATTAAGCTGTACGCACACCGCACCATCTAATTCGTCAGCATCAAATGAACTATCATCAAATGCATCGATGTCGCCTTCGATGATGTACAAATCTTCTGGACAATCATCAAGCTCTACCAGCTTTTCTTTAATTCCATCAAGGTTTGACACTACAATCGCGTGACGAGCTGGACCATACATTGCGCTAAAGTACGGCGCATCATCAATAGTAATGTCATCGTAAATCTCAGAGAGAAGCACGCCACCCAGTGTATCTGCCAAACATTTTAAGCGTGGATCATTTGAACCACCCGGAGACGCAAGACGTTCAATTTCAAGATCAAGTTCTTCGCGACGTTTCGCTAATGAGTCGCGTTCAAATGAGGTTTTACGTTCGTTATCATTCACTTCCTGCATTGAGCTGATAACATCCGCTCGATCTGTCAGTTCCAGACCACTTTGCTCTCTTAACTCTTCTAGCGCGTTGTATGACTTAATCCATTGAGGAGCATAACGCTCAAGTTTACTAATTTCAGAAGCCAGTTCCTGTTCGCGCTGCTTCGCGTCACTTGATGATTCACGTAACTGCTCAAGTCGTTGCTCGCCTTCTAGCACTTTTTCGCGCTGACGCTCTACTTCTATCTCAATATCCATTTCATTGGCTATTGTGACGCCAACACTATGGAGATCGTTAACCAGTTGCTGAGCTTGCACTTGGCGTTCAATGTTCTTTTCAGTATCACGGAACTGTGCTCGTAGCTGGGATTCATTGCCAAGCAGTTGACGCTGTTCATCCACTTGCTTTAACGCTGCTCTTGCCGCGCTTGCTGCTTTATTCCGAGGCACATCGCCTGCGACTTGCTGGACCAGTTCTAATGCAAGCTCAAACTGCTTCGCCGCAGCAGAAGACATATCCAGCTTATGCTTAAATTCCAGCAATTGAGTAGTACGTTCTGCTTCTTCGGTTTTCAGCTGAGTTAGTTTAGACGCAGCGCCATCTTGCTCCAGAGCGTCATCATCAAGCAACTCGCGCGCCTTCTCTAATGCTTGGACCGCCTGTTGATATTGCAGCGCGCGCGTCTGTTGTACATCCAGGGCTTGTTGGTAATCTGCTAGCTGCGTTTTTAAGCTATCCACTTCTTCTTCAGCGAATGTCGCTTGCTCTTCTGCGCCTAACTTACGCTCTGTGGCCTCTTCGACTACCATCATTTGCTCTTCAAGGCGCTCGTTGAGCTCCTCAAGATCTTCTTGATAACGTTCGATCTTCTCTTGTTGGCGTAAAGCATTTTGAACCAACAGTAAGTGGTCTTGCGCTCCTTGATAGTCTTGTTCGAGACCAGATTCGCTTTCGAGAAGCATGGACAGTTCTTGCTGAACTTTATTTAGCAATTCATTCTGTGCAATCAAGGTTTGTCTTGAGCCAAACAACTCATTGCGCATCGCCATTGTAGTTTCAAGCTTATTACGGCGCTCATTCGCATGGCGCATATAATCTGCAGCAACATAGTTCGTTGATTCAGTAATAAGGTGCTTGAACAGATCACGGTCGGCTTGCGTCGTTTTGATGGCTTCTAGGGTTAAACGGTTTTCGCGCAGTGCCGATTCCATATCTTGGAATGCTTTTTTCACACCACCATTTTGAGGCAATAGATAGTCACGAAGCGAGCGAGTAATGGCGCTTGAAATACCACCATAAAGCGAGGCTTCAATCAGACGATAAAACTTCGAGCGGTCGCTGCTATTACGCAATTTCTTTGGCAAGACACCAAACTCAAACATTTGTGCATGATAATCAACAATAGAATTAAACGTTTTAAAGTGAACGCTTTCCATACCGCTGACCGCATCTTTCACTTCATTAATTTGGCGGACACGAGCGTGGTTGTCAGACACTGCTTCTATTAGGATATCGGTCGGCTTAACGCTGCTTGGCAAACCTTGAATAATAAACGGTTTGATATCGACTTTTTTATCTCGTCCAGCAACTTGCTGCAATTTAACCACGAACAAGACTCGTTGATTACGTGAGTTCACAACGTCGAGTGCCGAGTAACATGTGCCTGGTTGCAACTTACCGTATAGGCCTTTATCTCTCGATGCCTGAGAACTGCCGGCTTCTGTCGTATTTCTAAAGTGAAGCAAGCTTTGGTCGGGGATCAGAGCCGTGATGAATGACGCCATTGTAGTAGATTTGCCCGCACCGTTACCTCCAGATAACGTGGTCACTAGGCTATCAATGTCAAAAGTACGCGCGAAAAAGCCGTTCCAGTTGACCATCGTCATTGATTGATACTTACCTCTTTCAATCATACGTCAGCCTCCTGATCATGTTGCTGAATATCCAATTGTTCGGTTAACTCTGTCTCTTTCACTTCTTCGCTAGGAATTAAGCTACCTTGTGATGGTGCTTGAGTATGCGCTACCGCTTCACCATCGCGAATCAGTCTCAATTGAGCATCACGCATATCGTCACCAACCCTAACGTCGGCACCAAAGCGGAACACCGCCTCACTGATGCGGAACTTACCAGTATCGCCAATAGAGATCGTCATACCTAGGCGGCGTAGACGTCGTAAAGACGTACGTACTTTTTCAAACAGCTTTTCTTTATCGAGATCCGATCCTGTTGCGCGATTAGTGACGAGCCGCATCAGTTTCTTTTCATCAGCGAGTGCCAATAACTCGTCATACAGTTCTTGATTGGTAAAGATGCCTTCATGAGCTAGACGCTCTGGGCTCAAATACAAAAAGCACAGTACTTTGCCCACCAGCATATCTAATTCTGACAACACACTTCGACCGATTAACGTGGTCGAACGAGGGCGTAAATAGAAGAATCCTTCAGGCGCTTTCACCAATTCCGTGTTATAGCGCTGATAGAAACTCGCCAGTTCCACATCAAAATCACACAAAAGAGCGTGATTATCCAAGTCTTCTGAGGAGATGTGTTTGCCCGCACGAAGTGCACTATCTAGTGCAGGAAAAAGCGGATTTGTTATCGCTTTTGCCAGTTTTTCTGACATGTATTCGTCAATATTTGTCGATGACATTTGCTTGTACCTTTGCGCCAAAATCGTTGATAGCTTGCCAATCTGGTTGAATGGCGGAGTAATCGGATTGTGAGTAACCCAACCGAACTGCTTGGTCCACAACGATTCTTGCTAGATCGAAATGATGAGTGTGTGGGTGTGCAGCAAGATAGTCTCGAAGCACTATGCCTAAATCAATTGGAGCGCCCTGCTCTTTATGCACTTTCAGCATGTCTCCAATACGCTCGGCAAGTTCATCATTTACTTGTTCAAATTCTTCATATTCCACTTCAAGTGGCACAGCCCCCGTCACTTCGTCATTACGAAGCACCAAAGCTTCATCACGAAGGTCGGTGAGTTTTTCTGCGTCGGCATAGGTTAAATACCATGGCGCGTCAAAGTAGTCGGTCACGGACTGACGAAGTCTTTGGCTGAATGCTCGGTTTTGATCCATATCGATCGCAGTACGGATAAATTTATGCACGTGACGATCGTAACCAATCCATAAATCGATCGCTTGCTGACCCCAGCTGATGATTCGATCTAACTTCATTTGTAAGCCAAAGAGCGCCTCTCCCACAAACTCAAGCTCATCATCGCCATAGACAATCTCTTGAATATCAAGTATTTGAGTTTGTAGTTCATCCCCTGCTGCTTGCAGAGTATCTTGAAGCTCACGAAGGTTAGCAGAGGTTTCAGACAACAAAGCTTCGCAATTGTTGATGGCTTCTCGCCAGTCTTTATTAAGTAGCTCTGCAATTTGCGATTTGACCGACTGCTGCTGCTCATCCATAACTCGTTGGTTCAAATCAATCTGGTCGAAGATTTCACCCACTGAGTATTTCAGAACACCAAACACGTTCTTACGCCAGTGACCAACCGTCCCGCCTTCTTGAGCCGCGAGAATGGCTTTCGCCATTTCATCCGCCACCATAGAAAGCTGGATAGACAGTCTGAGTTTTGAGAACTCACGATGCCTGACGTAGTAATCCGTAATGCCAATCGCTAGTGGACTGAGACGGTAGATGCTTGCGCCATCGTTTATCTCACTGGTAAAACGACTTAGCAGCCTCTGTTTAACTAATTCATTAATCGCATTATTGGCACGAAACGCGGTCGCTTCGCCCGTTTGCTCGAACTGTTGGGTGACGATCTTGAACGCGTCATGCAGTTCGCCTTCCCCAAGTTCTTCATCAAATCTTTCATTACCCAATACCGTAATGGATATGAGAAATGCCAACCGTTCTGTGGAAAGATTCAATGCAAAATCATGCTGCTTGACCCAACCGACGAGTTCATCAATCGGTCGGTCATCCGCAATCAGAGTGTTATCACTCATGGTCTTTCCTGTTATTGTTTTTTCCTCGCCGATACATGTATGTATCGGCCCATGGAGAGATAGGGTTCTTGGCGACACAGCTGCTGCTCTATTTTTAGAACATCTTCAGCAGTGTAGTCTCCCATGTATTGCATATTGCCAATGTAATCACTGAATGAACGAATGCCGGATTTGCCACATATTTCAAATCCCGCATCCTCTATCCATTGATAAACTTCCTCTGGCTTCAGCCCTTTTTGTGGCTGAAGCTTAAATCTTTTTCTATGTGGCATGCCTTCAAGTACATGAGGAATATTGCCACATATGACGTTCTTAAATACCAATCCATGATGATTGTAAAACATGACAGAAGCGATGCCACCTGGTTTTACTTGCTGCAAAACCGCTTCTAGCGTGGGCTTAGGTTCAGCTAACCATTCCATAACAGCATGAAACAACACCAGATCTACTGGTTGATTCATATGCTCTGCAATACGCTGTACTGGACTATGTATCCAGCGATATTGCGAGAGTAGCCCGTTTTTTTCAACATCTGCCTTGGCCAACTTGAGCATTTCAGAAGAGAGGTCACATAATGTGATCTTGTGTCCTCTCTCAGCAATTCGTTGCGAAACTTGCCCTAATCCACCACCAGCATCTAAAACTTCTAGTTTTTTTCTTGTATCATCCAGCGCTGCGAGAGCTTGGGTTAAGTCTTCCCAAACAATAGTTTGGCGAATTTCACCCTTCTCTGAGCCGTAAATATTTTTTGCAAATTTGTGGGCGATATCGTCGAAATTTCGGTCTTGCATCACGGTGTATTGAGTTAAGATAACCAGTTGTACAGCTATTCTGTCATATAAGTGACAGGAATAAAGGGGCAACTCCCTTTTTTAGCGTTAAGTGGTGTTTTTTCGGACTATTATTCTATGTTTGAGCTGAAAAAGGTTGTGTCCTCATTACTAATGCCTCTACCTGCCATGTTAATTCTTGGTTTCTTGGGCTTAGTTCTCATCATGTTTACGGCACGCCGTAAACTAGGCAGCCTGATTATTCTCGTGTCTCTGTGTGGGACTTTTCTTATTTCATTCCAACCCTTATCTAGTCGCCTGTTGATGCCACTTGAGCGCCAATACAGTGCGTTCTTGCCAATTAATGAAACCATCGACTATGTGATGGTCCTTGGTGGTGGACATGTGGTCGACGACCAAATTCCACCCACTTCAGAACTGAGCCGAGCTTCATTAATGCGCTTAAGTGAAGGTATCCGGATTCTTAGAATGTATCCAGGCGCTAAATTGATTCTATCTGGTTATGATGGTGGCACTGGTGTCAGTCATGCTAGAACCATGGCCAAAGTTGCCCTTGCTTTAGGTATTGCCAAACCAGATATCATTTTACTGGAAACAGCGAAAGATACATGGGAAGAAGCCCGACAAGCCGCTGGATTCGTTCAGAATAAGAAACTTGTTTTGGTGACATCTGCTAGTCATATGAAGCGTGCTATGCATGAATTTGAAGCTGCTGGCTTGACCCCATACCCAGCACCGACTAACTTCTTAGCGCAAAAAGACATTGAGCAAGCATGGCAGAAATATACGCCATCATCTCGTTACTTGGAGCAGACTGAGCGATACTGGCACGAGACCATGGGATTAATATGGCAAGACCTTCGTGATTGGGTGGCCAACGAAGGTAACCAAGAGTTTTTACCTTCCGTCTCTGAGTTAGAATCTTCTGAGGGCGTAGATAAGATCACTGAGCAGGACATTGAAGCTCAGCTTGCTCCTGAAGAACCACAAGAGGCAGCGAACGCTCAATAACATTAAGGCACTATAAAAGACGCCTCACCGCAGAGTGAGGCGTCTTTTTATCAATTATTCAACTGCTCCAATTTCGCTTTCACTGGTTTTGAGAAGTTGAACCCATCATGTTGATCCCAGTTAATTGACCACGTCATAACCCCTCCGAAGTTTGGAGATTGATTGTTCGGAATCACGTTATCACATCGACTCTTTGTCACCATACAATCTAGTGCGGCTTCTATATTGGCGATAGGAGCTTGTCCAGAATTTGCTGAACTAGGTCCCGATGGAAGACCTATAGCAACTTGATCATCTCTTAGAGGCATAAAGCGACTACCATCAGCAAGTTCAAACCCTTCAATAAGCATTTTCGACGCTGCGACCATCATATCAATTGATCCTTCTGGCGCTGCTCCAGTTGTGTAGGGGTTCGCTAATCCACCATTGTTATAGAGCTGAACATGTAACAGATCCAGCATGTCACGGACCTGATCTATCACCGGAATATACGCCCCCCAGATTCCAGAATACGCCACCATTCCCCCTTGAACATAAGGATGCTCCGGCGCCATGGTCAAATACATATCTCCAACCATATTGGCTTCAATGGCACGTAGCGCTCTTGGCAAACGCGCTTGGATTTGACTACCGTGAACTAGGTTAGAGCCGCTTTCCAAATCTATATCGAGGCCATCAAAGCCCCACTCCTCTATAATGGCACTCAGACTGGACACAAAAGCGGCTTCATCAGAGTCAGTATTGAGAGTGATAGTACCTTCCGCTCCCCCCAAAGACAGAACGAAAATCTTACCTTCTGTCTGCAGTGCTTTGATATCCTGTTTGAATTGTACTGGATCGATAGGCTCACAGTCGGAGCGAATATCACCATTGTAAAGATTAAAGTGAACCGTGCCATTGCTGTTACGATCGTTATCAGCAAAAGCGATATCGATGATATCCCAGTCTTTAGACATTTGGTTAAGTGGAATCGGACAACCAGAGCCATTGACAAAATTATGCCAATAGCCAATCAGTTTGTGCTTAGGTTGAACCACAGATTTAGCTGTCACCATAATACTGTCAGACGCTACGCTATTTCCTTGAGCATCGTTGGCAACGACATTAAGTTGATAGGTTCCCACAGAGGGCGGAATCCAAGAAAATACGTAGGGTGCAACATTGTCTATTGCTGTGCTTTGACCGTTTACAAACAGCTCGACTTGCGTCACATCGCTCTGCAACGAGTTTGCTTGAGCTTGCACCGTGACAGGCTTATCGACAGCCACCACACTTCCTGAAACAGGTTCCATTACCGATGTGACAATGACGTTATCACTGACATTTACGGTTTGTCTCACACTGGTTTGCAGCCCATCATTATCTGTCGCCAAAAGTTCTAGGTCGACTACGTTGAGCAAGTTGGCATTCCATGCCCATTGATATGGAGGTTGGATTAATTCCCCTAGACTCACGCCAGCAACAAACGCTTCTACCGATACGACCGTTCCATCCTCGTCGCTTGAACTGGCTAAGATAGAGACGTCGCTTCCCAATAGAACGATTTCTCCCGGTTGCGGACTATCAAATGAAACTTGAGGGGCCGATGAGCATGCGCCTAAATTCGTCCACGCATCTTGCCAATGCTGACCAACGCCAGGTTCATACGCCCAACTAGCATTTGAAGAACACCAACCGGCAACATCACATTGGAATAATTCATTGTTATGAGTCACTAAAGTGCCTTGGTTATAATTTGACCCAACCACATAGGACAATGCGCTTGAGCAGCGACCTGCTGCTGATACTGGCGCCACTGAAATAGAAATTTGTTGTGACTCAGACTTCGCACCTTGATCATCGCTAGCAATAGCGACTGCGATATAGTCACCAGCTTGAGCGGGCTGCCATTGGTGCTCCCAGGGCGCGGCATTAATATCAGCTACCATTTTACCGTTAACGTTGAATACCACCCCACTTACCACACCATCAACGTCAGAAGCCTGTGCTGACAACAATACATTTTCACCCAGAGCAATGTTCGTTGTATTGGCAGATAGGGTTACTTGTGGAGGCTGGTTCTCGACGTTACTCACTGCAAAAGTACGAGTAACTGCAGTTACTGCACCTTGTTCATCCTCCGCTATGACATCGAGCTGATAGTTACCCGCTTGTGCCAACCAAGAGACGGAATAAGGTGACGTTGTGACTGTGCCTAGCAACTCCCCTTGTAGCAAGAATCTTACTTCTTGAATTTGGCCATCACTATCACTGGCACTGGCTTCAAAAGCGACCAAATTACCCGAGGTCAAACTGGCCCCTTCTATGGGAGACAGCACATTCAAACTAGGGGGCAGGTTTGTCCCACCTTGTCCATTACATTGGCCAAGCAAGCTCCATTCTTGCCATTCTCCAGAGTTCTCTGACGGACTAACATTCTGACTCCACCAAGTCGCTTGGTAAGCCATCGATTGTTGAACCACTTTTTGACCGCCACTATACGCCGTCTCAGCCTGCCAAATTGGCAGACCTTCACACTGGTAAGTTTGAGCAAAGCTAGGAAAAGCGTAAAGCAGCAGCGGTATACTAAGACAACTTTGCCACGTTTTTAATCTGATATACCGAGCAGAACTGATCGCGTCCATATAACCATCCTTGTGTTGAACTTTGACAATTTTAACTGCCTCTATCGAGTTACCGTGTAGAGGTTCAGTTACAAGCTAGTTCAAACCAAGGGGTTCAATTTGGTCGTACGAGAAATTCGTCAATCAGTTCGAGGCAGTTAACAGAATAGACAACAAGTTGCATTCAATACATCGAATAAAGTTAACCTTAGTCCCAATAAAAAACCCCAGAGCACCAACACGGTAGTCTGGGGTTAACGATACGGAAAACAGTGAATTAATCACCTGCAAACATATACCCTTCACCGTGGACAGTAATGAAAATCTGTGGGTTCTTAGGATCCAACTCCATCTTCGCACGCATGCGACGAATTAAAACATCAATAGTGCGATCATTTGGCGCATCAACTCTGTGGCTGATCATATTAAGTATCCGCTCGCGGCTAAGTACCTGATTAGGGTATGCCGATAGCGCTACTAAGAGTTCGTACTCTGCCTTGGTGAGTTTTACGGGCTCCCCATTGTTACTTAGCGAACGGCGCTGCTTGTCAAACACCCACTCACCAAAGTAAATCAAGTTCTCATTCTGCACCGACTCTTCAATAACAGGTTGTTTTCTGGCCAGAGAAATACGCCATAGCAAATTTTTGACACGGACTAAAAGCTCCCTCAATTCGAAAGGTTTCGTCACATAATCATCTGCACCCATTTCCAAACCAACGATACGGTCAATACTATCTGTGCGGCCCGTCACCAGAATGATGCCAATATCTGACTGACTTCTTAATTCACGCGTTAGCATCAGTCCATCTTCTTTCGGCAAGTTGATGTCTAACATCACCAAGTCGATGCTAGATTCCTGTAGAATCTGACGCATTTGTTCACCGCTCTCCGCTTCACTGACTAAGTAACCTTCACTTTCGAAGTAACCAGCAAGTTTGCTGCGCGTAACGACATCATCTTCCACTACTAGAACGTGATATTTCATGTCTTTCTATCTCAATCTTTCAATGACAGAGTCATTCTATTCATAATTAGTCACAATTCTAGCCTACATTGACGCGAATTGAAGAAAACTTGCTTTTTCTTGATTCAAAACAAATAGAAATCCTAACTTCGAATATGCAACAGGGATTTATCCAAAAACCTTGTTCCACACCAACCTGTTTTCACAATCTTTCATTTTCCATCCTTTTTTTTTCACATCAATGATTACTGTTGTTCATCTTTATTAGCTAAAATAGAGATAACACTTTTGGAGATAAGAAAATGCAAGAAATCAAAGCATTTAACGAACAACGTGCTGAATTATACTGGTGGCTTTCGAGCCTCTTTGCTAGAGAGCTAACCACAGAAGAACTCGAGAAATATCAAAGCCCAGATATACGCGCTTTCCTTACTGGACTGGGTGAAAACCCAACGCTATCAGCTCCTATCGCCTCTATGGTCGACGCACTAAACAGACTGCAAGTAAGAGAAGATGCCCAACTAGAGTTGTCTGCTGACTTTTGTGATCTGTTTTTGAAAACAGATAAGCATGGGGCACTACCTTATGCTTCTTTATATATTGGTGAGTCAGGTCTATTAAACGACAAACCAGCCCAAGTGATGTCAGAGTTGCTTGCGGAGCACAATATTGCGGTAACTGAAAACTTAAACGAACCAGCGGATCATTTGGCTATTGAGCTCGATTTTCTCGGGAACCTCATTATTCGTTCCAACGAATTAGAGTCAGAAGCTCACATGAATGAGGCGATGGAGCAGCAAGCAGAGTTTATTGAGCAACACCTGCTAACTTGGGTACCACAATTCGTGACTAAATGTCAGCAGCACGATGAGTTCGGTTTTTACGCTGCGGTATCCACTGTACTTCAAGCACTCATCAAGCTAGATCTTGATTACTTAAAAGGTGATCAAGCCTAAGATTTTGAGGCGCATGTACTGTTTATCACTCACCGTTACAGACAAAAGTGCGCCTTATCTATAAATTTGTTGTATAAGTGATTGCTTGTATCAATGGGGAAGACTACAATCCGCCGTTTAAATGCAAAAGCCGCTTTGGTATTCAACAAGCACAATAATAATCTGTCGAACTGTTGAACCAAACCGCTGAAAAGCGGTTTTTTCATTCAGAATGCACTACTTATTAGGAACCCATATATTGGCTTCCAGAATTCGAAGCGGTATTGGCTATTAATAGCACTCCGCGATAAAAGGATATAGCTATGGCAACAATCAAAGATGTCGCCCGTCTGGCTGGCGTTTCAACGACCACCGTTTCTCACGTAATTAATAAAACTCGTTTTGTAGCAGAAGCCACACAAGAAAAAGTGATGGCAGCGGTAGATGAACTTAACTATGCACCAAGCGCGGTTGCTCGTAGTTTGAAATGTAACTCGACCAAAACGATTGGAATGCTCGTTACTCAATCTACAAACTTGTTCTTCTCGGAAGTCATCGACGGTGTTGAAAGTTACTGCTATCGCCAAGGCTATACTTTAATCCTATGTAACACAGGTGGTGTCTACGAGAAACAGCGCGACTATATTCGCATGCTCGCAGAAAAGCGTGTTGATGGCATTTTGGTTATGTGCTCCGACTTAACTGAAGAGCTACTAGAAATGCTAGACCGTCATTCAGATATTCCGAAAGTGATTATGGACTGGGGCCCAGAAAGCTCTCAAGCCGACAAGATCATTGATAACTCGGAAGAAGGCGGCTATCTCGCAACTAAATATCTCATCGATAACGGTCATACTGATATTGCATGCTTGAGCGGCCACCTAGAGAAAGCCGTTTGCCAAGAGCGTATTGTCGGCTATAAGCGTGCTCTAGCGGAAGCGGGTATCGAAATGAAAGATGATCGAATCCTAGAAGGTAACTTCGAATGTGATACGGCCGTGATTGCCGCTAACCGTATTGCAGCAATGGAAGTTCGTCCAACTGCCGTATTCTGCTTCAACGACACCATGGCATTCGGTTTAATGAGTCGCCTGCAACAATTAGGTGTAAAAGTTCCAGAAGATATTTCCGTTATCGGTTATGACAATATCGAATTGGCTGAGTATTTCTCTCCACCACTGACAACAGTGCACCAACCGAAGCGCCGTGTAGGTAAGAATGCGTTTGAGATTCTTCTAGAACGAATCAAAGATAAAGGTCACGAAAAACGCATTTTCGAAATGCACCCTGAGATTGTAGAACGTAATTCTGTCAAAAAACTCACATAATCCTGAAAAAAGTGCCTTTCTAGGCACTTTTTTTTGATCCTCACCCAATAAACTGAACGCTTTATTGTTTGTTTCGACATACTCTCCCGCACAAATCCCAATCAATTATCTGAAGCAATATCACACTTTTACCATACAACCATCATAGATGTGAGTCATTTTCATTTATTCTAAATATGTCACGCACAGGGCAAACCACTTGAAAGGGTGGGACGCAAAGCCACCGGCCTAAACCAAATTTATTTGATAGGTAGCGGGGTTACCGATGGCAAAGGTATTAGCATTCTTTTGGTTTACCGCTAACAGAAGGCTGACACCCGTTTGCTATACTCTCGGACCTGATTTTGGTGACACAATCAATAACACCGAGAAAAGAATAAGCATGGACAATCCTATACTAAAAAACTCGATGCAATTGTTCGCTCAGCTTGGAAGAGTTAAGTCTCGTTCTATGTTTGGTGGATTTGGTATCTTTATTGACGATACCATGTTTGCATTAGCAGTGAATAACAAATTACATATCAGAACTAACCGTCAGACGATCGCTAAATTTAAGCAACTTGGCTACAAGCCATACGTTTATAAAAAGCGTGGGTTCCCCGTTGTCACTAAGTATTTCGCACTCCCTGAGGACTGTTGGCAAGATCAGGATGTTATCTTGACTCATGCTCGCTCTGCTCTAGAGTTTGCTAAAACAGAAAAAGTGCAACAATCGGAAACGAAACCCAATCGACTCAAAGATTTACCTAATTTAAGACTGGCTACTGAGCGTATGCTTAAGAAAGCGGGAATTGAATCGGTATATGATCTGCAAGAGCAAGGTTCTGTGGAGGCTTTTAAAGCAATCCAACGAACTCACTCAAATACTGTAGGTCTTGAGTTACTTTGGGCGCTAGAGGGTGCCATTAATGGCACGCACTGGTCCGTGATTCCGCAAAATAAAAGAGAAGAATTGGCCAGTCTTATAAACTAGCCCTTATCGCTCTATACAAAAAATCAGCCTAACGGCTGATTTTTTTAGTTTATGATGAAAGTAAATCTATCCACGCCATGTCTACTAAACTAATACAGAGTCGTCACAAGGACAGCATCATGAGCAAAAAGCTAATACTCGGAATCGCACTTCTCGCCGTCATTATCATTCTAGGTGTTAATTTTGGACAATATTTAACACTGGAAAATGCTCAGGCTCAGCAAGCTGCACTCAGCGAATATATCAGTCAGAATTTTGTTACCGCCGCATTAGTGTACTTTTTTGCCTATATCGCCATTACCGCATTCTCAATTCCGGGAGCTGCAGTCGTTACGTTACTAGGTGCCGCTTTATTTGGTTTTTGGACCAGTCTTCTTCTTGTCTCTTTTGCTAGTACCATCGGTGCAACCATTGCATTCTTGAGTAGTCGCTTTTTATTGCGTGACTGGGTTCAAAGCAAGTTCGGCTCAAAGTTAGAAACTATCAATAAAGGTGTAGAAAAAGACGGTGCTTTTTATCTGTTCTCGCTAAGATTGATTCCGGTATTTCCGTTCTTCTTAATCAACCTATTAATGGGCTTAACGCCAATTAAAGTGTCAAAGTACTATTTAGTGAGCCAGTTAGGCATGTTGCCTGGAACTGCGGTTTACTTAAATGCCGGCACACAGCTCGCCAGTATTAACAGTTTGTCAGGTATCGTTTCCCCAGCAGTTGTAGCCTCATTTGCCTTGTTGGGACTATTTCCACTGATTGCTAAGTGGATTATGGCGCGAATTTCTCGCTCACCACAGGTACAAGAATAATGAAGGTTTTTATTGGTAATAGTCCGGCGGAAGCACATATCGTTCAACAACAGTTGGAAAATGAAGGAATCCTTTGTGAAGTTAGAGGTGAAGGGGTTTACACGCTTCGAGGTGAAGTGCCATTTGATGAAAATACTTTGCCTTATGTCTGGCTAATCGATAACAAACAACACGTTAAAGCGAGAGCTATCATCGCTGAGTGGCAAGAACAGTTAAAAGCAGATTCGGAAAAAAGGGATTGGGTGTGTCCAAGGTGTCATGAAGTGAATGAAGCGCAGTTTGGCGCCTGTTGGAGTTGCCAAGCGTTAGCACCTACTGAGGTGTCACCGACTTAATAAAAGCAATTGAGTGACGATTGAACTCTTCGGGGTTCTCGACGTTACAAACATGACCACAATCTTTAATCTCTAATAGTTGGCTGGACTTATGTTCAGCCACCATTTCTTTCACCGGCTTGATGAACATGTAGTCTTTCTCACCCATTAGGTACAGGGTCGGAATCGGTAGTTCCCTCTCCTTGAAGTAACGATTCAGCGGGTTGACTTCAGTAGTTAGTCGATACCAACGCTTAAATTCATTTTGGCACAGTTTCTTCGCTTCCCTGACAAACAGGTGACGAGACTCTTTCTGTCCACGTTGAGGCATTACAATGTACGCAAATAAACTATAGAGCCACATATAAGGGATAATGTGCTTACTCATGTTGCCGAGCTTCACCAGTATTTGCGAGCGTGTGTTAAAGCGCGTTACTGCTCCTCCCAAAACCATCGAGCGCACTCTTGGCATTGCCAGTTCAGCAATATTGCGCACTATGATGGTACCAAGAGACATGCCGACAAAATGGGCCGATTGTATTTTAAGGTGGTCCAATACACGAACGATATCCATTGTTACCGTTTTGAATGTGTACTTGTTGGCCATGATATCCTTTAAGAACTGATTCGATTTACCATGCCCACGCAAATCAATGAACAGTAAGTTGAAATGCTCACGATAAGCTCGTATCTGCTTAAACCATATAGATGAACTGCCCCCTGCTCCATGCACAAATACCACCCATTCATCACTTGTAGGATGGGTATACGTTTTATGAAATAGTAGGCTTTCGGACATAGTTCTCGGATTGGTTAGTAGTACGAAAATAAAGTTATCACAACTCTACACGTCTCAGGAGAAAATTGCGCGGAAATTTAGAAAAAATGATTTCCAATTGTGTCAAAAAATGCCAATAAGTGCATATAAAAGAGCGGCATTACGCCGCTCTTCCAATGATATTAGCAATGTGAGGCTTCAAGGGCCAAATTATACATTTTGATGTATTCCTTGGCAGATTCTATCCAACTAAAGTCTTTGCGCATTGCTCGAAGTTGCATCTCACGCATATCTTCTGGGTGTTGCAAATAGAACAGAAGCGCTCGCTGTAAGACAATCAACAGCGCGTCATGGCAAGGTTCATCAAACCCAAAGCCCGTTGCCTGCTGCGGATTGTCATCAAAGTCGATTACCGTATCTTTTAACCCACCAACTTTACGTACAATAGGCAAGGTACCATAAGCCATACTGTAGATTTGGTTCAGACCACATGCTTCAAATTCAGAAGGCATTAGGAAAAAGTCTGAGCCTGCCTCCACTAAATGGGCAAATCGGTTGCTATACGCCTCTACAAACGCCAACTTATCAGAGAACTGCTCAGCAATATCGTTAAGGTGGGAAGCGATTTGTGGCTCACCAGTTCCGATAATGACAACCTGAACATCGTTTTTCAGAAACTTATCCAATATTGGCAATATGTAATGAAAGCCTTTTTGGTGAGTCAATCGACATACCATACCAACCATTGGAACATTGCGCTCTGGCAGTGATAGCTCATTTTGCAATGCCTGCTTAGCTGCGAGCTTACCATTTAGCATACTCTCTAATTCGTCGTCGTAATTGACCGGTAGAAAGTCATCAAGCTTAGGGTTCCACTCTGAGTAGTCACAGCCATTAACGATGCCATGAAGATCTTTGGAACGATGAACAAAATCGTCTACCAAACCATGCGAACCTAAAGGTGTCACTAGCTCAGCGGCATAGTTAGGGCTTACTGCGTTGATTTTATCTGCAAAAGCGATGCCTGCACGAAGTGTACTTACCCAACCGTCACCATACTGTAGAAATTCCATTCCAGAGAGATGAAGTTCCGGAATAATTTCCAGCTGACTGTAGGAAAAGATGCCTTTGAAAATAGCATTGTGAACCGTTAGTACTGACTTCATTCCAGCAAAACGCTCGTCATCAGCGTAGCGTGTTTTAAGCAGGAATGGGATCAACCCAGTATGCCAGTCGTTGGCATGAACGATAGAAGGTCGAATACCGAGTTTCGGTAACACATCCAAACTCGCTGCCGCAAAGAAACCAAATCGTTCGCCATTGTCAGCATAAGCTCGATTGTGCTCAGCATACAATTCTGGCCTATCGAAGTATCGATCACATTCGATCACGAACACATCAACGCCGTCGAGTTGCGTTTTCTTAACTTGGTATGGGGTATGTGGCCAGTGCTCTAACTCCGTAGCTAGAACAAACTCATACTGTTCTTTGTTAGGCAGTGACTGGTAACCGGGTAAAGTAATGGCTACGTTCTTACCCAGTTCTTGCAGAGCTTTAGGCAGAGCCTTGGCAACGTCTGCCAAGCCTCCACTTTTTACAAGTCCTTGCGCTTCTGAAACTGGAAACCATACATCTATGTTTCGCATTTTAGAATCCAACTTTCATCCCTTTCTTGATGACTACAACGCCACCTGGGGAGACATGGAAACGCTTCGCGTCCAACTCAAGATCTTCACCAATCACGGTCCCAGGGGCAATTTCTACATTCTTATCAATGATCGCGCGCTTGATTGTACAACCAGCACCAATCTTAACGTCACCTAGGATAACAGATTCACTCACTACAGAACCAGCTGCAATGTTACTTCTAAAGCCTAAAACAGAGCGATAGATTGATGAGCCACGGACATAACTACCACCAGCGATCAAGCTGTCAGTAATTTTGATTTTTTGATGCTCAGCGTCCACGAACGTTGCTGGCGGTAACGGTGGATAATAAGTGTGAAGCGGCCATTTACGGTTGTATAGCGAGAACTGAGCGTCTTCTTGAAGTAGGTCCATATGAGCCGCCCAGTACGAGTCGATCGTACCTACGTCACGCCAGTAAGTAGTGTCTTTCTCACCACTGATTTTGTTGGTAGAGAAATCATAAACGTAGACATCACCTTCAGGGAACATTTTAGGAATGATATCTTTACCAAAATCATGGCTAGACTCCGTATTCTCGGCATCTATACGTAGCTCATTGCAAAGACTTTCTGCTTCGAAGATATAGTTACCCATAGACACTAACGCCATATCAGGGTGACCAGGGATTGATTTTGGATTTTGTGGCTTTTCTTCAAAGCCAATCATTTTGCCATCTTCATCAACTTCAATCACACCAAATTCTGACGCTTCCGCTAATGGCATACGAAGTGCCGAAACGGTTAGCTTCGCTTCTTTGCGTTTGTGAAAGTCGAGCATCTGACGAATGTCCATTTTATAGATATGGTCAGAACCAAAGATACATACGTGCTCAGGATTGGCCAACTCAATAAAACGAACGTTTTGATAAATCGCATCCGCAGTACCTTCATACCAACGTTTACCATCACGCATTTGTGCAGGAATAGGGTCAATGAATCGATCGGTGATTCCCGTTAGATTCCAACCCTTACGCATATGTTGATAGAGCGATTGAGACTTAAATTGAGTGAGGACATAAATTCGCATTAAGTCAGCATTGATAAAGTTGTTCAGAGCGAAGTCAATCAGACGATAGCTCCCTCCAAATGGTACCGCAGGTTTGCTACGTGATTCGGTTAAAGGACGTAGGCGAGAGCCTTCTCCACCAGCAAGAATCATTCCCAATACACCAGCCATTGATATCTCCGTTTTATTACAGCTTTTTTCCATTTATTGTCGAGTCGTTAAATTATACTTGGGGGGACCCGACTTCTTTATTAACGGATGACAATGTCGATAATTTCATCGACCATTCAAACGTTGAATCTTGTATATAAAATAGTTTTGAGGCCAAGTTGTTTAATTATTAGCCTTGAGCCAACCATTATTTTAATATGGTTTTTATCTAAATTATCGTTTTGAAATAAGATTACAATGCATCATGACGCATTATTTAGCATTAAACACAGTTGCATCAAAACTTATGCCTTTGGTCACAGAATGGCATACCGACATCACCTTATCAACACATATTGTTAACATGCAATTCACCTTAAACACACTTTGGTGAAAACTGCCTGAAAAACAATAAGCTAAACTGCTATGACCAGTCCAATGGATATATAAAGATAATGAATGTGCTAAATATATACAGTCATTTACAAAATGAAGGATTTAATAGTGAGGATAAAAAAACAGCACTCAAATGAGTGCTGTTAATTAGAAAGTTCAGAGATTATTTTTTAGGCTTTTTACGCTTATCGGTAATTTCCCATTTACCATCAACATATAACCCCGTCCAACCCGATGGTTTACCGTCGACTTCAGAACGAACATAATTCTCTTTAGTCTTACGACTGAAACGAACTACCGTCGGTCTACCATCTGGATCTTCTGTTGGTGCATCCGCAAGATAGTGGAACTTCGGCGATAAACGTTCTTTGTATTTCGCAAGCTCACTCACAAGCGGTGCGCGAGTCTCACGAGATTTAGGGAAGTTGCTCGCAGCCATAAATAGGCCTGATGCACCATCACGCAGTACAAAGTATGCATCCGAGTTTTCACAAGGAAGCTCTGGGAAATGAACAGGGTCTTCCTTAGGAGGCGCTATTTCACCATTTTTAAGGATCTTACGGGTGTTTTTACAGGTCTCACTGGTGCAATCCATGTACTTACCAAAACGGCCATTCTTAAGTACCATTTCAGAGCCACACTTGTCACACTCGACCGTCGGGCCATCATAACCTTTAACTTTAAACTCGCCCTGTTCAACCACATGACCTTCACAATTTGGGTTATTACCACAAACATGAAGCTTACGCTTATCATCAATCAGATAAGCGTCCATTGCTGTTTCACATATCGGACAACGTTTCTTAGCGCGTAGAGCCGCCGTTTCAACGTCTTCTTCAAGAACGTTAATTATGCCTTCTTCATCACCCAAGTTAATTGTCGTTTTACAACGCTCTTTAGGTGGTAGAGCATAGCCAGAGCAGCCCAAGAATACGCCAGTTGACGCAGTACGAATACCCATAGGGCGTGAACATGTAGGACACTCAATTTCTGTCATAACGATATGATTTGGCTTCATACCACCATGTTCTTCGTCTTGCTCAGCTTTGCCTAAATCAGTAGTGAACTCTTCGAAGAATTCGTTCAATACGTTTTTCCAGCTTGCGTCACCTTCAGCGATTTGATCGAGCTTCTGCTCCATACGAGCAGTAAAGTCGTAGTTCATCAAATCGGTAAAGCTGTCACCAAGACGATCAGTCACTATCTCACCCATCTTCTCAGCATAGAAACGACGTTGGTCAACTTTTACATAACCACGATCTTGAATCGTTGAGATGATCGATGCATAAGTTGAAGGACGACCAATTCCACGTTTCTCAAGCTCTTTAACTAAAGCCGCTTCGGTGTAACGTGCAGGTGGCTTGGTAAAATGTTGCTTAGGATCTAACGCAACAAGGTCAAGCTTATCACCCAGCTGCACTGCAGGAAGGATTGCGTCTTCGTTTTTGCCCATTGGACGCTGAACACGAGTCCAACCATCAAACTTAAGAATGCGGCCCTTCGCTTTCAACGTATACTCGTCGGCTTTCACGCTGATGGTTGTTGAATCGTACTTCGCTGGTGTCATTTGACAAGCAACGAACTGATTCCAGATAAGTGCATATAGCTTATGAGCGTCGGCTTCCATACCTGAAAGATCATCAACTTTCACGTTAACATCGGAAGGGCGAATCGCTTCGTGCGCTTCCTGAGCACCTTCTTTGCTTCCGTAGAAGTTCGGTTTTTCAGGAAGATATGCGCCACCAAATTCGCTATCAATATAGCCACGGACTGCATCAACGGCTTCTGCACTCAAGTTGGTAGAGTCGGTACGCATATAGGTAATATAGCCCGCTTCATACAATCTCTGAGCCAACATCATGGTCTTTTTAACACCATAACCTAGGCGCGTACTTGCCGCCTGTTGCAGTGTAGAAGTGATATAAGGTGCTGATGGCTTACTTTGAGTTGGACGGTCTTCACGCTTACAAACTTCGTACGTCGCCTTGTCCAATACAGAAACAGCCGCTTGCGCTTCTGTTTCATTAGATGGTTTGAACGCCTTACCCGCTTTTTGAGCGACTAGCAGACGGAAATCTGTTTTATCCGAGGTTTTGGTATCCGCATGAATATCCCAAAATTCTTCTGGGATAAACGCATTAATTTCACGCTCGCGCTCTACTAGAAGCTTAACCGCAACTGACTGTACTCGACCTGCAGATAAGCCTCGTGCAACCTTCTTCCAAAGAAGCGGAGACACCATAAAGCCAACAACACGATCTAAGAAACGTCGTGCTTGCTGTGCATTCACGCCATCCATATTCAGTTCGCCAGGATCTTGGAATGCCTGTTGGATCGCGTTTTTGGTAATTTCGTTAAATACTACTCGTTTATATCGCTCTTCATCGCCACCGATGATCTCACGAAGGTGCCATGCGATAGCCTCTCCTTCGCGGTCCAAATCGGTTGCGAGATAAACATGGTCAGCGTCTTTCGCAAGCTTTTGTAGCTCGGCAACCACTTTTTCTTTGCCAGGCAATACTTGATAATTTGCTGCCCAATCATCATATGGGTTAATACCCATTTTTTTAATTAGCGCTTTGCGGTCTTTTTCTTTTTTAATGCGTGCTTTTTCTTCAGCACTTAAGCCTTTTGTAGAGACAGCTGCTGCTTTTTTACCAGTACTTTGCCCTGCAGTTGGTAAGTCACGCACGTGACCTACACTCGACTTCACTATAAAGTCTTTACCGAGGTATTTGTTAATGGTTTTAGCCTTAGCGGGTGACTCCACTATAACCAGTGACTTTCCCATAATGACACTAACGTCCTATATCACATTGCGACATTTAATCGCACGATGTTCGAAATTTATGCTTCTTTTTACTATTGAGCGAGAACAAAAGAAGATCAACCAGTTTTTTTGCAATTAGATTCTGATTGCTCGACAAATGTCCGATCAAATAGAACTCATCGCTTGAAAAATGGCGCAATATTAAACGCCATTTAAGATTGTTGCCTAGCAACATTCACCAAAATTTGTTGCTTATCACAAATTGCTGCTAACTATAGCCGAGATATTTGTCCTTGCAAAATGTGTTGGCACTCATACACTACGCGGTAATGTTTTATATAGAGGACATCAATATGTCACAGAAAACCGCTATCACAGAGTTTGATTTGTTGCTCATCGCCAACCAAATCATTCAGGAACATGATGATTTCATTGAAGGAATGCGTGCAGACAGCGTCGAAGAAAAAGACGGTGTCCTAGTTTTCAAAGGTAACTACTTCCTCGATGATAAAGGGCTACCAACCGAGAAAACAACGGCTGTATTTAATATGTTTAAATACCTTGCACACCACCTTTCGAAAGAGTTTACTCTACAGAGCTAACTAATAACGCCCCTCTTCTTGGGGCGTTATTGTTCGCTATTTTACTGGCTTAGATCTGCCAATTTCTCAAAGTAGCTCGGGAACGTTTTGGACGTACACTTAGGGTCATTAATCGTCACAGGCGTATCGCTCAACGCAACTAAAGAGAAACACATCGCCATTCGGTGATCGTCGTATGTGTCAATGGCAGCATGTTTGAGGGCATCCGTTGGCTCGACGATAATATAGTCTTCACCTTCTTCTACTGTTGCCCCAACTTTTCTCAATTCGGTCGCCATAGCCGCAAGACGATCGGTTTCTTTGACTCGCCAGTTGTATACGTTACGAATAGCCGTTGTGCCCTTTGCAAAGAGTGCCGTCGTAGCAATAGTCATGGCAGCATCAGGGATATGATTATAGTCCATATCAATACCCACTAATTCACCTTTACGACACAGAATGTAGTCATCACCCCATTCAATCTCTGCGCCCATTTTTTCTAGCGCGTCGGCAAATCGAATATCACCCTGAATACTGTTCTTACCAATACCCGTCACCTTTATCTCACCGCCCTTGATGGCTGCAGCAGCAAGGAAGTAAGAGGCTGAAGACGCATCCCCTTCTACCAAAAACTGGCCTGGAGATTGGTATTGTTGACCGCATTTGATAACAAACTGTTGATAGTCACGGTTTTCAACTTTGACACCAAACTGCTCCATAATGTGCAAAGTAATATCAATATATGGTTTTGATACCAATTCACCGACAATTTCGATGGTGACATCGGCTTTCGCCAATGGTGCAGACATAAGGAATGCGGTTAAAAACTGACTGGAAATGGAACCATCAATTTTGACCACTCCGCCTGTCAAACCGGTACCAACGATCTTTAGAGGCGGATAGTTTTCTGCCTCTAGATATTCGACATCCGCACCAGCTTGCTTAAGCGCATCAACCAAGTGACCAATTGGTCTTTCCTTCATCCTTGGTTCGCCAGTAAGAACATATTCGCCTTCACCAAGGCAAAGCGCAGCCGCTAGAGGGCGCATCGCGGTACCCGCATTGCCAAGGAATAGTTCTTTTGGTTCGGTGACACTGAATGGTTGACCTAAACCTTTAACGATGCATTGAGTTTTGTCTTCGGATAACTGATACTCGACACCCAAACTGGTGAGAGCGTTAAGCATATGACGAATATCATCACTATCTAGAAGATTGGTGAGTGTGGTCGTACCTTCTGCCAGCGCAGCAAGCAAAAGAGCACGATTCGAGACACTTTTTGAACCTGGAAGGTTAACCGTTCCGGATACTTTTTGGATGGGTTGGAGTGTTAAGCTTTCCATTAGTTGAATCTAATCCTTTGTAGACACTTCAGTCCTTGTAATGAAGCGTCTTAAATAATTCTTGGTAGTTGCAGCGTAACTAAAATACAAGGTAAACACCAGAGCTAATACACCTCTAGGTGGTCAATATCTCGACACTTTGTACTAGCCAACTAGTACTAATGAAAACTAATAAATGAGTCGGTATTGCTTATAATTAATAGAAAGGAACGCGACATTACAGCACTATGACGATCTACTTGACAGAACTAGACAGCAATGACTTTACATTTCCCTCTCCTTTCGAAGCACTTGATGAACCCAATGGCTTACTAGCGTTTGGCGGGGATCTCAACCCACAGCGACTACTGTCTGCCTATCAACATGGCGTTTTCCCTTGGTTTGGCCCAAATGAACCACTGCTATGGTGGAGCCCAGCTCCAAGAGCCGTGTTTGATCCCTCACTTTTTCGTCCGTCAAAAAGCCTGCGTAAGTTTCAGCGCAAAGCAGATTATCGAATCACAATGAATGCATGTACATCGCAAGTCATTGAATATTGTGCAAGTACACGACCTATGGAAGAAACGTGGCTAAATGAAGATATGCGCTCTGCGTATGGAGAGTTGGCAAAAAAAGGCCACTGTCATTCCGTCGAAGTTTGGAGCGATAACGCCCTAGTTGGTGGGCTTTACGGACTTTCCATTGGCCAAGTCTTTTGTGGCGAATCGATGTTTTCTCTGGAAACCAATGCTTCCAAGGTTGCTCTCTGGTACTTTTGTCATCACTTTAAAAACCATGGAGGCAAGCTCATCGACTGCCAAGTTATGAACCCCCATTTGGACTCATTAGGAGCACAAGAACTGACCCGCGAACAGTTTATTGCGGCTTTGCATAATTTACGCGAACAAACCGTACAAGATTCCTGTTTTTCCCAACAAGAGCTATCATTTCCTATACAACAGGAGATGAGTTGATGAACATGGCTGTCCAACAGATCCGAATTGGTCTGAGTCGCAAACAAGATTGTAGCTACTTACCTGCTCAACAAGAGCGAGTGGCCATTGTTTTGGAAAAAGAACTGCATGAAGCCAATCAGTACGAAATGTTATTAGCGAATGGTTTTAGAAGAAGTGGTGACGCCATCTATAAGCCTCAATGTGACCACTGCAGTGCCTGCCATGCGCTGAGAGTAGCGATCGCCGACTTTAAGCTATCTAAGAGCCAGAAACGTCTGCTAGCCAAAACCAAATCATTTCGCTGGGAGATAAGACCAACGTTAGATGAAGAGTGGTTTGATCTTTACTCTCGATATATTGAGAAACGTCATTCAACAGGCAGTATGTATCCACCAAGACAACAAGAGTTTTTTGAGTTTGCACAGTGTTCGTGGATGACCATGCACTATCTGCACATCTTTGACGATGAGAAGCTGATAGGTATCGCTATCACCGATATTCTGTCTGATAGCGCCAGTGCTTTTTACACCTTCTTCGATCCTGACTACGCGTTATCTCTCGGCACGTACGCTGTTTTGTGTCAAATCGAATACTGCCAGCGATATAACAAACAATGGCTCTATTTGGGCTACCAAATCGATGATTGTTCAGCAATGAACTACAAAACACGGTTCCAACGTCATCAAAGGCTAGTAAATCAGCGATGGCGAGGGTAGAATACACCGCAACTTTACTTATTAAGATTTTAACGGCACAATGCCTGCCGTTAAAACGCCGCATTTCGAAAGAGGATTAAATGGCTAAAGAAGACGTAATTGAGATGCAAGGTACAGTCCTTGATACTCTACCAAACACAATGTTCCGTGTTGAACTAGAAAACGGTCACGTAGTTACTGCACACATCTCTGGTAAGATGCGTAAAAACTACATCCGTATCCTTACTGGTGACAAAGTAACTGTAGAGATGACTCCATACGACCTAACTAAAGGCCGCATCGTCTTCCGTGCTCGTTAATCTCAACGTTTAATCGAACACAAAAAAACGGAGCTTAGGCTCCGTTTTTTGTTATCGACTAACTAACGAGTCAGATGAAGAAGCGCTAGTGATGCGCTTCTGCTTCTTCCTTAGCGCCTACATACTCAAACGCTAAATCATCGTCTTTAAGGGACACTTTCACTGTTCCGCCATCAACCAATGAGCCAAACAAGAGTTCATTTGCCAGCGGTTTCTTAAGCTTATCTTGGATAACACGACCCATCGGTCTTGCACCCATTGTCTTGTCGTAACCCTTAATCGCAAGCCAATCGCGGGCATCATCAGACACTTCTAACGAAACGCCTCGAGAATCCAACTGCGCTTGAAGCTCGACAATAAACTTATCAACCACTTGATGTATAACCGTATCATCCAGGCTGTTGAACCAGATAATACCATCAAGGCGGTTACGGAACTCCGGAGTGAACACGCGCTTAATGGCACCCATAGCATCTGGCTTGTGATCTTGCTGAATCAGACCAATAGATTTCTTCTCAGTCTCAGCAACACCAGCGTTACTGGTCATAACAAGGATAACATTACGGAAGTCCGCTTTGCGACCGTTGTTGTCCGTTAGCGTACCGTTATCCATGACTTGCAGTAGCAAGTTAAAGATATCAGGGTGTGCCTTCTCAATCTCATCCAGTAATACTACAGAATGAGGATGCTTGATGACTGCATCAGTCAGCAAACCACCTTGATCATAGCCCACATAGCCTGGAGGAGCGCCGATCAAACGACTTACTGAGTGACGTTCACCGTACTCAGACATGTCGAAACGAAGCAGTTCGATACCTAATAGTTTAGATAATTGAACGGTTACTTCCGTTTTACCAACGCCAGTTGGACCAGCGAACAAGAATGACCCAACAGGTCTATCATCGTTACCCAATCCAGCGCGAGTCATCTTGATTGCTTCACAAAGCACGTCAATGGCTTTGTCTTGACCAAAGACCAACATCTTCATCTTGTCATCAAGGTTTTGAAGAATATCCTTGTCTGAAGAAGATACAGACTTCTCTGGAATACGCGCCATCTTGGCAACCATCGCTTCGATATCTGCCACACCAACCGTTTTCTTACGACGGCTTACTGGAACCAAACGACTGCGAGCGCCCGCCTCATCGATAACGTCAATTGCCTTATCAGGTAAATGGCGCTCATTGATGTACTTCGCTGATAATTCAACGGCAGCACGCAACGCTTTATTAGTGTAACGAACCTCATGGTGCTCTTCATATTTAGGCTTAAGACCCATCAAGATCTTAGTCGTATCATCTAAAGAAGGTTCCACTACATCGATTTTCTGGAATCGACGAGATAGTGCACGCTCTTTATCAAAGATATTACTGTACTCTTGGTAAGTTGTAGAGCCAATACAGCGTAATTTGCCGCTGCTTAGAAGAGGTTTAATAAGGTTTGCTGCGTCTACTTGCCCACCAGAAGCCGCACCCGCACCGATTATGGTGTGGATCTCATCGATGAATAGAATGGCGTCATCTTCTTTTTCCAGTTGCTTCAGAATCGCCTTGAAGCGTTTCTCGAAGTCACCACGATATTTAGTGCCAGCAAGTAGCGAGCCAATATCTAGAGAGTAGATAACACTGTTTTGGATAACATCTGGTACTTGGCCTTCAACGATTCTCCAAGCTAAACCTTCAGCGATAGCGGTCTTACCAACACCAGCCTCCCCCACCAACAGCGGGTTGTTCTTACGGCGACGACATAGCACTTGAATCGTACGCTCAAGTTCTTTATCACGCCCAATAAGAGGGTCTATGTTGCCCGCTTTCGCGACTTGGTTCAGATTCGTTGCAAAGCTTTCAAGACGATCTTCACCGTTGGCTTCTTCAATATTCTCACTACCACCACCAAGCGAGCCACTCGATGGTTCGTCACCCGTTGGTCCGATGTTTTTGGTAATACCGTGAGAAATGAAATTAACGATATCTAAACGGCTAATGTCATTTTTCTTAAGAAGATAAGCAGCATGTGACTCTTGTTCACTGAAAATCGCTACTAAGACGTTAGCACCTGTTACTTCACTGCGCCCAGAAGACTGTACATGGAATACGGCGCGTTGAAGAACACGTTGGAAACTTAAAGTAGGCTGTGTTTCTCGCGTGTCGTCGGCATCAGGGATAAGAGGAGTTGTTTGGTCAATGAAAATGTCGAGCTCATTACGCAGATTCTCTAGATTTGCGTTACAAGCAGTTAGTGCCTCTTTAGCCGAGTCATTTTCCAACAAAGCTAAAAGGAGATGCTCTACGGTCATGAATTCATGTCTTTTGTCACGTGCACGAGCAAATGCGCCGTTAAGACTCGATTCTAATTCTTTGTTAAGCATAAGTACCTCCTAAGGAATGACAAACGTCATTCATGCGAAAATTAGGCTTTTTCCATGGTACACAAAAGTGGGTGTTCATTTTCCCTTGAATACATGGTCACTTGAGCAACTTTCGTTTCCGCGACTTCAGATGTGTAGGTGCCACAGACAGCTTTACCTTCATAGTGCACCGCTAACATCACTTGAGTCGCTTTGTCTTCGTTGAGTGAAAAAAAGCGTTCCAAGATTTCTACTACAAAGTCCATCGGCGTATAGTCATCGTTGTTTAGGACAACGTTATACATTGCCGGCGGCTCAACCTTAGTTTTTTCTTTCTCCAGTAAGTCTGAGTCTGGAGTCACCCATTCAAAATTTTTACTCATGGCCAAATGTTGAGAGTTTTCTTTTAATTTCAAAACACTGTGCTGAATTTCAATGCTCAAAGCGTCGCTAGAAACATCTGAGACCCAACACTCAAAAAACATCTCTATTAAGAGACTAATGCACCAATTGTATCGCTGCAAACAAAACAATGCTATTAGTGTGTGTCACATATGAGCCAAGTTGAAAAAACTTTCGCCTCCCTCATAAATAGAATACATGAAGCTCATGCAAACAGAAGATAGATTTTACACTTTTGTTAAAACCAAAGCGCATATGTATAGAATATGTAGTTATTTATACGACTTTCCTATTGACTCCGCTCAATGTTTGACTACAGTGGTTAATTAGTGACTAAAATTTAACAAGTTTTGCATCGGTATTCTCCACAGAGTAAGAATACCCTTACAGCAAAACCCACGTTCAAAACGGATGGATGTGGGATGAAGCCACGACTTAGGTTGTGGTTGGTTAGTTTGAATCACAGCAAAGAAGAAGCAAACACAATTGGTCAGTGTCTTCAAAGCGACTTCAGTAACAAAAAATGCATGAGGGATGTATAGCATGGCTACAGGTACAGTAAAATGGTTTAACAACGCCAAAGGATTTGGGTTTATTTGTCCAGAAGGCGAGGATGGTGACATTTTCGCACACTACTCCACCATTAAGATGGATGGCTACCGTACTCTGAAAGCGGGTCAACAAGTGAATTACGAAGTAGAAGAAGGGCCAAAGGGCTATCACGCTAGCTCAGTTACGCCTGTCGAAGGTGACTTAGCGAAGTAGTTTTACAAAACAACCACCCATTACAGAAGACACGACCTATTAAAAAAACCACCTTTCGGTGGTTTTTTAATGCATATCAAACCCAAAATTAACACTTATCTTTCAATCACTTGAATACAAAAAACCTAAAATGTTAGACGTTTACGTCCACATACTGTCCACGTATTTTTAATCCACCTCTATTGGACTCTCGACTTTAGTAAGAGTGATTTCAAAAAAGACCTCTTTGTTCTGTAAGTTTTGAGCATGATAATCCTTTGGAAAAGTTAAGTTTGCTCTCACAGTATCTCCTTCTTTAGCTCCTATCAAAGCCGTTTCAAACCCTTCTATCATTTGCCCCTGACCAACTACCAGTGGGAACTCTTTAGCTTGACCGCCTTCAAACGGTTCTCCATCTAAATATCCGATAAAGTCAACTGTTACTCTATCCCCAATTTCGACTGGCTTATCCGTTGTCGAAGCCCTAAATGGAGAAGGTTGACTGACAATGTTATTGAGTGAGTTAGAGGAACTGCTCAATTTGTCATTACTTCGTCTGTTATTTAACAACCTGATACCGAATAACCGATGCGAAATATCAAAACCAGCACGCGCCCGAATATTCATTGATACTAACGATTGTGGACTAATCCAAATTGGCTCATAAGTATCATACTCTGGCGATTCCATTTCCACGCTGACGTTTCCAGAATCATCCACGAACAAATATCCGATAAATTCGTCAATTAGTGAGTAAACAAGCGCCCTATTTGATTCATTCAGGACTTTCCCTACAGTCTCATAATTGCGGTTTATTATTGCATTGCCCAATAACCAACCTAACTGTTCACCATTACAATCCACAAACTTTTGGGAAAATCGCGCTAACCTATAAACCAAATCAAATTTATGTTTGAAACCGACTCGGTCATACCCGGCGCTTGGTACACTTCCGAATACCATACCTACACCACACCCAGAAATACCAATTTCTTGCATAGGCATTCGCATATTCCCCATTTCAAAATACATAGAGTGGTCACTCTTGATTTGAAACTTGGTATCAAGGTAAGACATATCTAGTCGGTCAACACGAATAGGTTTCCCTCCCTCAATATTTAAAACAAGCGACCTCATTCTTGGCTTAGGAATAAACTCTATCGAGGTACCCTCGCTTTTTATGTCATGGTCATCAACCAAAGCCGTAAACTGATTTCGGTTTAGGAAAGCTGTAGGCTTCCCATTGGAGTCAGAGAAAATGGCGTTTACAAGTATTGGCTCTCCCTCTTCCTCAGGTTTCTCAAACCAAAGAATCGGTTTATCTCGCAACAAAAGTGCTACTTGGGTGGATTCTATGTAGCTATTACCAAGAAGAACCTTTTCAATGTCCGCAGGTTCAATCAGTTCTTTGACAAAACCGTGCTCCAAGGCAAAGGGCTTTGCTTTTGCTTCCCAAACCGCTTTTTTAGATTTTCTTCGCCCTGTTACTTTATGATGGCACGCTCCGCATAATAACGTCATACACTTTGGGTCATGTTCTTTGGCATTGTTGTATTCAGGCTCTATATGTTCATAGTCACAAAACATTGAACCACACATTACACAGCCATAGCCGGAATCTTTGCGAATCTGTTTTCTAATAGCTTGAGGAATAGTTCTGGACAAACCATGCTTGTTTGTCTTGGATTTCGACATACCACTACCTTCTATATTCCACTGTTAATCTCACCTTACCATAGTCATTCAGTGGAATATAAAAGTAAATATATTTAGAAACTTAAGTTCACTTACTAGCTTTCAATTCTTGACACTCTAGCTTCCAAGCTTGTCACTTTTCTAACTAGCTTATTCAAGAGTATTCGCGTGTTTTTTATGTTCTGCCAAAGCATTGCAAGCAATAGAACTTCTGTAGGCTTTAACCCTAACTCAGAGAATAAATGGAGTATTGAAAGATCCATTACTTAAGTTCCGAAAATTCGTCGCGAATCGCTTCCCATAGTCCAAGTAAAATCGGTGCTGCCACACCAATCAAACCACCCATCTGCACACCTTCAGGCGTCACGCTTGCCGTCAGCAGCTCAGGGTGACCCGTTGCCAATGCGATACCTGCGCCCACAAGCGCAAGCCCTTTCTTAGTTGATGGTTGTTTTAAATCTATTTTCATGAGGTTAGCTCCTAGCCGTTGATGCGCTTCCAGATATAAGCGCTGATAAGCGCGGTCAGTATTCCAACCGCGAGACGTTGCATTACTTCTTGTTTGGTCATGCGAGTTGCACCCCTTTGGCGGCATCACTCATTGAGTAATAGCGCCCCACTTCCATGATTGACATGGCATGAACCAAGCGCGTCATTAAGGCGTCGTCATAGAGGTTCAAAGGTGCGTTTTTATTCACTCCGACCTGACCCGATACAAACTGAACGTAGTTATCGGTATCGTTGTTATCACTTTTAGGCGCCCAGCGATGGATAATGCCCGAGAGCGTATTGAGCCCGTAAAGATTCTGATAGTTTCGGATAAGCTTGGTTG
>NZ_LQXO02000030.1 GCF_001639065.2 Vibrio barjaei
ATGGAGGCTGACGACTCGTTAATCGGCGGTGAAAGCTCCGGCGGTTTAACCATACGTGGTCATATCAAAGGCAAAGACGGAGTATTTGCTTCTAGCTTATTGGTGGAGATGCTTAGTGTCACCAACAAAAAACTCTCTGAATTACTTGATGAGATCTATAGCAAATACGGTTATGCCTACACGGCGGAAGGCGATTGCACCTTCAAGCCTGCTCAAAAGGACAGCCTTTACCATAAGATTTATGTCGAAAAGTCTCTGCCTGAGTTCGATTACGAGGTAGAGAAAGTCAGCTACTCCGATGGAGCAAAAGTTTACTTCAAAAACGGTGGCTGGGTCATTGCTCGCTTTTCTGGCACCGAACCACTATTGCGTATTTTTTGTGAGATGGAAGATAAAGCGCAAGCAGAATATGTTCTTCAGCAGATGAAAGACTTCTTGTCTTTATAGTCTCTGCGTCCTCGTCTTCTTACCGTATATTGGGTTGAGTCACCTTTCAGTCCAAATGAATAGTAAGAAGATCCCTATAGGTGAAGAACATTTTGCCCGGTGACTGTCGCCGGGCTTTTTTGTACCTAGTCATTGGGGACACTACTTTATTACAGGAGAGTGACCTTTAGTGCGTATATTTGAACAAAGGAAAAGAACTATCACTTGGAGAATTAGGCGAAAGCCACAATACCTTGTGACTCTACGCTCACAGCCACATTCTGGCCGACATCCAAGGCTTCCATCGAAGTACCCAATACCTTAGTACCCTCAATTTCTACCACATAGCGACAATGATCACCCATGAAGTGCTGCTCAAGAATAGCGATCGAGCTGCTATCTGAGGCCCTTAACTGGACGTGCTGTGGTCGAACAAGCAACTGGCATTCTGCTCCCTGATCAATCAAGGTGCATGACGATGCTTCTATCTGGCCAATGGCCGTGTTAAATGTAGAACCTGACAAGTACGTGGCGGCTAGATAGCTTCCGCCACCTAAAAAGTCAGCAACGAACTTGCTCGATGGACAGAAATACAGCTCTGATGCTGTACCATACTGCTCAATAACGCCTTGGTTCATCACCGCCATTTTATCGGCAAACGCAAACGCTTCTTCTCGACTGTGAGTCACAAAGATGGCTGTGACACCCTGCTTTTTGAAAATCTTGCGGATCTCTCGAATCAGCTCATGTCGTACTTGTGTATCGATATTAGAAAATGGTTCATCGAGCAGAAGTAGATCGGGTTTATAAGCTAAACTACGAGCAATGGCGACACGCTGTTGTTGTCCACCCGATAGTTGATGAGGATAACGGTCGCTAAACTGATCCAAATGAACCAAAGTCAGCATCTCCTCGACAATCTCGTCTTGCTCTTGCTTAGCCATTCCCTTCAGACCAAATGCTACATTTTGAGCCACAGTCAAGTGTGGAAATAGCGCATAATCTTGAAAGATCATACCGATATTACGCTGCTCAGGCGGTAACCATACCTCGCCATTGTCGATCACGCGCTCACCAAGTGTCATCACACCTTGAGAAAGAGGCAGTAAACCTGCCACCGCTTTGAGTAGCGTGGTTTTTCCGCAACCACTCGCGCCCAACAAGCAAACAATTTCACCTTGTTCAACCTGAAGCGATAAGGACTCTAAAATCGTCTGACCATCATATTGGCAAGATAGGTTTTTGATAGACAAAGCCGTAGTCATTAGTGGTTTTGCTCCAGTGAACGGTTAACAATAATAAGAGGCAGTAGGCCGACCAACACTAACAATACCGCTGGCATCGCGGCAAGTTCTAAGTGCTCGTCAGAAGCAAAGTTGTACACGTAAGTAGCCAGAGTCTCGAAATTGAATGGACGCAGCAACAAGGCAGCATTGAGCTCCTTCATGGATTCAATAAACACCAGCAAACCAGCGATCAACACGCCTCGTTTGATAAGCGGTAAATGCACGCGAAGCAGCATTTGGTTCTTCTTACATCCCATAGTGCGTGAGGCCATATCAAGAGACGGCGATACCTTACTTAAACTGGTCTCAATACTACCGATAGCAACGGCAGAAAAGCGCACCACCATTGCAAAAACAAGTGCAAACATGGAACCAGAGAAAATCAATCCAGGGCGTTGCCAATCCATCCATTTAGCAAAATCGTTAACGCTGTGATCCATAAATAACACGGTGACCATAACCCCAATCGCCAAGACGGTTCCCGGTACGGCATAGCCAAGCGAAGAAGCGCGCATAAAGACCACACTTTTTCTATTTGGTGCCAGCCTACGATAGAAGTTCACGACGATAGCAACAAAGACACCAATAATCGCTGCCATCAATGACACTTTAAGGCTATTCATGGCATAGGTCTGGAATTCTTCGGTCCAGCTTTGTGCAAAATACTTGTAGGCATAAATCATCAACTGACCAAGCGGCAAGATAAATGCGATCGACACTAGACCCCAACACCAGAACAGCGCTAACCATTTTTTCCAGCCCGTTAGCTCATAGCGAAAGTCTTCGTGGCTGTTGTACTGGCTTTGAAATAGCTTTTGCTTACGTCGACTATAGCGCTCAGCGCCCAGTAACAACACGATCACCACCATCATCATGGCCGAGATCTTCGCAGCAGCACTTAAATTAGAATACCCCAGCCAAGTGTCGTAAACCGCTGTGGTTAAAGTACTAACGGCAAAATAGCTCACGGTACCAAAATCACCTATGGTCTCCATCGCCACCAATGACAAACCAACGGCGATCGACGGTCTAGCGAGTGGTAATGAAATGCGCCAAAAGCTTGCCAACGGAGAACACTTTAACAAACGTGCTGATTGCAACAGTGAGACGTTCTGCTCCATAAATGCCGCACGGCACAGTAGATAAACATAAGGGTACAGTACTAGCGACAAGACAACTGTAGCCCCTCCCACGGTGCGAATATCAGGAAACCAGTAGTCCCCTGCTTGCCAGCTAAAGACATCTCGTAGCCATATTTGGATGGGACCAGCAAAGTCAAACCAATCGGTAAAAATATAGCCAATGATATACCCTGGCATGGCAAGTGGTAGCACCAAGGCCCACTGCAACACTTTTTCACTTGGCAGTTTACACATAGCCATCAGCCATGCACTAGGGACCCCCAGAAACAAAGAGAGTACCAAGACACCAGCAACCAATTTGACCGTATTTGAGATGTAAGTGGGCATCACCGTCGCAAGGAGATGTGAGAAGAGATCACTTGATTCACCAAGTGCCGTGTAGAAGATCGCTAAAATAGGCAAAACCAGTAGCAGAGTTATCACTCCACTACTGGTTTTCCAAACATCATTTTTTTCTTTCATTGCCTAAACATACAGCAGGCGACACGAAGTCGGAAGTTCTTAACCAGAATAACAAAGGGGGTATTATACCCCCTTTCTGTCGATTATAGGTCGAACTTAACTTCGTCTAACAATTTGATTGCAGCACTGTGATATTCAGCAATCTCATCGAGCGAAATTTTATCTGCTTTGAAATCACCCCATGATGCCACAAGCTCAGAACGCTTAACGCCTTCTTTTACTGGGTACTCATAGTTAACTTCTGCATACATTTGCTGAGCTTTGTCGCCTGTTAAGAACTCCATTAGCTTCAATGCGTTGTCTTTGTTTGGCGAGTATTTCGCCATTGCCATACCACTGATATTTACGTGAGTACCCGTTGTGTTTTGGTTCGGGAAGTTAATGTATACCGCATCAGCCCAAGCTTTTTGCTCTTTGTCATTAACCATCTTACCTAGGTAGTAGCTGTTACCTAGAGATACGTCACACAGGCCTTCGCTGATCGCTTTCACTTGAGCGCGGTCATTGCCTTGTGGTTTGCGGGCTAGGTTAGCTTTTACGCCTTCTAGCCACTCTTTTGTCTCCGCTTCACCGTGGTGAGCAATCATAGAAGACACAAGAGATACGTTGTAAGGGTGCTTACCGCTACGAGTACAGATTTTGCCTTTGTACTCAGCGTTTGCTAGGTCGATATAATCAAAATCATTACCTAGTTTACCTACGCGGTCACGAGAAGAGTATACGTTACGAGTACGCAGTGTTAATGCAAACCACTCATTCTCTTTATCGCGATATTGAGCAGGAACGTTAGCGTTGATTACGTCACTATCTACCGCTTGAACTACATCCTTGTCAGTCAATTCCGCTAGACGGCTAATATCTGTTGTTAACACTACGTCAGCCGGGCTGTATTCGCCCTCTTGCTGAAGTTTTTCTGCCAGACCTTTCTTAGCAAACTTTACGTTTACTTTAATGCCCGTTTCTTTAGTGAACTCGTTAAACATAGGCTCAACAAGGAAAGGTTGGCGGTAAGAGTAAACGTTGACTTCTTCAGCGGCCATCGCTGGTGCTGCAAAGCTAGCTGCAATTGCTGAAAGAGTTAGCAGTTTTTTCATCGTTTTAGTTCCTTTAATTCATAATGAGAACGTTTATCAGTTGCGTTATTATATTCATATTAATTCTGAAAACAATGATCTGATATAAAAAAACCTGCCATAAAAGGCAGGTTTTGATTAAGTTTGTAACAAAACATTACTTAACACTAACAAACTCCGGATAAGCACCTACACCACAATCGTGCATGTCCATACCCTCTAATTCTTCTTCTTCTGTTACACGAATACCGATTGTCGCTTTCAGCACTGCCCAGACAGCAAGACTTGCCGCGAACACCCAACCGAAGATAACTGCGGCACCTAAAAGCTGAGCACCAAACGTTGCATCGCCGTTGCTCAGTGGCACTACCATTAGGCCGAAGAAACCACACACACCGTGAACAGAGATAGCACCAACTGGATCATCAATCTTAAGCTTGTCTAGGCCAATGATGCTGAATACGACTAGCGCACCGCCTACTGCACCAATAGCTACTGAGTATACAGGTGAAGGAGATAGAGGATCAGCAGTGATAGCAACAAGACCCGCTAACGCACCATTGAGAATCATTGTTAAGTCAGCTTTACCCCACGTTGTTTTGCACACTAGCATTGCTGCAATAGCACCCGCTGCTGCTGCTGCGTTAGTGTTAAGGAAGATTTGACCTACTGCTGTCGCGTTCTCAAAATCTGAAACCATTAATTGAGAGCCACCGTTGAAGCCGAACCAGCCTAACCATAGGATAAACGTACCTAGAGTAGCTAAAGGCATATTTGAACCTGGAATTGGGTAGATTTCACCATTCTTACCGTACTTGCCCTTACGAGCACCGAGCAACAGAACACCAGCTAATGCAGCCGCTGCACCCGCCATATGAACAATACCTGAACCAGCAAAGTCACTAAAGCCTGCTTCTGATAGGAAACCGCCCCCCCAAGTCCAATAACCTTCCATAGGGTAAATAAATGCCGTCAGCACGACAGAGAAGATAAGGAAAGACCAAAGCTTCATACGCTCAGCAACCGCACCGGATACCACTGACATTGCTGTTGCTACGAAAACAACTTGGAAGAAGAAGTCCGACTCTAGAGAGTGGTCTGCACCTTCACCTTGAGTGCCGATTAGCGCACCAAATGATGGTAGCCAGCCGCCTTCGCCATTGTCCACATACATAATGTTGTAACCCACGATGAGATAACAAGTACATGCGATAGCGTACAAACAGAAGTTTTTGGTTAAGATTTCAGTGGTGTTTTTTGAGCGAACTAGGCCAGCCTCTAACATGGCAAAGCCTGCAGCCATCCACATTACGAGCGCGCCTGAAATAAGAAAGTAAAAAGTGTCTAGCGCATAACGCAGTTCGCTGACTGTTGTTGCTAATTCCATAATATGTTCTCCAATCCCTTAAAGTGCTTCAGCATCCATTTCGCCCGTACGAATACGTACTGCTTGGGCTAGGTCGTACACAAATATTTTTCCGTCGCCAATCTTGCCGGTTTGAGCCGCATTAGTGATAGCTTCTATAACTCGGTCTACGTTGTCTGCGTGCGTTGCAATTTCCAGCTTCACTTTCGGTAGAAAGTCCACTTGATACTCTGCACCGCGATATAATTCTGTGTGACCTTTCTGACGACCAAATCCTTTGACCTCAGAAACTGTCATCCCTTCAATGCCTACATCTGCAAGTGCTTCTCTTACATCATCCAGCTTGAATGGTTTAATGATTGCGTTAATAAGTTTCATGGCATCCCCTTCGCCTTTTTATCCCTGTTGCTTAAAACAGCAATCAAGGTGCGTGCCAACTTTTTAACCTATTGAAATATAAGAATTCTAGTTTTGTATGTTATAAAAATGAAAATACCTTGCACTTTATTGGTGCAAGGTATTCACAAAAATAATGCGTTAAATGTTATTAGCACTAAGAATGTGCAAAATAACCGTATTATCCACTTAGCGATTATGTATAAAGCGCTCCCACTGCTCGATAACAGACAAGAAATCCTCCAAACCACACTCACTGTAGCTTTCACTTTCATACAGTGAAAACTCTTCTTCGGACTCCGTTAACGTCTCAAAAGCTAACGTATTTTCATACACATGGACTTCAGACTCGAGAATACTCAAAGAAATCTCTTTGCCCTGCCATTTGTGTTCATTACCAGAAAATTGTGATGCTTTCGATAGCAGTGCTTTTATTTCCATGATGGTGCGGTCGTCGGTACTAACTTCTTCTTGAAGTAATCTAGCGATCACTTCTTGACCCATTTCGCACTTCACTAGATATTCACCAGTGAAACTGTTTTTAATAAACTCGAATTCCATCACTTTTTCTCTCTGTAAACTCGCGCCGATTATACCTCAGAATCACTAGCAATCAGGTATACTCAACAACAATTCCTTAGAAGAGCCAATACCATGCAACTTAACTCTCTCATTGCTAAGCAAATTGTTGATCGTGCAAAAAAGATCATTGCCTATTCCATTAACGTTATGGATGAAAATGGCGTGATCATTGGCTCAAGCGATCCTAGTAGACTGCATCAAACTCACGAAGGTGCACTGTTGGCCATTCGTGATAACCGCACGATTGAGATCAATGACTCTGTTGCCTCCACCCTTTCTGGCGTAAAAACTGGCATTAACCTCCCTATTATTTACAGCGAGAATGTTATTGGCGTAGTAGGCATTTCTGGCACACCGGAAGAGGTAAGAAGCTACGGTGAACTGGTTAAAATGACAGCTGAGCTGATCGTCGAACAGGCGGCGTTAATGTCTCAGGTCCAATGGAATAAACGTCATAGGGAAGAGCTGCTGCTGCAACTTATCGAAGGCTCGAGCTTGAATGATGGCCAGTTGCTCTCCATTGCCCAAAGGCTGGACCTCGATCTTTCCCAGCCAAGAGTCGCCACTGTTATTAAAGTGATTCCACGCGCAGGCGAACCAGTCACACTAGAACACTTACAAAAACTGGTTCATCTATTGGAACACCCAGAACGCGACAATATAGTCGGTATCGCTTCAGTTTCTATGAATGAGATCGTGGTTCTTAAGCCCGTGACTATTGTTAATCACACTTGGAATCGTAAAGAAGAGCAGAAGCGGGTCGCTAAACTGGTAAAACGCATCGACAATGAGTGTGACTTTTCGATTCAAATGGCGATTGGTGATTACTTTCCAGGGCTAATCGGCCTTGCCCGCTCATATGAAACGGCCAAAGCAACGATAGAAAGTAGTACCAGTAATGATGATGCTGTCATGTTCTATCAAGATCGCAAACTTTCGGTACTGGTTAGCAGTATCAAACAAGACCCATGGCGAGCTACTCAACTTAAAGCACCCATCAAGAAATTAATGGCAGCCGACAGCAAACAGGTCCTATTGAAAACCCTGAGCACCTTTTTTACTCAAAATTGCGATCTAGCTCAAACTTGTGAATCCCTCCATATTCATCGTAACACTTTGCGATACCGTCTAGACAAAATACAACAAGAAACAAACTTAGATATCAATAATTTAGATGACAAAATCCAGCTTTATCTTGCGTTAAAATGTTTGTAAATATTACGTTAATTTGTGCATTTGCACAAATTACCTATTAACCACAATGATAAATTCGTCAGTTCGCATAAAGAAAATCCTCGTCTGAATAGCTAATCTTCCGCTCATAAAGGGTGCAAACACCCAATAAAAAAATTACTAAATTAGCGGAAAACTAAACCATGATTGAAGTCTCTACCTTAGGCGCACTCGCAGCTCTCGTTGTTGCCATTGCCCTCATTCTTAAAAAAGTTCCACCAGCCTATGGCATGATCATCGGCGCCTTGATCGGTGGTGTTGTTGGTGGCGTGTCGTTAACCGATACAGTTGCTCTAATGATTGGCGGTGCGCAAGGCATTGTTACTGCTGTATTGCGTATTCTTGCAGCTGGTGTTCTTGCTGGCGTTCTTATTGAATCAGGGGCGGCAACTTCTATCGCAGAAACCATCGTTAAGAAAGTCGGCGAGACTCGCGCTCTTCTTGCTCTGGCTATCGCCACCATGATTCTGACTGCCGTTGGCGTATTCGTCGATGTTGCTGTTATTACCGTTTCTCCAATTGCTCTTGCCATTGCTCGCCGCGCAGACATCTCTAAAACAGCAATTTTGCTTGCTATGGTTGGCGGCGGTAAAGCTGGTAATGTCATGTCACCTAACCCAAACTCAATTGCAGCAGCTGACGCATTCAACGTTCCACTGACTTCGGTGATGGCTGCAGGTGTGATTCCAGGACTTTGCGGCATGATCTTCGCTTACTTCCTCGCGAAAAAGCTTGCCAACAAAGGCTCTAAAGTAGCAGAAAGCGAAGTGGTTGCTGTTGATCACTCTAGACTGCCGTCATTCGGCGCATCGATTGTTGCTCCACTTGTGGCGATCGCTCTACTTTCTCTTCGCCCTATTGCTGGTATTAACGTAGACCCGCTTATCGCGCTTCCATTAGGTGGTTTACTTGGTGCTGTCGTCATGGGTCGTTTTGCTGACACTAACCACTTTGCCGTTTCCGGTCTATCACGCATGGCACCTGTCGCAGTTATGTTATTAGGTACTGGTACCTTAGCTGGCATTATTGCGAACTCTGGTCTGAAAGATGTGCTCATCGATTCCTTAACAGCATCAGGTCTTCCTTCTTATCTATTAGCACCAATTTCAGGTGCAATGATGGCGCTTGCTACCGCTTCTACTACAGCCGGTACAGCCGTTGCGTCTAGTGTGTTTAGTTCCACAATTCTTGAGCTTGGCGTTCCAGCATTAGCCGGTGCAGCCATGATTCACTCAGGTGCTACCGTATTGGATCACATGCCACACGGTAGTTTCTTCCACGCCACTGGTGGCGCTGTGCATATGGATATTCGCGAGCGTCTCAAACTCATTCCTTACGAGTCAGCGGTTGGTCTAGTGATCGCCTTTGTCTCTGTAATGATCTTTGGTGTGTTCGGTCTATTTGTATAAGGTCCTATTATGAAAATTATTATTGCTCCAGATTCATACAAAGAAAGCTTAACGGCCATGGAAGTTGCCGAAGCGATCGAAACCGGTTTTAAGAAAATCTTTGCCGATGCTGAATACGTCAAACTTCCAATGGCGGACGGTGGTGAAGGTACGGTTCAGTCATTGGTTGATGCTACTGAAGGCTCGATTGTCACTTGTCACGTTACTGGTCCCTTAGGTCAGCAAGTTGAAGGCTTCTATGGCCTTATGGGGGATGGTTCAACAGCTATTATTGAAATGGCTGCGGCGTCAGGCCTACATCTGGTTGAACCTAAGCTACGCAACCCGCTTGTTACCACAACTTATGGAACTGGCGAATTAATCAAAGCGGCGCTAGAGCGCGGTGTGAAGCACATTATTGTTGGTATTGGCGGCAGCGCTACCAATGACGGCGGCATAGGTATGGCGCAGGCTCTTGGTGCTAAATTGCTGGACCAGCAAGGTAATGAACTTGGCTTTGGCGGTGGAGCACTCGATAAGCTAGCCAGCATTGACCTATCAGGCCTTGATTCTCGCCTGAAAGACATCCGCTTGGAAGTCGCGTGCGACGTTGATAATCCTCTGTGTGGTCCTAAAGGCGCCTCGCACGTGTTTGGTCCACAAAAAGGCGCAACACCAGAGATCGTGGCAACCCTTGATAGCAACCTTGCGCATTATGCCAGTGTCATTAAAGCTACCAACGGTCGTGATGTCATTGATACCGCCGGCGCTGGTGCTGCTGGCGGCCTCGGAGCAGCGCTACTTGGTTTGTTTGATGCATCACTGCGTCCAGGTATCCAAATTGTGATGGATGCGGTGAACCTAAGCGAAGTTGTAAAAGACGCGGATCTTGTGATTACAGGTGAAGGCCGAATTGACAGCCAAACCATTCATGGTAAAACACCCGTTGGTGTGGCACGTACTGCGAAGCAATACGACATTCCTGTAATAGCCATTGCAGGTAGCACAGCAAAAGACTGCGCAGTGGTTCACGAACACGGTATTGATGCAGCGTACAGCGTAGTACTAGGTGCGACTGACCTACCAACCGCCTTGAAAGAAGCGGCGTTCAACGTTGAAATGACCTCTCGTAATATTGCAGCAGCAATGGCGATGAACTTCAGCAAATAATCCGCTTTAGAAACACAAAATGCCCACTCAATTGAGTGGGCATTTTTTATTATCATTCCTACCGTCGCGTTAAGCGCAAAAAATGCTATTAGAACTCAATGTTACGACCGAAGCTCATTGGCCATTCTGTTGGGTTTTTCTTACCTTCGCGGATGTGGCGACATTCAGCCAACCATACTAGAAGCTCCCAACCGAATGCAGCAGTAAGCAGCGCATCTTTCTCGTCAGAGTTTTTCTGAGGCGCAAACTCGGCAATATCAGCGCCCACTAAGTTAATACGCTTAGTCGCGCGAAGTTTACGGAAGATGTCGTAATACATGCGAGCAGAAACACCAAATGGATCTGGGCTTGAGTTTGCACTGTGATCAAGAAGATCTAGGCCATCTAAGTCAAAGGTTAGGTACACCGGACGACCGTCACCTTGTTTCTCAAGGATCTGTTCTACAATGTAATCCACGCCTAAATCGTAGATTTCATCAGCCAAGTAGAAGTTACCGCCAATTGCCTTCGCTTTGCCTTGTTGAGATGCACACCAGCGACCGCGCATACCCATACTGACACTAGTCGTTGGGTCGATAGCACCTTCTGATGCTAGGCGACAATACCAGTTACCTGAATATGACTCGTAATCAAAGTCAGCGCGAGTGAGCAAGTCAAAGTGGCCATCGATATGAATAAGTGAAACCGGACCGTGTACTTTCGCAAGTGCCGCAGGCCCTGGGTAAGCAACGGTATGGTCTCCCCCAAAGAAGAATGGAGTACAGCCATGGTTGATCACCATGTCATCAACCACTTTCTGCGCATTGCGCATCTCTTCATCTAAGTTGAACTGACCAAGGCCATCCCAGTTTCCGTAATCGATGATGTTACACAGTTCAAATGGCATCGTGCCATCTTGGTGAATAAGGCCCATACCAGTTTTAGAGGCGTCGCGAATCGCACCAGGACCAAATTTATGACCACCAGCATTTGGTGAACACTTATCCATGGTCAAGCCATACATAACAATGTCCGCGTTTTCAAAGCTGTTCACATAAGGTGCGCCAAATGCACCAACATGCTCTTTACCTAGTAAGCTGAAGGCTTCTACACCTTGTTCCGCCATACGCTGCTGCATTGGAGCGATGTCTTCATTGATATAAAAGTCTGCATCCGACTTATTCCAATAGATATCTTGGTAAAGCTCGAGTTTCTCTTTTGAAATTTCTACACGTTTTGGCTTGAACATATTGTTGTCCTCATTGTTTTGTCTGCTTTTCAGCGATGTCTATATTGTATCCACTCATCACGCTTACTATAATTACATTTCCGGCCAATGAAGTTACATTTCAGGACAACAACATGAGCTCACTACATCAGCAGCAGTTTTTACAAGCCATTGTTGGCCACTGGGAGTCGTTACTCAGAGATTTAGCGAAACAGCCACTGGCTATCGATCCTTTTCTTCGCCGCGCTAAGATCAGACGTATTAGCTATGGTCATTATGAACCGATGACGACTCAACAAGTGCTGACGTTAATGAAATTGTCCATGGAACAGTTGAACATCGATGGTATCGGATTACGCATCGCAAGTAGGCTTACCATTGAAGATACCGGAGCTTTGGGCTTTGCCATGCTCGGCTGCAAGACGCTTAAGCAGCTATTAGAAACAATCATTCATATACCCTGGATGACCAGTGACTACGTGGATATTCGTATTGCCTACGACCGTGAATACGCCTATATCACTGCTGAAGATCGTTCCGCATTTTGGACGCCGCAGCCCTACACTATCGAAGACAGCATTGGTCATTACTACCTTGGAATAAAAAAGCTCTTAGGAGAACAATTTGATAAAGATAAAGTCTCAATTTCCCTTAGCTATGCTGCGCCAAGTTATAAACACCTCTATCACCAGTATTTAGGTATCATGCCTACCTTCAACGCAGCGAGTAATCAAATTAGGCTCCCCATTGAATGGATCGATATGCCCATCTCTGCGAATGAATCCTTAGTCGCCAATATCGTAGCGAAGCACAGTGCGGTGATGAACCAGCAATCACGAGCCAGCACCAGTTGCGATCAGATAAGAATGCGCCTTTACGCTCTTCTCTCTTCCGGAGTGCCGACCATGGAACAAATGGCGGAAGATTTAGGGTTTACTGCTAGGACCTTACGACGACGACTCCATGATGAAGGTAAAACTTACAAACAACTGGTGCTCGACGTTCGAATGCAAATGGCCAATGAGTATTTACTGAAGACTTCATTATCGTTATCTGATATTGCCAACCTCCTTGACTATCACTCGGCACCACCGTTTATTCGCGCGTTCAAAGCCTACCACCAGGTTTCACCCTCACAATTCAAGCTAGAAACGAAAAAAGCCCAGTCCGAGGGAGACTGGGCATAAAATCAAGTGCGTCTGATTTTAAAATTATTTGCGGATAGTTTCAGCTGCGCGTTCAGCGCCAACTTTCGCTTCCCATTTCGCGTTCAGCTCTTCGATAGAAGTACCAGAGCGTTTTAGGAAGTCTTTGAAACCAACCCAGTGAGCGTCCATGACTTGGTGCTCATCGGTTGCCGTAGAAAGTGCTTTTAAGCCCCACTCATCTGGAATGTAAACTTCGTTGAAGCCAGCACGAGGACGGTTTTCTTTAATCGCTTTCACGAACATGTCGCTCTTACGTTTCACTTCTTCGATTGGGCCAAAGTGGCTTGGGTCGATCACTAGAATGTAAGAACCGCCTACTGGACATGGTGCATCTTCCATCGTGAAGAAGTCACTTGGTACTGCTGGAAGCTCAGGAGCAATCTTACCTTTCGGGTTGATGATTGCCGTCATCACTTCGTTCCAGATGTTTAGAGAGTAAAGACGTGGTGTTAGGAATGTCCACGGTGCTTTACAGTCAGCTACACGGCCGTAACCTTCGATAAGAGAACCCCACTTACGAGCGTCAGCTGTTAGCTCACCAGTGTCTTGGTCAACGAGCGCTGCAACGTGTAGGTCGCGGTCGTTTACGATAGCGTCACAGATGTGAGAGTCGTAACCTTCACCGATCATGATAGATGTGACTAGAGGGAGTTCTTCACCACCAACTAGAGCTGCATCGAAAGGAGGGCAAGACATTGCTGGATCCATACCACCGAATGGTGCATTAAGAGGTACAGAGTTGTTTGAAGACATAGCAAACATGCCCTCTTTCATTGCCATCTGTGTGTAGTTAGAGAAGTTGCCGCCGTCACAGTGATCGTAACCGAATACGATTGAGATACCGTGCTTACGTGCTTTCTCGATAGCCGTTTGAGCCATTAGCGTACATACGTAGTGACCAGAAGATTTCTTACCGTTGTATACCGCCCAAGTATCGCCTTCAGACTCTAGCTCTGGCGTCGATGTAGGATCTAGGATACCTGCTTCGTATGGAATCGTTACTGCTTCAATAACGCCAAGACCTTGGTGAAGCTTACCTTGTAGGCCACCAACCAATAGGTTGTGAGCAAGGATATCTGCGTGAGTTTGGTCAGCACCAATGTGTTTCCATGACTCAGAAACGATGAATGAGAAATACTCGTTATTAAACGTAGTAGTAGGGCTGGTCACTTTAGCCATGATCTTTTCCTCTAGTAAGTAGGGATACGTTTTATTGAACTGTAATCACTTTAGCGCATCTGAGTTATTTCATAAGTAACATACTGGATACTGTTACTCCTTCGTTACCCCGTTGGATGTCCTATTCAATAATATTCAGGCATAAAAAAAGCCGCTCTATAAAGAGCGGCTTTACAAAAGCTATTTAAAAATCAGCGATTAAGCTTGACCTTTAACTTCTTTAAGACCGTTGTAAGGTGCTTTTTCACCTAGAGCTTCTTCGATACGAATTAGCTGGTTGTACTTAGCAACACGGTCAGAACGGCTCATAGAACCAGTTTTGATTTGACCTGCAGCAGTACCTACCGCTAGATCAGCGATAGTTGCATCTTCAGTTTCGCCAGAACGGTGAGAGATTACAGCTGTGTAACCTGCGTCTTTAGCCATCTTGATCGCAGCTAGAGTCTCAGTTAGAGAACCGATTTGGTTGAACTTGATAAGGATAGAGTTAGCTACGCCTTTCTCGATACCTTCAGCAAGGATCTTAGTGTTAGTAACGAATAGATCGTCACCTACTAGTTGAAGCTTGTCACCTAGTAGTTCAGTTTGGTGCTTGAAGCCATCCCAGTCAGACTCGTCTAGACCGTCTTCGATAGAAACGATTGGGAACTGGTTAGCTAGCTCAGCTAGGTAGTGGTTGAACTCTTCAGAAGAGAAAGTCTTACCTTCGCCTTTCATGTTGTAGATGCCAGCTTCTTTGTCGAAGAACTCAGATGCTGCACAGTCCATAGCTAGAGTAACGTCTTTGCCTAGTTCGTAACCAGCAGCTGCAACAGCTTCTGCGATAACTTCTAGAGCTTCAGCGTTAGACTTAAGGTTAGGAGCGAAACCACCTTCGTCACCAACTGCAGTGCTGTAGCCTTTAGACTTAAGAACTTTAGCTAGGTTGTGGAATACTTCCGCACCGATACGTAGACCTTCTTTAAGAGTCTTAGCACCAACTGGTTGGATCATGAACTCTTGGATGTCAACGTTGTTGTCTGCGTGCTCACCACCGTTGATGATGTTCATCATTGGAAGAGGCATAGAGAATACGCCAGCAGTGCCGTTAAGCTCAGCGATGTGCTCAAATAGAGGCATGCCTTTAGCAGCAGCTGCTGCTTTAGCGTTTGCTAGAGAAACTGCTAGGATAGCGTTCGCGCCGAACTTAGACTTGTTTTCAGTACCGTCAAGGTCGATCATCACTTGGTCGATCTCAGCTTGAGCTTTAGCGTCTTTACCAACTAGAGCTTCAGCGATTGCACCGTTAACAGCTTCAACAGCTTTAAGAACACCTTTACCTAGGAAACGTGCTTTGTCACCGTCACGTAGCTCAAGAGCTTCACGAGAACCAGTAGATGCGCCAGATGGAGCTGCCGCCATACCTACGAAACCGCCTTCTAGGTGTACTTCAGCTTCTACAGTTGGGTTACCACGTGAGTCGATGATTTCACGACCTAGAACTTTAACGATCTTAGACATTAATGTTTCCTCTCATTGAATATAAATGTCAAAATTAAGGGCAGCCGCACAACCTTCGCAGCCGCCCGTATCCTTTTACTTTTCTTCAGTACCGCGCTGGAATTCGCCCGCCGCTTTCACAAAGCCTGTAAATAACGGGTGACCATCGCGAGGCGTTGAAGTGAACTCTGGGTGGAACTGCGCAGCTACAAACCATGGGTGAGCTGGGTTCTCAATCACTTCAACCAGTTTCTTGTCTGCTGACAGACCAGAAACTTTAAGACCTGCTTTTTCAATTTGTGGACGAAGTACGTTGTTCACTTCGTAACGGTGACGGTGACGCTCATGGATCTTCGCGTTGCCATATAGTTCGTACGCTTTTGTCCCTTTTTCTAGGTGACATAGCTGAGAACCAAGGCGCATTGTACCGCCAAGATCAGACGTTTCGGTACGTTCTTCAACTTTACCTTCACCATCTACCCACTCTGTGATCAAGCCTACCACAGGGTATTTAGTCTCTTTGTTAAATTCTGTTGAATGTGCACCTTCCATACCCGCAACGTTACGTGCGTATTCGATAAGTGCCACTTGCATACCTAGGCAGATACCTAGATAAGGTACTTTGTTTTCACGAGCGTATTTTGCAGCAAGGATCTTACCTTCAACACCACGGTCACCAAAGCCACCAGGTACAAGGATTGCGTCTAGACCAGCTAGAGCTTCTTCGCCTTTTGTTTCCACGTCTTGTGAATCAACGTACTTAATCTTCACACTCAAGCGGTTTTTAAGGCCTGCATGTTTTAGCGCTTCGTTTACAGACTTATAAGCATCTGGTAGTTCGATGTATTTACCTACCATACCGATAACTACTTCAGCCGTTGGGTTAGCTTCTTCGTAAATTACCTGTTCCCACTCAGAAAGATCAGCTTCTGGAGCAGAGATACCAAAGCGTGAACATACTAGGTCGTCTAGACCTTGCGCTTTAATTAGTTGAGGGATCTTGTAGATAGAATCTACGTCCTTCATTGAGATTACCGCTTTTTCTTGAACGTTACAGAAAAGCGCAATCTTCTTACGCTCGTTTGCAGGGATCATACGATCACTACGGCAAATAAGAATGTCTGGTTGGATACCGATAGACAGTAGCTCTTTTACAGAGTGCTGAGTCGGCTTGGTTTTCACTTCACCAGCTGCTGCTAGGTAAGGAACCAAAGTTAGGTGCATAAACATTGCACGCTCACGACCAAGCTCAACGGCTAGCTGACGAATGGCTTCCATAAACGGTAGTGATTCGATATCACCTACTGTACCACCAACTTCAACGATAGCGACATCGTGGCCTTCAGAGCCAGCGATCACGCGATCTTTAATAGCATTAGTAATGTGAGGGATTACCTGAATAGTTGCACCTAGGTAGTCACCACGACGCTCTTTGCGAAGAACATCAGCGTAAACACGACCAGCAGTGAAGTTGTTGCGTTTTGTCATCTTGGTACGGATGAAACGCTCGTAGTGACCAAGGTCAAGGTCAGTTTCAGCGCCATCTTCCGTGACGAACACTTCACCGTGCTGAGTTGGGCTCATTGTGCCCGGGTCAACGTTGATGTAAGGGTCAAGCTTCATCATGGTCACTTTAAGACCACGTGCTTCTAAAATTGCTGCAAGAGATGCTGCTGCAATACCTTTACCTAGAGAGGATACTACCCCGCCAGTAACAAAAATATAATTTGTCGTCATGTTTAACCTGAAGTTGGTTGAATGAGGGAAAATGGATTTCTTCTGGACGGGATGCAAATATACCAGAAGCCCTTTACCGCCACAACGTGAAACTTATCACATTCAAAATTTTTATTTTTTGCTTCAAATCAATTGTAGAAACTTACACCAATGAGAAGCGGTTCACAAATCCGAGGACTTTTCTTGTTTTTTTACGTCATTCCAAAACTGGTCAAGCTCTTGAAGGCTAAAGTCTGTAAGGGATTTACCATCTTCGCCAGCCCTTGCCTCAACACCTTTAAAGCGACGAGAAAATTTATTGTTCGCTTTTCTCAGCGCAACCTCAGGATCTTTTTTCAAATGTCGAGAAAGATTCACTACGGCAAACAATAGGTCTCCGACCTCTTCTTCCAGCTTATCTTCATCAACATCAACCTGAATCGCTTCCTGAACCACCTCTTCAACTTCTTCCTGAACCTTATCAACGACAGGTCCTAACGCATCCCAATCAAAGCCATATTTAGCGCAACGTTTCTGGATTTTATTGGCCTTTGAAAGTGCAGGTAACGATTGTGGTATTGAGTCTAGAATACTTTCTTCGTTTTTGCCTACCTCAGCCTTTTCCTTCTTTTTCTCAGCTTCCCAATTGGCATTGATAGCGGCTTCATCTGCAAATTCCACATCAGAAAAAACGTGCGGATGACGTCTAGTGAGCTTGTCATTCAATCCCTCAACAACCTCGTTGAAGTCAAATAACCCTTGCTCTTTTGCCATCTGGCTATAGAAAATCACTTGAAACAACAAATCACCCAGCTCTTCTTTTAGATTTTGCCAGTCTTGGTTATGAATAGCGTCGACCACTTCGAACGTTTCTTCGATGGTGTGCGGTACGATGGTCTCGAAGGTCTGTTTGCGATCCCATGGACAGCCATGCTGCTCATCTCGAAGCTGAGCCATAATAGTGATAAGTTGTTCGATGGGTTGAGACATAGTTAGATTCCTAAACAAAAAGGTTGGAAAACCAACCTTTTATTATTGTTCAACATGATGTGATTACGTCAGTATAACGCCCACTTGAGTCTTGCTTAACCCAAGCGCTTCACACTCATGACGTCTTTAATTTGTTCAATACGCTTAGTCACGCGTGACAGCACTTCGATATTCGTCAGCTCTAGATCAAAATCCATAATCGATAACTGACGCTTGTAATCACTGCGACTCTTCATAGTGGTCACTTTGATCTTTTCGTTAGTAAGCAGTGTGGTGATGTCTTTTAGTAATCCGCCACGTTCCATAGCTTCAACGCGAATAGTCAAAATATAAGAGCCAACAAAGCCACTGCCCCAAACGGTATCAATAATACGCTCTGGTGCGTGATGGCTGAGTTCTTCTAACTGCTCACAATCAGCTCGGTGAACCGAAATACCACGACCTTGAGTAATATAACCTTTGATTTGATCGCCCGGAATTGGCTGACAGCAGCGTGCCAAATGCGTCATCAAGTTATCGACACCTTCCACGACAACTGCGTCTTTATGCGGTCGGCTTTGAGCTGGTGCTTTGCCTTCTGACTCTTGAAGTTTCTCAAGTGCTTGTTGATCTTCTTCTTCGGCCGTAGGCTTATTCACCAATGCATTGATGTGATTAATGATTTGGTTTATTCGTAAATCACCACTACCAATACCAACATACAGCTCATCTGGAGTGTTAACGTTAAAACGCTTCAAGGCATATTGTTCAGCGTCTTTGATCGTTGCACCGATTTTGGCTAATTCATCTTCAAGAATTTCACGGCCAGCTTCTAAGTTCTTCTCACGACTTTGCTTTCTAAACCAAGCGTTAATTTTGGCGCGCGCACGACCTGAGTGAACAAAGCCAAGCGATGGGTTTAACCAGTCACGAGACGGGTTTGGCTCTTTAGCCGTAATGATCTCGACCTGATCACCCATAGATAGCTTATGAGTAAATGGAACAATGCGGCCTGCCACTTTGGCACCGATACAGCGGTGTCCCACTTCAGAGTGAATGTGGTAAGCAAAATCCAGTGGTGTTGCCCCCATAGGCAAATCAACCACATCGCCACGAGGCGTAAAGGCATACACACGGTCATCAAATACTTGGCTACGAAGTTCATCCAGCATTTCGCCAGAGTCTGACATCTCTTCCTGCCAATCCAGTAGCTTACGCAACCAGGTAATTTTCTCGTCGTATCCGCTGCGGCCGCCACTACCACCTTCTTTGTATTTCCAGTGTGCAGCAACACCTAGCTCCGAATCCTCATGCATTTGCTTGGTTCGGATTTGGATCTCTATCGTTTTACCTTCAGGACCAAGAATAACGGTATGAATAGACTGATAACCATTGGGCTTAGGGTTCGCCACATAGTCATCAAATTCACTAGGAAGGTGCTTGTATTTGGTGTGAACAACCCCGAGTGCTGCATAACAATCTTGCAATCGCTCAGCGATGATACGTACAGCGCGCACGTCAAAAAGCTCATCAAAATCGAGGCTTTTCTTCTGCATTTTTCGCCAAATACTGTAGATATGCTTAGGACGACCACTGACTTCAGCAAGGATGTTCGACACCTTCATTTCAGCCGTCAAATCATCCACAAAGTCTTTGATATATTGCTCTCGAACAATGCGGCGCTCAGACAATTGTTTAGCAATCTGTTTATAAGTTTCGGGTTGCTGATAACGGAAAGCGTAATCTTCGATTTCCCATTTTAGCTGACCAATCCCTAAACGGTTGGCAAGAGGAGCATATATGTTGGCGCATTCTTTAGCGGCAGCTCGACGAACTTCGTCAGACTCATCTTTGACTTCACGAAGGTTACAAATACGCTCAGCCAGCTTGATGACCACACAGCGGAAGTCATCCACCATCGCCAGTAACATTCTGCGAACGTTATCGACTTGACCCGACGCCTCTGAGCCTTCTAGTGTCACGTTAAGTTGGCCAATAGCCGCCATCTCTTCGACGCCATCAATCAGCTTAATGGTTTCTTTACCATAGTTTTCTTCTAGCTGCTCTCTATCGTAGATGCCACTAGAAACAACAGGGTACAACTGAGCAGCCACCAACGTGGCTTTATCCATCGAAAGGGTAATGAGGATCTCAATCATCTCTCTGCCGCGCCACAACAACAAGGACCCCTGTTCACTGCCAGCGACAATATCTTCGCACTGACGGTAAACTTCTTTAAGCCTTTTCGAGGTGTTCTTGTCTTGCTTTAGAGAAGCAATCCATTTGTCTAGCTCGAACTGTTCGTTAGGGTTCAAATGCGCGCTTCTTACCGCAACCATTTCTTTTTTCTTCCTAGTTTTATTGGTTAACTAACCTATCCCAGTTAGCTTGTTCTCATTTTAATTCAGCTACTTCTCAAACAGCGCCATGGATTCTAGATGACTGGTGTGAGGGAACATATCCATCATACCCAATCGAACCAACTTATAGCCCTGCTCAATCAAGCTTTGAGTATCTCTGGCAAGGGTAGCAGGATTGCAAGAAACATAAAGCACTCGCGTTGCTCCTAGCGCAGAAACTTGATCTATCACGCCGCTTGCGCCTGCTCTGGCAGGGTCAAGCAGGATTTTATCAAACTGTTGTTTTGCCCATGGCATCTCTGAGAGGTCTTGCTCGAGATTTGCTTGATAAAATTCAACATTCGTTAGGTGATTAAGCGCGGCATTTTGCTGCGCCCAATCCACCATATCTTGAATACCTTCAACACCTACGACACGTTGACATAGTTTCGCCAAAGGTAAAGTGAAGTTACCCAAGCCACAAAAAAGATCGAGTACATTGTCACTGGATTCAGGCGCTAGCCACTCCAGTGCTTGAGCGACCATTTTGCTATTTATCTCGCGGTTCACTTGAATAAAGTGTGTCGGCAGGAAAGGTAATTCAACCCCTACTTCCGAATAATAAGGCTGTTCACCCGTTATTAGTTGTAACTGCCCTGACTCTGGCATCAGGTAAAGCGTGAGTTCCTGACTGTCAGCAAAATTGACCAAGCGTTTTTGATCGTGATTAGTCAAAGCTTTGATGTGTCTAACAACAACCACAGGTCCATTATCACCCATGACCAATTCAAGGTGGCCAAGTGACTGCTGCTGTTTAAAGCCTGCGAATATGTCTCGGAATGGCGGTATTAGTGCGTTTAACTGAGCATTCAATACCGGACAGTGGTCAATCTCAACAATGTGATTGCTCTGCTTACGGCGGAACCCCATGACTAAGTTGCGCTGCTTATCGAGGTGAATACTTAAGCGAGCACGACGGCGATAACCAAGGCCTTCTCCAGTAATAGAGGGAGCTAACGGCACAGATTGGCCCGCTAACTTATTCATCAATTGTGATAAGGCTACTTGTTTGTTTTCAATCTGCTGCTGACGTTCTACATGCTGCTGATTGCAGCCGCCACACTCATGGTAATGAGGACAAAATGGCTTCACGCGTTGCTCAGAAGCTTCTAGCACTTTGATCAAGGTAGCCTTAGCAAACTTTGCTTTGCTTTCCGTTAACTGCACCAACACCTTCTCATCTGTGAGCGCACCTTCAACAAATACCGGTTTGTTATTTAGGTAACCAATACCTGCACCATGATGGTCCATGCGTTCAATGTTCACCTCTTGGTGCTTTTTTGAGAATGAAGTTTTCTTTGTTGGTTTAAAAAAACGTGCCATTACTGTACCCAGTGAGCAGAGCGTAACGCGCTGCTTCGATAAAAATTTGTTAGAGTTTCACTATTCTTTATTTGAATGATTGTCGAACAGCGCTGCTTTGATTAAGCTTACGTCATCTTGAGGATGCAATACTGGCTATTGTCCCATATCCACCCAGCAGATGTAACTCTGTTGGCAAATAATGACTTCGAATTAAAATGACAAGATACGGCCTGCGCGCTCGCGTAATCACATTGACTTTGGCACCGACCTTAATTATCGGTCTCCTTTTGAGTGCCTTCTTCTCTTACAATCGCTACCACGACCTAGAATCACAAGTACTTAACGCCGGCTCTAGCATTATTGAACCGCTGGCGATTGCCAGTGAACAAGGTCTTATCAACCAAAGTCGTGAATCGGTTAGACGCCTGATTAGTTACGCCCACCGTAAGAATTCTAAATTCGTTCGCAGTATTGCGGTATTCGATGCTTCTCATGAGCTGTTTGTAACCTCAAACTTTCATCCCAACTTTGATACGTTAACCTACCCGAAAGATCAGCCGATTCCTTTTTTAAGCTCCTACGAAATTCACGACAATACGTTAATTTTGAGAGCCCCTATTCTAGCTGAAAGTCAGCTGGTATCAGATACGCGAGAATTGACCTCAACCAATAAGACGCTCGGTTACATCGCTGTAGAGCTCGACCTTTCTTCACTGCGTTTACAACAATATCAGGAAGTCTTCTCTGCGATTCTGGTCCTTGTTCTTGGTCTTATCCTATCGGGAATCTTTGCCTACCGTTTGATGTACGATGTGACGCGTCCAATTTCTCACATGAAAAACATGGTAGACCGTATTCGTCGTGGTCACTTGGATGTTCGTATCGAAGGTAAAATGCACGGCGAACTGGACTCGTTGAAAAATGGTATCAATGCCATGGCAGTCTCGCTGTCCGAATATCATGTGGAAATGCAGCACAGTATCGACCAAGCAACGTCCGATCTACGTGAGACATTAGAACAGCTTGAAATTCAAAACGTTGAATTGGATATCGCCAAAAAGCGTGCGCAAGAAGCGGCACGAGTGAAGTCAGAATTCCTTGCTAACATGTCTCATGAGCTAAGAACCCCACTTAATGGTGTAATTGGTTTTACTCGTCAGATGCTGAAAACTCAGCTGACCAACAGTCAAACAGACTATCTGCAAACCATTGAGAAATCCGCAAATAACCTGCTTAACATCATCAATGACATTTTAGACTTCTCCAAACTCGAAGCCGGTAAACTGGCACTTGAGAATATTCCGTTTGAATTCCAAGACAGTCTTGAGGAAGTTGTCGCCCTTCAAGCAACCAGTGCCCATGAAAAAGGCTTGGAACTAACCTTAAAAGTTGACTCAAAAATTCCAAGCGGCCTTGTTGGTGACCCACTTCGTATTCAACAGATTTTGACCAACCTTGTGGGTAACTCCATCAAGTTTACTGAGCGTGGCAACATTGATATCAGCGTTGAACTCAAATCTCAGAAAGAAGACCGTGTTGAACTGCAGTTTATGGTTCGCGATACCGGTATTGGTATCTCAGAGCGACAACAAGCGCAGTTATTCCAAGCCTTCAGTCAAGCGGACGCCAGTATCTCTCGACGTTATGGCGGTACTGGACTTGGTTTGGTTATTACCCAAAAGCTAGTTGGACAAATGGGCGGGGAAATTAGCTTAACCAGTCGCCTGCACCAAGGTTCAACATTCTGGTTTACGGTTAAACTGAACTCTACAGATATTCCAATGATCGACCTTATCGATCCTGCGGTCATCCATAACAAGCGACTACTCCTGATTGAACCAAATATGCAAGCGGCATCGGTATTACAACAGACCCTTACTAATGAAGGGGTTATGGTGACCTATCGCTCAACGTTGCCAGATAAAGTGGAAGCGTTCGACTACATCATTTTGTGTTTGCCTACCAATGAAGAAGTGCCATTGACGGTGATTGAAAGTTGGATCACCCGTTGTCAGGAAGCTACATCAAACATCATCATCGGTACTGCCAGCACCCAGCTCGCCCTATCTGACTACCTGATGCAAACCCATCAAGTACAGTGCTTAACCAAACCATTATCACGTAAGAAGTTGCTGCAATCGTTAGTGGAAAAACAGCCAGCAATACTCGCACCTGTTATGGAAGTTGAGTCTACCGAGAAGCGCGCACTTACCGTAATGGCAGTGGATGATAACCCTGCCAACCTCAAGCTCATTACAGCATTATTGTCGGAGCGTGTTGAGAGCGTGATCTCTTGCACCAACGGCCAAGTATCGGTTGAGAAAGCCCAAGAGCAGCACTTTGATATGGTATTTATGGACATTCAAATGCCTCATATGGATGGGGTTACTGCCTGCAAATTAATTAAAGAGACCCAGCAGAACAGCCAGACGCCTGTCGTCGCCGTCACTGCCCACGCAATGACGGGTGAACGAGACCGACTTTTATCCGAAGGAATGGACGATTACCTCACCAAACCTATCGATGAAAAAATGTTGTTGCAAGTACTCAACAAATGGGTACCAGTTCGCAATCATGACACTGATGCCAGCTTAGATTTCGTTGCTCCAAATGAAGTGGACATAACATCTGATGAGCCAAGCATCCAGCCTAAAGCGGAAACGGAAACTAATTTGGTGATCGATTGGGGATCGGCACTCAAACAAGCCGCTAACAAAGAAGACTTAGCCGTCGATATGCTGCAAATGTTAGTGGACTTTATCCCTGAAGTGTATGCACTTTCAGAGCAAGTGTTGGACACTGATTTCGATGATAAGGAACAGGTTATCCATCTAATCCACAAATTGCATGGCAGTTGCTCTTATTGCGGCGTGCCTAGACTTAAGTCTATCTGCGCTACCATAGAGAAAGCCTTGCGTGCTGGCGACAGCATAGAAGATATTGAACCAGAGCTCTTTGAACTGCAAGATGAAATGGAAAAAGTGCTAAAGACGTCTGAGCTTTACTTGAAAGGAAATAGAGAACCTAACGACTAGGTTAGGTTCTATCGTTTAGCTTTCGAAGATGACGGTAGCGACAGCGTAGTGACGCTCGTCAGAGATAGACAAATGATTGGATGTTACACCCATTGAAGCCGCAATTTCTGCGGCTTTTTTTGTCAGAGTGAGTATCGGCTTACCGTTGTCGTCATTAGAGACTTCAAAATCTTGGAAAGTCACACCATGAGCAATACCAGTCCCCAACGCCTTTGATGCCGCCTCTTTTACAGCAAAGCGCTTAGCAAGAAAGCGACCTTGCTGTTTCAACTGCTGAAACTGAGCCAACTCATTATCGGTCAAAATACGCTGCGCAAACGCCTCGCCTGAACGCGCTAAGGCTTTCTCAACACGTTCGATTTCTGCAATATCGGTACCTAGACCTTGAATTGCCACGATTCATTAACCTCGACGAGCCGATTCCATGACCGCTTTCATATCTGCAACGGCTTTATGTAGGCCATCGAATACCGCGCGGCCAATGATAGAGTGGCCAATGTTTAATTCATAAATCTCAGGCAATGCCGCAATAGGTGCGACGTTGTGGTAAGTCAAACCGTGACCAGCATTCACTGTGATGCCGATATCCGCAGCGTAGCTTGCGCCTGCCGCGATTTTTTTCAGCTCGTCTTGCTGATCTTCTTCAGTTTCTGCATCCGCATAATGACCAGTATGCAATTCAACGAATGGTGCACCTGCTGCTTTAGCTGCATCAATCTGCTCACGGTCGGCATCAATAAATAGCGACACTTTAATGCCTGCTGCAGACAACTTCTCCGTTGCCGCTTTGATTTTTTCAAGCTGACCTTTTACATCTAACCCACCTTCGGTAGTCAGCTCTTCACGTTTCTCAGGTACTAAGCAGACAAACTCAGGTTTGGTTTTGAGGGCAATATCGATCATCTCGTCAGTGACGGCCATCTCTAGGTTCATGCGCGTTTGTAGTGTCTCACGCAAAATGCGTACATCACGGTCTAGGATGTGGCGACGGTCTTCACGAAGGTGAATGGTAATACCGTCAGCACCGGCACGCTCGGCAATCTCTGCCGCATGAACTGGATCTGGATACTTAGTACCGCGCGCATTACGTAGCGTAGCGATATGGTCAATATTGATACCTAAAAGGATAGAACTCATCGATGTTTACTCCATGGTCAGAGCTGTTTCAGTCTCGGAAGAAACAACTCCCTGCTTTTTAATGGTTTCCCGCCAAGATACGGCTTTAATGCTATGCGTGTAAAGCGTTTTGCCGCCTGTAACTGTGTTTTACTGTTAAAACGTCGCTCACTGATGGCAATCAATTCCTCACCGAGAAAGGTGAGATTGTCTTTACGCACACTGGCAATGAACCCCTTTTGCTCTCGATAACGATAAGTCATCGTTGGATCAATAGGTTCACCTGTTCCGGCACAGTGAAGGAAGTCTACACCGTATCCCATTGCAGAAAGGAGAGCGAGTTCAAATCGCCGTAAAGCGGGCTCAGGATTGGTATTGTGAGCCAGTTCTGTTAAAGCTTGAAGATAGTCATGAAATAAAGCGGGAAACGGGATTTCACTGGCGAGAACACGGGCAATGAGTTCGTTCACATACATAGCTGAGTAAAGGTTGATACCAGATAAAGGTAACCCAAGGCTGATGGCTTCAGCTTGACGAAGGGTCTTCATGGAACCGCCGCCGGACCATTTTAACAGGAGAGGGGTAAAAGGTTGCAGCGCCCCTTTAAGGTTGGAGCGCTTACTTCTAGCACCTTTAGACAAAAGCGTAACTCGACCATACTCTTCACTGAATACGTCAAGAATAAGACTCGACTCACTGTAGGGTCTTCGATGCAAAACAAAACAGCGTTGTAATCCATCCATAACTTTATCTTGTCTAAGGTCTCGGAGCAGGACGCTCAGCGTCCTCGCTACCTAATAGTATTATTTGTTTTCGATATCGTCGATATAGCCCAATGAACGCAGAGCACGTTCATCATCAGCCCAGCCCGATTTCACTTTTACCCAAGTCTCAAGGTAAACCTTACGATCGAACAGCTCTTCCATGTCTAGACGAGCTTCACGGCCAATCGTCTTGATCTTTTCGCCGCCTTTACCAATAACCATTTTCTTCTGGCCGTTACGCTCAACAAGAATCAAAGCATTGATATGGAAGCCATCAGTGTCTGGGTTGTAATCAAAACGCTCAATCTCAACCGTCACTGAATAAGGCAGTTCATCACCCGTAAAACGCATGAGTTTTTCGCGCAGGATTTCTGACGCCATAAAACGCTGAGAACGGTCCGTGACATACTCTTCAGGGAAATGGTGTACCGCTTCAGGTAGATGTTCACGTACATGCTTACGAAGCACATCTGTGTTCTTACCATGTTTGGCAGAAATAGGCACGACATCCACGAAGTCCATCTTCTTCGACAGCTCATGCATATGCAGCATTACGTCGTTACGATCTTTCACGTTATCGACTTTGTTCATACATAGGATGACTGGGAAGTCTGACTTACGCAGCTTATTCAGTACCATTTCGTCATCGTCAGTCCAGTGAGTGCCATCAACCAGGAATAACACCAGGTTCACATCACTCAATGAGCTATTAGCCGCACGATTCATCAAACGGTTGATCGCTCGCTTCTCTTCAATATGTAGCCCTGGCGTATCCACATAAATCGCTTGGTAATCCCCATCGGTATCGACACCCATAATACGGTGACGAGTGGTTTGCGGTTTACGTGATGTGATGGAAATCTTTTGCCCTAAAATATGATTTAGCAGCGTTGATTTACCTACATTGGGACGACCAACAATCGCAACAAAACCACAGTGTTGGTTTTCTGCGCTGGTTGTCGCTTCGCCAGATGATGCAAAGTATGCATCAATATCGAACTCTTGTTCAGACTCAGGTTTATCAGACATTGGTCACTTTCTCTAAAGCCAGTTCCGCAGCCGCTTGTTCTGCCTTGCGGCGACTGGTGCCTCGACCGATAACAGGTTCATCCACACCTGCCACTTCACAGGAAACGGTAAACTCTTGGTTATGCGCTTCCCCTTTAATATTAGTCACTGTATAGACTGGTAGTGGTTTTCTTCGACCTTGTAAGAACTCTTGTAAGCGAGTTTTTGGATCTTTTTGAGAAACCCCTGGCTTAATTGCTTCTAAGCGAGTCATATACCAGCTCAATACAATTTTACGAACCATCTCTACATCGCTGTCGAGATAAATCGCGCCAATGATCGCTTCAACGGCATCCGCTAAAATTGAGTCACGACGGAAACCACCGCTCTTCAATTCGCCTGGACCTAATTTTAAGTAATCTCCCAAGACAAACTCGCGCCCTAGCTCAGCCAGAGTATTCCCTCTCACTAAGGTGGCACGCATTCGACTCATATCCCCTTCATTCACTTTAGGAAAGCGGTGATAAAGATCGTCAGCGATGACAAAACTTAAAATTGAATCGCCCAGAAATTCTAGTCGTTCATTATGGTTACCATTGGCGCTGCGGTGAGTCAGCGCCAACATGAGCAGCTCGCTATCATTGAAATGATAGCCGAGCTTTTTTTCTAATCGTTCAATAGAAGAATTCATGCTCTCTCGTTCAGTCTATTCCACCGATGCGATTAAATCTTACACCGGTTGGGATCCATGTAGGCAGAATGCTATCTGCGCCACGTTCAAATTCAAAACTAATCCAAATACCAACAGCTTTGCCCACTAAGTTACCTTCTGGTACAAATCCCCAGTAGCGGCTGTCAGCACTGTTATCGCGGTTATCACCCATTACAAAGTAATGACCTTCTGGAACCACCCATTCATTCACTCCGTTACGTGGTTGATACTGGTCAACACGGTCACGACGCAAAGGGTTAACCAAGATTTGGTGTTCCACTTTACCCAGCTTTTCATCCATCTGAATAAGAGGGATACCATTTTGTACAAATGGGCTATCTTCCACATTGGATAGCTTCACCGGTTTACACGTCGATGTACCTTTGGTTTGGATGCAAATATCCTTACGCGCGCTATATCGAACCGTATCACCTGGTAAGCCAACAACACGCTTGATGTAGTCGATGCTTGGCTGAGGTGGGTATTTAAATACCACAATATCGCCACGCTCTGGTTTACCGGTTTCCACTAGCTGAGTGCGCCATACTGGATCTTTTAGACCATAAGCATACTTCTCAACCAAGATGAAGTCGCCAACCAAGAGCGTCGGCATCATCGAACCAGATGGAATTTGGAACGGTTCATAAATGAATGAACGCAATACCAAAACAAAGGCGATAACAGGGAAAATAGAAACACTGTTCTCAACAAACCATGATGGGGCAACAGCTTTGTTTGCGGTTGCTTCATCGATTTGGGTAGCTTGAGCTTGGATATCCGCGAGCTTTTGCTCACGTTTTTTTCTCAATACGAGCTTATCCAGCACCCAAACGACACCTGTCACTAACGTCACGATGACGAGGATCAATGAGAAGGTATTTGCCATTTCATTCCCTTAATTTTCGTATCTATAAAAATAACGAAAGTGAAAGCACCACAACGGCACTTTCACTTCAAACTTAAATTATGTCGTCGTAAAACAAAGAATTAGTCTTTGCCAACATGCAGAATCGCAAGAAACGCTTCTTGTGGCAGCTCGACGTTACCGATCTGCTTCATACGTTTCTTACCTTCTTTCTGTTTCTTCAACAGCTTCTTCTTACGACTAACGTCACCACCGTAACATTTTGCAATTACGTTTTTACGTAGCTGCTTAACGGTAGAACGCGCGATGATGTGGTTACCAATTGCCGCTTGAATCGCAATATCAAACATCTGGCGAGGGATAAACTCTTTCATCTTCTCAACAAGCTGACGACCACGAGTTTGTGATTGGTCTTTGTGAGTGATGATCGCCAATGCGTCAACCGTGTCACCGTTTAGCAACACATCAACACGAACCATGTTTGATGCTTCAAAACGTTGGAAGTTGTAGTCTAACGATGCGTATCCACGAGACGTTGATTTTAGACGATCGAAAAAGTCTAAAACTACCTCAGCCATAGGAATGTCATACGTCACCGCAACTTGATTACCGTGATAAACCATGTCCACTTGCATACCACGTTTCTCAACGCATAATGTAATGACGTTACCTAAGTAATCAGACGGCACTAGGATATTACAGCGCGCGATTGGCTCACGAATCTCTTCAATATCATTAATAGCCGGTAGCTTAGCTGGACTATCCACGTAGTGAAGTGAACCGTCGGTTTTCTCTACTTCGTAGACTACGGTAGGAGCTGTTGTAATCAGATCCAAATCGTATTCACGCTCTAGACGCTCTTGGATAATTTCCATGTGTAGCATACCCAAGAAGCCACAACGGAAACCAAAACCAAGTGCTGCTGAGCTCTCTGGCTCATAGAATAGAGATGCGTCGTTTAGACTTAGCTTACCAAGTGCATCACGGAAGTTCTCATAATCGTCAGAGGAGACTGGGAACAGGCCTGCATAAACCTGTGGTTTCACTTTTTGAAAACCAGGCAACGCTTGTTCACAACCGTTTTTCGCGGTAGTCAGCGTATCACCTACTGGTGCACCTAGAATGTCTTTAATACCACAAACAACCCAACCTACTTCACCAGTGTTGAGCTCTGTCGTATCGATCTGTTTTGGTGTGAAGATACCTAAACGGTCTACACCCCAAACTTGACCAGTACTCATCACTTTGATCTTGTCGTTTTTCTTCAGTTTACCGTTTTTAATACGAACCAAAGAAACTACGCCAAGGTAGTTATCGAACCAAGAGTCAATAATCAGTGCTTGAAGTGGCGCTTCTGGATCGCCTTCTGGCGCAGGAATCGCTTTGACGATTTCTTCTAGAACATCGTCAACACCAAGGCCTGTTTTTGCTGAACAACGCACTGCTTCCATTGCGTCGATACCAACAATTTCTTCGATCTCTTCAGCGACACGCTCTGGTTCCGCGGCTGGCAGGTCGATTTTGTTCAATACAGGAACAACTTCTAGCTCCATTTCAATGGCTGTGTAGCAGTTCGCCAGCGTTTGTGCTTCCACACCCTGACCTGCATCAACAACAAGAAGCGCACCTTCACAAGCGGCTAGAGAACGAGATACTTCATACGAGAAGTCTACGTGCCCTGGAGTATCGATAAAGTTTAGCTGATAGGTTTCCCCATCTTTCGCCGTGTAATCCAGAGTAACACTCTGAGCTTTGATGGTAATACCGCGCTCACGCTCTAGGTCCATAGAATCAAGAACCTGGGCCGCCATTTCACGGTCGCTTAAGCCGCCGCAAACCTGGATCAAACGGTCCGACAAGGTTGATTTACCATGGTCGATGTGGGCGATAATCGAAAAGTTACGAATGTGCTTCATAGATTTGATGTAGCTAAACTCTTAAACAAAAAGGAATAGAAAATGCGGAAAAAACGCGCATTTCAATTAAGTTGGCAGATTCTACCCAATTTCGATGCGGTTCGCACCTTATTTAGACAATGGGCTAGAGAATCGACTCACCAAGCACTCTAACCAACTTCACTTGCTGGAAAGATGCTTGCTCCATTGGGGTAACCCACTTTTTGGCTAACCTAAAGCCAATAAAAGCAAAACACGCTGAAGTCAGTATGACCACCAGCTCACCAGCACTCAATAATGGCGCTAACCACATTTGCCCCACAATAGCTCCAATGAACAAAAACAGCAGTGGTAATAGGTAAATCAACGCTGCGGATTGCAGTAAGCTCTTTTCTGGAAACGCGATTTCAACCACATCACCTGCCTTTACAGGTTTAGACGTAGCAAGTTGCCAATGAAGCTGTTTCTTACCCACTGCTTTACTAACAATACCAGTTCCACAACTACTCTTTGACTGACAGGAGCTACAACTGGTTTGCTGATCACAGCTTAGTTCAACTTGGAGCTGGTGACCTTGGGGTTCAACCGAGGTCACCGTCGCGAGTGCGGTCATCATGGGGTAATGCCTTCATCTGCCTTATTTACTTTGTTAAGTGTAACAGATTGTGCAATACGCTGCGCTGTGGCGGGAGGGATGTCGCCAACGACTGAAATTTGTTTGTCATTAAGAACAATGCTATGAACCGTACGTCGACCTTGGCGGATCAACTGACCTTTTAGAGAATTACTATCACGATCAGAGATATAGACCGAAAAGCTAAACAAACCGTCAGTGAACATTTGGCTCTCAACCACATCTTCAGTTGCTAGCATACGGTAGCGATTAAGATCCTTAGGTTGAAAACCATTGGGAACCCAACCCACATGCCAAAATGTTTGCTCAAGATTACCTTTCGGTAGTGATAGAACCGCCGGAAGCTGCACGTCATCAAGCGAGCTCAACATCGTGGCAATATGATCATTCACCGCATATGAAATTACACGATACTGCTCTAAAATTTCACCGTCACGATCCAATAGATCAGCACGTAATGGAAGCTTGCTCTTTTCATCCACCCACAATACATATGAGTAACGCAGTCCATCTTTTGGAACGACTCTAAATACTTGTGTTGGCGCTCCCGCTTCACGAGCACGGCCTACTCGAACGTAATCATAGTATTCGCTCAGCTGCTTTACATCGCTGTTGAGTAAAGGCATTAATGGGGCCACCATCTTGCCAGATTCAATCGTAAACGGATCGACTCCCGGTTCGATATAACTGACTTCATTACCACGTCGAATCACTTCTCTTACTGGACCACTAAGATAAACAAGATGGGCTAATTGTTGAGTGTCGCTCTTCGCGTGTCGGTAAAGTAACGGCTCTATGCTGTTCTTTTTGATAAGGATATAGGACAGTTCATAATTCAATTGCTGGCTGGCCTCGTTCATTTGATGCAACAAAGCCTCCGCAGAAGACTCTTCTTCTGCAAAGGCTTGAGTACCAAATAAACTGAACAGCAATAATGAACTGGTCAGAAATTTTTTCATTCAATTACCGATTCTGTATCAGCAGAGTGCGAAGCATTATCTTCGCTGTTTAGTCTTAGCTGTAACTCGTAATCTTGCAGTAATGCGTTGATACGACGACGCTGCTCTTGCACGTTGACACTTTCGTTCGAGCTTTTCGCAACCGAATCACGTGTCAAGCTAACTGGCTCAGCACTGCCCGCAAACGGAATAGTCTGCAAAACAGGTAATTGCTCAGCTTCAGGTTGTGCTGGATCTTGGCCTGAGTACTGCTGTACTCCTAAAATAACTGCTAAAGACACACACGCCGCTACCGCTACTTGACCAAACTGCGTTATCCAGGCTGGTAACAAGCGCTTCGCTTGTGAAGGCGTAGGTTGTGACTCGATCGGCATTACGATATCACTCGTATGCGCTGGCTCATTTTCGAGCGCAGACGCCACACTTTCAGCAATATTCCAATCTAAACTTTGTGGCTCATCGCCACGCATGACATCACCAATAAGATGATAATTATGCCAAGTTTCTTTGCTCTCCTGATCTTTCTCCAACGCTTCAATAAGCGCGTCATCGATCAGGTCTCCATCCATGAATGCTGAAAGCTTCTGTTTGTCAGCCATTATATTCACCATAGTTGTAACTAGTTTTAGCGTTGAAGAAGAGGCTTAATCTTCTTCTCTACCGCTTCACGAGCACGGAAGATACGCGAACGTACCGTTCCTACTGGGCAATCCATTACTTCTGCAATTTCTTCGTAGCTCAAACCATCAAGCTCACGAAGCGTCATTGCAGTCTTCAAATCTTCAGGTAACGCTTCAATTGCAGCGAAAACAGTTCGCTTCAATTCATTCGACAACGTTAAGTTCTCTGGGTTCGAAATTTCTTTCAAAGCGTTACCGGCTTCAAAAAATTCGGCATCTTCTGCATCAACATCGCTGGCTGGCGGCCTTCGGCTCTGTGCCACAATGTGATTTTTTGCGGTGTTCACTGCTATGCGATACAACCAAGTATAAAAGGCACTCTCACCTCTAAACGTCGGGATCGCACGATACGCCTTTATAAACGCTTCTTGGGCGATATCCGCTACATCACCCGAATTGCTCACGTATCTTGATATGAGATTGCAAACCTTGTTTTGATAGCGCAAAACCAATAGGTTAAATGCTTGTTTATCTCCACTTTGAACGCGCTCAATCAACACCTGATCGGTCGGCTGCTCGTTCATGCGAGCGTTCACTCCTATTCGTTATTACCCTTACCTTCACAGATATGAGTATTAATTATGCATATTGTAGTCTTGACACCACCGCTAACATGAGCACTATTGTGACTCTAGGCAGATAGGAAAGTTCAAAACTTTCTCAGTTTTTTTGTCATTAATCATTCACAATGTGATTTGGCGTCAACTACAATGTTGTCAATTTACAAGAATGGATTACTTAGCTCCTTAACACAATCGATTTTTCAACGTGTTATCTCGGGTAGGTAATCCTTGATGCAAGTGCCCTTCGCCAGCTGTCTATTCAGCTTCCTATCGTGCACTTTTATCTAGGTAGAGTGATTTTACTCTACGATAGGTCAGGATTTTAAAGTAATTATGAACACAAACCGAGAGCATCTTTGTGATGTTTTAGTCATAGGAAGTGGCGCCGCAGGTTTATCGTTGGCTTTACGAGTCGCCGAACGCGCTAAAGTTATCGTATTAAGTAAAGGCCCAAGAAGTGAAGGGGCGACCTACTACGCCCAGGGTGGCATTGCTGCGGTATTCGATGAGACAGACAGCATTGAGTCTCACGTTAACGATACCAATATCGCTGGAGCCGGGCTTTGTGAGCAAGACACCGTTCAGTTTATCGCAGAGAATGCGAAAGAGTGCGTGCAATGGTTGATCGATGGTGGTGTTCCTTTTGACCAAGTAGAAACCGCCAAAGATGAGGAACCTCGCTATCACCTCACTCGTGAAGGTGGTCATAGCCATCGTAGAATTCTACACGCCGCCGATGCCACAGGCATGGCAATGCAGACCACCCTGCAAGATAACGTTAATAGCCATCCTAATATCGAAATCTTCGAACGCTACAACGCACTAGACCTTATTACTGAAGACAAGGTTGGTGGTGATAAAGACAAAGTGGTTGGTGCCTATATTTGGAACCGCAATAAAGAGCACGTTGAAACGGTACGCGCTAAGTTTGTTGTCTTAGCCACAGGTGGTGCATCGAAAGTGTATCAGTACACCTCCAACCCAGATGTCTCCTCTGGTGACGGTATCGCTATGGCTTGGCGTTCAGGCTGTCGTGTTGCTAACTTAGAATTCAACCAATTCCACCCAACTTGTCTATTCCACCCTGACGCGCGAAACTTCCTGTTAACGGAAGCCTTACGTGGTGAAGGCGCTTACTTAAAACGCCCTGATGGAACGCGTTTTATGCCCGATTTCGATGAGCGTGAAGAACTTGCTCCTCGTGATGTTGTGGCTCGCGCGATCGACTTCGAAATGAAGCGTCTCGGTGCAGATTGCATGTACTTGGATATCAGCCATAAACCTGAAGAGTTTATTATTAAACACTTCCCAACCATCCATATGCGCCTGCAAGACCTTGGCATCGATATGACGAAGGAGCCAATTCCAATCGTTCCGGCCGCTCACTATACCTGCGGTGGTGTTATGGTGGATAAGTCTGGTAAAACAGACCTTGAACAGTTGTACGCCATTGGTGAGGTGAGTTATACCGGACTTCACGGTGCGAACCGTATGGCATCAAACTCTCTACTTGAATGCGTGGTCTATGCTTGGGCTGCAGCCAATGACATTCTGGAAAAATTCGACGATGCAGCTCTGGTTGATGGCCTCCCTGCTTGGGATGAAAGCCAAGTTAGCTGTTCTGATGAAGAAGTCATTATTCAACATAACTGGCACGAACTACGCCTATTTATGTGGGATTACATGGGTATCGTGCGCACAGACAAACGACTAGAGCGAGCTCTTCGTCGTATTCAAATGTTGCAACAAGAAACGCATGAGTACTACAGCAATTTCAAAGTGTCGAATAACTTACTTGAGCTTCGTAACTTACTGCAAGTTGCAGAGTTGATGGTGAGATGCGCAATGCAACGCAAAGAAAGTCGCGGACTGCACTATACGCTCGACTACCCTGATGTGTTAGAAAATAGCGGACCAACGATACTATCCCCTCAGGACCAAGCTCCAACGGTCTAATCTGGCTACCTATTTCGTGACCATGATATCGAAGCAGTCGCTAACGTGACTGCTTTTTTATTACCAAAATCAAACGACGATACGCCGACTCATCACAACTATCCCGCCAAATTAAGCGCCAGCCATTGTCTTGATCATAAATTCCTATGAGCCAGTAGCGAAAAGCAAGAAAGTAACGGGGGAAGCTAAGCTCGGTATTATTTAATGTGACCAAAGATGACTTCAGGATTAATTGGCCATTTAAGGCAGGATGCAACCAGTAAGTCCGACCGAATATAGCGATGACGTAAAGTGTGAGTAAAAGCGGAGCGGACGACGCGATGCAAGTTGCCAATAATAGAATAGTAAGTGAACTATTAATAATCGCAGCGAGACATGAGGGATGAATCTGCAGGTAGGCATTATCTAGCGCATCCTTACCTGCATAACTTGAAAAGAGCTTAGCGGACCTTGCTGAGGTTATGAGCAACGATTTTATCAACCATAGAGGCGTGTCCTAAGTTTTCACTGCGACCATGGCCCATTACCCAAGTAAATAAATCTGGATCGTCACACTCTAACAGAGAGACAAAGTCTTTCTGTTCTTGATCGTTGAGAGTGTCAAAGCACTCCTCAAAGAACGGCATAATCACTACGTCCAGTTCTAACATACCCCGACGACATGCCCACTTAATTCGAGCTTTTTCTTCACTAGAGTACATTCCATTCTCCATCTACAACTAATATCGGCCGAGTGTAACAAGCAAGTTTATCGCCCACCACTGTCTGCATCACACAAACTCTACTTTCATCACAAGATTTCGTGCAACAACATTCAGCTGACAAAATCCATCCTGACGATTAACATGGGTGATATGTTTACCGACGAGACCAAGAACTATGGATTGGCAACCAAACACTCAGGCAATTGAAATCACACCTACCACAGAACTACCCGATTTGTTGTTTACCAAACTGAATCGTTGGGGCGCTCTCGAAATGACCGGCGACGATCGCAAGTCTTACCTTCAAGGTCAGGTAACCTGTGATGTGGTTTCGCTGGAGCAGAATCAATCAACCTTTGGAGCGCATTGTGATGCTAAAGGTAAAGTGTGGAGTGCTTTTAGGCTGTGTCACATAGAGAACGGTTACGCCATGATTCAACCTCAATCGGCACTAGAGAAAGAACTGACGGAACTCAAGAAATATGCCGTTTTTTCTAAGGTAGAACTCATTATTAGCACCAAACCACTTATCGGTGTGATGGGGGCAAGCGCTCAACAATGGATTGATCAACAATTCCCAACCTCTGGTGCCGTGCGCCAAAACAAAGGTAGTACCGCGATTCAAATTAATGATGAGCGTTGGATGTTGTTCGTTAATGGCGACCTGCAATCATCGCTTTCCTCTGATTCTGAGTTACTTTGGGTCGCGGAATCACTATGGACCAAGTTCGATATTGAGCAAGGCCTACCTATCTTAGAAGCAGAGCAACAAAATCAACACATACCTCAAGCCTTGAATTTACAAGCACTAGATGGAATCAGCTTTAGTAAAGGCTGCTACACAGGTCAAGAGACCGTCGCAAGAGCGAAATATCGTGGCATCAACAAACGCATGCTGGCAAATGTGAGAGGTTTACTAGCTTCTCCACTTAGTGATGGCGACGTTATTGACATTGAGCGTTCAGTGGGAGAGAACTGGCGTAAGGCCGGAGAGGTGCTGGCACATTACCAATACAGCAATGGCGAATTCGTTGCCGCTATGGTTATTGCCAACAATCTCGATGAAGATTCTCAGTTCCGTTTAGCTTCTCAACCAGATAGTCGTTTGAGCCTGGAACTGCCACCTTACCCACTCGACTAAGAGTAAGGGATGATTGAAACACGCATAACTGCCTATCTGGATGAACGTGATATTCCCTATAGAGTCCTGATGCAATCGCGTGAGGCAGTATCCATTGAGGATGCTGCCAAATTGCGTGGTATCGAAACTCACAAGATGGTCAAAACCTTGTTACTGCGAGATATGGATAACCAACTTGCTCTTGCCTGCTGTCAGGGCAACAAGCAAGTAGATCCGAAAAAAGTGCGCGCTTTATTGAATACTCGTCGAATGACTTGTGTTTCCAGTGAACAAGTTGAAGCTCTTACAGGCTTTGCTATTGGCACTGTCACTCCCTTGTTGTTAAAAACCCACATGCCTATCATTTTTGATAATGAATTAAAGCAAAACACCTTAGTCACCATCAGTAGTGGGCAACGTATTGCGGGCCTTGAGATCGCACTCAATGATCTCGTCGCTCACTGTTCACCCCAATGGTCGAATATCACTCGCTAGCGGTTTCCGTAACCAATCGATGCAAACAAATGTCGCTTTAGACCATAAAATCGTGAAATGGATCTAATTTAACACTCAGACATAGTGAGAATTTATACATTTTTTAAGCATAAATAGTCATCTGTGTTTTTTTGGGTTATTGTACATATTGTCACCAGCTAGCACTTCAAGGCTACTGGTGGTCACACTAGAGTGAATCTCTGCTCAGGCAGTAACTCCACTTTTGTGTAATGCATCTGTGACATTTGGCCCGCTATGCGGGCTTTTTTTTTGAGTTCAATTGCTACCTTTCACACGGTTTCTCCCCTCAATGTCTGGGTTTTGTAAAAGAGTGTGTCCTCGTGACAACTTTTTCTGATTTGGTCGGTCTACATATACGTACCTATTAATAATTAGCCAATGGAACATACAGGGTGATGATTGCAGAGCGAATAAAAAGCTCGATTCATACCACTGTCATACTAAGCTATTCAAATAGAGCAAAAATCGAGAATGGAAGACCCCAATCGAGGCTTTTGTGCTAGATATCACGGAGATATCGTGACATCGCGATGGAATTGCAAAATGCTCCACAAAACGCTCACTTGGTTGTAACAGCACGCTCGTAAAGCCCGTGCTATCACACATTTAGATTAGGGTTTTAACTATAATTCGTTCGCTAGGTAACATTATAAGGAAGGCTAAATGAGACTGTTTAAGCGCTATACACCAGGTATGATTGCTAAACACGTGAGTCGACTATTCAGAGGCAGAATCTATATTTATGGTTTAGGCGGGTTTGAGTTTGATAACGGTAAGTTGATTATCCCTGAACGCGCTGAAAAGCGTCATTTCCAAGCGGTAAAAGAGATAAACCAAGAGGTTATGAAACTCCGCTGCGCATACGCATGAAGAACATTACAATAGAATAACGATAACAACCCTACGCTAAATCTAAGCCCACCAAGATGGGCAACAACTACAACCATCTAAAAGGGGCAGCCAAGCTGCCCCTTTTTAGTCTTTATCTTTAACGCCATGGTTAACTTTGACTGACTTCTGTCTTTGCTAGTTCTGGTAAGTGACCCCTCATCCCCAAAGCACGGCTCATAATTTCTTGCTTCGCGCCAGGCAGTTGGCCTACCAAGCTCATACCGATACCGCGAATAAGTTTCTTCGCAGGATTATCACCTTCAAACAGGTCTTTAAAGCCTTGCATGGCAGCAATCATTTTAGCTGCCTCCGCTTTACGCCAACGTTCATATTCACGTAGATTACGCTTGCGGCCAATATCTTTTCCTGCGCGCCATAACTTGAATATTTCTTGTGACAGGCTGGCAGCATCAAGTAAGCCAAGGTTAACGCCTTGTCCTGCGAGTGGGTGGATGGTGTGTGCAGCATCACCAACAAGCGCAACTCGTTCAGTAACAAAGTCACGTGCATAACGCATCTTCAAAGGGAAAACTCGTCGCTCAGACTTCACATGGCAAAGACCTAATCGGCTATCAAACTCAGCGGTCAGCGCTTTGTTGAATTCGGCTTCCGACATTTTAGCAAGTTTCTCAGCTCGCTGCGGCTCGGTTGACCAAACGATAGAACATAGACTGCGGTCATCTAATGGTAGAAATGCAAGCGGCCCTTGCGGGGTAAACACTTGTCTCGCGACACAATCATGAAAGTCATCAACCGAGATATTCGCAACCAGGGCACTGTGTCCATAATCCCAATGAGTAAGTGGGATATCTTGCTGCTTTCTCACCCATGAGTTGGCACCATCTGCACCTACGACCAATTTGCTAGTAAATGACTGTCCATTATCTAACGTCATCCACACTTCACTTTCACCTACAGCCATTGACTGGCAACGATGTGGCATAAAGAGCGTCACGTTATTTTGTCCTTCAACTTGCTCTAGCAAAGCTAACTGAATGACACGATTTTCAACGATATGGCCAAGGTCTGGTTGAGACATCTGACTGGCAGAGAACTCAATACGAGCAAAACTGTCCTGCTCCCATACTTCCATAGCGTAATAAGGAGCACAGCGATGTTTCTGAATCGCATCCCATGCGCCGAGGTTTTTCAAGATGGTCTCACTGGCACGGCTTAACGCCGAGACACGAATATCTGGGTCTCCTGAAATATCTTTGTCTGGAGTATTCCCTTCCACGACTGCGATTCGCAGATCGGTGTCTTTAAGTGCGCGGGCGAGAGCAAGGCCCACCATTCCGCCACCTATGATGGCTAAGTCAAAACTTTGCATATCTCTGTACTACCTATTCACAACTCCAAGTGCTCGATTAAAAATCGGCGACTTAAGCTGTGGAAAATTATCCATTAGCCCTAAACCTACATTTCGGCCTAATCGAAGAGCAAAAAAGTCATTTGAAAATATGTGTACTAGCCCAGACGTCATGGTGATCGTCAGCTCTCTATCCTGCTGGCGATTACTTTGGAATCTAATTAGATTAGCGTACTCACCTACATCTTGAAGGCTTTCAAGCAACGAATCGACCAAAGTCGCAATATCGCGAATCCCAAGGTTAAAGCCTTGCCCTGCAATAGGGTGCAGCGTCTGAGCAGCATTGCCGACAGCAGCGACTCGATGTTTAACGATTTGAGGTCGATGACGCAGCAAAAGTGGGTAGCTGGCAACCGCCCCTACCTTAGTAAAACGACCTAAACGCCAACCGAATTCTTGTTGAAGAAGGGACAAAAAGTCAGTGTCAGTGAGTTTCACTATTTGCTGCGCACGCTCCGGAGGCATACACCATACTAATGAACTTCGCTCATCAGACATGGGCAACAAGGCCAACGGGCCATGTTCAGTGAAACGCTCGAAGGCGCGACCGTTAGGATCTTCACCGGTTTTGACGTTAGCGATGACCGCAACCTGTCCAAAATCATGACTCAGTTGCTCCAAACCTACAGCTTGACAACTCTTGGAGTCCGCTCCATCAGCAGCCACAAGAAGTTTTGTTTCAAGCACACTGACGCTGCCAGATTCATCTTTGACTGAGACAGCAGCATGATGCTGGTGTTGAACCACATCCTCTACCGAGCAAGGGCAAAGGAAATCAATATTCGGGCTGCTAGTGAGTTTTTGATTAAATCGGCGTCCTACTTCCGCAAGTTCTACCACATAGCCCATTGCCTTTAACCCTTCTTTCGCCGCACGGAAGTCAGTCATGGCAGCATGTCCGCGATCTGAGACATGAATATGATTAATAGGTGTGGCATGGTCTTGAATCAACGACCACAACTGATATTGCTTGAGAATCTCTACGGTCCCATGGGAAAGAGCAATAGAACGGGCGTCGAAGCCGGGGTGCGACTGACTGTCCGAAAGAAATGGTTCGATAACAGCAATCTTCAACGCATGATTACTGCAGTAGTCGAGAGCCATAGCCAGAGTCGCCCCTGCCATTGCTCCTCCTGCAATTACAACATCATACTTATTTGACACTGTCTTTCTCCTTGATAAGACGGACGACCTAATTAGTGAATGGTCGGTGTTTCTGACGGTTTACTTGGTTTTACGCCAAACTCAGCATGAATGGTCAATGCACACGCTTTTACGTGCTCGATAACCTGCTCTAACAGCTGAGCTTGTTCTTCTAGGTCATCATCTTCATCAATGCCCAGTCTTGCGATTTCTTCCAAATCAGCAAGCGCTTCTTTGGTATCAGCAGATGCCTTTTTCAGCGGCGCATTAATTAAGCCAAGTCCGGAAATAAAGTGGTTTACCCATTCACTTAAACCATCGGCAATTTCAAAGACACTTGCTTCAACCTCTTCTCCAGGAATAAACAATGAAAGCTCAAACCCCTGTTCTGCCGTCAGTTCTTTGATTGAAAAAGCGAGTAGAGATTTCGCCGTCGCCAAATTGGATTGCGGCCAACCCATACCATCATTGGTGTAATCGAAAATAAGTGGCTGCCAGCTGTCATCGTTCAGCCCCAATCCACCACTTACCATCCCCACGAGCAAGCCATGAAGTTCCGCTGGCGATACCGCCAATCCCGCTTGTTGCAGCTCAGTGGCAATCGTAATGTAATTAGGTAGTGTTGTTTCACTCATAGCAATACTCGTTTCAATGAATTAGCACCATGTTTATGAATAAGCTCGCTATTCATAACATAGATTTTTGAATCTGACCTGCAATGCTATCACTTCCCACCTCCGGCGAAAACGCCATCCCACACGTTTCTGAGTAGCTTTTGTGCGAATTGTCGATTTCGTGTGTTGTTAGCCACGCAATTGGCACCGACACTACAGAAAAGCTTGAATCTTAATGCTCGTTTACCTATAGTTTCTTCCTCAACATTACCTAATGTGGTGATACTTAAAAGAGTTCTTGTCATTATGGAAAATCAAGCTGTCGAAGTCGAAATCTTGGGAAAACTGACACGGGTGAATTGCCCCCCAGATCAGAGAGAAACTCTGATTAAAGCAGCCCAAGACCTAGATAATCGATTGCAAGAGATGTCCCAAAGGACTAAAGTAACCAACGAGCTTAAACTGCTTACCATTGCTGCGTTGAACATGTCGTATGAACTCAATAATCGTAGCGATGAGTCACAACAAGAAGTGGCACAAATGAACGAGCGTATGGAACAGCTCGCCGCATCTCTAGAAGATGCAATTAGTAAAGTAAAGCAAGGACAGCAAACCTAATTTTACCCTGGGGTGTACGTCAGTGGATTTAAGTCCCTGAGCCGATAAGCAATACCAAAGGGTTAGTATTTGATAGCTATTGAGCAAGCTCGGCTCGTACCGAGAAGCCTACGGTTAACATTGCTGATCCGCCTTGAACCAGCTGGTTCAAGGGCCACAATCCTCAACGGCACTCTGGGGTATTCCTAATGTCTCTTTCTACCAGACAACAAATACGTAATCTCGTACGTTCTCGTCGCCAATCGATAAACCAAGAGCAACAAGTTATCCACGCCAATAACTTAATGACAAGAGTTGGCGAATTGAGCGTCCTTAGTACCACCAGAAAAGTCGCTTTGTACCTCGCCACAGATGGTGAACTGGATACGTTGCCGACCATTCAGTGGTTTTGGCAACAGGGCATTGAAACCTATTTACCAGTGATTCACCCCTTCTCAAAAGGTCAGCTACTTTTCCTGCGCTACGCTCAAGATACGCCTTTAGTCCTCAATCAATATAAGATTTTAGAGCCCAAGCTTAATCAGCAAGCCATTTGTCCAGTGTCCGAGTTGGATATTATCTTTACTCCTTTGGTCGCCTTTGACGATTCAGGCCAACGCTTAGGCATGGGTGGTGGATACTATGATCGAACGTTAGCTCCTTGGGAAAACTCTGATTTAGGCCCGACAGCTATTGGCCTTGCGCATGATTGCCAACAAGTAGACACACTGCCTAGCGAGTCATGGGACATTCCACTAACCACCATAGTCACGCCAAGTAAGATCTGGCTCTGGAACAAATAGCTTCCTACTTCACCTCCAAAGAGAAATAGAGCAATCGATTGCTGTTTTTCGCAATTTTTTGTCATATCGCTATTTTTTCAGCGCATTTGTCGTCGAAATTGATATATAATTCGCCCGCATTTTCACCTTAAATCAAAACTGGGATTCAACCATGACTCAAGACGAGATGAAGAAAGCTGCTGGTTGGGCGGCACTAAAGTATGTCGAAAAAGATAGCATTGTTGGTGTTGGTACAGGCTCAACTGTCAACCACTTCATTGATGCACTAGGCACAATCAAAGAAGATATCAAAGGTGCAGTATCTAGTTCGATTGCTTCAACAGAAAAGCTAGAAGCGCTAGGTATTGAAGTCTTCGACTGCAACGATGTGGCTTATCTTGATGTTTACGTTGATGGCGCAGATGAAATCAACCCAACTCGCGACATGATCAAAGGCGGTGGTGCAGCACTAACACGTGAGAAGATCGTAGCCGCTATCTCAGACAAGTTTGTATGTATCGTTGATGGTACTAAGGCCGTTGAGGTTCTCGGTCAGTTCCCACTACCTGTAGAAGTTATCCCAATGGCACGTTCTTACGTGGCTCGCGAACTAGTGAAACTTGGTGGTGACCCGGTTTACCGTGAAGGTGTGGTTACAGACAACGGTAACGTCATCTTAGACGTATACGGTATGCAAATCACTGATGCCAAAGATATGGAAGACAAGATCAACGCTCTAGCAGGTGTGGTAACGGTAGGTTTATTTGCACACCGTGGCGCTGATGTGATCATTACTGGCACTCCAGAAGGTGCAAAAATCGAAGAATAAAGACTAAACGGGTTCTAATAGTACCTAGCAAAGCTGGTCAATATATTAAACGCGATTACGTCATTAGACTACAAACGGCACCTTGGGTGCCGTTTTTTCGTTTTTCTATAAGAAAATTATGCCTTATTCCGTAATTTTCTTACCCAACGTACAACTTTTTTGTTACTTTATTGGTCACAAGACGCACAAGGAAAACGTTTGCCTCAAGCAGTTGGAAGCTCCCTCCTCGATATTCTCACTGTCAAATGTGCGCTAATTAAGCCCGAATTTCCCATGTTAAGGATGAGTTAAATGGCCAAAGTTTCACTGGAAAAAGATAAGATAAAGATTCTGCTACTTGAAGGTTTACATCCATCTTCAGTAGAAGTTTTGCAAGCCGCTGGATACACAAATATCACCTATCATAAAGGCTCCTTACCAGAAGAAGAGCTGATTGAAGCCGTTAAAGACGTTCACTTTATCGGAATTCGTTCACGAACTAACCTGACTGAAGAAGTGATTAATGCTGCAGACAAATTAGTCGCAATCGGCTGTTTCTGTATTGGTACCAACCAGGTTAACCTTGATGCTGCTGCTAAACGTGGCGTTCCTGTTTTCAATGCACCATTTTCTAACACTCGAAGTGTTGCAGAATTGGTTCTTGGTCAAATTCTGTTACTACTGCGCGGTATCCCAGAGAAAAATGCCCTTGCCCATCGTGGAATCTGGAAAAAGAGTGCCGATAACTCATACGAAGCGCGTGGTAAGCGACTCGGTATCATTGGCTACGGTCACATCGGTACCCAACTTGGCATTATTGCTGAGAACTTAGGTATGCGTGTGTACTTCTACGATATTGAGAACAAACTATCGCTTGGTAATGCAACTCAGGTTCATACCATGACTGAGCTACTAAATAAATGTGATGTTATCTCTCTGCATGTACCAGAGACCCAAGGAACCAAGAATATGATGGGAGCCGCTGAGTTTGAGAGAATGAAGCCGGGCGCCATCTTCATTAACGCTGCCCGTGGCACCGTAGTGGATATCCCAGCTCTTTGCGATTCCCTCGAAGCAGGTCACCTTGCTGGGGCTGCAATTGACGTATTCCCAGAAGAACCAAAGACCAATGCAGACCCATTTGAGTCTCCATTGATGAAATTCGACAATGTGATCCTAACGCCGCACGTCGGTGGCTCTACACAAGAAGCTCAAGAGAACATCGGTGTAGAAGTGGCTGGAAAACTGGCGAAATATTCTGATAATGGTTCAACGCTTTCAAGTGTAAACTTCCCAGAAGTATCACTGCCAGAGCACACCGAGTGTTCACGCCTATTACACATTCACAAAAACCGCCCTGGTATTCTAACTCAGATAAACACCATCTTTGCGGATGAAGGTATCAACATCGCAGGTCAATATTTGCAGACAGCTTCAGATATCGGTTATGTGGTTATTGATGTCGAAACAGCACGCTCTGAAGAAGCGCTGGCTAAGCTAAAGTTGATTGAAGGCACACTACGAGCTCGTATTCTGCACTAAGCGAACAACAGCTAAAAAAACGCCCTGACTAGTCAGGGCGTTTTTTTATTTTCCAATTTGATAGGTAACATCCACTCGGTCACGAATGGTAATTACCGAGTCTTGATAGCTATTGGACTCCATTTTACTATCCATCGCCATGCTGCGCATCACTACGGGTTGGTTCATCGGTTGACGATATTCAATACGCCATACTTTGCCAAGATTTTGATCAAATCCTTTCGCTAGCGAAGCAGCTTTGCTTTGTGCATCTTTAATGGCCGCCATGCGAGCCGCTTCTTGGTATTGACCTTGGTCTTTCACTTTAAGTTGAATGTTGTCAACTTGGTTAATCCCTGACTCAAGCGCAAGATCGAGATAGTTATTAAGATTCTCTAAGTCCATCACCTGAACAGTCACTGTACGCGATGCACGATAGCCAACCAACTCAGGTTTACCTTTTTCTGGATAATGGTACTGAGGCGATAAGTACAGGTTTGAGCTCTGAATATCTTTCTTTTCGATGCCTTCAGACATTAAGCCAGAAAGAAACTTGTCTACCACAGAGTCAACACCTTGTTTCGCTTGATCAGCATTCATTTGAGACTGTACAACTCGCACCGAAAATTCGGCCATATCTGGTGTTGCCTCTATCTCACCATAACCCGTAGTCGAGATATGAGGGAAATCGGGCTGGTTAGCAAAAACTGGCGCAGCAATCAGGGCAACCACTAATGTACCTAGTGCAAATGAGCGTTTCATTGAAGAATCCTCGTTCTGTTTTTAACCTTTATACTCAAGATTAGGCATAAGTTGAGAATATAGGTTCCCTAAAAAGTAAACACTGACACAAACATGACGTTCCACTACTGTGGTAAATACTGTCTCGCATGACTGATAATGGCGTCTGAAACCTCACCAAGCACCCCACTTTCAAGTTGCCAGTGGTGCCAATAGATTTGATGAGACAGCAAAATATTAGGCGTAAGCTCAATTAACGCCCCCGATGCCAGTTCATCTTGAATTTGTAATTTGGGGATAAGACAGTAAGCCACACCGGCTACCGCAAGCTTCACAAAGGCTTCAGAGCTGCGCACCGTATGTTTGAGTATACTGCCCGGCATAATATTAAAGTGTTGATTAACAAATCGCTGGTGCATCTTATCATGTTGGTCAAAAGCCACTGCTGGCGCCTTAATTAAACTCTCGCGGTTCACTCCTTGACTGAAGTAGCGCTTAATAAAGCTTGGGCTTGCCACACAAAGATAATCGACTCGCCCTAAATAGTCAGCCACACACCCAGGGATAGATTGCGATTCTAAACTTATTGCGCCGACTACTTCACCGTTTTTGAGCTTTTCGATGGTGCGACCTTCATCATCAACAATGAGATTAAGCTCAACTCGTTTCGCTTCCAAAAGCGGAAACAAACTCGGAAGCAACCAAGTCGCTAAGCTATCTGCGTTGGTTGCTAATGACACAGAAAGCGGTTTATCACCCAAGTCAGCCGCGAGTTCTGGCACCAATTCTTGCTCAAGTAACCGCACTCGACGATATAAACCTAAGAGCTTTTTCCCTACAGCGGTCGGTCTTGGTGGTTGCTCTCGAACAAGAACAGGCTGAGCTAGCCATTTTTCTAATTGCTTAACTCGCTGGGACACGGCAGACTGAGAAATATATAGGTGTTCTGCCGCCTTATCGAAGCTTCGTTGCTCAACAATTGCGTCCAACGCTTCGATCCATTTGTAATCTAATCCGCGCATAAATCGCCCTCTTTTTCATCGCTTTGATTACAAATCACACATCATAAGTATGACTTATTTCTCATTAATATTATTAACTTTCCTAATCATAAACGAATCGCTATTCTCACGCTCTCTTTTATGCTGTGGTGAGGAAATTAAAGTGAATTTTTGGGTGCTTCTTCAAGGTTTCGGATTGGGCGCAACAATGATTATCCCAATTGGCGCTCAGAACGCTTACGTTTTAAATCAAGGAATTAAGCGTAATCATCATCTTACGACGGCAACGGTTTGCAGCCTGTTAGATATGACGTTTATCTCTTTGGGGATCTTCGGTGGCGGTGCCATATTATCGCAAAATGAACTGTTGCTTACCGGGGTGACGTTAGGCGGCATCGCCTTTTTAACTGGCTATGGCCTGCTCTCTCTAAAGAGCGCTTTTAAAAAGCCATCGGCTCAAGAGTCTTCTGGTGAAGTCTTAGCTCGTGGTCGCCGCACTGTCGTTCTCGGAGCGTTGGCGGTTACGGTATTAAATCCTCACCTCTATCTGGATACCGTGGTCATTCTCGGCTCCATTGGTGGTCAGTTTGAAGGAAACGATCGTATCGCTTTTGCAATTGGTACTGTACTCGCATCATTTGTTTGGTTTTATTCCTTATCGCTTGGTGCCGCAAAGCTGGGACCAACCTTGTCTAAACCAAAGGTGAAGAAAGGTATCGACTTGGCAGTGGCCGCTATGATGTTTACTATCGCCTTGCTACTGACTAAAGGACTGATGGCCTAACGATGGATAATACCCAGCAGATATATTTGACCAATGTTGCCCTACTCAATGAGCATGTTATTTCATTTAACCAGTGGCAACATGAGCCTATTCTCGACTTTGCCACCGATGAACGAATTGCCAAAGAGTTAGGATGGACAGGCACTCATAGTAAGAGTCTATTTTTGAAGAAGAAAGGAGGCGGGTTTGCACTCTTTCTCACCGATAAAGATACCCGACTCGACAAAGCTCTGTTGAAGAAAGCAGTTGGGAAGCGTACTTCAATTTGCAGCAACGAGGATATGACTGAACAAGTAGGTTGTGTACCAGGAGCAGTCTGTCCTATTGGGTTACCAGAAGAGATAATGATTGTCGTCGATAAGGCTCTGTATTCAGCTCAGGAAGTCTTATACACACCGGGTTTACCTGAATGGACTTTCGGTTTGTCAGGAACAGATTTACAGCGAGTCCTGTATCTGCTGCCCAATGACATCATAGAAATAGACATGAAAAAAGGTGAAGCATAATGCTTCACCTTTTGCTTTTTTGACAATAAAACGCTAATTAGCTCTCAACTTTGTTCAAATGAACATCCATCTGAGGGAATGGAATTTCGATGCCTTCTGCATCTAGTGCTTCTTTGATTGCTTGAAGTGAATCAAAATACACATCCCAATACTGCTCGGTACGAACCCAAGGACGTACGACAAAGTTTACTGAAGAATCTGCAAGGGCTACGACACCAATCGTAGTACCTGGTTCTTTTAGAATGCGCTCATCTGCCTCTAGTGTTCTGCGAATCACTTCTTGAGTCTTCTTCAGATCTGCACCGTAAGAGACACCGATAACATGGTCGATACGACGTGTGGCATGACGAGAGTAGTTCGTGATTGGTGAGCCAATAACCGAGGCGTTAGGCACAACAACCATCTTATTGTCTGGCGTGGTAAGAATCGTTTGGAAGATTTGAATAGAGTCTACTGAACCAGCTACTCCACCGATCTCGACATAGTCGCCCGATTTGAAAGGACGGAACCCCACAATCAAGACACCCGCAGCAAAGTTTGATAGTGAACCTTGCAGTGCTAGACCGATGGCTAAACCAGCAGCACCAATTACCGCTACCACTGACGCAGTTTGAACACCAATTCGGCTTAACGCAGCAATTAAAACAATAACGAATAACGTGTAGCGAACAATACCGTGGATAAACTCAACTACAGCCTTATCCATTTTCTTCTTATGCAGCAGTTTAGAAACGCTATTAGCCACCGCTTTTACAACGATGTTACCAATAAACAGAATCAGAATAGCTGAAATGATATTCACGCCATATTGAACAAGTAAATCGGAGTTGTTGGTTAACCACTGCTCCGCTTTTGACAATCCATCCACAATAGGTGCTTGGATATCAACTGACTCATTGGCCATATTGTTTACCTCTTGAAAGTATAAATAGTGCGAAGCGAACCTTAGCTAATACCACTGTACTATTAGCAAAGGTGCACTTGGTGAGATGCATTGAGAGTATGAATACCAATACACATTACTTAACAAAAGGTTACGCAAACATATGCGTTTATGCCAGTTTTTTTAAGCACAATCACATAATTTTCATCAGACATAAAAAAAGCCGCTCTAAAGAGCGACTTTTTTCATCTTACTATCAGTTAAATCTTATACGATTTACTCTTATAGTACGTCGATAGCGTTTAGGTCAGCGAATGCTTTCTCTAGACGAGCAACCATTGAAGATTGACCAGCACGTAGCCATACGCGTGGGTCGTAGTACTTCTTGTTTGGCGCATCTTCACCAGTTGGGTTACCGATTTGACCTTGTAGGTAATCGTGGTTCTCAGCTTCGTAAGAACGGATACCATCCCAAGTTGCCCACTGTGTATCAGTATCGATGTTCATTTTGATAACACCGTAGCCGATAGACTCTTGGATTTCTGCTTCAGTAGAACCAGAACCACCGTGGAATACGAAGTTTAGAGCGTTAGGTGCAATACCGAACTTCTCTGCACAGTATGCTTGAGAGTCACGTAGGATAGTCGGAGTTAGAACAACGTTACCTGGCTTGTAAACACCGTGTACGTTACCGAAAGAAGCAGCGATAGTGAAACGTGGGCTAACAGCGTTTAGTTTCTCGTATGCGTATGCTACGTCTTCTGGAGAAGTGTAAAGCTCAGATGCGTCCATGTGAGAGTTATCAACGCCGTCTTCTTCACCACCAGTACAACCTAGTTCGATCTCAAGAGTCATGCCCATTTTCGCCATGCGAGCTAGGTACTTGGCAGAGATTTCGATGTTCTCTTCTAGAGACTCTTCAGAAAGGTCGATCATGTGAGAAGAGAATAGTGGCTTACCAGTTTGAGCGAAGAACTCTTCACCCGCATCTAGAAGACCGTCGATCCAAGGTAGAAGTTTCTTAGCAGCGTGGTCAGTGTGAAGGATTACTGGGATACCGTAAGATTCAGCAACTGCATGAACGTATTTTGCACCAGCAACTGCACCTAGGATTTGTGCGCCTTGACCTTCAAGCTTAACGCCTTTACCAGCGAAGAAGCCAGCACCGCCGTTAGAGAACTGAACAACAACTGGAGCTTTAACTTTAGCTGCTGCTTCAAGAACACCGTTGATAGAGTCAGTGTTAACTACGTTTACTGCAGGAAGAGCGAAGTTGTTCTCTTTAGCAACTTCAAATACTTTTTGAACGTCATCGCCAGAGATAACACCTGGTTTTACGAAGTCGAAGATCTTAGACATGGAATAAGTCCTATTTTCTGTCGTTTTAAATAAAAATTGGCAATCGTTTGCTCACAATGGGCGGCATTGTATCAAAGTTAATCACCCATTGCAGCATAGATAAAAGCGGACCAATAAGCCCGCTCTATAAAGATGATTATGCTTTAGCACGCTCTTCAAGCATTGCTACTGCTGGTAGTACTTTACCTTCAACGAATTCAAGGAATGCACCGCCACCTGTAGAGATGTAAGAAACGTCAGCTTTGATACCGAACTTGTCGATAGCCGCTAGCGTGTCACCACCACCTGCTACAGAGAAACCGTCTGATTCAGCGATCGCTTTAGAAATGCCTTCAGTACCTGCTTCGAAGTTCTTGAACTCGAATACACCTACAGGGCCGTTCCATAGGATAGTTTTAGCATCTTTTAGGATTTTCGCTAGTTCAGCTGTTGAGTCTGGACCTAAGTCAAAAATCATATCGTCGTCTTGAACTTCAGAAACGTGTTTGATTTCTGCTTCAGCGTTCTCGTCGAATGCTTTTGCACATGCAACGTCAGTTGCCACTGGAATCGCACACTCATCCATTAGCTTCTTAGCTGTGTCTACTAGGTCTGCTTCGTAAAGAGACTTACCTACGTTGTGACCCGCAGCTGCGATGAACGTGTTCGCAATACCACCACCAACAACAAGTTGGTCAGCGATTTTAGATAGAGATTCAAGAACCGTTAGCTTAGTAGAAACTTTAGAACCACCTACGATAGCAACCATTGGACGAGCAGGCTTGTCCATCGCTTTACCTAGAGCGTCTAGTTCGTTAGCTAGTAGAGGACCTGCACACGCAACTGGCGCGTTCATGCCAACGCCGTGAGTAGATGCTTGTGCACGGTGAGCGGTACCGAATGCATCCATAACGAAGATGTCACATAGTGCTGCGTACTTCTTAGATAGCTCTTCTTCGTTTTTCTTCTCGCCTTTGTTGAAGCGAACGTTTTCAAGAACAACAAGTTCACCTGTGTTTAGCTCAAGACCTTCTAGGTAGTCTTTTGCTAGCTTAACTTCGCAATCAAGCGCGTCGTTTAGGTAGTTTACAACTGGTTGTAGAGAGAACTCTTCTGCGTACTCGCCTTCAGTAGGACGACCTAGGTGAGACGTAACCATTACTTTAGCACCAGCTTCTAGGCAGTGCTTGATGGTTGGTAGAGACGCTAGGATACGCGCGTCAGAAGTTACTTTACCGTCTTTTACAGGTACGTTTAGATCCGCACGGATAAATACGCGTTTACCTGCTAGTTCCAGGTCAGTCATCTTGATTACAGACATGTTTAGTCCTCTCAACTAAAAAATAAATAAAGTTTTTGAAAACCCGGCTTCTTGCCAAGTTTTGTAATTCATCAACTGCTTACTTATATTGGGCTTATGAATATTAATTTCAAGCATCAAAATTAATATTTCCCCAAATTGCGCCCTTGATACTACTTGGACGCCTGCATTGCTAAAGCAGTGTCTAACATACGATTAGCAAAGCCCCACTCGTTGTCACACCAAACCAACATCTTGACCAAACGACCATCGCTCACTCGGGTCTGTGTCCCATCGACAATGGCACTGTGCGGGTCATGGTTAAAGTCTATCGAAACCAGCGGTGCTTCAGTATAGTCAACTATGCCGTCTAATGTACACCGAGATGCGTTAATAATGACTTGATTTACGTCATTAACTTTCACATTCGTATTTATAGTTACACTTAAATCCATAGCGGTGACGTTAATTGTTGGCACTCTGACAGAAATTGCTTCAAATTTGTTAGAAAATTTCGGAAAAATGCGTTCAATACCTTTATGCAATTTGGTATCAACAGGAATTATGGAATGGCTCGCTGCACGCGTTCTTCGTAAGTCACTATGATAGGCATCAATAACTTGTTGGTCATTCATCGCCGAGTGAATAGTGGTAATGGTACCGGAATCGATGCCGAAGGCTTCGTCTAACGCTTGAATGATAGGAACAATACAGTTAGTGGTGCAAGAACCGTTAGAAACAATAACCTGATCTTGTGTCAACGAGTCATGATTCACACCATAAATTATAGTGTTATCAAGATCGTGTGAACCTGGGTGAGAAAATAGCACTTTTTTAGCACCCGCAGCGATATGTTCTAGACCATCGGCACGACAACCAAACACCCCGGTGCAATCCAATACGATATCAACATCCAAATTACGCCATGGCAGTAAATTTATCTCAGCGGAGTGCAAAATTCGAATCGTATCGAACTTGCCATCACAGTGATTAACATACAGGTACTCTTGATCGTGAGAGATCTTCTTGGCAAATCGCCCATGACTGGTATCGTATTGAAGCAAATGTGCCATCGCTTCAGGTTGAGCAAGCTCGTTGACCGCGACGACTTGTATTTTATCGTTTTTGCCGCTTTCATAGATTGCTCGAAGTACATTTCGTCCAATGCGACCAAAGCCATTAATAGCCACTTTTAACATCGCACTACATCCTTAGTTCACGTTATGAAGGTGTGCATAGTAACCGATCAACTGTCATTTCGCATTAACAGTTGCGAGACAAGTCTCCAAAACACGCCATCCGCTAAAAGTTCACTCTGTTACCATGGTCGAGGAGTGCTTCTCACGTGCCATTTAACGGCCTCGTTTTCACTGCACAGGAGGTGTACTCATGTTTACTGGTCAGCATTACTGCCAATCATGTAATAAAGAAACTGTTCATAACGAAGTCTTGATACGTAAACCAAGTCGCTATGACAAAGACCCAAAGATCCTTGGTCGAATTAAGTTATTGCTACATGCGTTTATCAATGGCGGACACTACTATGATATGGATCGCTATGTCACCTGCCAAACCTGTGGCAGACGCGAGTTGGATAACAAAGGTAGTGAATTTGAATAGCCATAAAAAAGCCGAGCTCTAGAGCTCGGCTTTTCATTTACTAACATTGCTTATTGAGTCTTCTAATTAAGCAAGCAGTTCTTTTGCTGTGTTTACAACGTTTTCAGTTGTGAAGCCAAACATCTTGAACAGCTCACCCGCTGGCGCAGATTCACCGAATGTTGTCATGCCGATGATCTTGCCACCGAAGCCAACATACTTGTACCAGTAATCCGCAATACCTGCTTCAACAGCAAGACGCTTAGTCACTGCCGCTGGAAGAACCGCTTCGCGGTATGCTTCATCTTGCGCGTCAAATACGTCTGTAGAAGGAAGAGACACTACGCGTACTTTCTTACCTTCAGCCGTCAGTTCAGCGTAAGCATTCGTCGCTAGCTCAACTTCAGAACCAGTAGCGATAAGGATAAGCTCTGGAGTACCTTCGCAATCTTTCAGGATGTAACCACCCTTAGCAACATTGGCTAGCTGCTCTGCATCACGATCTTGTTGTGCAAGATTTTGACGAGAGAAGATGAGTGATGTTGGACCGTCTTTACGCTCAATCGCGTATTTCCAAGCAACCGCAGACTCAACCTGGTCACATGGACGCCATGTGCTCATGTTTGGTGTCACGCGTAGTGATGCGATTTGCTCAACCGGCTGGTGCGTTGGACCGTCTTCACCCAGACCGATAGAGTCGTGCGTGTAAACCTGGATGTTTTGCACTTTCATTAGTGCTGCCATGCGCATTGCGTTACGAGCGTATTCCATGAACATTAGGAATGTTGCACCGTAAGGGACGAAACCACCGTGCAAAGCAATACCATTAATGATCGCCGTCATACCGAACTCACGTACACCGTAGTGGATGTAGTTACCAGACGCATCGTCAGCCGTTAGAGACTGAGAACCAGACCACATGGTTAGGTTTGATGGCGCTAGGTCAGCAGAGCCGCCCATGAATTCTGGAAGCATCTTACCGAACGCTTCTAGCGCGTTTTGAGACGCTTTACGTGATGCAATGTTTGCTGGATTCGCTTGAAGGTCAGCAATGATCTTGCTTGCTTCTTGCTCCCACTGAGCTGGAAGCTCACCGTTCACACGACGCTTAAACTCAGCTGCAAGCTCTGGGTAAGCCGCTTCATAAGCTGCTAGCTTCTCGTTCCAAGCTGCTTCTTTTGCGCTACCCGCTTCGTTTGCATCCCACTCTGCTTTGATGTCAGCAGGGATTTCGAATGGACCGTGTTCCCAACCTAGGAATTCACGTGCTGATGCAATTTCGTCGTGACCTAGTGGTGCACCGTGACAGTCGTGAGAGCCCGCTTTGTTTGGCGAACCAAAACCGATGATGGTTTTAGTACAGATAAGTGTTGGACGTGGATCCGCTTTTGCCGCTTCAATCGCTGCATTGATCGCGTCTGCATCGTGACCGTCTACTGCAGGGATTACGTGCCAGCCGTATGCTTCGAAGCGCTTAGGTGTATCGTCAGAGAACCAACCTTCCACTTCACCGTCAATAGAGA
>NZ_LQXO02000031.1 GCF_001639065.2 Vibrio barjaei
CTATCACCAACAATTTCGGTGTGATGCGTGAAGGTCAAGGTCTGGCAGACCGTGCGACTTTCCTAGTTGACCCAGAAGGCGTTATCCAAGCGATGGAAATCACTGCAGAAGGCATCGGCCGTGACGCAGAAGACCTGATGCGTAAAGTGAAAGCAGCACAATACGTTGCCGCTCACCCAGGTGAAGTTTGCCCGGCTAAATGGAAAGAAGGTGAAGAAACACTAGCGCCATCTCTAGACCTAGTAGGCAAAATCTAAGCGCTCTTAGAGCTTAACCAAACGCAGCAATAAACGGCATTCGTGTCCGTGTTGCACGCCCCGCAGTCACTTTTATGGCTTCTACCATTGGCTTGTAAAAGTGGGGGCGTGCACCCCTTAACCACAATCTTAATTCAACATCAAAAGGGTCCCTTTTTTGTATCCCTTTTTCAATTCCTTCTGATGTTAAGCAGTCATATAGAATAGGTATCAGTATGTTAGATCAAGCAATGAAGCAGCAGCTAAAAGCGTATTTAGAAAACGTAAAAACCCAAGTTCAATTGGTTCTCAGCCTTGATGACAGTGATACGGCAAGCAAGATCGAATCTCTTGCTAATGACATAGCATCACTAAGCAGCAAAATTGACGTCGTTCGCGACGACGCAGCAAGTCCGCGCAAACCCGTCATGCGCGTTGTCAACCCAGAGAAGGGCACCGCAATTGGTTTTGCCGGCCTGCCAATGGGGCACGAATTTACGTCACTTGTGCTAGCGCTACTGCACACAGGTGGTCACCCAATCAAGCTAGAAGCTGAAACTATTGAGCAAATCGCTGAGCTGAACTCACCATTGGATGTAGAGATCTTTATCTCGCTATCATGCCAAAACTGTCCAGAGGTAGTTCAAGCTTTCAACATGATGGCGGCGATTAACCCGCTGGTAAACGTTACTATGATCGACGGTGCTGCATTCCAAGATGAAGTAAAGCAGCGCGATATCATGGCGGTCCCAAACGTATTCATTAACGGTGAACTATTCGGTCAAGGCCGCATGTCACTGAATGAAATCCTAAACAAAGTAGACACAGGTGCAGCGGAGAAAAAAGCTAATCAGTTAAATGAAACAGCACCGTTTGATGTTCTTGTCGTGGGCGGCGGCCCTGCGGGATCTTCAGCGGCTATCTATGCAGCGCGTAAAGGTATTCGCACTGGTGTGGTTGCTGACCGTTTCGGTGGTCAGGTGATGGACACCATGGCAATCGAGAACTTTATTTCAGTGAAAGCGACCACAGGTCCTAAGTTGGTAGCAAGTTTAGAAGAGCACGTTAAAGAGTACGGTGTTGAAGTCATCACTGAGCAGCGTGCTGCAAACATCATCGATTCAGAAGATACCGATGACGGTTACACCCACGTAGTACTAGAAAGTGGCGCAGTACTAAAAGCTCGCTCTGTGATCACAAGTACTGGTGCACGCTGGCGCGAAATGAACGTCCCTGGTGAGCAAGAGTACCGCAACAAAGGCGTCGCTTACTGCCCGCACTGTGATGGTCCACTGTTCAAAGGCAAGCGCACAGCGGTAATCGGTGGTGGTAACTCAGGCATTGAAGCTGCGATTGACCTAGCGGGCATCGTTGAGCACGTTACCGTTCTTGAGTTTGCAGATGTACTTCGCGCAGACCAAGTGCTTATCGACAAAGCGAACAGCATGCCAAATATCGATATCATCACTATGGCACAAACCACAGAAGTTCTTGGTGACGGCACTCGCGTGACAGGTCTTGAGTATAAAGATCGCAACACAGATGAAATCAAGCAAATTGAGCTTGCGGGTATCTTTGTACAAATCGGTCTTGTGCCAAACAGTGAATGGCTAAAAGGCACAAAAGTGGAGCTGTCACCACGCGGTGAGATTGAAGTCGATGCCCACGGTGCAACCAGCATGAAAGGCGTGTTTGCTGCGGGTGATGTGACTACCGTTCCTTATAAGCAAATCATCATTGCGATGGGCGAAGGTGCAAAAGCTAGTTTGGGAGCGTTTGATTTCTTGATTCGTAATCCAGCACCTGTGAAGCAAGCTGAAACAGCTTAAGGTCAAATAACCTATTTTCATAGCGCTGTTCTCAACTGAGAGCAGCGCTTTTTCGTTTTGTTACTGAGAAAAAAACGCCCGACGAAAATCAGCAACTTGCTGGGCATAGTAGTGTTGCCATTCATCCTGTGATAACCCCGAGAATTGCGTCACTCTCTGTTGTTCAAGGGAAGCTTCTAGGCGCTGTAGTTCACTCTGGTAGTTACTGACGACGGCTTGTTGTTGAGTGACTTGCTGCTGTCGAGTTGCGATCTCTGCACTCTGTTGTGGGGTCAGGAAATGGTGTTCTAGCTCGCTAATTAAAGCGTCACGCTCCGATTCACTGAGATTGTCAGGCACTAGCGCAACAGCTTGTTCAAACTTAGCTTGGTTGCTCACCAGTCCTAATGATTCAGCTCTATCCTGCCATGTCTTCATCAGGTCTTCAAAATTCTGAATATAATCCTCTGCCGAAATGTACTCTGGAGCATCCACGTTCAAATGTTTACTCTGAATGGTAAAATCATATAGCGCAAATTCATCTTCAAACATGACGTCAGCCAGTTGACCCCAGACTCTTCTCGCTTCTGCTTTTAACTGTTCGATACGTGCTGCTAATGATATTTGCTCGTCAAACAATAAATCGCCGAGCGTTTGTTTCCATTGGCTGCTCAGTTGTTGATAATTTTCAATGAGATAAAACCGTTCTGGTGTGAGAAATAGAGCCAGCTTATCTAGTAACACATCGCAGTTATCAGCTAGGCTACAACGATGCCAAAACGACTCGATGTCAGTGATTAAATCGCGACCTCTCGCCTTATTGAAAGCTTCAGCGGTAGCTTGAATGTCGGACTCGCCTTGCTTATTTATTGATGGCGTAAACGACGTTTGTTTTACAGGCACTAGAAAGTCGGCTGTCGTTGTTCCTGAAGTCGGTGAGGTAGCTTCAACGGATGCCGTAGTTTGCTTGATTTGCGGGTGGTTGTTGTCGAATGACCACCAAACAGTGCCCGCCAAGATGGCGGACACAATGATTAGCGTGATTTTTTTCATGGCTTTATGACAGCCGTAACGGGAAAGTGATCCGAGAGGTTATAGTGTTTCCATAGACTCTCATCCGTTGAGCGGGGCACATCAACTCGGTTGTCGTTATACGATTTTGTACCATATTCATTGCTGACCATGACGTAATCGAGGTATTCAACATTTGCACCGCCCGACAGCGCCCCACCGGCGAAATCATTGATCCGAGGGTCGAATGTTGACGCGGTATAGCCAGAATATTGCGGTTCAGAGACGTTTAGGTTTGTCATCATTTGCTGATAATCATCTGGGAACTTGAGTTTATTGACATTAAAGTCACCACTGTAGATTACCGCTTCATTTGTTGGGATATCGAGAGATTGCGCTAATGCACGCATTTGTTTGAACTGGCGCTGACGATAATCACGAGCGGTGTCGGTATCAAATGATGCGGTATGTGTTGCAAATACATGGTAGGCCTGACCACCTTTAATGACTTCAGCGTAGTTCACTCCTTTATCGGCAAAACAATCGGTTCCGGAGCAATCTGGAAATACGTACTGGGCTTCATTAACGATGGGGTAGCGACTAACAATGATGACCCCCCCGTCGTAAACATTGATCCCATCTTTATCCAGCATTTTCGTTTGATAAGGGTATTCTTTGGCAAGTTCTCTTAAGAATGCTTCGCGTCCACTAGCAAACACTTCTTGTAGCGCTAGTACGTCATAACCCTTCACATAGTCTGGAATTAGCTCATATCGGTCGCCAATGTGAGAGGCGATAGCGGGAAGTGCCCAGATGTTGTAAGTCATTAGCTTTAAGTTTTGTTCATCGTTATCGACCTCTTCATCAACATGAACGGGGGTGATTGTGTAGTACAAGTCATCGTAGCGTGCAGTCTTTGCTGATTTGAATGCCAACTCTGTATTGAGACTGCCAAATGAGTTTGTGTTTTGGCGATGAATATTCCGATCATCTTTTAAGGCCAAGTCGACATCGGCGGCGGACATTCCATATTCTATGGTTGAATTGTACCAGTGACCCTCCATCACTTGATTGAGCGATACGCTTTCACCTTGTGGATTCGAGACTATAGTTTCGAAGCGATAAGTCTGATTCGATTTTACGCCTTCCCAACGATTAAAGCTCAATATCGACTTTGTTTCCCAAGGGGCTAGAACTTGAACATGTTGCTGCCATTCCTCTCCCTCTTTCAGTAAATCAGTGCCTTCATGACTGATCTGGATTGTTAGCGGCTGATCTGAGTTATTAGTTAAGTACACATCAGTGTCTGCCAAGGCTGGCAAGGCGATTAAGCCACTGAGTAAAAGATTCCACTGTGAAAATTTCATCTTATTTATCCATGGTTTGAGTTAGAGTAATGATTCTGATTGATAAATGTTACTCAAGCGTTAAATTTGAATTAAGCAAATAAAACTTGCTCATTTTGTTATTGAATTGTGATCTCTATCTAGGATTGGTGCGGCTGGCTAGAACAAACCACGTTATTTCTCCAATTGTTACCATCTTAGGTGTCGCTTTTGGTGTCTCTACAGCATATTTTTCGGCATGACTTCACAATTTTGTAACACTAACTTGGCGGGCTAGAATTGTGCAATCTACGCTCAATTACTCATCGGAGGTCTGACAAGTAAGGTGTTAAATGAAAGCGTTCTTCACACTCATTTTATGTAGCGTAATCGCATGGAATGCACAGGCGATAAGCTTTTGGTCGAGCAAAGGGTATACCGAAACCAAATACCCAATCGTGCTAGTTCATGGCTTATTTGGTTTTGATTCACTAGCAGGGTTCGATTATTTCTATGGTATCCCTCAAACATTGAGCAAAAGCGGAGCAAAGGTTTATGTTGCTCAAATATCGGCGACCAACAGTTCGGAAGTACGGGGTGAACAGCTTCTAGCACAAGTGGAAAATGTCTTGGCTATCACGGGTGCCGACAAAGTAAATCTAATAGGTCATAGCCATGGCGCACCGACGGCGAGATATGTTGCATCAGTTGCACCGCAAATGGTCGCGTCAGTCACCAGTATTGGAGGCGTGAATAAAGGGTCGAAAGTCGCGGATATAGTGAGAAATACCGTACCGGAAGACTCAGTGTCAGAGGCGATAGCTGTGGAATTGGCTGGTGCACTTACAACGATCATTGGTGTGTTATCTGGAGGCAGTGACTTACCACAAGATGGGTTGAGCTCATTGCAGGCGCTCACCACAGAAGGTTCTTTGGCCTTTAACGAGCATTATCCAGAAGGCGTGCCACGGTCGTCCTGTGGTGATGGTGAGTGGCAAGCTGCAAATGGTGTGTACTACTACTCATGGACCGGGACTTCGACTTACACTAACGTGCTAGACCCGGCCGATCCCGCGATGTTTATCCTAGGTTTAACGTTTGATGAACCTAATGATGGATTGGTAGGAAGGTGCAGTACGCATTTGGGTCGAGTCATCCGTGACGATTACAAGATGAACCATCTAGACGAAATCAATGGCTTACTCGGAATCCATCATCTGTTTGAAACGGACCCTAAAACCTTATATCGACAGCACGCTAACCGTCTGCAGCAACAAGGACTTTAGGCATGAATAGGTTCTCAAAAACAAGTGCAGCGCTGGCTTTGTTCGTGGTGACGGCGACAGGATTGTTATTGTTCTCTGTGTTCGATGCGGATAGTCATGACTCGGTCAAAGTGAGCTCCCAGCTCGATACCCAAATCGATAAAGCGTCAGAGCGTGATACTTTTGAGTATTTTATCTCGGGATTTGTCGACAGCGAGGCAGATACCATTGAGCAGCGGTTTGAGCACTACAACCAGCAACTGGACGGCTCTGACCAACTTGAGCCAGAGTTGTTCGACAAATATATGCGTTACAAAGCTGCGCTAGCGGCGCTTAAACGAAACGGTGACGTACCTGTAGATTTTCAAGATCTGCACCAACAAATCTTGTTAATGCAAAGCGAGTTTTTTACTGCCGATGAGCAAGAGCGTTTGTTTGGTGAAGAGAATCTACTGCGTGAACTCGCCCTGACGAAAAAGGCCATTAAAGAGTCAGCACAAACCCCAGAGGAGTATCAACAGCGTTGGGAAAATGAACTCAGCCAACTGTCACCCGAGCTGCAGAACAGCTTTCGCAATGCGACAGTGTTAACGGCACTTAAGGATACCAATGCTATGGATTCGCAAAGTCAGTACATCGCTCGAGAGGCATTAGTTGGTAGCGAAGCCGCAGAGAGGTTGATGACGCTGGACCAAAAACGTGCAGATTTCGACCAGCAGTTTGACTCTTATCTAATTGCGAGAACCGACATATTGAATAACGCATCCTTCAATGATGCAGAAAAAGCGCAGGCTATTAACGATCTTAGAGAGCCGCTATTTGATAAGAATCAGTGGCGAAGGATTGAGGCGTTAGAGCGGATTCATGATAATCAGGGTGAATAGTTGAACAATAAATTGAATGAAATATTGGTGCTTTTCTCTTAAAGCACCAAAACTCAAAAGCAATTTTCTGATAGTTATGCCCCAGGAACCTGCTTCGTTCTACCCTCATAGGCTGGCGTAGTTCGGTACACGGCTTTAAATGTGCTATCGACCCAAAGCGCGCAGTTTTGACAAGGGGAGGCGAAATTTCCTCTTTCGTTTAGGGCTCCGATAATGTAGTTCTTCGGGTTTTTCCCTCTGGCTACTATTTCGAACCAAACATGGGCTTCAGCACAGTCGCAAAATTGTCGGGTTAGGTTTTTTCGAATTAAGTTTCTCCAAGGGGCTTCAGTGGCGAACTCGCGTGCATACTCCTGATAATTCTTACCGGGAATGTAACCACTGGCTTCGAATACAGCTTGTTTACCATCAAATGCAAACGCCATCATCTTGCCTAAGTATTCGCCTTTGCATTGATACAAGTACTGTCTAGCTTCTGATCTAAATTGACGCATTTCCTGATGCTCACGTTTCCAGTTTCTCTGTTTGCCCATAGCAACCTCGCTGTACTAGTAAATGAGAGAGGGGAATTTAGTTTGTTAAACGTAGTTCAATATTGTGTTGGTTGCATATTTGATTGGAGAAATTGTGCTATAGGAAAGTAGACAGCGCCACTGCTCTAGTCCAAGACGCTTATGAAAGAGTGAGAGATTTGTAGAGGCTACCTTGAATAGGTTATCAAGATAGCCACTTGGTTAATGTGTTAATTTTTCTCTTTAAAGACAACTTGATACTCACCTAACCCTTCATAGTCAATTGTCGTAGGTGTATCAAAATCTACTTCAACAATGCCACAGTAGGATCCGGTAATAATCGCTTCACCCGCTTGAAAATCAATGCCACGACGAGTCATTGCATTAATGAGCCAGTAGATCGGAGTTTGTGCTAGTTTGTTTGGGTGTTCTCCGGCGAATGTCTGCACATTGTCCTCTTGAGATACGGTGATTTGGATGGTGGTAGCATCAAAAGCCTGTTCACGAGCAATTTCTGGTCCAATAAACAATCCTTGGTTGACCAAACAATCCGCCAATTTCTCATAAAATTCCGCGCCGCTATCGTCGGCATAGCGAGATTGCATAAGTTCCAATGCCATATGGCAAGAGCCAATAGCATCATTGATCTGTTCTTCACTATAGCCATCAGGATTCGCGGGTAACGATTTTGAAAGGACGAATGCGATTTCTGGCTCTACTCGTACGGTATTGTTGTCAGCGAATAGCTCGCAGATTTCTCCTTGTTGCACGCTATTGGAGAAAATTGGTGCAACGATAAATTGGTTATCGGATAGAGGTAGAAGACACTTCCATCCTCCAACTTCATCGCTATGCATATCGATCATTGAAGATTGGATTTGTAGTGCGTCATCCAAGGTATTTGGACGTTGCAGTTCATTAAGTCGTGGTGCTTTGGTTCCCGCCACACGGCGGCTTAGCAGCTCAGAGGCAGCTTGCTGAAAAACATTTGTCATATAATATCACCTGTATTGTCTCCTTTAATCATATAGCAAATGTTTCCAGCAAAATAGATGATGAGATCATGAAGTTACGAGTTTTCGAAACAGAATTTCTAATCTGTTGTTCCCGCCAACTTTTTACCAAATTCGCAGCGCTTGTTGCGTATAAATTCGATAAAAAGCTGAGATTTAAGAGGTAAGTGACGCTTGTCTGGATACACCAACAACATGGTTCTATCTTGTGGAACCCAAGGTTCAAGGAGTGTTTTGATAGTACCGCATTGGATCTCTTGGCGTAGCAGCGAGTAGGGTAAGTAACAGATCCCAGCATGGTGAAGGGCGAGTTCTTTTGTGACGTTGAAGTCATCGGATATCAACTCTGAGTTGTGGGCGATTTCTATTTCTTCGCTATTGCGAGCAAAACGCCAAGGGAGAAAATAGCCTTCGACGTGATTCTTTATACACGGTTTTTGATATAGCTCTAACGGGTGTGTGGGTTCTCCGTATTTATCTATGTATTGCGTTGAAGCGGCTAATACGTATTTCACTGGAGACAAAGCTAACGCCACGAGACTAGAGTCATGTAATGGGCCTAGTCGAAAAGCGAAGTCGATACTTTGCTTGGTAAGGTCTTGATAGCGATTTGATGATGCCAAGTTGATGTGAATGGTTGGATATAGCGCTCTGAACTCAGCAAACATAGGAGCAAGTAAATCTTGGCTCAGAGCTTTCGGTGCGGTGATGGTCAATGTACCTATAGGCTGATTGGCCATGTCTTCTGCATCGCTGTATAGCTCGGCGACTGTGTCGGCGATAAGCTGAGCTTTTGGAAGAACTTGAATACCCAATTCGGTCAAAGACAGGGAGCGGGTGGAACGATTCAACAGCTTGCCACCAAGATCATGTTCAAGTTGCTGTATTTTGCGGCTGACTGTTGTAGTGGGCACATTGAGCTGTCGTGCTGCTTCAGCGAAGCTACTTAGTTCTACAACTTTGGCAAACAACGGTAAAGCCGAGAGTTCTTTCATTGTATTGATTATCTATTTATCCCATATATGGGATAGTAAAGTTCATTTTAACCTTCTAATCAATGTTTTTGGTATTGGCTATAGTTACTACATACCGACGCGGCACTCTCAAACTATGCTGCACAATAAGGTTCAATAGATAAGACGATTAAGGGGTTCACGATGGAAATTCTAGTACTAGGCGCAACAGGTAACACAGGTTCAGAAGTGGTTCGTCAACTTAAACAGGTTGGTGCAAGCTTTGGTGTTATGGCACGAAATCTCGACGCTGCTACCAAGTTAGACCTCAACCCAGATCAAGTTCGCGTGAGCAACTACGACGATGTCGATACCCTGACTGAGGCAATGAAAGGCATCAAAAAGATCTATGTAGCGATGCCAGCCAATCCAAACAATCAGCAATGGATGAAAAATACGGTTGCGGCAGCCAAGGCAGCAGGTGTTGAGCTTATTGTGAAACTATCTGGTATGGGAGCAAAAGCTGACGCGGGGTCAGAAATTATTCGCACGCATGTTGTAACAGACGATATTGTAAAGGCATCGGGCATTGCCTATACCATCGTGCAACCAAACTCCTTTTTCCAAAACCTATATGGCAGTCTTGGGACGATCAACGCAATGGGACAATTTTTCTTACCGATTGCGCAAGCAAAACAGAGTGTGATTGATATTCGTGATGTGGCGGCTGTTGTGGTTGCGGCATTAACTCAACCTGGACATGAAAATCAGACCTATCTTATTTCCGGTCCTGAGGCCTTAACGTTTGCCGAGCAAGCAGAGATATTAACGCAAGTATCCGGAAAGCAAATTGATTACGTTGCTGTACCACAAGAAGCAGCAGAAGCGGCAATGAAAGAGGCGGGGGTGG
>NZ_LQXO02000032.1 GCF_001639065.2 Vibrio barjaei
CTGTCACGCCGGGGGTCGCGGGTTCGAGTCCCGTCCACTCCGCCACTTATTTGAGAGTCGTCTCTATAAACACGAAGATAGGGGTGTAGCTCCAATTGGCAGAGCAGCGGATTCCAAATCCGCGTGTTGGGAGTTCGAATCTCTCCACCCCTGCCATATTTAAAGGCTCTGACTTAGGTCAGGGCCTTTTTCGTTTTTTCTTTTCTGAATTCTCTAATTTCATTGTTCACTGATATACTCGTAATCGTTATCAAATATATGGATATGATTATGCCTCATTTACGATTTAGAGCGATTGAACCTGAGCTTGTTAAAACTCTTTTTGGTCCACTAGTTGATGAACTGCAACCGTTAATGGACTGCCCCAAAGAGGACTTCACTGTTGAGCATATTGCCTCCACTTTTTACTTTGATAATAAGGTCAGTCATGCTTATCCATTTATTGAAGTGCTTTGGTTTGATCGGGGACAGGAAGTCAAAAATTCAGTGGCCTTAGTTATCACAAATCAAGTACGCTCAGCACTAGGGAAAGAGCTTGATGTGGCGGTAATCTTTAGTGCGCTTGAGCCTGTAAATTACTACGATAATGGACAGCATTACGGTTAGTACTTGAATGATGTGACTCTCACTATTGGGACTGGAGAAGTCGAAGGATGTTGACTATGGTTATCTATACTTCGGTAGATTAGTCTTTTTGTTTCTTGGTGTTATTGTTGTTTGAGTTATGGCTTATCTACTGTATTTTTGGGGATTTCCCCATTAAGTTTTGGGTAAGGAAGACTGTTATGACCATGATCTCATCAAGGCAGTTTGCCCGATGGCTTAGGGAGAGATTCGCTTCAGAAAAAGATGGAGTGATTCTAACTAGAGAGGACATTAATCAACTATCCGGTAGGCAAAGTTTCACACTCGGTTTCATCAATGATATTCACTATGAATTGATGCAGCATGGTATTGCCTTTGTGACCGACACCAGCAGAGAGAAGTTCTATTTAATTCCTATTAACTCTGCAGAAAACTGGCGCAAAAAACTGGAGATGCAGTATGAAAAAGAGCTCTACTGCAATGTCTTTCCAATCGAAAAGTCTGGGTAAGAAAAAAGCCTCCTTTTGGAGGCTTTTTGCTGACTAGGCCATGCCTTGAATAATCACAAACTTTTCCAGTAGCTCATCATCGGTTTCCACATGGTTAGGATCGGTGATGATACATTTTGTGATTGGGCAGACGGACTGACAAGTTGGTTTATCGTAGTGCCCTTTGCACTCTGTGCACAAATGGGGATCGATCTCAAAGATCTCGCTGCCCATACTAATTGCCCCATTGGGACATTCAGGGTCACACATATCACAGTTGATACACTTGTCAGTGATTAATAGTGCCATGGTTACTTACCAGTTGGGTTACGTGTATCTTGTCCTGAGTTTAGGTTACGCATAAGTAGTGCGTAGTCCAGATCCAACTCCTCTGGCACTGGAATAAAGACGAAGTGTCCGTTACCTTTAGCGTCATCGATACTTTCTGACTTACGGTTTTCCATCACTTCTAGGCTGAATACCACATTGCCTTTTGGTGTCATTAACTCAAGGCTATCGCCAACCACAAATTTGTTTTTCACTTCAACTTCAGCCAAGTGACCGCGGCGTTTACCGGTAAACTCACCAACAAATTGTTGAGAATCGGAAACGGAATAACCATAGTCATAGTTTTGATAGCTGTCATGAGTATGACGACGTAGGAAGCCTTCTGTGTAACCACGGTGAGCTAGGCTTTCTAGCGTGCCCAATAGTGATTCATCAAACGGTTTGCCAGCAACTGCGTCATCAATAGCTTTACGGTAAACTTGAGCAGTACGAGCACAGTAGTAGAAAGATTTAGTACGACCTTCAATCTTAAGTGAGTGGACACCCATCTTAGTCAAACGCTCAACATGCTGAACAGCACGAAGATCCTTGGAGTTCATGATGTAAGTACCATGCTCATCTTCAAAAGCCGCCATTTTATCTTCTGGACGATGGCTTTCAGAAAGCAGGACGACTTCATCTGTTGGTTTACCACGACCGATAGTGGTCTCTGGACGCTCGTCAACGACTTCAACTGCTTGTGCTTCAGGAACAAATTCTTCGACAATTTGACCTGAGTCGTTTTCTGTAGCTTTTTCAACTTTGTATTCCCAGCGGCATGCATTAGTGCATGTACCCTGGTTTGGATCGCGTTTGTTGATGTAGCCGGATAGTAGACAGCGACCTGAATAAGCCATGCAAAGTGCGCCGTGTACGAATACTTCTAGCTCAGTTTCAGGGCAATGTTCACGGATTTCCTCAATCTCTTCTAGCGATAGCTCACGAGACACGATAACGCGCTCAACACCATTAGCTGCCCAGAACTTAACGGTCGCCCAGTTTACGGCGTTTGCCTGTACTGATAGGTGAATCGGCATCTCAGGGAATGCTTCACGAACCATCATGATAAGACCTGGGTCAGACATGATCAGTGCGTCTGGACCCATTTCAACCACAGGTTTTAGATCACGGATGAAGGTTTTTAGCTTCGAGTTATGCGGTTGAATGTTACAAACCACATAAAGCTTTTTACCTAGGGCATGCGCTTCATTGATACCTATCTGAAGGTTTTCGTGGTTGAATTCGTTGTTACGAACACGAAGGCTGTAACGAGGTTGACCCGCGTAAACCGCGTCCGCGCCGTAGGCGAATGCATAACGCATGTTTTTTAGGCTGCCAGCAGGTGACAGAAGTTCTGGAGTAAACATTGCTTTATATCTCTAATCTGATTTCAAGTCAGTGTTGTGCCACCTAATGGCACTAAGGGGCGCAAATTTTACGCTAATATGGAGAGGTTTCCAAGTTTTGTATTGAGCTCGCAGAACGCGAGCTCAGATAAGTAATGGCTATTGCTTTGGTAAGCCGCCTAAGGCGTCATAAAGATTTGGTAGGAATGCGCCAAACTCACCGCACAGCAATGAGAAGTCGGCATCCATTCGAGCCGCGGCATCTTCTCTTGGAATGTCGTCATTCTCATCTTTCAGTTCATCGCTGAATTTAAGGCGTTTAATACTGCCATCATCAGCCAGAATAAATTCAATACGCTCTTGCCAGTTCAGCGCGAGCTTAGTCACAAACTTGTTTGCTGCAATATGACCAAGAATCTCATCGCTTGACAGTTCTTGTTTCTTACAGCGGATAACACCACCGTCTTCTAGCACTGACTTGAGCTCTGCTTCATCTAGAAGATTGAAACCAGTAGGTACTTCACCGCCTTTCACCCATTCGGTTAATGTATTTTCAATAGGCTGTTCAGGGAAGGCAGGAACAACAGGTAGGCTTCCCATTGTTTTTCTCAATAGAGCGATGACATCTTCTGATTTCTTAAAGCTACTTGCATCGACAATGATGAAGCCTTCTTTTGGAAGAATAAGCAGATGAGTGAGGTTACTACGGCTGAAAGCTCGTGGAAGCAAATCAATGATGATTTCATCTTTAAGGTCATCTTTTTCTTTTTTCTTAAGTGGACGACCTTCTTGCGTTTCCAACGCTTCTACTTTGCTGTTTAGTGACTCTTTGATCACAGACGCCGGCAGCATCTTTTCTTCTTTCTTCGCACAAAGCAAAATGCGGTTTTCAGAAACGTGGGTCATCATGTCGCCATGTTTACCAAGCGCTGTCACCCAACCAAATTTTTGCTTATCTTGACTACCACAAGGTGTAAAACGAAACTCTTCAAGCTGCTGCTCGAGTTTATCGGCGTTAAATTCAAGATCCTTGTTGAATCGATAGACCAAACAGTTTTTAAACCACATATTACTCTCACCTTTAGAATAGATAGCTGCACATGATAGGCAATTTTCAAACAATTGTCCTAGCTTAAATCTTCAATATGACAACCCAGATTGTGCGAAAGTTATATTAAAAATTGTTTTCAATGGTCACAAAAGTGTCATAATAATTCTTGATAATGCATGCAGTTGATTAGATTCCATAAGGTTATTCAGATATGTCTAGAAGAATCCTGGTTGTTGAGGATGAAGCACCAATTCGTGAAATGCTGTGTTTCGTGTTAGAGCAGAAAGGCTACCAAGCTGTTGAAGCAGAAGATTACGATACCGCAGTAAACAAACTGGCTGAACCTTACCCAGATCTTGTTCTGCTAGATTGGATGTTGCCTGGTGGTTCAGGTATCAATTTCATAAAGCATATGAAGCGTGAAGAGCTTACCCGAAACATTCCAGTAGTGATGTTGACCGCTCGTGGTGAAGAAGAAGATAAAGTGCGCGGCTTAGAAGTCGGGGCTGATGATTATATCACTAAGCCTTTCTCTCCAAAGGAATTGGTTGCTCGACTAAAAGCAGTTATTCGCCGTGTCACACCAACCGCGTTGGAAGATGTCATCGATGTTCAAGGGCTGAAGCTGGACCCTGTATCGCACCGTGTTACCGCGAATGATGCACCGTTAGATATGGGGCCAACGGAATTTAAAATGTTGCATTTCTTTATGACGCATCAAGAGCGCGTATACAGCCGCGAACAACTGCTTAATAACGTTTGGGGTACCAACGTTTATGTTGAAGACCGCACGGTGGATGTGCACATTCGTCGTTTGCGTAAGGCATTAGAGTCCGCAGGACATGATAAGTTGATTCAGACCGTTCGAGGCGCTGGCTACCGTTTCTCTACCAAAGGCTAGCATCGAACTGGAGAGATAGATGGTTGAAAGGTTAACCTGGAAAAAGCTGGCCTGGGAGCTGGCTTTTTTTTACACCCCTTGGATTGTTGTTGGGTGGATATTTGGATACATGCCGTGGTTACTACTCGTTGCCACGGTTTTGCAGTTGATATGGCACCTACATAATCAACTGCGTTTGTCTGCTTGGTTGTGGGATGAAAAGCGTCTGACCCCGCCATCGGGCACAGGCAACTGGGAGTCGTTATTTAATGGCATCTATCGACTTCAACAACGCCAAAGACGTAAACGAAAAGAGTTAACCAACCTGATTCGTCGCTTTAAAAACGGTGCGGAATCGCTTCCCGATGCGGTTGTGGTGTTTCGTAGCGAAGGTAATATTGTTTGGTGTAACAAACTCGCACAACACCTTTTAGGCTTTCGTTGGCCTGATGATTCAGGGCAGCCGATTTCTAATCTGATTCGCACGCCGGATTTCATTAAGTATCTAAACAAGCAAGATTTCTCTGAGCCTCTAGAAATGCGTTCACCTTTGAATGTTGAAAGAATGCTGGAGCTTCGAATTGTACCGTATACTGAGGGTGAGCATTTGATGGTAGTGCGTGACGTCAGCCAACTTAAGCAATTAGAAGGTATGCGTCGCAATTTCTTTGCTAACGTTTCTCATGAACTACGTACGCCAATGACTGTTCTTCAAGGCTACCTTGAGATGACAGAAGATCCAGACATGGTTGTAGGACCTATGTGGACCAAAGCTCACGGTGTGATGACCGAGCAGCTTAATCGAATGAACAGCCTCGTGAATCAATTACTCACTCTCTCCAAAATTGAAGCTGCGCCAATGCATGAGTTAGACGAAGTTGTCAATGTGCCTGCTATGCTTGAAGTACTCGAAAAAGAGGCGATTAGCCTTAGTGGTGAGGATGGGCACAAGGTTGAGTTTGATGTCGATAATAGCCTGAGAGTATTTGGCGACGATGATCAGTTAAGAAGTGCTATTTCTAATCTGGTTTACAACGCGATAAAATATACGCCACCGGGTGCAAACGTGAAGGTACGCTGGTATCAATCTGCTCAAGGTGCATGTTTAGATGTAGAAGATACTGGGGATGGTATTGAGCCCCAGCATTTGCACCGACTAACTGAGCGTTTTTATCGTGTCGATAAGGCACGCTCTCGTGATACAGGTGGAAGTGGGTTAGGGTTAGCTATCGTAAAACATGCACTATCTCACCATGATTCTCATCTAGAAATTCACTCGGAAGTGGGCGTTGGTAGTAAATTCTCATTTATTCTTCCAGAACGTTTGGTAGTGAACTAATGGCGATGAGCGGCAGGTTAAGTTGGTCAGTATTGCTTTTGGGCGTGATCTCCTTCTCTGGGCTGGCTTCAGAGTTGCCTAAATATACGAAGCAACCTGGGGTCGCAGGAAACTTATCCTCAGTAGGTTCAGATACTTTATCGGGGATGACTACCTTATGGCTGGAAGAGCTTAAGAACATTTATCCTAATGTTAATGCCCAGATTCAAGCTTCAGGCTCGTCGACGGCGCCTCCTGCTCTGGCAGAAGGTACGGCACAATTCGGCCCTATGAGCAGGAAGATGCGCTTAAAAGAGGTGGAATCTTTTGAGCGGCATTATGGTTACAAACCGACTGAGCTGCGAGTTGCGATCGATGCGATCGGGATATTTGTTCATACTGATAACCCCATCAAAGGGCTGAATTTCCAGCAAATAGACAGCATTTTTTCCTCAACATTACGTTGTGGAAGCAACCATTACATTAATAAGTGGGAGCAGTTAGGCGTTAAAGCACCTTGGAGTCAACGTGCTATTCAGATGTTTGGCCGTAACTCGGTATCGGGGACCTATGGTTATTTCAAGAACAATGCACTGTGTGGAGGCGACTTCAAACGCAATGTGAATGAGCAACCTGGCTCAGCATCTGTGGTGCAATCAGTAGCGTCATCCGTGAATACCATTGGTTACTCCGGCATTGGCTATCAAGTATCGGGGGCGAAGTTGGTGCCCATCGCTAAACAAGGTGAGGATTACATCTTACCAACTCAAGACAATGTACAGTCCGGTCACTACCCACTGTCTCGGTTCTTGTATGTTTACGTCAATAAAGATCCACAACGAAAACTTGATCCGATAGAGGAAGCCTATATTCGCTATATCTATTCTAGAGAAGGTCAGCGAATCGTGGTGAAAGATGGCTATGTACCGCTAAATCGAGAATTTGCAGAACAAGAGCTAGCTAAGGTTGGACTGAGCTTTATCGACTAACCTTCATTGGCGAACCGCAAATGCAGCTGCGATAACTAATCGAATTCAAGTTGCCACCCTACCGCTTGCCAGTAGCTTTGCTCCGTTTGTAAATCAGCGGAGAGTAGTCGGTTTTGTTCTAACCAATCTATTTGCTCGCAACTCACAGTCCAAATGTCATCAACGATAGTCAGCTTGAGAGGCAATAACTCATCATTTCGCTGCCCATTAACGATAATGGCGAGTCGTAGGATTCGTATTAAGCCGAGAATATGTTTCTTCTTAAACAGGCTAAACTCAGGGAGCTCTTGCACCTTGAGCGATTTTCTTTGAAAGCGAGCCAGTGTCGCTAGGATGCGCTGCTGCTCACTGTTAAAACCCGGCATATTGGTGTGAGTGAGTATGTAGCTTGAATGCTTATGGAAGGCCTGGTAACTAATACTGAGCCCAACCTCATGAAGTAGAGCACTCCATTCAAGCAAGCTAAACAAATCACTTTTCTTTTTTAGATTGAGCTGCTCGTGGGTTTGATTTAGAAACTCAACTGCTTGGCCGCGAACCTTGGCGGCATGTTCAAGATCGACAAAATGTTTGGCGGCCAAATTCTCAGTGGTTCGCATACGGATATCAGAGCGTTGGAAACGTTCCTCCATTTCATAGAGCAAACCTTCACGAAGAGCGCCAGCTGAAAAGTGCATTTCACGGATCTTTAAACTTTCAAAGAGCGCAGTTAGTATGGCCACGCCTGCGGCAAACACTGGCTTCCTTTCGTCCGTTAGTCCAGCTAAGTTGATGTCATCAATGGTGTTAAACACACACAAGGTATCGATAAGCTTATACAATCGTTTAAGGGTGATTAAACCATCTTCATGTCCTAACCCGATTAAGACTTCTCTTATTGCTTTAATCGTTCCAGAAGAGCCTAGTGCGACTTCCCAACCTTTCTTTTTATATCGAACTGACAATGCTTCCAGTCTTTGCTGAGCTGATAAAATGGCTTTGGAGAAATTTTTAGTGGAGAGTTTTCCGTTGGCAAAAAATTTAGTGGTATAACTCACGCAGCCCATCTGAGTGCTATTCAGTAACACAGGTTCGAAAGCCTTACCTATGATTAGCTCGGTACTACCACCACCAATATCAATCACCAGTTTTGAATTTGACTCGGTTTGAGTGTGCGCGACGCCGGCATAGATTAAGCGTGCTTCTTCTTCACCAGGGATGACTTCAATAGGAAAAGGAAGGACGTCGCGAGCACGTTGCAAAAAGATATGGGTATTATTGGCGATACGCAGCGTGTGGGTCGCGGCAATACGAATGTTTTCTGGCTCAAAACCCTGCAGGCGCTCGGCAAACATGGCGAGGCACTCTAATCCTCGTTCAATAGCGGCATTGTCGAGATTCTGTTGAGCGTCCAACCCAGAGGCTAATCTCACTCGCTGTTTATGGCGACTTACTAACTGTAGGTCTTGATCCACTACCTTAGCCACGACCATATGGAAACTGTTCGAACCTAAGTCGATAGCGGCGACATTTTTTATACTACTGTCCTTGGTCTGGCTCATTATTGATCAGTTGCTCTTTGGTTTTTCTTGTTTGTTTCTCTACCTTTTTAAGATAGTCGTAAATAGCCATTTGTGAGCGCACTTTTTTACGGTTACCGCGCGGTACGTAGCTGTTACTCATTTCTTTGTCTATCCAACGCGCTTTCATGGTATCAGTAAAGTGAAGGTTAATAATGTCGATAATTCGCTGTTTTAAACGAGCGTCACGAACTGGAGCGGCGACTTCAATACGATGGTCTATGTTGCGAGTCATCCAGTCGGCTGATGAGATATAGACTTGAGGATCGCCATTGTTATGCGCAATGATGACGCGAGGGTGCTCTAGGAAGCGATCAACAATGCTGATAATTTTGATGTTGTCGCTCACTCCTTCAACCCCAGGAACTAGAGAGCACATACCGCGGATAATCATTTGGATTTTAACCCCAGCATTGCTCGCGCCGTAGAGTTTGTTGATCAATCCTTTGTCAACTAAGTTATTAATTTTTAAAGTAAGCTTGCCTTTCTTACCTGCTTTAGCGTTGGCGATTTCAGTATCAATGAGTCGGTAGAGCTGTTTACGTGAGTTACGTGGGGAGACGATGAGATAATTAAACTTCACTGGGCGGTAAGGGTTTTCGATATAGCCGAATACGTTGCGAACTTCATTCGCGATCTCTTGATCGGCAGTTAGTAAAGAAAAGTCGGTATAGATGCGGGCGTTCTTCTCATGAAAGTTCCCGGTACCAATGTGAGCGTAGCGGGTAATCTCGCCCTCTTCTCGGCGACTTATCAGCAGTAACTTAGCGTGTATTTTTAACCCCGGAGCACCAAAGATCACTTGTACCCCGTTTTCGGTGAGCACTCTAGACCATTCGATGTTTGCTTCTTCGTCAAACCGAGCCTGCAGCTCAACCACTACCGTGACATTTTTACCGTTGTGTACTGCGTCAATCAATGAGTTCATCAAACGGGAGTCTTTCGCGACTCGATATACATTGATTTTGATACCAATGACCTTAGGGTCAAACGAGGCTTGCCGCACTAACTCAGTAATATGATCGAAGGTGTGATATGGGAAATGGAGCAAAATATCTTGAGCGCGTATGGCCTCAAACTGGTTGTCGTAGCCATCGAAGTCGGCACAACGCATTGGAGGTAGTGGCTTGTTTTCTAGGTATTCACGTCCAACATTTGGAAAGCCGATAAAGTCTTTAAAGTTATGGTAGCGACCACCGGGAATTAGGCTATCATAGTTAGAAATACCCAGTTTGCTGCACAAGGTGTTTAGCATTTCTTCGGGCATCTCACGCTCGTAAACGAAGCGTACGGGCATGGCGGTCAGTCGTTGATTGACACTCTCAGACATTTGCTCGAGCAGGCTATGCTCTACTTCGAGACTCAAGTCGTACTCCGCATCCCTCGTCATTTTCATCGCATAGCCATTAAGCTCATCGTAATCAAAGAACCCGCGAAATATGTCGTCAAGACAATAACGAATGATGTTGTCGAGCAGGATTATGGTTTTACGGCGTTTACCTTTCTGTTCAGGAACCATGACAAAACGGGGTAAGTGATCAGTAGGGATCTCTAAGATCGCATATTGAGAACTCTGCTCTTTTTGCATATCGACAACGATATAAGCGTACTCATCTTTAAGAAATTGCAGTACGTTGATGTCTTCACCAAGCATAAAAGGCGTTAAGTGAGGCAATACTTCATTTCTAAAGTATTTCTTTACCCACTTTTGCTGTGTGTCACTTAGCTGAGTTTCATTAACTAGGAAGATTCGACGACGAGCCATCTCTAAAATCAGCTCGTTGTAGAGTTCATCAAATCGTAAATTAAGCTTGAGAGCCTTACTTTGCATCTTACCCAGTAGATGCTTGGAGTTGTCGTTAATACCACTTTCTTGGTTAATGAGGATGCGGCGTTTTACGTCAGAGAAGCGAACTTTGTAAAACTCATCGAGGTTGTTGGAGAAAATCCCTAAAAAGCGGATGCGTTCAATCAATGGGACGGTCTTGTCTGCGGCTTCTTGCAGCACTCGTTCATTAAAAGAGAGCCAACTGAGTTCTTTTTCGATATAGAGTTTTTCTGCGCTCATCTACCTAACCACCAACATTTTGGACTCATTGTTGTCAATGAGTGACATAAAAGACTAACCTGATCGTGAACCTTATTGATTTTATATGACATTTTTATTTCAAATAGCGTGCGACTTGACACATTTCATTATTTTCAGCACGTTAGATGACATGTAATATAACTGTCATCTAAACGACATAAAATGTTTGGGCGCGTCATGCATTCTAGTAACTCGTCCCAGAACCCTTAATGGGTAATATCTCGTAAGATTCTAACCGTCACCAAAGAGACAAATGTAGATTATGGCAACAGCCAACTTTTCGTTACAAACCAAAGATCGTAAAAGACTGATAAAGGACCGCTTGGTTCGTTGGATCGTGTCTTTTGGCGGTTTGAGTGTGTTGGCGAGTTTGATCTTTATCTTTGTCTATTTGGCTTATGTGACGTTCCCATTGTTTTCTGATGCCAAGGTAACATGGTCACAAGGGGTTGAGTTAAGTATAGATAAACCTATCGTCTATAGCGTGGTAGACGACCACGGTACTCGAGCTGCTTTTGTGACATCTGAAGGAGCGGTGGTTGAGCAATCTCTAGTCTCAGGTCAACAAACCACACGTCAACTTCCTATTAGTATCTCAATGCTTAAGACGATCAATAATGACCAGTTACTCATTGTTGATTCGGATCAGAGACTCGCTTTAGTCCAGCCTAAATTTAAATGGCAATCAGAAAAAGGACAAAGTGATCTAGAACTTGAGTTGCCAGGTCGTGCTGATTGGGTGCCGACTCATGGCAGCTTCATGTCATTGGTAACAGCAACCAGCAATGCTCACGGGACAGCCTTTGCTATGGTAGATAGTAGTGGCTTAGTCCATTTGATTTGGCAGCCAACGAGTTCAGATGCCTTGGATTCTTCCGATTCGATTGCAGTGCAGACTCTCTCTACTCTTGCTCCTTTAGACTCTGCCGATGAAATATTGCTAACTCCAGATGCGCAAACGGTTTACGTGCGAAGTGGTAATGAACTTGCTGTGATCAACAGAAGGGCCGAGCATCTCGTGGTTCGTGAACTGGTGGACTTAACCGCAGTGAATAGCGCCAACGTCACCGGACTTAAATTGTTGTCTGGTGCTCACTCCTTATTGGTGGAGTATGACAACCAGCAAGTTTGGCAGTGGTTTGATGTGGTGAAACAAGACGCAAGGCACTTAACTGCTATTCGTTCATTTGATTTTGATGCACCTTTAAATGCTTTAATTCCAGAGAACTTAACGAAAGGGTTCATAACCGTCTTAGCAGACGGGAGCATGCAAAATAATTACACCACTAGTGAACGGGTTGTATTCACCAGTAGTCTGCCAAGTAAGGATCCGGTAAGCGCCTTTGCACTCTCTCATAACAATCAAAATGCGTTGGTATTGTCGGGTCATACGACCTACTTAGGACATATTGATAATCCACATCCAGAAATTTCGTTGTCGGCATTGTTCGGCAAAGTGTGGTACGAGAGTTATCCAGAGCCTGAGTTTGTTTGGCAAACTACCGCGGCTTCTGATGAGTTTGAAGGCAAGTACAGTCTTGTACCTATTGCCTTTGGTACCATTAAAGCTGCGATGTTCGCTATGTTGTTTGCGGTACCGATTGCGGTTTTTGGCGCGATCTATACGGCGTATTTTATGTCGTCCACTATGCGTAAGGTCGTTAAGCCAACCATCGAACTGATGGAGGCGTTACCTACCGTTATCATTGGTTTTCTTGCTGGTCTTTGGTTTGCTCCGATAGTGGAAACGCATTTACCAGCGGTACTTCTGCTTCTGCTAACTCTACCTACTATTTGTCTATTAGCTGGCGTTGTTTGGTACATCTTGCCGCGTCAATACACCAGTAAACTACCCAGTGGATTGCATCCGTTTACGCTAATTCCTGTCATCATTGTTGCGATGTACCTGGCCATGACGTACTCCACTGATATGGAGGTATTGTTTTTTAATGGTGATGCCCGAGTTTTTCTTGCTCAGCATGGTATTGATTTTGACCAAAGAAATGCTCTAGTTGTCGGCTTTGCAATGGGGTTTGCTGTGATTCCGACCATCTTTACGATTGCTGAAGATGCGATCTTTTCTGTGCCGAAGCATCTCTCTGATGGTTCATTAGCACTAGGTGCAACTCAGTGGCAAACCTTAGTGTATGTTGTGCTACTAACCGCAAGTCCGGGGATTTTCTCGGCAGTAATGATGGGGTTGGGTCGAGCAGTAGGTGAGACTATGATCGTTTTGATGGCGACGGGCAACACACCGATATTAGATTGGAATATTTTTGAGGGCATGAGAACACTTTCTGCCACCATGGCTGTGGAGCTCCCTGAATCTGAGGTTGGAGGCAGCCACTATCGTTTGTTGTTTTTAATCGCGTTGATCTTGTTTAGTTTTACCTTTGTTGTGAATTCACTGGCAGAGTGGGTGAGACAAAGACTGAGGGAGAAATACAGTGCGCTGTAGAATGTGGAAGGAGCCTTACCATGTTTAAGTGGCTCAAATCTGGCGCACCTTGGGTTTGGCTAACAGGTGGTGCGGTTAGCATCAGCTTAATATCCGTGCTTGGTCTTTTGTTATTGATTGGTTGGAAAGGGCTCACTTATTTTTGGCCCGCACCGCTTTATCAATGGCAAGATGACAACGGCAAAGCTCTAATCGGGCAGATTTACTCAAAGACTTGGGTTCCCTCCCATAACATTCCCGATGCGGATAAGCTGTTGCCGACTGATGTGCTGACAGAGGGCAAAGTAGAGCGTCTGAGTATTAAAGTCGCTAATCGAGACTTATATGGTGTCGATTTTATTTCTTTGCTTGCACCGCAAATTAAATTGCAAACGACACCAGCCGATCTTGTCGTTTTAGAGAGAACACGTGGCGGTGACTTTTTTGGGAAAATTATCGCTCTAAAGACGCCTGATGGTGATATTACTACTGATCTTAACACATTGTTGAAGCTGGAAATTGAGCAGGTGAAACTGACTCGAGAGCAAATAGATGACACGATTAAACGTAAAATACGTGGGTTGAATCATCAATTGGAAGCATTACGGCTAAAGCAACGTCGAGACTCACTTAATGGAGAGCTGTCAGAGGAGCTTACTCACCGTTATGAGCAGCAAGTCAGTATTATTCACCAACAGCTAAACCAAAGTGAAGGGGAGCTGGATGCACTGCGTAGCGAGTTGAGCAGCAAAACGCTCATTGTTGAAGATATGCGTGGTGAGAAAGTTGAGATTGGGTTAAATCGGATCCTTGATTTCTGGTATCCGAACAACATGTCTTTTGCCGATAAGTTGGTGCATTGGGGTGGACAAGTCTGGAAGTTCCTCTCTGATGACCCACGAGAGTCAAACTCTGAAGGTGGCGTGTTCCCTGCAATTTTCGGTACTGTCTTGTTGGTTATTATTATGTCTGTAATGGTGATGCCATTAGGGGTGCTGGTGGCGGTGTATCTACATGAATATGCTGAAAATAACGCGCTTACACGAATGATACGGGTAGGGGTGATTAACCTCGCGGGGGTACCATCCATTGTATACGGTGTGTTTGGTTTAGGCTTTTTCGTTTATACCATTGGTGGTTCTATTGATTCGCTGTTCTATGCTGAGCGATTACCTGCACCAACGTTTGGCACTCCGGGGCTATTGTGGTCGGCATTAACACTCGCGATTCTTACGTTGCCAGTAGTGATCGTCGCAACGGAAGAAGGGCTGAATAGAATTCCGGTGTCCGCCAGACATGGTTCATTAGCTCTAGGAGCAACGCAATCTGAAACGCTTTGGCGCATTGTATTGCCTATGGCAAGCCCTGCAATAATCACCGGGCTGATCCTTGCAGTGGCGCGAGCGGCAGGAGAGGTTGCACCTCTAATGCTAGTCGGTGTGGTAAAACTAGCATCAAGCTTGCCTATCGATTCGCAGTTTCCATTTTTGCATCTGGAGCGCAAATTTATGCACCTCGGCTTTCATATCTATGATGTGGGCTTTCAAACCTCGAATATTGAAGCAGCAAGACCGTTAGTCTATGCCACCTCATTCTTGTTGGTGACGGTTGTTGTTGGACTAAACTTAACAGCAATCGCCATTCGAAATAACCTGCGCGAAAAGTATCGAACATTAGGACAAGATTAATCATGTTTTCTATCAATCAAACTTTGGGCTACCCCACGCCTTTAGATATTAACAATCTAAGCGATGAGCAAACCGCCATTGCGATAGAAAACTTGAATCTGTTTTATCGCGATAAACAAGCTCTAGATGACGTATCTATGCGGATCCCAAAAGGGCAAGTGACGGCATTTATCGGACCGTCTGGTTGTGGTAAGTCGACTCTGCTTCGCTGTATCAATCGGATGAATGATCTGATTGAAGGTTGTACGGTGACAGGCAAAGTGAAATTACATGGAGGTAATGTTTATCATCCAGATGTGGACGTCGCGACTTTGCGAAGACGAGTTGGGATGGTGTTTCAGCGTCCGAATCCATTTCCAAAGTCTATTTATGAGAATGTGGTTTACGGATTGCGGCTTCAAGGAATTAAGAATAGCCGCAATCTCGATGATGCGGTAGAACGAGCACTGCGCTCAGCAGCCCTTTGGGATGAAGTGAAAGATAGATTACATGAGAATGCGTTTGGGCTGTCAGGTGGACAACAACAGCGACTGGTGATTGCTCGAGCCATCGCCATTGAGCCCGAAGTATTGCTGCTGGATGAGCCAACCTCGGCGCTTGATCCTATTTCAACATTAACCATCGAAGAGCTCATTAATGAGCTTAAAACCAAATACACGGTTGTGATCGTAACGCATAACATGCAGCAAGCGGCGCGAGTTAGTGATCACACTGCCTTTATTCACCTAGGAAAATTGGTAGAGTATGCGGATACTGATACTATATTTACCTCACCGATTGAAAAACAAACCGAAGACTATATTACCGGTCGTTACGGTTAATTAAGGAAGTTGTTGGACATGCATTTTGGTCGTCATATCTCTGGTCAGTTTAATGCCGAATTAGAATCGATACGCACTCATGTGTTAACGATGGGAGGGCTGGTCGAACAGCAATTATCCTTTGCAATGCAGGCGTTGCACAAAGATGACCTTGAGCTGGCCAAAAAAGTGGTTAGGGACGATCACAAAGTGAATGCGATGGAAGTCTCCATCGACGAGGCATGTACGCGAATTATTGCTAAACGCCAGCCTACGGCGAAAGATCTTCGCTTAGTGATGGCAATCATCAAAACGATAACGGATCTTGAGCGTATCGGTGATGTTGCGACTCGAATTGCTCGAGTCGCTATAGAGCAACCATCAACGAAACAACAGAAATTTCATGTCTCTTTAGAACCGCTATGCCGGCAAGCCATCACTATGTTGCATCAAGTACTTGATGCATTTGCTCGTATGGATGTCGACGCTGCTGCTGAAGTCTATAAATTAGATGACAAGCTGGATGCAGAGTATGAAGCCGTGGTTCGTCAATTGATGACGTATATGATGGAAGACCCGAAGAACATTCCTAACATTCTTCAGGTCATGTGGTCAGCTCGAGCCATTGAGCGGGTGGGTGATCGTTGCCAGAATATTTGCGAATACATCATTTACTTCGTGAAGGGTAAAGATGTTCGTCACCTGGACGAAAAAGCTATTAACGACATTCTTTAGTTGGGCAGTTTTAGAAACGCCCAATCACACCGAAGTTCAAGGTCATATTCGAGCCTACTGGGATATAGGTGTCTTGCGCGTTAAATACGTCATAATCGAAGCCTGTTTTTAAACCAAAGCTTGAATTGAGCATATAAACATAACTTGCACCAATACTTAAGCCTAGGGAACTGCGACTACTCGATTCACTATCGCGGCTATCGCGACCGTAATAATCAGCAAGGCCAAATTCAGCTTGCAAGCCATGGTCCTGTTTGTGTCCGAACATATGTTGTAATCCTAGGCGGTAGGAGTCTAGTCGTTCGTCGTAACGGTTAGTGTTATAGGTCTTGCGTCCATAGCTAAAAAATACAGCATCCATACCTAGTGTGTCCGCTACACCTAACTGAATACCAGCGCCATTGTATATACCGATTTTGAGGTCAGGTGATACGTGGAACGTTTGAGCTGATGTTGTGAAAGAAAGAGTAGCGATTAGAGGTAACAATAGCTTTTTCATCAAGCACCTTTATGGGACAGTAAAAGTGCGTTGATGGTAGCTACCGTCGTGCTACATGGCTAAAAAGAGTTGCTTATAACTATTATTAGTCCTGATTATTGATATGTTGTTGGATTTTTTCGCGTAGCATTTTTTCTAACCACTTGGTTTTAGGTGAGTGGCGATTCTTATTATGAACGTAAGCATACAGACCTTTGGTATAAGGTTGCTGCTGCTCGTTAATCTCTACTTTTAAGGCCCTGAGCTGCTTGCTGTGTTGACTTGGTAGTAGGTTTGAATGAGGCAATATCATATCTGTTGACGATACTACATCAATGATCGCTAACACGACCTCAGAGCGAAAGCCCACCTTTGCTTCATATCCGAGTTGTTCTAGTATTTGAGCGGCAAAACTAAAGTTGTCATTCCACCCTGGAGAAATGAGTGATGCAATCTCATATTTAGCTGCATCATGAGGAGTGATGATATCGCTCTTAAGGGGATGATCTTGACGTACATAAACGCGAGCTTCCATGTCTGCTAACTTGTCTCTAGCAATCTCTTTAGATATGCCGTCTAAGTCATAATGCATCCCTAGAAACACTTCACCGTTACGAAGTTGCTCTGGGGTTTGCTGAGTCCAACTGGTGAGTTCTAAGTTGAGGTTTGGCGCTTGCTTTCTTAGTTCTATAAACAGAGAACCCGCCAAACAAGATAATACGATTGGCGCTAAAGCGATTTTTATGGTTCCTTCCAGTTCACTCGGCGAGAAGTCGGAAAGTTGTTCTAAAGACGCTTCGAGACCATCCAAGTAAGGGGCGATTTTTTCCTCTACTAGAAGGGCAAATGGTGTTGGCTCTAACCCGCCCTGTACTTTGACAAAGAGTTCATCATCTAAGTGAAAGCGCAGCTTTTGCAGTGCTTGACTGATTGCAGGCTGAGTCACAAACAAGCGCTCGGCGGTTTTTCGGGCATTGCGCTCCTGCAATAGAACACGAAACGTTCTGAGTAGGTTCAAATCGAGCTTTTGAAATAAATTTGCTGACGTTTTCATAAATCCCTAGAAGAAAGTAGTGCGAGATTGAAAGAAGCTTAAAGATGGTCGGCTTCTTTTCTGGAGCCCAGATTAAAAGAACAAGCTTTATAATGAGTTTAGCACTTTCGCTACTGCTCGAATTTTATCACTGCTTGTCACAGGAATAGCAAAGTCATCCACATCATCACGACCCATTTTTGCATCGTCAGCAATGAAATGCATCTTGCTTTTTCTAGTTGATTTGCCTGAAAGGTGGACTTCCGTAACGTGACTGGTGGCGATGATCTTAGCGACATTATCAGCATTGACTCCAGCTCCGGCCATCAATTCTATGCGTCCATTTGCCAAAGCAGACAGCTTGGCGAGCATATCGCTACCGTCTAGTGCATTTGAGGCCAGTCCGGATGTGAGTATTCGCTCACACCCTAATGCGATTACATCCTCCAAAGCCTGTTCGGGATGTTTGCATTGGTCGAACGCTCGATGGAAGGTTACACCCAGCTGTAACTCATGAGCCAGTTTTACTAAGCGGATAGAACGAGGCATATCGATGTTGCCATCTTTATCAAGTAGGCCTAAAACGATGCCTTGAGCACCATATTTAGCGGCGGTGCGCACGTCTTCTGCCATGATTTCAACATCGTCACAATCATAGAGGAAATCACCTTGTCTAGGACGTATCATGACGTAGATAGGAATAGAAGAAGATTGGACAGCTTGTTTAATGAGGCCTGCGTTCGGGGTTAGTCCCCCTAACGCCAAAGATGAGCATAGCTCAATCCGCGTAGCACCACCTGTAATCGCCAGTGGCAGGGACTCGATATTATCGATACAGACTTCAAGTTGGTAGTTCATAAGGTTTCTCAGTAACTATACTGGGTATCAATATATCTCTGCTTTTGAATTCTGAAAATAGAAAAAGCCCGAGTCGTGACTCGGGCTTTAATTTTTTGGCTAACTCGTTTCTTCTTCAATGATTGGCTGCGTTTTTCGCTTTATATTTATCCAACCATCAACCCTGATTGAGCGCAGGGTGAAGGTATCGAATTATTTAGACAGGTCGTCTGCGTGCTCAGATAGGAACGCTGCAACACCTTTTGGAGATGCGTCCATACCAGCTTTACCTTCTTCCCATTGTGCAGGACATACTTCGCCGTGCTTCTGGTGGAAGTTTAGAGCGTCAACCATACGTAGCATTTCGTCGATGTTACGGCCTAGAGGTAGGTCGTTAACTACTTGGTGACGTACAAGACCGTCTTCGTCGATTAGGAAAGAACCACGGAAAGCAACGCCTGCTTCTGGGTGCTCTACGTCGTACGCTTGGCAGATTTCGTGTTTAACGTCTGCAACTAGAGGGTACTTAACTTGACCAATACCGCCATCTTCGATAGCAGTGTTACGCCATGCGTTATGAGAGAACTGAGAATCGATAGAAACACCGATAACTTCACAACCTTTAGCTTGGAAATCAGCAAGACGGTTGTCGAATGCGATCAGTTCTGATGGGCAAACGAAAGTGAAGTCTAGTGGGTAGAAGAATACAACTGCTTTTTTACCTTTAGTGAACTCAGCAAAGTTAAAGTTCTCAACGATATCACCGTTACCTAGAACAGCTGCTGCAGTAAAGTCTGGGGCTTGACGACCAACTAGTACCATTTTTTTGCTCCTAAATAGAGTTTAATTCAAACCATTTTTGGTTTGGTCCGTGTTTGTGCGAGACAAACTATAGTACACATTGTAGTATTGAAAAAAGCGAAATTAATAGATTAATTTCATCGAAAAAAGCGATGAAGCAGTAATGCCGATTCCTTTTTTGATATTGGTCCAAAAACAGGCAGTTACCATGAATAAATGGCCCAGTTTAAAGCAGCTTCATTACTTGGTTACTCTGCATGAGACGCGACACTTTAGTGAAGCCGCAGAGCGCTGTTTCGTCAGCCAGTCTACGTTAAGTAAAGGCATTCAGAACCTAGAAGAGCTGATAGGCTGTCCTCTCTATGAAAAGAAAGATAAGAAAAGTCCGTTAGTCTTTACCCAAGCTGGTGAAATGGTGGTTTCACAAGGGAGGGAGCTCCTAGCGAAGGGGCAAGACCTGATTGAATTAGGCAATTTGTGTCAAGGTGATGCAATGCAGGGGCAGTTGAAGCTCGGTTGTATCCCTACAATAGCGCCATTCTTACTGTGTGATTTAGTACAGGAAGTGAACGCGCGTTACCCTCAGCTTAATCTTTTACTTAGAGAAGATACTACAGCGAACTTACTCGCCGCGCTGAGACATGGTGAATTGGACGTTCTCATTTTGGCGCTCCCGATGGACATCGGCAATATGGATAGCTGCATTGTTGGACATGACCCGTTCAAAATGGTCATCAGCCGTAATCAAGCGGACAGAATTCGTGTTCCTATCAAATATGATGATCTACCGGATGAATCGGTTTTCTTGTTAGAAAATGAACACTGTTTAACGGAGCATGCGGTTTCTGCGTGCAAGCTGACTGAGAAAGAGAAAATCAATCCATTTAGCGCAACAAGCTTACATACTTTGGTTCAAATGGTTGCTAATGGGTTGGGGACGACATTTATTCCTCAGATGGCGATCGAGCATGGTCTATTAGAGAATCAAAATCTTATTGTTGTGGAGCCACCGGGGCAGCAGGCTTATCGTGATATTGGATTAGTTTGGCGACCAAGTTCATCTCGACGTGACTCATTTCTTCAACTGGCGGATGTGGTTTCAGAGTTACTTTAGTTTTTAAACAATTCTACTTATTAGGCAACTGCTAGTGAAAGGCACCAACTTTGGTGTCTTTTTTATTAAATTGCTCTAAATGCCTAAGCTAGTGTGTAAAAAAACACAGTTCAATTTTCACTAAATCTTTCAATCAAATTCTGCGCTTCACAGTGTCAATTTCACACTGTCAAATTAAAGAGATGTGCGGTCATTATCTAGACAACTTAGTGATAACGCGGTGTGCCTCGTGATTTTCCTACTTTCGGTAAAATCATATAGATAAGAATGGTTGTAGCTTGTTGTAATTAAATTACGTAACATGCTACATTTTTCGGGCTTTATGTACGCTTTTTCCTAAGAAGAACAAAGTGTCGAATTTTCGAAAAAGGCAAATTTAGAGTTGATACTCTAAGTTGGCTTGGGTATCGTATTTATATGTTTTCAATGGAAGATAAGACTTGGTAAGGAATCATTTATTTGACTCACTTTGCCACAATGACAGTAAAGTTTGCTGACCATTTTTGTAACTACTTTTGTTTTAAACTTTCAAGTGAGATGAGAGTAAGTGCAGCAAGTGACTTATCTCAGTGATAAAGAGCCCTAACTGTGAGCGTTTGATTGTATCTCGCAGTATTTAAGCGTTTTCATAGTGAGTTATCACATCATTGAAAAACAGAAGCATAACGCTTCGATTGGTTTTGAGCACTGCCTCAGTAGTTCAGCAATGGCTACTGAATGTCGGTAAGTTTGAGCGGCGCAAGCCGCTCCCTTTTTTTAGCTGTTATGCGTCTAGTGCTTCCGAATCGCCACTCTCTTCAACTTCGTCTGGCTCAACTTCTTCTTGAAGCTCTAGCAAGTTAACTGCGATCGCGACAAAATCACTGTCAGTAATAATGCCAACTAGCTGTTTATTTTTCACAACAGGTAGGCATCCCACTTTGTGTTTCTGCATGTAGAGTGCACTTTCTTTTAATCCGGCTCTTGGTTCTACCGTCATAATATTGCTGTGCATGAGTTCACTCAATGGGGTGGATAATGTGTAAGATTGGTCGCTTGGGATTTTTTGTAGGATGGATTCTTGTGCTGCCAAAACATCACGTTGAGAAACAATGCCGAGCAAATGACGTTCTGCATCAACGATAGGTATATGCCTGATATCGAGTGCTTCCATCGTATGTTTAGCATCGGCTAGGGAGTGAGACCGCAATAGGGTGTGAGGGTTGCGAGTCATCATATCTTCGACCTTAATCATAGGGCCTCCAACTCGTTCTGATTGTGTACTTTAACTATAGAATTTTTCATGGATTAAGTCTGAGACAGGCGTCGTTTTTTGTAGCGCCAGTCACAAAATAAACTTACTGATATTAAGGTTAAATTGCGTCCCCAAAAAACACAGAGTTTACGTTGGACAATGACGGTTCAGCTTGCTATTCCAACGGGTCACTTTATACTATGCGGCTGCGAATTTTTTCGCCGTTTTTGTCGCTTAATATAGAAGATTGGTGTTATGCAAGTTTCAGATTTTCATTTTGATTTACCAGATAAGCTTATTGCTCGCTACCCTAAAGCCGAAAGAAGCTCAAGCCGACTGCTTCAGCTAACTGGAAATACTGGTGAAGTCGTAGATGGAAGCTTCACTGATATCATTGACCAAGTTCAGCCGGGCGATCTACTCGTGTTCAATAATACCCGCGTGATTCCAGCACGAATGTTTGGACGTAAAGCGTCAGGCGGTAAAATTGAAGTGCTCGTTGAACGTATGCTGGATGACAAGCGTGTCCTAGCTCATGTTCGATCTTCTAAAGCGCCGAAACCAGGTACAGAACTGTTCCTTGGAGAAAATGATGAATACCAAGCGTTGATGGTCGCTCGTCACGACGCACTTTTTGAAATTGAAATGCAGTCTGATAAGACGGTTCTTGATATTCTTAATGATATTGGCCACATGCCATTACCTCCTTATATCGATCGTCCAGATGAGGATGCCGATAAAGAACGTTACCAGACCGTATACAACGAGAAGCCAGGTGCGGTTGCAGCTCCTACCGCTGGTCTTCACTTTGACGATGTAGTGCTTGAGAAAATCAAAGCTAAAGGTGCGAACTTTGCTTATGTGACTCTGCATGTTGGTGCGGGTACTTTCCAACCAGTGCGGGTTGAGAATATTAACGATCATCACATGCACGCAGAGTATGTTGAAGTACCGCAAGAGGTCGTAGACGCGATCAATGAAACCAAAGCAAACGGTGGTCGAATTATCGCAGTTGGTACAACATCGGTTCGTTCTCTAGAAAGTGCTGCGCAAGATGCGCTGAAAAATGGCACTGAATTAGTGCCATTTTTTGGTGACACAGAAATCTTTATTTTCCCAGGATATGAGTATCAGTTGGTGGATTGCTTAGTAACCAATTTCCACCTTCCTGAGTCCACGCTCATCATGCTCGTCAGTGCATTTGCGGGCTACGATAATGTGATGAGCGCATACCACCACGCTGTAGAACAGAAGTACCGCTTCTTTAGCTACGGTGATGCGATGTTCATTACCAAAAAGACCGCTTAAGATTATTATTTCACTCAAGGAGCCAGTGGAATACGGTAAGGATTACCAACTTCACTAGTCGTTTGGCTAGTGCATTCAAGTGCGACAAGCTACGCTTGTTAGTGCGTTTTAAGATTGAGTCAGACTGTGTCTCTGGCAATGTGGAGGCTTCGTGAAATTACAATACGAACTAAAAAAGAAAAATGGTCACGCTCGTCGTGGTCAATTGACGTTTGAACGCGGGACGGTACAAACGCCTGCGTTTATGCCTGTCGGTACTTACGGTACTGTGAAAGGTATGACACCAGAAGAAGTAAAAGGCACTGGAGCTGAAATTCTTCTAGGTAACACTTTCCACCTATGGTTGCGCCCTGGTCAAGAAATCATGAAGATGCACGGTGACTTACATGACTTTATGAACTGGCATGGTCCAATCCTTACCGATTCAGGTGGCTTCCAAGTATTCAGCCTTGGGGATATTCGCAAAATCACTGAAGAAGGTGTGCATTTCCGTAACCCAGTAAACGGTGACAAGATTTTCATGGATGCTGAAAAGTCGATGGAAATCCAGAAAGATCTTGGCTCTGATGTGGTGATGATTTTTGACGAATGTACGCCATACCCAGCGACGCACGCTGAAGCGAAAAAGTCGATGGAAATGTCATTGCGTTGGGCACAACGTTCTCGCGATCATTTCGACAAGTTAGAGAACCCTAACTCGCTGTTTGGGATTGTTCAAGGCAGCGTGTACGAAGATCTACGTGATGTGTCTGTGGAAGGCTTAACTAATATTGGCTTCGACGGTTACGCGGTTGGTGGTCTTGCTGTTGGTGAGCCAAAAGAAGACATGCACCGTGTGTTAGAGCATACAACGCCTAAACTGCCTGAAGACAAACCTCGCTACCTAATGGGTGTAGGTAAACCTGAAGACTTAGTTGAAGGTGTTCGCCGTGGTATCGATATGTTCGATTGCGTAATGCCGACTCGAAATGCACGTAATGGACATCTATTTGTAACCGGTGGCATTGTTAAGATCCGTAATGCAACGAACAAGACAGATACAGGTCCATTGGATGAGCATTGTGATTGCTACACCTGTAAAAATTACTCTAAAGCGTATCTGCATCATTTAGATCGCTGTAATGAGATCTTAGGCGCTCGCTTAAACACGATTCACAACCTACGCTACTACCAACGTCTGATGGAAAGCATCCGCACTGCGATTGATGAAGACCGTTTTGATGAGTTTGTAGAAGAGTTTTATGCACGACGCAACCGCGAAGTGCCGCCACTAGATATGAAATAGTTGGCTAAATAAACGGCTATCCCTGCAATTGGTACCAAATCCTAGCTCTCGGTCACATTTTTTATGTGTTTAAGTCGCTATGAAACATTGAGTTACCGTTTGCTTCTTGAAAAGATAAGGGGATAGCCCAATTTTGGATATGTATTTACATTAAAGAGGATGTTTTCCGATGAGTTTGATTTCTGCAGCTCACGCAGCTGAAGCGGCACCACAAGGTGGCGGTTTTGAAATGCTAATTATGCTTGGCATGTTTGCGGTAATTTTCTATTTCATGATTTACCGCCCACAAGCTAAGCGTGCTAAAGAGCATAAAAACCTAATGGCTTCTATGGGTAAGGGTGATGAAGTCCTAACTAATGGCGGTCTAATTGGTAAGATCACTAAAATTGCTGAAGACAACGACTACATTGCTATCGCTCTTAACGACAACAATGAAGTAGTTATCAAGAAAGACTTCGTTACTGCAGTGCTACCAAAAGGTACGCTAAAGTCTCTATAAAAACAGCTAAAGGATCCTCGCTGTGCTAAACCGTTATCCTTTGTGGAAGTACCTGATGGTGGTGTTCGCCATCGCCATTGCAGCTTTGTATGCACTTCCCAATCTATACGGTGAAGATCCGGCTATTCAAATTACAGGGGCGCGCGGCGCCTCTGTTGATATGTCGACGCTGGATACTGTCACCAAAGCTCTTGAAGAAGAGCAACTTTCTCGTAAGTCCATTGCTTTAGAAAATGGCTCCATTCTTGTTCGTTTCAACGATACTGATACTCAAATCAGTGCGCGTGACGTAATCAGCCAAGCTTTAGGTAAAGATTCCATTGTTGCATTGAACCTAGCGCCAGCTACGCCAAACTGGCTAGAGTCGATCGGTGCAAACCCAATGAAATTAGGCTTAGACCTTCGTGGTGGTGTTCACTTCTTGATGGAAGTGGATATGGATGCTGCGATGGAAAAGCTGGTGGGTCAGCAAGAAGAAGCATTTCGTAGTGAGCTTCGTGAAGACCGAATTCGCTACCGCTCCATTCGTCCATCGGGTAAAGATGGTGTCGAAGTACTACTTCGTGACGCTGAACAACTCGCGGAAGCAAAAGCGGTGCTAACTACGAAACACCCAGACATGGACTTCTTTGATTCTGACTCAAATGGTCGTTTCGCACTTGTAGCGCGTTTTAAAGAAACTCGTCTACAAGAGATTCGTAACTATGCTGTCGAGCAGAACATCACCATTTTACGTAACCGTGTAAACGAACTGGGTGTGGCTGAACCTCTGGTTCAACGTCAAGGTGCTAGTCGTATCGTAGTTGAACTTCCAGGTGTACAAGATACTGCTCGAGCTAAAGAGATTCTTGGTGCTACGGCAACGCTAGAATTCCGTGAAGTAGACAGCTCAGCGGATCTTGCAGCAGCAGCTAATGGTCGAGCACCAGCAGGCAGTGAAATCAAGCAAGACCGTGACGGTCGTCCTGTGGTGTTGAAGAAGCGCGTTATTCTAGGTGGTGCGAGCATTACCGATGCAAGTTCAAGTGCTGATGAATATGGTCGTCCACAAGTTAACATCTCGCTAGATAGCGAAGGTGGTAACAAAATGGCGGCGTTCTCACGTCAGAATATTGGTAAGCTGATGGCAACGGTTTTCGCTGAGTATAAAGACAGCGGCAAACGTACACCGGAAGGCAAAGTTATTCTTGATAAGCATGAAGAAGTCATTAACCAAGCGACGATTCAATCGGCACTTGGTCGCAACTTCCGTATTACTGGTATTGATTCTGCAGCTGAAGCTCACAACTTAGCTCTGCTATTGCGTGCCGGTGCTCTGATTGCACCTATTTCAATTGTTGAAGAACGTACTATCGGTCCATCAATGGGTCAGCAAAACATCGACATGGGCATCAAAGCATGTATCACAGGTATGATCGCTGTAATGCTATTCACCTTGGTGTATTACCGTCGATTTGGCCTATTTGCCAATATGGCGTTAATGGCTAACATCGTATTGATCGTTGGTGTGATGTCGATGATTCCTGGTGCAACGATGACGTTACCAGGTATTGCAGGTATCGTACTTACCGTAGGTATGGCAGTTGATGCTAACGTTCTGATATTTGAGCGGATACGTGAAGAGCTAAAAGAGGGGCGCAATCCTCAACAAGCGATTCACCAAGGCTATGCCAATGCGTTTAGTACCATTGCTGATGCTAACATTACGACGCTAATTACCGCGATTATTCTATTCGCAGTAGGTACTGGTGCAATCAAAGGCTTCGCGGTAACGCTGTCGATTGGTATTATCACTTCTATGTTTACTGCCATCATTGGTACACGATGCCTCGTGAACCTAGTGTACGGTGGTAAGCGTATCAACAAGTTGTCGATCTAAGGGTTAGTTATGTTTCAGATATTGAAAGCAGACAAAACGATCGACTTTATGCGTTGGTCTAAAGCGGCATTTGCCTTGTCGCTCGTGATGATAGGTGCTGCTATCTTTACTTTATCAACCAAATGGTTGAACTGGGGTCTAGATTTTACTGGCGGTACGTTGATTGAAGTTGGCTTCGAGCAGCCAGCTAACCTTGAACAAGTGCGTTCGGCTCTAGATGCGAAAGGCTTTGGCGATGCAACGGTTCAGAACTTTGGTTCATCTCGTGATGTCATGGTTCGTCTCCGCCCACGTGAAGATGTACAAGCGGAAGCGTTAGGTAACCAGATTTTGGATGCGATTAAACAAGGTACGGGCGAAAGCGTTGAAATGCGCCGTATCGAGTTTGTTGGTCCAAACGTGGGTGATGAGCTGACCGAAGCGGGCGGTTTGGCGATCTTAGTATCGTTAATCTGTATCTTGATCTATGTATCTGTACGATTCGAATGGCGCTTAGCGGCAGGTGCAGTACTAGCACTCGCGCACGACGTTATAATTACGTTGGGTATTTTCTCTTTGATGCAAATCGAAGTCGACCTTACCATTGTTGCGGCACTGCTTACCGTAGTCGGTTACTCACTCAATGATACGATTGTTGTTTTCGACCGTATTCGAGAAAACTTCCGTAAGATGCGTAATGGTGAGCCAGCTGACATTATGAACAGCTCAATCACTCAAACGCTAAGCCGTACCTTGATTACGTCTGGTACTACATTATTCGTAGTTATCGCACTCTTTACTCAAGGTGGTGCGATGATTCACGGGTTCGCAACAGCCTTGCTGTTAGGTATTACCGTTGGTACTTATTCTTCAATCTATGTTGCGTCGGCTCTGGCTCTGAAACTGGGTATCCAGAAAGAGCACTTAATGCCACCGCAGATTGAGAAAGAAGGTGCCGAGTTTGACGAGATGCCTTAAGGCATTGAATTAGACTTCAAGTACGTCGTCATCCATACGCAGATGCAGCCAGTGGATGACGAAAGAATCGTTCTAAATCGTAAAAGCCACTCTATCGAGTGGCTTTTCTTTTGTCTGCTTTAAATGGATGACAGTAACTATCTCACTGCACCGAAAGCACCAAACAAAAAATCCCGACCAATGGCCGGGATTTCAAATTCAGCTGTGACGGGCTGTGATTCTTAAGCTAATTACTTAAGGATAGCTTCGTTACCATTCTCGCGAATGATCTTAAGCATGCTCTTAGCACCACGTGCACTTGCAGCAACAACATTACCAGACTTCATGTACTCAGTGCCGCCTGAAAAATCAGTCACGATAGCGCCAGCTTCACGAGCGATCAGCTCACCAGCAGCCATGTCCCATGGTTTTAGGCCTAGTTCGAAGAAGCCGTCTAGACGACCTGCACCTACATAGCAAAGATCAAGAGCAGCAGAACCTGCGCGGCGGAAATCTGCACATTCAACGAACATTGCCGACATGATCTTGAAGTAGCTTTCAGAGTGCTGCTTTTGCTTCGAAGGGAAACCTGTACCGATGACAGTACCTTTTAGGTCTTTTAGTGTGTTAACACGGATTCGAGCATTGTTTAATTGAGCGCCAGCACCGCGTTGTGCAGTGAATAGCTCGTTTAGCATTGGATCGTATACGCACGCAACTTCAGTTTTACCCTTAATGCGAACCGCAATAGATACTGAGAAGTGTGGAATACCTTTAACGAAGTTATTAGTGCCATCCAGTGGGTCGATGATCCATTGTACGTCGCTATCTTTACCTTCAATCATGCCACCTTCTTCAGCGATGATGCTGTGGTCAGGGTAAGATGTTTGAATAGTATGGATAATGAGTGCTTCAGCTTCTTTGTCTACGTTAGTAACAAAGTCATTAGTGCCTTTCTGTACTGACTCGATCTTGTCAGTGTTTTCTAGTGATTTAGCAATATGGTTGCCCGCTTTACGCGCAGCGCGTATAGCGATATTTAGCATTGGATGCATACGAATTTTCCCAACGGATGTTAAAGAACAAAAAGCGGCGGCGAGTATACCAAAGTTTTGGCAAAAGGGAAGTGGTTATTTTTTGTTCTGTCATCAGGGTGACTAAAAAGACCCTGACTATTTTAGTCGGGTTTATGTTATTATTCGTCGGTTTTGTAATCTTGGTGCAATTTGATAATGCTAGACAACGTGAAAATCGTCCTCGTCGGAACCTCTCACTCCGGTAATATCGGTTCAGCTGCAAGAGCGATGAAGGTGATGGGGTTAAGCCAGATGGTCTTGGTCGACCCACAATGTGAGGTAGATGCTCAAGCGGTTGCGCTTGCTGCGGGCGCTAGTGATATTGCGCTTGGAGCTCAAATTGTTGGTTCGTTGCAAGAAGCGATTGAAGATTGTGGTTTGGTTGTTGGCTCAAGTGCGCGCTCTCGTACACTGGATTGGCCTATGATTGAACCAAGAGAGTGTGGCGAGAAGTTTGCCATTGAAGGTGAACAACATCCTGTTGCTTTAGTTTTTGGCCGTGAACGCACTGGCTTAACCAACGAAGAATTACAGCTTTGCCATTTTCATACTTGTATTCCAGCAAACCCGGAATACAGCTCTCTTAACTTAGCGATGGCTGTTCAGACATTAAGTTATGAAGTACGTGTTGCGCATTTGCAGCGTGTGGCCAACCAGTTTCCTGAACAAGAGGAAGCAGAGTATCCACGTCACAAAGAGCTAGAATTATTCTACCAACACCTTGAAAAAGTCATCACCGATACCCAGTTTATTTCTAAAGATAAACCAGGGTTAGTAATGAACAAATTACGCAGAATGTTCAGTAGAGCTCGCCCTGAGTCACAGGAAATCAACACGTTGCGTGGTATTTTAACGTCAATAGAAAAAGGACTAGGGGTTAAAAAATAACCACTTTTTCTGTTGGGTTAAATACCTGACTATTTTAGTCAAATAAATACTTGATTAAAATAGTCAGGTATGGAAAAATCGAAACCACATAATCAATGTGGAAACGTGTGATATGAGACTAACATCAAAAGGAAGATATGCAGTAACGGCGATGCTAGATGTCGCACTGCACTCACAGCAAAGCCCAGTACCTCTAGCCGATATCTCTGAACGCCAAGGGATTTCACTGTCATATCTAGAGCAACTGTTCTCAAAATTGCGCAAAGCTGGACTTGTAGCCAGTGTTCGCGGCCCAGGTGGTGGTTACCGACTCGGCGCCGAAGCATCTGATATTGCAATTGGAACGGTGATAGCTGCTGTTGATGAGTCTGTTGATGCAACCAAATGTGCTGGTAAAGGCGATTGCCAAGGTGGTACACGTTGCCTCACTCATACGCTTTGGAGAGATTTAAGCTCTCGTATTAGTGACTTCTTAAATAACATCACTCTTGGCGAGTTGATGGTAGATAACGAAGTATTAGAAATTTCAGACCGACAAGACGTAGATCTTGCGGTAAATCATGGGTTCTCAAGAAAAAGTACAAGCACCGCACCCATCGGAATCAATGTTCGCTCGTAAGTAGTGTTGCTTTTACATTGGAGTAAAGAATGAAACTGCCTATTTATCTAGACTACTCTGCCACATGTCCTGTTGACCCAAGGGTTGCAGAAAAGATGGTTCAATTTATGACAATGGACGGTACCTTTGGTAACCCAGCGTCACGATCACACCGTTTTGGTTGGCAAGCAGAAGAAGCAGTAGACAACGCGCGTGAGCAAATCGCCGATCTGTTAAATGCGGATCCTCGCGAAATTATTTTCACTTCGGGCGCGACAGAATCAGACAACCTTGCTATCAAGGGTGCTGCTCACTTTTACGCTAAAAAAGGTAAGCATGTTATTACCTGTAAAACAGAGCATAAAGCAGTACTTGACCCATGTCGTCAATTAGAGCGTGAAGGCTTTGAGGTAACGTATCTTGAGCCAGAAGCAAATGGTCTTATTGACTTAGCAAAGTTAGAAGCCGCAATGCGTGACGATACCGTGCTTGTTTCTATCATGCACGTAAACAACGAAATTGGTGTTGTTCAAGATATCGCCGCTATTGGTGAGCTATGCCGCAGCAAGAAAATCGTTTTCCACGTTGATGCTGCGCAATCGGCTGGCAAATTGCCAATTGATGTTCAAGAAATGAAAGTTGACTTAATTTCAATGTCAGCTCACAAAATTTATGGCCCGAAAGGTATCGGTGCACTATACGTTCGTCGTAAACCACGTATCCGTTTAGAAGCACAAATGCACGGTGGTGGTCATGAGCGTGGTTTCCGTTCTGGTACGCTACCAACTCACCAAATTGTTGGTATGGGCGAGGCATTTGCTATTGCTAAGCAAGATATGCAAAAAGATTATGACCATGCAAAATCTCTGCGTGATCGCCTGTTAAATGGCGTTAAAGATCTTGAAGCCGTTACGATCAATGGTGACCTAGAGCAGCGCGTACCTCACAACCTAAATGTGAGCTTCGCATTTGTTGAAGGTGAATCGTTGCTGATGTCATTGAAAGATCTTGCAGTATCATCCGGTTCCGCATGTACTTCAGCGAGCCTAGAACCATCTTATGTACTTCGTGCATTAGGTCTGAACGATGAACTGGCACACAGCTCTGTACGTTTCTCGTTTGGTCGCTTCACGACAGAAGAAGATATCGATTACGCGATTGAGCAAATTACAACAGCAGTGAACAAGTTACGTGACATGTCTCCTCTATGGGATATGTATAAAGAAGGGATTGACCTAGATACGGTCGAGTGGGCACACCACTAATCTCACGATAGTAGAGGATTCGAGGAATTTATTATGGCATATAGTGAAAAGGTTATTGACCACTATGAAAACCCACGTAATGTAGGGTCGTTTGATAAAAATGATCCAGCTGTGGGAAGTGGTATGGTAGGCGCGCCTGCTTGTGGCGACGTAATGAAGCTTCAGATTAAGGTAACACCAGAAGGTATTATCGAAGACGCGAAATTCAAAACCTACGGTTGCGGTTCAGCTATCGCATCAAGCTCACTGGTTACTGAGTGGGTAAAAGGTAAATCAATTGAAGAAGCAGCTGCGATCAAAAATGCTGAAATTGCTGAAGAACTAGAGTTGCCACCAGTGAAAGTTCACTGCTCAATTCTTGCGGAAGACGCAATTAAAGCCGCCGTAGCCGATTATAAGAAAAAGCACGACTAAATCGCTTGGATAACCAAGCCTTAATATATCATCAAGAGAAGCAAACAAAGGTTGTAGTATGGCCATCTCAATGACAGAAGCAGCAGCAAGCCGAGTAAGAACGTTTTTAGAAAACCGCGGTAAAGGTATTGGATTACGTTTAGGTGTAAAGACCACTGGTTGTTCTGGTATGGCCTATGTTCTTGAGTTTGTAGACGAGCTTGATGATGGTGATGAAGTCTTTGAGCACGAAGGTGTGAAAGTCATCATCGATGCAAAGAGCTTGGTTTATCTTGATGGAACAGAGCTTGATTACGTGAAAGAGGGCTTGAACGAAGGGTTCGAATTCAACAACCCAAACGCAAAAGGCGAGTGCGGTTGTGGTGAGAGCTTTAATGTTTAACCTTTAATAATCGTGGTGCAGTTGGTTTAGCCAGTTGCTCCACGATTCTTGTTTGCGAGTCTATGTTATGAACCATTTCGAACTATTTGGGCTACCTATTCAGTTTCAGCTGGACGGTAGCCTTCTTTCTTCTCAATTCAGAGAATTACAGCGACGCTTTCATCCCGATAACTTTGCTACCGCTTCCGAGCGTGACCGCATGCTTGCGGTTCAGAAAGCAGCGCAAATCAATGACGCATACGAAGTACTTCGTAAACCAATTTCTCGAGCAGAGTATCTGCTGGCTGAGAATGGCGTAGATATTCGAGCTGAACAGCAAACCTTGCAAGATCCTATGTTCTTAATGGAACAGATGGAACTGCGAGAGACCCTCGAAGAAATAGAGACCTCAAGCGATGTTGAGTCAGAACTTTTTGACTTTGAAGCGAAGGTCAGCAAAATGTTCAAATCACAACTGCTTGAGTTACAACAGCTGCTCGAACAGAATCAGTGGCCACAAGCTGCAGATAGCGTCAGAAAACTAAAATTTATCGCCAAGTTGCAAAGTGAAATAGAACAGCTCGAAGATAAGCTGCTTGGTTAATGGAAGCTCCCAAGGATATTTGAATGGCATTACTTCAAATCGCAGAACCCGGTCAAAGCTCTGCGCCACACGAACATAAGTTGGCTGCAGGTATTGATCTAGGGACTACAAACTCTCTAGTTGCAACGGTCAGAAGTGGAGAAGCGGCCACGCTACCAGATTCGAATGGCAGAAATATCTTGCCTTCGGCCGTGCACTACACAGAAGAGTTGACCACGGTCGGTGTTGAGGCTCGTGATAACGCAGCTTCTGATCCTGTGAATACTATTATTTCGGTAAAACGCTTGTTAGGCCGTTCACTTTCTGATGTTCAAAGCCGTTATCCATCCATGCCTTACTCTTTGACAGAAAGTGATAATGGACTGCCAGTATTACAAACGCGTGGTGGGGCGAAGAATCCTATTCAAGTGTCCTCTGATATCTTAAAAGCACTTTCTCAACGTGCAGAAGAATCATTAGGTGGTGAATTAGCAGGAGTGGTTATCACGGTTCCCGCCTACTTTGATGATGCTCAGCGTCAAGGCACAAAAGATGCAGCTAGCTTAGCTGGTTTGCATGTCTTAAGACTGCTCAATGAACCTACTGCTGCCGCTATTGCTTATGGTTTGGATAGTGGTCAAGAAGGTGTGATTGCCGTTTATGATCTTGGTGGAGGCACTTTTGATATTTCCATTCTGAGATTATCTCGTGGCGTATTTGAAGTACTGGCAACGGGCGGCGATTCAGCGCTGGGTGGTGATGATTTTGACCACTTGGTTGCAGAGCATTTGCAGCAACAAATTGGTAAGGCTGAATTAACGGTTAAAGAGCAGCGTGAATTACTGGACGCAGCAACACAAGCTAAGATCGACTTGAGCCAATCCGATGTGGCAAGTGTGGACGTGCTAGGTTGGCAAGGCACCTTAGAGAAAGCTCAATTTGAAGATCTCATTCGTGCCTTAGTTAAGAAAACCCTTCTTTCTTGTCGCCGTGCTCTAAAAGATGCGGAAGTGGATGCTGAAGAGGTACTTGAAGTCGTAATGGTGGGCGGTTCAACTCGTACACCTTTGGTTCGCAACATGGTAGGCGAGTTCTTTGGGAAAACGCCTCTGACTAGCATTAACCCTGATGAAGTCGTTGCGATTGGTGCTGCTATTCAAGCGGATATTCTTGCAGGAAACAAACCTGACTCTGAAATGTTGCTGCTCGACGTACTGCCTTTGTCTCTAGGTATTGAAACAATGGGTGGCCTAGTCGAGAAAATTGTTCCTCGAAATACAACCATTCCAGTTGCTCGTGCTCAAGAGTTTACCACTTTTAAAGACGGTCAAACGGCTATGTCGGTTCATATTGTTCAAGGTGAACGTGAAATGGTTGATGATTGTCGTTCTCTGGCTCGTTTTTCACTTAAAGGTATTCCTCCAATGGCGGCGGGTGCTGCGCATATTCGCGTTACCTATCAGGTTGATGCAGATGGTCTACTGTCTGTTACTGCGATGGAAAAGAGCACGGGTATTCAATCTGATATTCAAGTCAAGCCATCATACGGCCTAAGCGATGATGAAGTGACTAACATGCTTAAAGATTCGATGACTTACGCTAAAGATGACATGCTGGCTCGTGCCTTAGCTGAACAGCGTGTGGAAGCCGATCGCGTTATCGAAGGGTTGATTGCAGCGATGCAAGCCGATGGCGATGCTTTACTCGATGAACAAGAAAAACAAATACTAGTAGAAGCGATTGAAGCACTGATTAAATTGCGCAATGGTGACGATGCCGACGCCATTGAACAAGGTATAAAAAATACTGATAAAGCGAGCCAAGAATTTGCTTCTCGTCGTATGGACAAATCCATTCGCGAAGCTCTTGCTGGTCAATCAGTAGATAACATTTAAATTCGAGGACTAAGTAGTCATGCCAAAAATAGTTGTTCTGCCCCATGAAGATCTGTGCCCAGAAGGCGCAGTGTTAGAGGCTAACGAAGGCGAAACCGTATTAGATGTGGCACTAAAAAACGGTATTGGGATTGAGCACGCTTGTGAGAAATCGTGCGCTTGCACAACTTGTCACGTGATTATTCGTGAAGGTTTTGATTCACTTGAAGAAAGTGAAGAGCTTGAAGATGACATGCTAGATAAAGCGTGGGGCTTAGAACCAGAATCACGTTTGGGTTGCCAAGCCGTTGTTGCTGATGAAGACTTAGTGGTAGAAATTCCAAAATACACGTTAAACCACGCATCTGAAGATCACTAATAAGTGGAGGATACATGAGCTTAAAATGGACTGACTCTCGTGATATCGCTATTGAGTTGTGCGATCAATTTCCAGATATGGACCCAAAAACGGTTCGTTTTACCGACTTGCATCAATGGATAACGGAACTAGAAGATTTTGACGATGATCCAAATCGTTCCAATGAGAAAATCCTTGAAGCAGTCATCTTATGCTGGATGGATGAGTACGATTGATAAATCGCTCTAACTTTACTTCTAAAAACGGACCTTTGGTCCGTTTTTTTGTCGCTACATGTTACATTGTTATTAATTCCCTTGGGCGGGTCATTGGTATTGTCTCTACATAGTGATAACATCATTTGAATCATAAGATACGACAACACAAAACAGAATTAAGACAAGGAGAGACCATGTCTAACACAATGTCGGTATTTCTTAGCCAAGAAGCGGCTGCTCCTCAATGGGGTGACAAAGCAATCATCTCTTTCACAGAAACTGGCGCGACAGTCCACTTGGGCGAGGGCCACGATTTAGGCGCTATTCAGCGCGCGGCTCGTAAATTAGACTCGCAAGGCATTTCTAATGCAACACTGGCTGGCGAAGGCTGGGATCTAGAATCAACCTGGGCATTCTATCAAGGCTACCGTAACTCTAAGAAAAGCACACAAGTAACGTTGCCATCACTCAGTGAGCAAGATGAAAACGAGCTGAATGCACGTATCAAAGCCTCTAACTGGACTCGTGACATCATCAACAAGAGTGCGGAAGAAGTCGCACCTCGTCAACTTGCGACTATGGCGGCTGAGTTCATTAAATCAACGGCTCCTGAGCACGTTACTTACCGCATTGTAAAAGATAAAGATCTGTTGACTGAAGGTTGGGAAGGTATTTTCGCGGTAGGTCGCGGTTCTGAACGTACATCCGCAATGCTGCAACTCGATTACAACCCAACAGGTGACGATAATGCCCCAGTCTTTGCGTGCCTAGTTGGTAAAGGCATCACATTCGACTCTGGTGGCTACAGCCTAAAGCCTTCTAACTTTATGTCGGCGATGAAAGCAGACATGGGTGGCGCTGGTACTATCACTGGCGGTTTGGGATTAGCGATCATGCGTGGTTTGAACAAACGTGTGAAGTTGATTCTATGCTGCGCGGAAAACATGGTTTCTGGCCGAGCGCTTAAATTGGGTGACGTGATCACTTATAAAAACGGTAAGACGGTTGAGATCATGAATACCGATGCCGAAGGACGCTTGGTTCTGGCTGATGGTCTTATTTACGCAAGTGAACAGGACCCTGAGCTGATTATTGACTGTGCTACGCTCACTGGTGCAGCTAAGAATGCTCTAGGTAATGATTACCACGCCATCATGTCTTTTGATGATGAACTAACTCATCAAGCGTTAACCAATGCAAACCAAGAAAAAGAAGGTTTGTGGCCACTGCCGCTAGCAGACTTCCATCGAGGTATGCTGCCGTCTAACTTTGCTGACCTGTCAAATATCAGCAGTGGTGATTATTCGCCAGGTGCGAGTACTGCAGCGGCATTTTTGTCTTACTTTGTCACGGATTATAAAAAAGGTTGGTTGCATTTCGATTGTGCTGGTACTTACCGTAAAGCGGCGACTGATAAGTGGTCTGCGGGTGCAACTGGCATGGGTATTCGTACTCTAGCTCGACTGCTTACTGAGCAATCTCAAACCAAATAACAACAATAGAAACAGAAAGATAAGGAACAATAATGGCCCTAGAAAGAACATTTTCAATCGTTAAGCCTGATGCAGTAGAACGTAATCTTATTGGTGAGATCTATCATCGTATTGAGAAAGCTGGTTTAAAAATTATCGCAGCTAAGATGGTTCACTTAACCGATGAGCAAGCGAAAGGGTTTTACGCTGAACACGAGGGTAAACCATTCTTTGAGGCACTACGCGAGTTTATGACCTCTGGTCCTATCATGGTTCAAGTACTTGAAGGCGAAGATGCCATCGCTCGTTATCGTGAGCTTATGGGGAAGACTAACCCAGAAGAGGCGGCATGCGGAACCATTCGTGCGGACTACGCGTTAAGCATGCGTCATAACTCGGTACACGGTTCAGACAGTCCAGTGTCTGCGGCACGTGAAATTGAATTTTTCTTCCCAACGTCGGAAATTTGTCCGCGTTAATGATTGACTCCGTTCAACACAAGGAGGCTTAGGCCTCCTTTTTTAATATTGAGTGTTTGCATTGTTCAAAAAATGTTCACTTATAAATGAATACCTTATTATTTTAAGGTTTTGTAGCGCTTGTTGTAGTCGCCTAAAGGCTGTACAATTCGCGCCCTTAAGTAGAATCACCGTCATCGAAGAGGCAACATGACCGCACAAAAAGTCAATCTACTCGATTTTGATCGCAAAGGTATGCGTAAATTCTTCCAAGAGGAACTTGGCGAAAAAGCCTTCCGTGCTGATCAGGTTATGAAGTGGATCTATCACTTCGGTTGTGATGACTTTGAGAAGATGACCAACATCAACAAGAAGCTTCGAGAAAAGTTGATTCGTCTGGCCGAAATTAAAGCCCCGACAGTCTCTGAAGCGCAACACTCATCAGATGGCACCATTAAATGGGCGATGCGAGTGGGTGATCAAGATGTTGAAACGGTCTATATCCCAGATGATGACCGTGCAACCTTGTGCGTTTCATCTCAAGTAGGTTGTGCGTTGGAGTGTAAGTTCTGTTCAACGGCGCAGCAGGGCTTTAATCGTAACCTAAAAGTATCGGAAATCATCGGTCAGGTTTGGCGTGCAGCGCGTGAAGTGGGCCTTGAAAAAGAGACTGGTCGTCGCCCTATCACTAACGTTGTGATGATGGGTATGGGCGAACCTCTACTTAACATGAAAAACCTGATGCCAGCGCTAGAGATTATGCTAGATGATCTTGGCTTTGGTTTGTCTAAACGCAGAGTCACGGTATCGACTTCTGGTGTGGTATCTGGTCTTGATCAAATGACCGGTGAAATTGATGTCGCGTTGGCTATTTCTCTACATGCTCCAAATGACAAATTGCGTAGTGAAATCATGCCGATTAACGATCGTTGGGATATCGAAGATTTCTTAGCATCAGTTCGTCGCTATATTGCGTCATCTAACGCTAATCGCGGCAAAGTAACCGTTGAATATGTGCTTTTAGACCACGTTAACGACGACATGGATCATGCACGTGAGCTTGCGGAATTGTTGAAAGACACGCCTGCAAAAATCAACTTGATTCCATTTAACCCTTATCCGGGGTCACCGTACAAGAAACCAAGTAACTCGCGCATCGATCGTTTCATGAAGACGCTAATGCAATACGATTACACTGTGACAGTTCGTAAGACTCGCGGTGACGATATTGATGCAGCTTGTGGTCAATTAGTCGGAGATGTAATTGACCGTACAAAACGTACCAAGCAACTGGCTGAGCAAAAAGGTGAAGCTATTCCGGTAAAAGCGGTATAAACCAATAACAAATGATGAAAAACCAAGTATTTGCTTGGTTTTTTTGTATCTATAGCGCTGTAATCGAAAATATCTGATCCTTGCCACAATTTACTGATAAAAAATTCAGTATTAATGGAACAAATATCAGTTTTGTTAATCAAATATTTCAAAACGTCGCCTGAACCTTATTGATAGTGTCAATTTTTCATCAAAAATGGCGCTATTTACGTCGTTTTACGTTTGCCGATTTTAACTCGTGGTTAGAATCGACTATGATGGTCACATTCAGCCGCTGTCTTGACCCATTTGGGAGTGAGATTGCGCAAAAATCATAATGAAATCGAGCACTTTGCACTAGACTGAGGTGTAGAAGTAGGCAATTTGGGACTATGCTGTAAATACAGTTAGTACGTACGATTTACCACACTAATGACGACAGCACACCAATAAATAAAACGAACTAAGCGTGTAGCGTCATAGTCACAACCAAAAGAAGTACATGATAAATGAGTACTGAACAAAATACCGCAGTAGAAGATAAAGTTGAACAGCAACCACAAGAGCCCGTTCTTGCCGGAACCATATTAAAAGAGAAGCGTGAAGCGCTAGGTCTCACTCAGAAACAGATCGCAGACCGCTTGCGCTTGCGTGTCGCCATCATTCAAAAGATAGAAGCCAATGATTTTGATGGTGAGCAAGTTGCAACCTTCACTCGAGGGTATCTACGTTCTTACGCGAAGGCTGTGGGCATTGATGAAAAAGAGATCCTTGGTGCCATTGAACACCACAGTGAAGCTCAACCTTCAGAACAGCCAATGCAGAGCTTCTCTCAGAAAACCAATAAAGAAAAACACGATAGCCGCATAATGAAACTTACTTGGGGTATTTTCGTGGTAATTATTGGTATCTCTTCGGTTTGGTGGTTGCAAAGCCAGCAAAAAGATACCTTATCGGAAATCGCAGACACCAGCGATCCGGCTTTTCAAGTAGAAGAACCCGTTTCACCACAGCTTACTGTTGAGCCTGAATTAGCTCCAGCAGAAGATGAAGTAAAGACTATTGATGTGTCTGCTATTATCGAAACGCCTGAGCGGACAGAGGAAGCCGCAACAGAGCCAGCATCAGAGGCTGCCAATCTTGACGCTGAAGTGGCGTCAGCAGACGTTGCAGTAATTGAGGAACAACCACAGACCTCAAATGAACAACCAAAGCCGGTAGATGGTCTGACTAATTTAACGATGGCTTTCACAGGTGATTGCTGGGTCCAAGTAAAAGATGCGGACGGAAAAACCATTACTACCGGTATTAAAAAGCAGGGTGATAATGTCAATGTTAACGGAAAAGCGCCATTTAAAGTGATTTTAGGTGCTCCTGAGAAAGTTTCTATGACATTAGCAAGTGAACCTGTCGACCTTTCTGGGTATACTTCAGGCAAAGTAGCTCGATTCACCTTACCTTAGATAATCAATATGCATCACGAATCACCAATTAAACGTCGCCCATCTACGCGTATTTATGTGGGCGATGTACCTATCGGCGATGGCGCGCCCATTGCTGTTCAGTCAATGACAAACACTCGCACGACGGATGTTGCTGCGACCGTTGCTCAGATTAAAGCGTTAGAAAATGTCGGTGCAGACATTGTTCGTGTTTCTGTTCCTACTATGGATGCCGCAGAAGCCTTCCGAGAAATCAAACAGCAAGTTTCGATTCCTTTGGTTGCCGACATTCATTTCGACTATCGAATTGCATTGAAGGTCGCGGAGTATGGCGTAGATTGTTTACGTATCAACCCAGGTAATATCGGTAACGAAGCTCGCATTCGCTCTGTGGTAGATTGTGCACGCGATAAAAATATTCCAATTCGTATTGGCGTAAATGGCGGGTCTCTAGAAAAAGACATTCAGATGAAATATGGCGAGCCTACACCAGCTGCTTTGGTTGAGTCAGCGATGCGTCACGTGGATATTTTGGATCGTCTAAACTTCGACCAATTTAAAGTCAGCGTCAAAGCATCGGATGTGTTCCTAGCCGTAGATTCTTACCGATTGTTGGCTCAAAAGATTGATCAACCACTACACTTAGGTATCACTGAAGCCGGCGGCGCACGTGCGGGTGCCGTGAAGTCGTCAGTTGGTCTTGGAATGTTGTTGGCAGAAGGTATTGGTGACACTTTGCGTATTTCTTTGGCTGCAGATCCTGTTGAAGAGATTAAAGTGGGCTTTGATATTTTGAAGTCATTGCGTATTCGTTCTCGTGGCATCAACTTCATTGCTTGCCCAAGTTGTTCACGTCAAGAATTTGATGTGATCGGCACAGTAAATGCGCTTGAGCAGCGTTTAGAAGATGTAATTACCCCAATGGATGTATCGATTATCGGCTGTGTGGTTAATGGACCAGGTGAAGCAGAAGTTTCACACTTAGGCTTAGCTGGCAGTAACAAGAAAAGTGCATTCTACGAGGACGGTAAACGTCAGAAAGAGCGCTTCGATAATGATGACCTGGTGAATAAGCTCGAAGCAAAAATTCGTGCTAAGGCGTCGATGTTAGATGAGTCAAATCGCATCGAAGTGAATCAAGTAGAAGATAAATAATTTCAACGATATAACGGTATTAAACTGTGGCAAAAACTATTCAAGCAATCCGAGGCATGAACGACTGCCTCCCAACACAATCTCCACTTTGGCAAAAAGTTGAGAATACAGTGAAGCATGTTGTTAGCGCATATGGCTACAACGAAGTACGTATGCCAATCGTTGAAATGACCCATCTATTCAGCCGTGCTATCGGTGAAGTGACGGATGTGGTCGAAAAGGAAATGTACACCTTCGAAGATCGTAATGGCGATAGCTTAACACTTCGCCCTGAAGGCACGGCTGGTTGTGTGCGTTCTGGTATTGAAAACGGTTTGCTATATAACCAAGAACAACGTCTTTGGTATATGGGTCCAATGTTCCGTCATGAGCGCCCACAAAAGGGTCGTTACCGTCAATTTCATCAATGTGGTGTGGAAGTCTTTGGTCTAAATGGCCCTGACGTTGATGCTGAGCTCATCATGATGACTGCGCGTTTATGGCGTGAGTTGGGTATTGCTGAACATGTACGTTTGGAACTGAACTCTATCGGTTCTCTAGAAGCTCGTGCTGATTACCGTACGGCATTGATTGCTCACCTAGAGCAGCATATTGATGTTCTTGATGAAGATAGCAAGCGTCGTATGTACACCAATCCGCTACGCGTTCTAGATAGCAAAAACCCAGATGTACAAGCCATTTTGGTTGATGCTCCTGAGCTGTCAGATTACCTCGATGCAGACTCAAAACAGCATTTTGCAGGTCTTTGTGAACTTCTTGACGCAGCAGGAATCGAATATACGGTAAATCAACGCCTTGTCCGTGGGTTGGATTACTACAACCGTACGGTATTTGAGTGGATCACCGAAAGTTTAGGTGCTCAAGGCACGGTCTGTGGCGGTGGTCGTTATGACGGGTTGGTTGAACAACTTGGTGGCAAAGCGACGCCTGCTGTCGGTTTTGCTATGGGTTTAGAGCGTTTGGTACTAATGATGGAAACGCTTGAGCTGACTGATGTTCGTCGTAGTGTTGATGCTTACGTAGTGACTGCGGGTGAAGGCACCATGATGGCAGGTATGAAGCTAGCCGAGTCTTTGCGTGAAGCTATCCCTGGTATTCGTGTCATGAACCACTTTGGTGGCGGCAACTTCAAGAAACAATTTAAGCGTGCAGATAAAGTTGGCGCAGTATACGCTCTAGTGCTAGGCGAGAATGAAGTGGCCGAGAATACGGTCGTGGTCAAAGATTTGCAGGGTGGTGAGCAAGAAACTATTGCTCAAACTGAGTTAGCCGCTAAATTAGCAGATATTATCTAGTTTATAGACTGACGTTGATAGAACGTATTCGATAGATGAATCAATCAACGTTAGTGACGAATTCTTTTAAGAGGACAGGAAGTGGAACTCTACGATTCTGAAGAACAACAAGTAGAAGCAATCAAAGATTGGTGGAAAGAGAACGGCAAAGCCGTGGTTCTTGGTGTTGTTGTTGGTTTGGGTGGTTTATTTGGCTGGCGTTACTATCAAGATTCAGTAACGTCTGCGCAAGAAGCCGCTTCTGAACAGTATACCAAAGCGGTAGAAGCTATTGCCGCTAAAGGCACTGACGCAAGTGGCGACGTACAAGCATTTATCGATGGTAGCAAAGACACTGAATACAGTGTTTTGGCGTCACTACAACTAGCGAAAGTTCAAGTAGAAGCTGGTGAGCTTGAAAAGGCTCTTGAGCAACTGCAATGGGCACAAAGCAAAACTAAAGATGCGGCGATCACTCCGCTTGTGACTTACCGTATCGCTCGTCTAATGGCGGAAACGGGTAACGTTGATGGTGCGCGTGCTGAACTTGCGAAAATTACCGATGACGCATGGGCAGGTCGAGTGGCTGAACTGCGTGGTGATATCGCAATTCGTGAAGGTGACCGTGATGCAGCTTATACTGCTTATACTGAAGCACAGCAAGCGCAAGACGCAAGCCAAGGGTTACAAATTAAACTGGACGATCTTGCCAAGTAAGGGCCATAGCCGATGAATAGAGTCGTAAAGAAAGTACTGCTTTCTATTTCGGTACTGGGAATTCTTGCAGGGTGTTCTAGCGAAGAAGATACCGTCATTATGGCACCACTGCCAAAGGTACAAAGTGAGTTCACGCCTCAGTCGGTATGGTCTGCTAGTATTGGTGATGGTGTTGGTCAGTTCTTCTCGAAGCTCTCTCCAATTTACGCCTATGACAACTTATTTGTCGCTAGCCGAGACGGAGTGGTAAAAGCGCTTGATCCAGAAACGGGCAAAACGCTTTGGGAAGTCAATGTCGCTGGTGACACATCAGCTCGACTTTCTGGCGGTATTGCCGCTGCGTATCAAAAGTTGTATATCGGTAGCGAAAACGGCGAGGTTATTGCGCTCGACGTCAAAACGGGTGAAGAAGTTTGGCGCGCCAAGGTAAATGGTGAGGTGCTTGCGAATCCGGTAGCGGATGCAAGTTTAATCATGGTTCATACCAGTCAAGGCTTGTTGGTTGCATTGGAACAAACGTCGGGCGAAGAACGCTGGGCGATCAGTACTGATGTTCCAAACCTAACTTTACGCGGTGACAGTGCACCAGCTACCGTATCAGGTGGTGTTTTCTGGGGCACGGCCAATGGACGTTTAGCCGCGGCTATTGTTGAGCGTGGACAGTTGATTTGGCAACAACCTGTGGGTACGCCAAAAGGCGCTACCGAGATCGATCGCTTGGTTGATGTGGATTCATCTCCAATCATTTTAGGTGGCACACTGTTTACAGTGGGTTTCAATGGGCAGTTAATTTCCATTGATCTACGTTCTGGTAACCCTATTTGGAAACGTAACTACTCATCAGCAACAGATATGGCGACGGATAACCGTAGCTTATTCTTGGTGACAGATAATGACCACGTGGTAGCTGTTGATGCTCGCAGTGGTACTGAACTGTGGGAAAATAACCAGTTAGAAAACCGACTGCTAACAGCACCTGTTATTGTTGATGGCTATATCGTAGTAGGTGATAGCTTAGGTTACTTGCACTGGATTGATCGAGAGTCAGGTGAGTTTGTAGCACAGCAACTCATCAACGAAAGTGGCCTTTCTGTTGGACCAACTAAGGTACCTGAAGGTTATGTTTTAGTGACTCGTGATGGTGAAATAAAGAAACTCACTATCAACTAGAAAGCGTGATATAATTCACAAACGGCTCCTGGCTGATCTCAGTTAGGAGCCGTTTTATTGCTGCGAAGCAAAAGGATCTTTTCGAGCTCGGATAGATGGATTAATTTGTGGTTATAGGAAAACGTGAGAATTTTACCTATAACTACAATTAGAAGATAAGTGTAGAGGTTTATATGGTACCTGTTGTTGCCCTAGTTGGACGCCCGAATGTGGGTAAGTCGACCCTGTTCAATCGATTAACGCGTACGCGTGATGCTCTTGTTGCGGATTTTCCGGGGCTAACACGTGACCGTAAATACGGTCAGGCAAAACTGGGTGAGCATGAATTCATTGTCATTGATACTGGTGGTATTGATGGCACTGAAGAAGGTGTTGAAACAAAAATGGCGGAACAATCGCTAGCCGCGATTGATGAAGCGGATGTCGTGCTTTTCCTAGTAGACGGCCGTGCAGGTTTAACGTCGGCTGATGAAGCTATTGCTCAACACCTGCGTAAAATCGAAAAGCCGTCATTCCTAGTTATTAACAAAGTTGATGGTATTGATGCTGATGCAGCTAGTGCTGAGTTTTGGCAACTTGGTGTAGAAGACATGTACCATATAGCAGCGGCTCACGGTCGTGGCGTTACTGCACTTATCGAACGCGCACTTAACCCATTTGCAGAAAGTTTTGTTGAACAAGGTGAAATTGAAGATCTGACTGAGTTTGAAGACGAAGAGGAAGAGAAACTCGATTACACCGAAGAAGAAGCGGAAGAAGAGTTTAAACGTCTTCAAGATCAACCAATTAAGTTGGCTATCATTGGTCGACCTAATGTGGGTAAATCAACGCTGACCAATCGTATTCTTGGTGAAGAGCGCGTCGTAGTTTATGACATGCCAGGTACCACTCGCGATTCTATTTATATTCCTATGCAGCGTGATGATCGTGAATATGTACTGATCGACACGGCAGGTGTACGTCGTCGTCGTCGCATCAACGAAACGGTTGAGAAGTTCTCAGTGGTTAAAACCCTGAAAGCAGTAGAAGATGCAAACGTTGTATTGCTCGTTATCGATGCTCGCGAAAACATCTCCGATCAAGACTTAAGCCTCCTTGGTTTTGCGTTAAACTCTGGTCGCTCTATTGTGATTGCGGTGAACAAGTGGGATGGCTTAGATACCGACGTGAAAGAACACGTTAAGAAAGAGCTTGATCGTCGTCTTGGTTTTGTTGACTTTGCACGTATCCACTTTATTTCAGCGCTTCATGGTACTGGTGTTGGCCACTTGTTTGAATCTGTTCAAGAAGCTTACAAGTCTGCGACTACCCGTGTAGGTACTTCGGTACTGACCCGTATCATGAAAATGGCGACGGAAGATCACCAGCCACCTATGGTTCGTGGGCGTCGTGTTAAGCTGAAATATGCGCACGCTGGTGGCTACAATCCACCAATCGTTGTGGTTCACGGTAACTTAGTCAATGAACTACCAGATTCGTATAAGCGTTATTTGATGAACTATTATCGTCGTTCTTTGGAAATTATGGGTACGCCAATTCGCATCAACTTCCAAAGCAGCGATAACCCATTTGAAGGTAAGTCTAACAAGATGACCCTTTCACAAGAGCGTAAACGTAAACGCTTAATGACGATGATGAAAGGTCGTCCTAAAAAATAAATCGAAATTAAACAACGCCCTCTGAATACAGCGGGCGTTTTTTGTTGCAAGGAATAATCATACCGTGTTTACCGCTAGTAAAATTCACTTTTGTCATCAAACTTGGCAACTAGACAGCGCAATTCAATTGATCGATGAGCATTCTGATTACACCGATATTGTTGTAGAAAGTACGCCATTTCACCCTGTAAGCCATATATGGCCTGATCATCCTGCAGACAGAGGTTATTTGCTAGCGGAAGGTCAACAACTTGAAGTGATAGATTGTCTTGTTGGTGCGATCGAGCTAGATACCAAAACGCTGTATGTTGGCAGCGCGATTCCCGTAAAACGAGACTGTGATGGATGGGTGTTTGTTGTTGTACATCGAATTGCTAAAGGGACAGATCTTTGTATTGGTCAGGTCATTACATTGGAGGTGGACAAAGCTTATCAACAAAGTTTGAGCAGAGGACATAGTGCTGGACATATCGCCTCTCTTGCACTAAACAAAGTGCTGGCTGCGTCATACTGGAGAAAAGAAGCAGACCGAAAAGATGGCTTGGACCACTACGATTTTAATAGTTATGCTCAGGAACAGAGTCTGGTATCGCCAAACCGATGTTTTGACCGATATCGCCTAGGGAAAACACTAAAGAAGCGTGGACTAAATACCGTAGAAGTGGTGACAGACTTACAGAGAATTGAAGATATGACTAATCAACAGTTAGCTGAGTGGTCACAAGAACCCTCTGAAGTTTCAATGCAACTTGAAGGTCCATTTTTAACGAGCTCAAGATATTGGCACTGCACTCTCGATGGCGTCGATGTCGTGATGCCTTGCGGTGGAACGCATATCAATCATATGGATGAGCTGATAAACCTCAGAGTCGAGCTAAAAGCCGTAGATTCGTCTTATATCGAAATGCATACCCATGTAAGTGACTAATTCGATAAATGATCGTTTTATTAAATTCTGTGTGATGTTGTTTTTTAATGGCTACATGGAACAATAATCTAACTTAAATCCAAATGCAGAATATGTAACTTATGCTTTCGGTATGTGGTTATATAAATGTTCTTTTTAGAGCAGATCGCTGATCATATTAGATTAAGGGGAAGATCTAGGGAAGATCTAGAACGACATCGTATTGTTGCTCGTCCCTTTGACCATACGACTAAATATTAGACTGGTCAACAGATCATCTATCCGTACGTTGTGTTATTATGTGTCGGTTACGCATATTCAATAAGAACAACAATTCTGCGGATTTATGACGAAAGATTTGCTGATAGATGCTCATAAGGGCATGAACTTACTCTTGAAAGAACTTGCTCTGGGGTTGCCAAAACCCCAATTGGAGGAGCGAATCATTAAGTTAACAGAGCGCCTGTTTAAGGATAAACGCGCCTCAATATTAACGTTAGATCAAGAGACACATCGACTGTACAGCACCTCAGCACCTAACTTGCCTGACTTTTACAACGATGCTATTGATGGGATCGAAATAGGAGAAGGAGTAGGTTCCTGTGGTGCGGCTGCCTATTTAAAACGTTCTGTTATCGTCTCAGATGTCACAAGCCATAGTAATTGGCAGCCTTTTGTTGAGCTTGCGACACAAGCAAATATTAGAGCATGCTGGTCTGTGCCAGTGATCTCGACACAAGAGCACGTATTGGGTACGTTTGCACTCTATAGCTCATTGCCCTCTGAACCCCATGCTATTGAACTGGAGATACTCGAGTCTATTGCCGCAGTTTATTCTGTGGCGCTAGAGAAATATGCTTTAGAAGACAAACTCAACTACCAAGCTAAGTTTGATTCTCTGACTCAATGCCTGAATCGTCGAGCTCTATTAGAACGTGTCGAACAAAGTCATTGCTTTCAAGGTAATTTTCTTGGCTGCTTCTTTATTGATATCGATAAGTTCAAACAAGTAAATGATGTGTATGGGCATCAATTCGGCGATAAGGTGTTGGTTGCTGTCGCGCAAAAATTACGTTTACTATTACCCGACCAAGCTGTGTTAGGTCGATATGGTGGCGATGAGTTTCTTGCGTTTAGTTGCTTTCCTAGTCAGGAAGATTCCAGAACTTTTTACGAGACATTGCAGTCAGAATTGAATCGGCCTGTCACTTTAGAAGAGACTAACATCGGGGTTAGCGTTGGGTTTGCAACCAAAGAGTGTTGTTCAGACATGACGATTGACCAATTGATCCGTTTAGCGGATACCGAGATGTATAAAGTCAAACGTAAAGCTAAGTTGGAGAGTTTATTCCTATCTCGTGGCTAAGCGCTTTCCTAACGTTATAGAACGTCTTATGGCAGCTGCCTAGTATATTTTAGGTGTTCGAGATAGAATATCAATATTAACATCTACTAATGTTTAGGTGAGATATGAACTTCGCAGACAACGAGTGCCCAGATTGCAAGATCGCTTTAGATTGGGACGGGCAGTATTTCTGTAAACAATGTACAAAACACTTTGTCAAAATTGGTTATTGCCCAGATTGCCAAGCTGAAATGGAAAAACTTCAGGCGTGTGGGGCGGCTAACTATTTTTGTAACTCATGCAATGAACTGAAGTCCAAATCTCGAGCAAGGTTTGAATTCCAACCAATCAAAGCTTAGTGAGATTATCTAGCTAGGTTTGATATCGGTTACGGTCGAGACAAGAGTACCATGCTCTACCTGAGTCGTCATTGTCGAGCCTATCTCTACCGAATCTGCATGAGAAATGACTTTCCCATCCTCATCTTGAGTAATAGAGTAACCGCGCTTCAAAGTAGCGAGTGGACTCACCGTGTCAAGCTTACCTACTGTTAATGCAAATTTATGCTTAGTTGAAGAAAGTTGACGTTGCATCGATTGTTCTAGTCGGCTTTCTAATTGACTTAATCGATGTGATTGTTGTGCCAGACGAGTAACAGGAGACTGTAACTTCAGTCGGTGCAGCTTGTTAGTTAACCTGAGAGTCTCTTGAGACAACCTTTGCTTCATTGCGGCGTTAAGGCGGTACTCAAATTCATCCAATCGTTGACTTTGGCGCTGCAAATGATGTTTAGGATGTTGATTGCTTAGGTCTTGCATCAACGACGATAAGCGCTGTTTTTGCTCCGACAGATAAAGTCGAATGACGTTTCTTAGGCGCTGCTCTCTAGTAATCAGTGACTCACGTTTATGAGAGGTATCATTGCTGACCAGTTCTGCGGCTGCACTTGGTGTCGGGGCACGCACATCAGCGACGTAGTCAGCGATAGTGACGTCAATTTCATGTCCGACTGCACTGATAATTGGTATTTGGCTGGCAGCAATGGTTCTAGCGACGATTTCGTGGTTGAAGCACCATAAATCTTCAAGTGAGCCTCCGCCTCGTCCGACGATTAACACATCACACTCGTTTCGGCTGTTTGCTCTGCCAATCGCTTGAGCAATCTCAATCGCAGCGCTATCACCTTGAACCGTCGTCGGGTAAATAACCACAGGCAAGGAAGGATCACGCCTTTTCAAAACATCTAAAATATCAAATAAAGCTGCGCCCGTTTTGGAGGTAATGATACCTACCCGTTTTGGGTGGCTGGGTAATGGTTGTTTTAGTGTCTGAGCAAACAAACCTTCTGCAGCAAGTGACATTTTCAGCTTCTCAAACTCTTGCTGAAGTCGACCATCCCCCTCGGGTTGCATCGACTCTATGATGAGTTGATAGTCACCTCGTGGCTCATAGAGTGAGAGTCTTGCTTTAACTAAAACTTGATTTCCATTGGCAGGTTTGAATGTTACGCGGCGATTATTACCACGAAACATCGCGCATTTCACTTGAGCGCGTGAGTCCTTAAGAGTGAGGTACCAGTGACCCGAGACAGGTGCAGAAAAGTTAGAAATTTCACCGACTAACCACACAATCCCCATTTCGTTTTCTAGCAACAAACGAACTTCAGAGTTCAGGCGTGACACCGTGTAAATGTTTTGATTACTAGACGTAGAATTAGAGCTTGATCGCGAGGATAGGGGCACAGCTAATCTCAAAGACGTGGGTATGGAAATTAGCGGCAATATAATACATATCAAGGGGGTAAATGCAAATAAAAAATATAAAAATGTGTAGCCAAGCGATTTCGTCGGGCGTATAATCCCACCGCAATATCTAATCCAAATGACCTTATTATGCGAAACGATAAGGGCGGATTATTCCTTCAACTCCTCTATTGTGAGATATTGCAAATGCTAAGAATTGCCAAAGAAGCGCTGACGTTCGATGATGTACTACTCGTTCCAGCTCACTCCACCGTTCTCCCAAACACAGCCGATCTTCGCACTCGGTTGACGAAGAATATCAGTCTGAATATTCCAATGATCTCTGCGTCTATGGACACAGTAACGGAAGCGCGTCTAGCGATCGCGCTTGCCCAAGAAGGTGGCATTGGCTTTATCCACAAAAACATGTCTATTGAGCAACAAGCTGAGCAAGTACGTCTTGTAAAGATCTTTGAAGCTGGTGTAGTAACAAACCCTGTTACTGTTCGTCCAGAAGCAACGATTGCTGATGTAATGGCGCTAACTGAAAAGCACGGCTTTGCAGGTTTCCCAGTTGTTACAGAAACGAATGAGCTTGTAGGCATCATCACTGGCCGTGATGTTCGCTTTGTTACTGACTTAAGTAAGAAAGTAGAAGTAGTAATGACGCCAAAAGCGCGTCTAGCATCAGTAAAAGAAGGCGCTTCTCGTGAAGAAGTGCAAGAAGAGATGCACCGTGCACGTGTTGAAAAAGTGTTGGTTGTGAACGATGAGTTCCAACTTACCGGTATGATCACTGCAAAAGACTTCCACAAAGCAGAACGTAAACCAAACGCATGTAAAGATGCGCAAGGTCGTCTGCGCGTAGGTGCTGCTGTCGGTGCGGGCGCTGGTAACGAAGAGCGTGTAAAAGCGCTGGTTGAAGCTGGTGTTGATGTGCTTTTGATTGACTCTTCACACGGTCATTCAGAAGGCGTTTTAACTCGTATTCGCGAAACACGCGAAGCGTACCCAGACCTCGATATCATTGGTGGTAATGTAGCTACGGCTGCTGGTGCGAAAGCATTGATTGAAGCGGGGGTTAGTGCCGTTAAAGTCGGTATTGGTCCTGGCTCTATTTGTACAACTCGTATCGTTACTGGTGTTGGTGTTCCTCAAGTTACAGCGATTGCTGATGCTGCTGGTGTGGCCAACGAATATGGTATTCCAGTTATCGCAGACGGTGGTATCCGCTTCTCTGGCGATATCTGTAAAGCAATCGTTGCTGGTGCATCATGCGTGATGGTTGGCTCTATGTTTGCTGGTACTGAAGAAGCACCTGGTGAAGTTATTCTTTATCAAGGCCGTTCTTATAAGGCTTACCGTGGAATGGGCTCTCTTGGTGCGATGTCTCAAGGCTCTTCGGACCGTTACTTCCAATCTGATAATGCTGCGGACAAGCTTGTTCCAGAAGGTATCGAAGGTCGTATCGCCTACAAAGGTCGCCTAAAAGAAATCGTTCACCAACAAATGGGCGGTCTTCGTTCAAGCATGGGCCTAACTGGTTCTGCGACTATCGAAGATATGCGCACTAAAGCAGAGTTCGTTCGTATCTCTGGTGCTGGCCTAAATGAGTCACACGTACACGACGTTCAGATCACTAAGGAAGCACCAAACTACCGTCTAGGTTAATTACCTATAGACTGTAGTGATAACGTTGAGGGTCATAATTGACCCGGGTAAGTATAAATCTTACGTAAACGTTTGCTTTTTTCCTTGATGCATAGATGGGAGGCGGGTAAACTCGCCTCCGTTCTCAATACTTAGCTTATAAGATTGCCCAAAATGACGAAAAATATTCATGACCAACGAATTCTGATTTTAGACTTCGGCTCGCAGTACACACAATTAGTAGCACGTCGTGTACGTGAAATCGGCGTTTACTGTGAACTATGGAGCTGGGATGTAGAAGAAGCGGATATTCGTGAATTCAACCCAGACGGTATTATTCTATCTGGCGGCCCTGAGAGTGTAACCGAGGAAAATTCTCCTCGTGCTCCTCAATACGTATTTGATTCAGGCGTTCCTGTTCTTGGCGTTTGTTACGGCATGCAGACAATGGCTGAGCAACTTGGTGGCCGAGTAGCAGGTTCAAACGAACGTGAATTTGGTTACGCACAAGTTAAAGTATCTGGCGACTCAGCGATTTTCAAAGATCTTGAAGCGACTCAAGATGTTTGGATGAGCCACGGCGATAAAGTTGTAGAAATTCCAGCAGACTTCGTAAAAGTCGGTGAAACGGACACTTGCCCGTATGCTGCTATGGCGAATGAAGAGAAGAAATACTATGGCGTTCAGTTCCACCCAGAAGTAACGCACACTAAGCAAGGCCTGCAAATGCTAGAGAACTTTGTTCTTGGTGCATGTGGCTGCGAGCGTTTATGGACATCAGAATCCATCATTGAAGACGCAGTTGGTCGTATCAAAGAGCAAGTGGGTGACGATGAAGTAATTCTAGGCCTGTCTGGTGGTGTGGATTCATCGGTCGTAGCGATGCTTGTTCACCGTGCGATTGGCGACAAACTAACCTGTGTATTTGTTGATAACGGTTTACTTCGCCTGAACGAAGGTCAGCAAGTGATGGATATGTTCGGCGACAAGTTCGGTCTGAATATTATCAAAGTTGACGCAGAAGATCGTTTCCTAACAGCGCTTGAAGGCAAGTCAGACCCAGAAGAGAAACGTAAAACAATCGGTCACGTGTTTGTTGACGTATTCGATGAAGAGTCTAAGAAGCTTAAAAATGCGAAATGGTTAGCACAGGGTACAATTTACCCAGATGTCATTGAGTCAGCTGCTTCTAAAACGGGTAAAGCTCACGTTATTAAATCACACCACAATGTGGGTGGTCTTCCTGATGATATGGAAATGGGTCTTGTTGAACCTCTACGTGAGTTGTTCAAAGACGAAGTACGTAAGATCGGTCTAGAACTGGGTCTACCATACAACATGCTTTATCGTCACCCATTCCCTGGGCCAGGTCTAGGTGTTCGTGTTCTCGGTGAAATCAAAAAAGAATACTGTGACTTACTGCGCCGCGCTGATGCTATTTTTATTGAAGAACTGCACGCAGCAGATCTGTATAACAAAGTTTCTCAAGCATTTACCGTTTTCCTACCAGTACGCTCTGTAGGTGTAATGGGCGATGGCCGTAAGTATGACTGGGTAGTCTCGCTACGTGCTGTTGAAACTATCGACTTTATGACGGCTCACTGGGCTCACTTACCATACGATTTCCTAGGTAAGGTCTCTAACCGTATTATCAACGAAGTTGACGGCATTTCACGTGTGGTTTACGACATTTCTGGTAAGCCACCGGCAACGATTGAGTGGGAATAATCGTCGATTATTGTCACTAAATAATGGAAACCGGCGTAAGCCGGTTTTTTTATGCATGCTAATTAATATCTGCAAATGTTCAATCTTAGATTGCAAATAACGGATCTGCTCAATATCACAAATATCGATTAAAATTTTTCTATAACTTTTACCACTAATTTTTAATCGAAGGCTCTTTTACATGTCGAACAAACTCGCAAACCCTGCGCCACTTGGCCTAATGGGTTTTGGTATGACTACCATTCTGCTTAACATCCACAATGCAGGTTTCTTTCCGATCGATTCAATGATTCTTGCTATGGGTATTTTTTATGGCGGTCTTAGCCAAGTGTTTGTTGGCATGATGTGCTTTAAGCGTGGTGATACATTCGGTACTACAGCCTTCACTTCGTACGGCTTATTCTGGCTAACGCTAGTGGGTATTATCGTAATGCCTTACATGGGCCTTCCTGCTAGCCCAGCGAAGTTTATGGGTTGGTATTTACTACTATGGGGTGTGTTCACTGGCTTCATGTTCATTGGTTCACTCTGCTACCCAGTAGCTAAGCAAGTAGTCTTTGGTTCACTGACAATCCTATTTTTCTTGTTAGCAGCGCGTGATTTCTTCGGCAGCGAGTTGATTGGCACTATTGCCGGCTTTGAGGGTATCTTCTGTGGCGCGAGCGCGATTTACTTCGCTATGGCTCAAGTACTTAACAACGAATATGGCCGCACTATTCTTCCTATCGGTGAGAAGAAAGCGACAGTAATGAGCACTCAAGAAGTGGCAGCATAATTTAAGTTTCATTCATTCGGGAACAGTGAATGAGAAAAGGGGTAGCTTAGCTACCCCTTTTTTATGCGATGAGCATGTTCCATATTATCCCTGCACAGGCAGAGACCTACCCAAAGTGAACATCAACTTTAATTAAGATGTCTGTGTCTGAGTGGATGCGGAACCCGCCTCTTGAGGCGCTTCAGGCTTTTTACCTGTTTTACGCTCGTAGCGACCTTCCCAGTAGTCTGCACCTTTAATACCAAGTGCGACAGGGTTGAATGTGTACTCTTCTACACCTTGCTCTTGCTGTTTCTCATAATCTTTGAGCGCAATGATTGCTGGCTTGGCAATAAAGAAGATGATCAAAATGCCCACGATGTTTAACCATGCCATCAGACCAACACCCACATCACCCATTGCCCAAGCAAGGTTAGCCGCTTTCACCGTTCCATAAAACACAGATGTGATTAGCACAAGTTTCAAGATGAACATTAAACCATTGACTTTAAATGTACGGCGAATATAAGCGATATTTGTTTCTGCAATGTAGTAGTACGCCAGAATGGTCGTAAATGCGAAGAAGAATAGTGCAAATGCGATAAACAGCTTACCAACACCAGGCATTGTGCTTTCGATAGCTAGCTGAGTAAACGCAGGACCATTAGCTCCAACGGTTTCGGCAAGGTTTTGTACCAAGAACGTACTCTCTGGACCGTGAACGTTGTATGCACCCGTGATAAGAATCATAAATGCTGTCGCAGAACACACTAGAAGCGTATCAATATAGATAGAGAAAGATTGCACTAAACCTTGCTGCGCCGGGTGATCAACGTTTGCAGCTGCAGCTGCATGTGGACCAGTACCTTGGCCTGCTTCGTTAGAGTAGACGCCACGTTTTACACCCCAGCCAATTGCCGCGCCGAAGCCTGCCATTGGAGTAAATGCATCGCCAATAATCATACTAACAATCCCCGGTACTTCACCGATGTTAAGCAGAATAATCACGAAGGCGATGATGATGTACGCTAGCGCCATAAATGGCACAACGATCTGTGTGAAGTTTGCGATTCGTTTTACGCCACCAAAAATGATGAACGCAAGAATGACTGAAATAACTGCACCAGTGAAAATTTTAGCAAAACTGATGGTACCGATAGCAGTGTCAATCATAGCGCCTGTGCCGAATGCGGTTTCTACTGCATTACCAATGCTGTTCGATTGAACACCAGGTAGAAGAACACCACAAGCGAAAATAGTCGCAATAGCAAAGATCCATGCGTACCATTTTTGTCCCATCGCTTTTTCTATGTAATAAGCTGGGCCGCCACGAAATTGCCCTTCATCTTCTTCTTTATAGATTTGAGCGAGCGTTGATTCGATATAGGCTGTTGCTGCGCCAAAAAACGCAACCATCCACATCCAGAAAACTGCGCCTGGACCACCAAAACCAATAGCCGCAGCGACACCGGCAATGTTACCTGTACCAACGCGACCAGAAAGTGAAACCGCTAAAGCTTGAAATGAGGAAATCCCTTTTTCCGAGCTTTTACCGGAAAGTAATAGACGCCACATTTCAAAGAAATGACGTACCTGTACAAAACGAGTGAGCACTGAATAAAAAAGGCCAGCACCAAGACACAAGTAAATTAGAGCGGGACTCCAGATTATCCCGTTTAAAAAATCAACCAAAGACTGCATAGTTCTTCCCTGTAAAGCTGGGGTAGCTTTTGAAACTCAGCGACTGATGTTCTGATTGTTCAAAAGCTATTGTTGATACCCACCGTTTCCCAATCGTCCTTGCTTGCACGAAAAGCATGAGAAAGCTGAGCGCGAAGTGTTTGAATTTATAAAACACTTCGCGCATCCTACCTAAGTTTGTTGCAAATGTTAAGATTGGATGTAAATATTGTGTTAACACGTGATGGCAGGCACAAAATTTTAAATGCGGGTTGTTTGTGTGATATTTGTTTGTTAATTGCTTTCTTTGAAGAGATAAAAAAGCCGACCTAAATGGTCGGCTTTGGATTAGGCGGCATCTAAGCCTTGTTGCCAAAAGGCGATTTCCATGCGAGTTGCCGTTTTAAACACATGTATGATCTCTTGTGCTCTCTGGCTTTGCAGGTCAATGTCTTTTAGTAGCGCGTCTAATCGTTTGATACTGGTTTGCACACCTGACTGGAATTCTTCGCTACCATACAGTTCTATCCAACTACGATAGGGGTTACCTTCTAGCATGGTATCGGCGCTTTTGAGTAAGTTGTCACCGATAACTGCATAGCCGATGGCGCAAGGTGCTAGTGCAGCATAAAGGTCAACTAATTCGCCCGTCATTCCTGCATCTAGAACATATCGAGTGTACGCCACGGTACCAAAATCTTCGACTTCCGCTTCCATATCTGCTTCTGTGATTCCCCACTGCTGGCAATAAGCGACATGGTGGCCAATCTCAGAGTTTAATAATGCCTCAACACTTGGCACCGCTTCCCGCATTTGAGCGAGTGTTTTGGCTTTGTAGATCGCGAGTGCATAGGCACGAGCGTACTGCTTTAAGAACAGAAAATCCTGCTTCAAATAGTGTAAATACGCCTGCTGATCGAGAGTCCCCACGGCTAATTGCTTGACGAAGTCATGTTCGGTATAAGCCAACCACTCTTGTTGGCAAGCGTTAATTAAGTCTTGATGGTTCATGGTCACTCCTAAAGTACAGGTACGATGGTCTCTGCTTTTGGCTTAGCACTGATAATTTTGTGTTGATACATGAATTCGGTAAACGCATCATATTTGGTCGCATCAACCGCAGATGGTCTAAGTGCAAATCGAGTCAACGTGTCACGCCATGCTCTTTTATTGAGTTCGTTGTTTAACGTGTCTGGTGCGTAGGCAACAAATTCATTCCAAGAAGCTGTTGGGTGATTCACTATGTAAGTGGTGGCCTTTTCAATAGCACGGTTGAATTTTACGATGGCATCTTTGTCATAGCTGTTGGCATTGGCAACAAACACTAGCTCCTCATAAGTCGGGACGCCGTGTTCTTCTGGGAAAAAGGCTTTTGGTTTATAACCTTCAAGTTCTAGCTGGTTGGTTTCAAAGTTTCTCAAACCACCCCAAATTGCGTCTACTTTTCCTGATGCGAGAGAGGAGGATAGAGCCCAACCAACATTAATGATCTGTACCTCGTCAAATGCCACTCCCTCGGTACTGAGCATGGTACCTATGGTCGCTTCTTCGTTACCTGCGATAGCAATACCAATTTTTTTACCTTTTAGGTCTGCTAGTGTGTTTATCTTGCCATTGTCCAATACCATCATGGTATTAAGCGGCGTTGCGATCAGAGTTGCGCTGCGGATCAGTGGCAGCCCAGCAGCCACGTCGATAGTAAGGCTGGTTTGATACGAAACAGCAAGGTCGACTTTCCCCGCAGCAACCAGTTTGGCAGGTGTGCTTGGGTCGGCTGGCTCTTGAATATCAACATTAAGCCCTTGCTCTTTGAAGTAGCCTTTCTCTTGAGCAATGACAATAGGGCCATGATTTGGGTTAACAAACCAGTCGAGCATTAGCGTGAGCTTTTTTTCTGCAGCGTGTGCTGGCATGATGCTGGCTGCAGTTAGCAGTAGAGCCGCAGCGAGTTTGAGCATGGATTTCATGGTTTTTCCTTTTGATTGTTATTTATTTTCCCAAGGGATCAGGCGCTTAAGCCCCCAATCGGTAAAAAAGTAAAGCGCGACTGAGACGCTGGCTAAAATAAACAGCGCCGCAAACATTTCATCAATTAACATGCGAGCATTGGCTTGCAACATGAGATACCCCAAGCCCTCACTCGAACCAACCCATTCGCCAGCGACAGCACCGATAGGAGCAACTACGACGGCGACTCGTATACCAGAAGCAAGGACAGGTAGCGAGGCTGGTAAACGTATGTGCCATAGTTGGCGGAATTGGCTAGCCCCCATGGTCTGTGACAAATCCAAATAGCCCACAGGCGTATTACGCAGTCCGTCATAGCAACAAGTGGTAACGGGGAAGAAGATAATCAGTGCTGCCATGACCACTTTGGAGGCAATACCGTAGCCCAGCCATAACATAAGAATTGGAGCGAGAGCGAACACAGGGATAGCCTGGCTGGTTATTAAAATCGGCAAGAGCCAGCATTTGACGGGCTGAAACAACAGCATTTGCAGTGCAAAGAACAGTCCCATTGATAAGCCAAGTAGGAGTCCGAGCAGGATCTCTTGTGTCGTAACCCAAGTGTGTTTGAGAAGTACATCATGACGCTCGACTAGCTTAACGAGTACGGCCTCGGGCGCTGGTAAGATAAAACTGGGCAGCTCAAACAGCACCACGATAGCTTTCCAAAGCCCTAAGATAATCAAGAAGCTAACCAGCACTCGCAATAGCGTGCCTATCCCTTGTTTTTTTTGCGCAGCCGCCTGTCGACGGCTTTGTTCAGCGACTTGTGTTAAGAGTGTCACGAACGTCCCCCTAAATGTTCTAGGATGGATTGTTGGATGGCTGCGAATTCGCCATCGATATCTCTAGGAATAGCCGATTGTGGAGGGTCGATTGTATTAAGCTGAGCGGGTTTCCCATTCATGACTAATATTTGTTCGCCGAGCCTCAAGGCTTCTTGCGGATCGTGGGTGATCAATAACACTGTTTTATCGCATAACAGCCGAGCGGCAAGGTTTTGCAATTTATGTCTGGTGACGGCATCAAGCGCAGAAAATGGCTCGTCCATCAACACTATCGATTTGTCTTGCATTAAAGTTCGAGCTAAGGCGACGCGCTGTTTTTGTCCGCCAGATAGTTCGTTGGGCAGAACATTCGCTTTACTATCGAGTCCAACCTGTTCCAATAACGCCATGGCTTTGGCTTTCGTATTGGCTTCGACACGCTGGCCATTTAAACGTGTGGCTAAACACACATTATCAACAACGGTTAACCAAGGCATAAGCAAGTCTTGCTGTGCCATGTAGGCTACGTTGTTCGACAGTTGAGTAAGGCTAGGAACTACAGTTTTGGCGGTAAAGGTGACTTTTTCAGTTAGTAGCCCAGCGATATAGCGCAGCAACGTCGACTTCCCGCAGCCACTAGGTCCTAACAAAGCCGTCCAAGTTCCCGCTTCAAACTGTACGTTCAAATCCGAGAATATCGGTTGAGCGTCACCTAAATAGGTGAGCGTGGCGTTTTCAATACGAATATCGTTCATCGGTTCAGCGCGTAAAAGTGGTGAACAGGACCGTGCCCTTTACCAATGTCGAGCTCATCGGCGTGAGCAATCGCTTGAGTAATGTAGCTTTTACCGTTAGAGACCGCTTGATGTAACGTATTGTTTTGAGCCAAGTAAGACGCGATGGCAGAGCTCAATGTGCAACCTGTACCATGAGTATTCTTGGTGTTGATACGCGTTGTTTCAAAGATAGATACGTCGTCTTGAGTGATCAGTAGGTCATTGCTGCTGGAGTCAGACTCAAGGTGACCACCTTTAAGCAAAATCGCTGCCGTATTGAGTGCGCGTAACTGGTCAATCAACGCTTCCATGTCATTTTGGGATTGCGGAACTTGGGTGCCAAGTAGGGCAGCACCTTCAGGTAAATTAGGTGTGATAACTGTCGCTAAAGGCAGTAATTCCGCTTTTAAGGCATCAATAGCGGAAGTTTCTAATAGCAGGTCGCCACTCGTAGCGACCATAACAGGGTCGAGAACCACGTACTTTGGCTGATATTGACGAATCTTTTCAGCTACAGCGCGAATAATACTCGCATCAGCAAGCATACCGATCTTTACCGCCACTACATCTAAGTCGCTGAATACCGCGTCTAATTGCGCCTTCACAAATTGAGGGTCAATGCCGAGAATGCCAGACACGCCTTGCGTGTTTTGAGCGGTCAACGCAGTAATGACTGAGCACGCATAAGCACCTGTTGCTGAGATGGCTTTAATGTCAGCTTGAATTCCAGCGCCACCGCCAGAATCAGAGCCAGCGATCGTCAATACAATAGGAGTTTTAGAGGTTGATGATGTCATATCATGTTCCTTTTCAGGGTAGGAACACAAAATAGGCAGGGCAAAGATCCACTGCGGACGCAGAGTCTTAGTGCGGTGTCTATCAGTTCCCTACGCCAGTGCTAACTGAATCAGGTTCAACGGGTCTCACCACTTTGGTGATCTCAGCGAAAACGCTCCCCGACTAATGAGAAAGGACATTGTTATACAAGCGCTGTTTTTTTTCCAGAATTAAAACGTGAGCTCATCGACTTAAACGAAAAATACCACCGCGTGCGCTTATTCTCTTGGTGAATGAGTTTGGTGTTTTTTAAGGAAGGATATGCCATCACAAGGATAAAATTCTGGGCACAAAGTAAAAATGTGAATGAAAATTCTTGTTACATATTGAGTATTTTTGAGTGGTGACTCGAAGTGGGTTTATTTTTTGAACACAAAATAAACGCCAAGTTCTATTAATTGTTCTCGATGTTCACACTTTTATAACAGGTGGGAGCAGCGTCATTAGACCTTTCAGGGAAAGAGAACAAATAATGAAAAATCTATTATTAGGGGTATCGGCGGTTGCTTTGGCGGTAAGCCAAAGTGTCAATGCTGCGCCAGCAAAACCCTCAATTGACGTCTGGGGCTCGAATAATCTGCAGTTTTCGAAAATCCAATTGGCTATGGAGACCACCTCTGGCTACGACCAGATGGTTCAATACAACGATCTAGCAGAGATTAAAATAACATTTAATCAGTGGAGTGGTATTACTGGAGATACTTATAACATCTACTTCGATGGCAACAAGGTGGCGACAGGACCAATAACCGGTAGCCAAACAACCGCTACATTTGGTTATGGTCAGGGTGGCTTGTATCAAATGCAAGTGGAAGCGTGTGACGCAACGGGATGTAGCAAAAGTGCGCCAATGGAGCTGGTGGTTGCTGATACTGATGGCTCTCATCTAGCCCCTTTGACAATGAATATTGACCCCAACAACAAGTCTTATAATACCGACCCCAATATGGTCGTCGGCACCTACTTTGTGGAATGGGGAATTTATGGGCGTGACTACACAGTAGACAACATTCCGGCGGACAACTTAACCCATATTATCTATGGTTTTATCCCGATTTGTGGTCCTAATGAATCGGTGAAGTCTGTGGGGGGCAATAGCTTTAATGCCCTGCAAACCGCCTGTAAGGGCATGCAAGATTTTGAAGTGGTTATTCACGACCCTTGGGCAGCGTATCAGAAAAGCTTTACTCAAGCTGGTCATGACTACAACACGCCAATTAAAGGCAACTATGCCATGTTAATGGCACTAAAGCAGCGTAATCCCGATCTTAAAATTCTCCCTTCCATTGGTGGTTGGACTCTTTCAGACCCATTTTACAGCTTTACCGATAAAGCCAATCGAGACATATTCGTCGCGTCCGTGAAACGCTTCCTCAATACGTGGAAGTTCTATGATGGCGTTGATATCGATTGGGAGTATCCGGGTGGGGATGGCGCTGCGCCAGACTTAGGTGACCCAGTAAACGATGGTCCGGCTTACATCGATTTGATGAGCGAACTGCGAGCTATGTTGGATGAGCTTGAAGCAGAAACAGGCAGAAAGTACGAGCTGACTTCTGCGATTGGCGTTGGTCATGACAAGATTGAAGACGTGGATTATGGCAAAGCGATTCCATATATGGATTACATCTTTGCCATGACGTATGACTTCTATGGCGGCTGGAATAATGTTCCTGGACACCAAGCCGCGTTGTATTGTGGCAACTTTATGCGTCCTGGGCAATGTGATGGAACGGGTGTTGATACCGAAGGAGTTCCTTACAAAGGGCCAGCCTATACTGCGGACAACGGTATTCAGTTATTGTTGGCTCAGGGTGTACCTGCGAACAAGTTGGTATTGGGTGCTGCCATGTATGGCCGAGGTTGGACTGGGGTAACACCTGATACTTTAACTGACCCTACGGATCCTATGACTGGTGTTGCGACCGGCAAACTGACGGGTTCAACAGCTCAAGGAGTATGGGAAGATGGTGTCATTGATTACAAAGGCATAAAAGCGTATATGCTTGGTCCGGACAACACTGGCGTCAACGGTTTTGAGTATGGTTACGATGCGATGGCTGAAGCAGCCTATGTCTGGAATCAAACAACTGGTGATTTGATTACTTTCGACGATGACCGCTCAGTGAAAGCGAAAGGTGCTTATGTTCAAAGCCTTGGACTTGCAGGCTTATTTTCATGGGAGATTGATGCTGACAATGGTGACATTCTTAATGCAATGCATGAGAGTCTAGCTGGCGGAACACCAAGCAATCGTGCACCTGTTGCCAGTGCTGGTGCAGACCAATCAGTTCAAGGCCCTGCGACAGTAACATTAGATGCTAGTGCATCACGCGATAGTGACGGCTCTATCGTAAGCTATAACTGGGTGCAAACTGGTGGTGACGCGGTGGTTCTTGTTGGTTCCGATACGGTTCAAGCAAGTTTTGATGCTCAAGAGGTCACTGCGACACAGACTTATCAGTTTACGGTGACGGTAACGGATAATGAAGGTGCAACGGCCACAGATGTGGTCATGATTAACGTCACTCCAAAAGTTACCATTCCAGATAATACTGCGCCGAACGTGGTCATTACTGGCCCGACTGCTGCTAGCGCTAATGAAGCCGTGGTGTTAGATGCCAGCGCATCAACGGATGCAGAAAACGATACTTTGAGTTTCAGTTGGCAGACACCCAATGGTCTAGATGTATCAGTTCTAGGCAGTTCAGTGAGCTTTTCGGCGCCCAGTGTTTCTGCCGATACGAGTTACACCTTTACTGTGACCGTTAGTGATGGCTCACTAAGTGCCAGTCAGACTCATACTGTTACAGTGAGTGCCGATGGAGCAATTGGTGGTACTTGTGAAGATAACTGGGATGCGGCAGCGGTGTACACTGGTGGTGATCAAGTGACTTACCAAGGCCAGAACTACAAAGCCAAATGGTGGACGCAGGGCGAAGATCCTACAAAAACAGGCGAGTGGGGTGTCTGGGAAAATACCGGCGCATGCCAGTAAGAAAGACGAGAACTCAATAGCTAAGTGCTAGAACCAAAATCGCCACCTAATATTAGGTGGCGATTTTCATTGAAGCAGGGAATTAAGCTGACTGCTCTGCCGTCGTCAGGCGATATTGAACCATATCTTCAATCGTCAGCACTGGCATGTTATGAAGCTTACCAAATGCAACGATTTCTGGAGCTTTCGCCATTGTTCCATCAGGGTTAGTGACTTCACAAAGTACACCAAATGGTGATAGACCAGCCATTTGCATCAGGTCAATGGTCCCTTCGGTGTGACCACGACGAGTTAATACTCCACCTTGCTTCGCGCGTAGCGGGAAAACGTGTCCTGGACGAGCGAGATCTTCTGGTCGAGCACCAGCTTGACATGCTGTCTTGATGGTTGTGACACGATCAGCTGCAGAGACGCCAGTTGTCACCCCCACTTTTGCTTCGATAGAGACGGTAAATGCAGTTTGGTTAGCACTGTTGTTGTTCTCAACCATTGGCGGTAAGTCAAGTTGCTTGGCTTGTTCATCAGTAATACACAGGCAAACAATACCACTGCACTCACGAATCATGAGCGCCATTTGCTGGTTAGTTAAGTGATCAACGGAATAGATGATATCGCCTTCATTTTCACGATCTTCGTCATCGAGTAGCAATACACCGCGACCTTCGCGAAGGGCTTGTAATGCGATTTCAACGCGCTCTAGTGGGGTGCCGAATTCAGATAGCAATGAAGTTTGGTTCTGATTCATGGTAATACTCCTAAATAAAAATACCAGAATCAGGGCATAGGTATGGGGATCATGTATGAAAATACACAGATCCAAAAGATAGATGAATGACACCCGCATTGCAGTAAAGCAAGGAAGTATCATTCTATATTTACAACATGCGCAGCAATACGCACAGTGAACTCTAGTGAGTACTCACTACAGTATCTGTAAATATTATTATCCTCTCCCATCCGGACTTTAACCGTCGGCTCTGGATTCTCACCAGATCTGCTGACCTTAACTCCATAAAGTTAAGCGCTCGCGGGCTTATCAAACATTGATTTACCGCCGGTGGGGAATTTCGCCCCGCCCTGAGAATAAAAGTTAATGTCTTAACGACTTGTAAATGGTAGCGATTTTTTTACAGCTTGAAAAGCAGCAAGAGTCGCATTAATTATAATTATGACTCCAAATATCACCGCTTGTTCTACACTGAATCTTTTCGGTAGCCAAATAGCTACCTTCGTCACTCTATTGAGTTGATGAGTGTGATAAACATGCAGCCTTGCCAAAATTAGGCGGCAGATATGTGTGCCCGATTTAAAAAGAGAACAAAATGCAATTAACGCTAGAAACAGAACGACTTATTTTACGCGACTTTCAACTGGGTGATATCGAGGCATGGCTCACCATAACGTCTCATCCCAAGTATCAAACCTTCTATCCAAAAGAGGAGTGCTCGCCAGAGTTCAATGCGCATTTACTGGAAATGTTTGTCGAGCAATCAGAGCAGCGTCCACGCACCAAATTTCAACTGGTGATTGAGGGGAAAGAGAGCCATCAAGTTATTGGCACGGTTGGATTTCGTTTAGAGGCTGATAATCAAGCATCTATTGGCTTCGGTTTAGCGGTTGATAGACAAGGACGAGGCATCGCGGTCGAAGCCATGTCTGCTTTAATTGAGTTTGGTATTGGTCAATTCGCTCCGACAACCATCTTCGCCGAAACCAAAGCTGGGAATAAGGCGGCCATTGCTGTTTGCCGCCGATTAGGGCTCAAACAGTCCTTAACAGAAGCCAATCCAATCGAAGATATGGATGTACTACGACTAGAGTTAATGGTGACAGTTGACTAACTTGTTCGTCGCTTTCTTGTCATAAGCGCGACGATGAGAGCGACAAATAAGCCGGCTGACACCAACCAAACGATCGCTCGGTGTTGATGATAAAACTGCTGGAATAACTGTAGGTGGTCAAAAGCAAAATGAGTGAGTAAACCAAAGACAGCAACCCAAATCGTGGTCGCGAGAGCGTTCCCTAATAAGAACTCATTGCGTGGCATTTTTGCTACGCCACACGCTAGTGGCATAAACTGCTTCATTCCTTCAACGAAACGACTGATGACTAAGCATGCAGGACCATAGCGTTTTATCATCGATTGAAGCTTTTGCATTTTAGGGCCTGAAACATAGCCCTTCTTATCCAGCCATCCCTCAAAATAGTAGCCAATCATATAGCCGCAAGTATTACCCAAAAAGCAGCTTAACCAAGATATTGAGAGGACTAAGGTTAGATTCATAACCTGTTGCGAAGAGAGTATTGAAGCCGCAATCATCAAAGATTGTCCAGGCATGGGAATACCAATACCTTCTAAAAAGATACTGACAATAAGAGCGAAGTAGCCGTACTGCTCAAGTAACGGTTTCATTGCGATCAAAAGGTCGTTGATATGTTGCAAATGCGGTATCCAAATAATGAAGATCTACTGATAGATACTCCTGTTGTTCCAGTTCGTCAATCAAAGTCCCGGTAAAACATACACCTCGCTGCTGAGCAATCGATTAACAATCTTCTCTTTACTAAATAACTGACAGGTGACATGGTTGACGAACTTTGTACATGAGAAAGGAAGATAAGATGCAGGATAAGTGTCAAGTTGTATTGCCTGGAAATCGGGCGATTACACCCGCAGAGATGTTTTCGCAAATGGCAGTCTGGTGCGAGCAAAATGATGTAAAGCATGACAAATATGGTGAAGGGGAGTTGATACAATCCTTTGAACGTCAAGTTGCAGAGCTTCTCGGATTTGAAGCCGGACTATTTGTAATTACTGGCACCCTGACACAACCCACTGCGCTGCAAATTGCCTGCGAACAGCGAGGCAGTAACAATGTGGCAATGCATCCTTCCTGTCATATCTATATCCATGAAAGCCAAGGCTATCAGTTACAAAATCGTTTTAATGCCTTGCCCGTCGGCAAACCTTATGAGCCTTGGAATGTGTCATCGCTTTTGCAAATTCCAGACACGCTTGGCGCGGTTGTTTATGAGTTACCAATGCGAGAAATCGGTGGGCAGTTACCTAGCTTTGGTGAATTAGATGCGATTAAAAACCACTGTCAAACCAACAACATTCACTTACATATGGATGGAGCGCGGCTTTGGGAGTCCGCTGCGCATTACCAGAAGTCTTATCAAGAGATCGCTAATGGCTTTGATTCGGTTTACGTCTCTCTTTATAAAGGTATCGGAGGTTTAGGTGGCGCGATGCTGCTTGGTGATAAAGCCTTCATTGATAAAGCGAGTGTTTGGATGCACAGACAAGGTGGCAGTGTTTATCAGCGTTCTCCATATGTTGTTGCTGCGGCGATGCAATTTGAATCCCGCATTCAAGCGCTTCCTACCTTATTCGAGCGCACGCTTGAGCTCTACCAAATGTTGGGAGATTACCCATCACTCACTCCGAATCCAGAAGCTCCGCAAGCAAATATGCTACATATCCACCTGCCAATTAGTCAGAAGAAAGCCATTGCCCTTCGCGATACCTTAGCGCAACAGCATAGTGTTTGGATTGGCAACCCCCAACAAGGAATGATTGCGCAGCAGAGCTATATTGAGTGGTATGTTGGTGACACATTGCTTCAGATGCCAGACGATGAGTTGAAAGGATATCTCACGCTCATTGAGCAAGGTTGCCAGTAGTACGAGTAAAACCTGCAACCTTTTGACCACCAGTAAGCTTTTGGGCTATGGGTGGTCAAAACCAAAAATCTACATTATGGAAACTCAATTCACTGAAAACAAAAAGGGCGATAACTCTTAGAGTTATCGCCCTTTCCAAACGTTTGGTGGAGCTGGCGGGAGTTGAACCCGCGTCCAGAAACCATTCATCATTGGTACTACATGCTTAGTCGATCTTTAATTTCACCACCAACCTGCGAACCGACACGCTAGTTAATGGCTAACCTGAATTATAATTCGCCGTTCATCTCTCAGGTGGGAAAATCCGGGCTAGCGCGTTTGGGTTTGATCTCTCGTTATTCCCCGTCTTACGTGCGGAAGCTAGGGCGAGAGAGCTCTGAGCAGGTTATTAAGCTGCTAGTGCGTAGTTTTCGTCGTTTGCGACTATTTTTTTGCGGCTTTTTACGTGGCCAACCGCCCCACGGCATGCACCTCAGACTGCAAAATTCCTGTCGAATCCTAAATCAGCCCCAAAGTGTTCCTTGCATAGTACCAGAAAAGCTTACGCTGTCTAGCTTTGCAAGTTCAAGTGGTCACTATTAACGCAAATTACTCTTCATAATTCGTGCTTTATCGCGAGCCCAATCTTTTTCTTTAAGATCAGCACGTTTGTCGTGAAGCTTTTTACCTTTCGCAACACCGACTTTGAGCTTCGCCCAAGAGCGAGACCAATAAAGTGCCGTCGCTACTAATGTCATACCATCACGGTTAACCAAACCAATAAGTTTGTCTAGTTCACGACGGTGCATCAGTAATTTACGAACGCGAGTCGGTTCCGCTACGATGTGTGTAGAGGCTTGGTTAAGTGGAATGATAGACATGCCACTGATGTACGCCTGACCATCACGGATATAGACATAACTTTCTGCGATATTAGCTTTGCCTTGGCGAAGTGATTTTACTTCCCATCCTTGCAGCTCAATTCCAGATTCAATTTCGTCTTCGATGTGATATTCGTGGCGAACTTTTTTGTTCTGAGCGATGGTATTGCTACCCGCTTTTTTCTTTGAATTCTTTTTTACCATAATGGAGTCATTATAAGGTCTGTTTTTGGATTAAGGAAAGGCTTTTATGTGCTTGATTGATAAATTGGCAACAAGGGAGCGTGCTTGATTATGACGAAACGTAAGGTCGAGTAACTTGAGCTAACTCAAGGTAAACAGTAGAATCGGAGGCAGCCTTTTATTTTGAGGAAATTTTATGCAACAAGTGACGCGTTCAGCATTGGTGATGTTTAGTGCTGATCAAATGTTTAACTTGGTCAATGATGTTGACAGTTACCATGAGTTTTTGCCTGGTTGTTCTGGCTCTCGAGTTTTGGAGTTATCGAACTCAGGTATGGTGGCGTCGGTCGATGTATCAAAAGCCGGGATCAGTAAAACCTTTACGACAGCGAATACCTTGGTGCATGGCAGCGAAATCTTGATGGAATTGGTCGATGGCCCGTTCAAAATGTTAAAGGGAGTTTGGTCTTTTATTCCACTAGATGATCAAGCTTGTAAGGTAGAGTTAAAACTTGAGTTTGAATTCTCGAGCAAAATGATTGAATTGGCGTTTGGTAAAATCTTTCATGATGTGACCAGTAACATGGTTAACGCGTTTACTAAGCGTGCCAAAGAGGTATACACCTATGAGTGCTGATAATCAGTTGATCCATGTCGAAGTGGTGTATGCACTACCTCACGAGCAGCGTGTGTTTCAACTGGTTGTAAATCACGAGTCAACGGTTGAAGAGATCATTCAAAAGTCAGGCGTTTTAGCGGTTTATCCTGAGATTGATCTTGAAAGCAATAAAGTTGGCGTGTTTAGTCGTAATGTTAAGCTGGACGCGACAGTACGAGATAAAGACCGTATTGAAATCTATCGTGCTTTGCTAGCTGACCCGAAAGAAATTCGACGTAAGAGAGCAGAGCAGGCCAAAATGGCTGGAACCGCTGACCCAGTTACTGGTGGAAAGCCTGCAGCGCAGAGAAAGTCTGAATCTACATCCAGTTAGTGGTGAGGTTTAAAAGACTCAAATAGAAAAGCTCGCTAAATGCGAGCTTTTTTGATGTCTAGTTTAGGCTTTCGTAGAACTGGTCACTGGCTTCATAATCGCCAGAGATACTGGTGAGAGTGCCTGTTGCATCGAAGTTGGCAACTAGGTTACGTTGCACGGGATCATCGTGACCTTTCGTTGCATGGTAAATGTAATACCAAGTATTTGGGTAGCCATTTTCAATCAGCATAGGTGAGCCAAGTACGAAACGAACTTGTTCTTTTGTCATGCCGAAACGTAGCTGTTCAACAGCCGTTTGCTCAACAAAGTTACCTTGGTTGATATCGATACGATAAACGATTTTTTCGATCACTGAACATCCTGTCAGCACCGTGAGCGCGAGTGGTAATGCGATCAACCACTTTTTTAATTGCATAGCTTTAATTTACGACTTTGATTTTTGAGACTGCAAAGATAATAAACAAGGATGAAGCAGAAGTAAAAACTTGTCTGTCTTAGATTGTAACTAGAGACGCTATTTTATGAGTTAGCTTACAATCCTTGTTTAAAAGAACAATCCGATGGAACTATCGTAAAGTCTCGCAATCACGCTGCAATTAATAGCTCTTTCGCATTAGCCAGCGTGCTATCAGTAATCTGGCTACCGCCAAGTAACCGTGCTAATTCACTGATGCGTTGTTGTTCGTTCAGCGTCAACATACTGGTCTCGGTTTTGTTGGCTTTGGTGGTTTTCGTGACAAACAACTGCTGATGACCATGGCCCGCGACTTGAGGTAAGTGGGTCACGCACAGTACTTGAGTTGATTCTCCGAGCTTACGTAACATTTTGCCTACGACTGCTGCGGTTGGACCGCTGATACCCACATCTACTTCGTCAAAGATGAGGCTAGGTGTGTCTACTTTTTGTGCTGTAATGACTTGAATCGCGAGTGAGATTCGAGATAGCTCACCGCCAGAGGCTACTTTTGCGATTGGTTGCATTGGTTGACCAGGGTTGGTGGAAACAACGAATACCACGTTATCCATACCGGTTGGTGAAGGATGCTCATGCTGGAAGTCGACGGTGATCGCGAACTTGGCTTTCTCCATGCTCAATTCATGCATGCTTTGTGAGATCAATTTGTTGAGCTCTTTCGCGTAGCGTCCACGAGATTTGCTTAGTTTTTCACATGAGCGCACGTAAGCGTCGAAATGTGCAGATACTTCTTCTTCCATGGCTGCTAGTTTTTCATCGGAGCAGTCCAGAGCTTCAATTTGTGCTAGAAGATCTTGATGATGTTGGTACAGCTCTTCTGGCATCACATGGTGTTTTCGAGCCAGAGACATAATTTTTGAAAAGCGCTCTTCTACATAGGCCATACGCTCAGGGTTAACATCGATCTTATCAAGGTAACTACGCAGCTCTGTATTGGCTTCTTCCAACTGAATCATGGCTTCTTCAATCATATTGGGAAGGGCAGTTAACTCATTGTCTAACTCGGCAAGCTGAACCAGTTTACTGCTCACAGTTTGTAGCATACCTAATGCGTTGACTTCTTCACCTTCATAAATGATATCAATTGCTTGCTGGCAGGTGATGGCCAGCTCTCCGCTATTAGACAGACGTTTGTGTTCTTGTTCTAATTCGGGAAACTCTTGTTCGCCAATCGCTAGCTCATTAAGTTCTTTTATTTGGTACTCTAAAAGTTGAAGCTGAGCGAGGTTGTTAGCACTGTTTTCTTTTAGTTGGGATAGTGCAATATCGGCACTGCGCCATGCTTGGTATTTATTGCGAACTTGTTGCAGTAGATTGGTGTGACCCGCGTATTGATCAAGCAGTGACAATTGGTAGTCGCCTTTCATCAACTGGTGATGAGCGTGCTGACCATGGATATTAATTAGAAGTTGCCCCAATGACTTTAATTGAGATAACGGAACAGGGCTGCCATTGATGAAGGCACGCGAACGACCTTCTTTAGTAATGGTGCGTCTTAAAATACATTCAGTGCCATCAAACAAGTCATTATCTTCCAGCCAACGTGTTGCTTGTTGGTTGTTTTCGATAACAAAAGCTGCGGTGACCTCGGTTTTATCTTCACCAGCGCGAACGGCTCCTGCTTCCGCTCTGCCACCTAAGCAAAGTCCTAGTGCATCAATCGCAATCGATTTACCTGCGCCAGTTTCGCCGGTGATGGTTGTCATACCTGTACTGAGTTCTAACTGCAGAGATTTTACAATGGCAAAATTATTAACACTTAGATGAGACAGCATTTTTAGTTACCTGTTTAAATGAACATTACTGTATGTAAATTCAGTATATACTGTTTCTTTATACAGTAAAGTTGTACAGGTGTTTTTTTATGTGATTGAACGCACTGTTGTTGAATTTGTCGTCAATTTTAACGCGAGATAAGAAAACCCCAGCATCATTTGCTGGGGTTCATCAATATGATTTTTAAAACAATTTGCTTGACCAGCCAAGCTTGTTTCTTAAGACGTGGTAATAGCTATAGTCTTTAGGGTGAATCAGCTTCAGACGATTTGGACTTTGGTAAATATGAATCTCATCACCTGGGGAGACAGGTAAGGAGATTTGCCCGTCACAACTGACTTCTTGAGTGCCTCGGTTATCCGGAGAGACAATCAGCTTAATGCGACAGTTTGCATCGACAACTAAAGGGCGACTAGAGAGGGTATGAGGAAACATCGGCACCAGTGAAATCGCATTAAGGTTCGCGGACAGAATAGGGCCGCCTCCGGAAAGCGAATAGGCTGTTGAACCCGTTGGTGTGGAAACGATTAGCCCATCAGAGCGTTGGCTAAATGCAAAGGTATCATCGATGTATACCTCAAACTCGATCATATGTGCGACTTGTCCTGGGTGAAGGACTGCTTCGTTGAGAGCGGCATTATGACTCTTTATCTGGCCATGACGATGAATTTCGGCTTCAAGAAGAAATCGCTCTTCTTCACGAAATTCCCCTTGAAGAACAGCTTCAAGAGAGGTTTCAAACCCTTCTGGATTTAAATCGGTCAAAAACCCTAAGCTACCTCTATTGACACCAATAACCGCAACATCGAAGCGCGAGAGAACTCGTGCTGCTCCGAGCATGTTACCGTCACCACCAACCACAATGGCGAGATCAGCTTCACGTCCAATACGGACTAGGCTAAAAAAGTGTTGTCGTGGGATATCGACGAGAATGTCGATAAGCCGGTCGTCCACCAATACTTTGTAGCCTTTAGAGGTGAGCCAGTGAAACAGTTCTTTATGGGTCTGAACGGCTTTCTGTGCTCTTGGTTTGCCTATGATGGCGATCACCTCAAAGGGTTTTTTCATATCACTTCCAAACTAATAGTGCTTGAATCACAAATCTTCATCCCCATAATATACCCAAAGTATGTATATATGCAGTGTTTGGTATGATTTTGATCCAAGTTTTATGGGCAAGTCATATTCTACATTGCCTTGAATTGTGTATTCCGGAGAAACCATGAGCAACGAAGAAAATAAGGTAAACCAAGAAGAGCTGCACACGCAAGAAGCGGAAGCGAAGCAAGCTGACGCTGATGTAGTTGGTTCTGACGCTGATGTTGAGTGGAACGAAGAATCCGAGCAAGATATTCAAGAATCGAAAATTGCTCAACTAGAAGCAGCTCTGCTAGCGAGTGAATCTAAAGTAAAAGAGCAGCAAGATGCTGTGCTTCGTGCAAAAGCAGACGTTGAGAACATGCGTCGCCGCACAGAACAAGAGATCGACAAAGCACGTAAATATGCACTGAATAAGTTTGCTGAAGAGCTGCTTCCGGTTATTGATAACCTCGAGCGCGCTATCGCTGCTGCTGACACAGAGAATGAAGCGGTAAAACCGATTGTTGAAGGTGTAGAGCTAACTCACAAAACGTTCGTTGATGTGGTAGCTAAATTTGGCTTGAAAGAAATCAACCCAGAAGGTGAAGCGTTCAATCCAGAGCTGCATCAAGCGATGTCTATTCAGGAAAGTGCTGATCATGAACCTAATACCGTTATGTTTGTTATGCAAAAGGGTTACGAGTTAAATGGTCGCGTGATCAGACCAGCTATGGTAATGGTGTCTAAATAACAAGCAAACAGTTAGGGATTGACACTAGAGGTTTATCCCGCTTGTTTTTGATTTATAGAGAAATGAAGCCTTATGGGCTTCATTTTTTTTAGTTATTTATTCTAATAACCTTTGAAAAAATAGGTGATAGTATTTTAAATTTTGGATAACAAAATGTAAAATTAATGCTTTATTTTGAGCTTTAGATCTGTAAGATGCCCTGAGCTTTCTATTAATAAGAAAGTAAATAACTATAAAAACACAGGGACTAAACACAACATTCTGGAGTTTATGAATGAATAAATCACTATCCCAAAAGATCTTTATAGGTCTATTTGCTGGCCTACTAATCGGTACAGCGATTCAATACTTATTCGCAGGTGTCAGCATTTTTGACCAATACCTACTTGGTTTTGCTGAAGGTGTGGGCGGCATGTTCGTCTCGCTTATCAAACTGCTGGTTGTTCCACTCGTATACGTTTCTATTGTCTGCGGTATCGTAGAACTTAAAGACATCAACTCTTTTGGCCGTTTAGGCGGTAAAACTTTTGCGCTTTATATTCTTAATACTGTAGTCGCTATCACTTTTGCTTTGACAATCGGTATGATCGTTCAGCCAGGCGCAGGTGCAAACCTTGGTGGTACAGTCGCTCAAGCCGTTGAGATTACGTCAACCACAACCCCTGATATTTTCTCAATGATCACCAATATCGTTCCAAGCAATCCGATTCAGGCATTTGCAAATGGCGATATGTTGCAAATCATCTTTATGGCAATTTTGACAGGTCTTGCCATCCAAGCATTGGATAAGAAGGGTGGTCCTGCTGTAAATGCGTTCAAAGTAGCGAACGACATCATTATGAAGCTAATTGGCCTAGTCATGAGCCTTGCTCCTTATGGTGTGTTTGCTCTTATGATTCAACTAGGTGCAACACTAGATGCTGGTACGCTAGCTTCAGTGGCAGGTTATGTGGCACTGGTTGTTGGTATCCTTGTGCTTTGGATTTTTGTTGTGTATCCATTAATGGTGGGCGCAACAACCAAGATGACCCCATCACAGTTTATCCGTGCGACTCGTGAGCAGGTACTGTTCTCACTATCAACAGCAAGTTCGAACGCTACGATTCCAGTAACGATGCGTACTTTGACGGACAAAATTGGTGTGTCTAAATCGGTAGCAGGCTTTGGTGTTCCGCTAGGTGCAACGATGAACATGGCAGGGGCATCTATTTATATTGCTATCGCGACCATCTTTATTGCCAATGCGTTTGGTCAGCCAATTCAAATGAGCGACCTATTTACACTAGGTTTCACTGTTCTATTGCTTTCTATAGGTGCTGGTGGTGTTCCTGGTGGCGGCGTTGTCATGATCGGCGTTATCCTGCACCAACTAGGTTTGCCACCAGAAGGCCTGGCTATTGTTGCTGCAGTTGACCGTATTAATGATATGTTCTGTACAAGTTCTAACGTTGTTGGTGATACTGCAGTTAATACGATTGTAGCGGGTAGCGAAAATGAGCTTGATGTTGAACAAGGTTCGGAAGCTCAACTTGCTGAAAGCCGTGCTTAATCACGTTATTTAACGATTTGCAAAGCGGAGCCTTAAAAGCTCCGCTTTTTTTATGGATAGTCATGCTTTCAAGGGGTTAGTTGCCCCTTTTATAGACAGTTTTTAATTTCTTCGGCAAAAAACTTAATTTTTTTTACCTTCCTCCCTTGAAAAGCATTTTGCAGCCCTTATTTAAGGTTCATACATAAAACAAACCTATTGCGAGCGGGTGTATTGCCGGCTCAACGCTCCATACTGGAGCTTGCAAACGAAACAATAGAATTTATTCGGAGATAGCCTGATGGGTAAAATCATTGGTATTGACTTAGGTACTACTAACTCTTGTGTTGCTGTTCTAGACGGCGACAAACCACGCGTAATCGAAAATGCTGAAGGTGAGCGCACAACCGCATCGGTTATCGCTTACACAGACGGTGAAACGCTAGTAGGTCAACCTGCAAAACGTCAAGCAGTTACAAACCCAGAGAACACGCTATTTGCTATTAAGCGTCTTATCGGTCGTCGTTTTGAAGACGAAGAAGTTCAGCGTGATATCGAAATCATGC